>URQQ01000026.1 GCA_900549995.1 uncultured Lachnospiraceae bacterium | reverse complement strand
CCATGATTCCAGCTCAAGTCATAAAATTTTTCGCCATAAGTAAAATCATAGTATTGTACATATTCAAACACCGCCCAAATAGATGATGGAAGAAAACCTATTTTTACCGTCTCATTTGGATGTTTGTCATGATATTTCTGTGCATAATCCGCAATGTTAGGCATTGAAGTTTCCATATACAGTTTTCCCCAATAGCAGTGTCTCAAATAATATGCCTCCCAGCACTCCGATTTGTCGGATTGATTCCAATCATGCAGCGGCTTATAGGTATCCAAATAGGCAAAACTATTTTCCCACCCCTCTCCTTCTGTAGAGAAAATCGGCGGATCTTCCAAAACTGCTCCGGCTATATTTTCACCACCATAAGCAGCAATGTATGCAGCCGTTATTGCACCGTTTGAATGTCCGGCAACGACTGTCTTTTCGCCAATAACATTTCCAATGAACCAAATGAAATCGTCGCCATTTACATCAAGATAATACAGGCTCTCGTCATGAGTGGACTCCCCATGCCCATATACATCAACTGCATACACATGCCAGTTCTCGCTTAGTTCAGACATCACTAACGCATAATCTTCCCAAATCCCCATCTGACCATGAATCAAAAGTAATGCCGGTTTGTCATTTTCTATTTCTCCATAATTGATGGTATTGCCATTTGGAAGTTTAGCCTGTTTCTCTTTGGCATTACTTTTTTGCAGCGTTTTTTCATACTTGTCATACCAGTGTATGTTGCGATACCAATATATGCAAAAGATGAAAACGGCAATAATAACAATGATTAAAATAATAATTCCAATTACTTTCATAATCTTTTTCGTTTGCTCCTTCTCCTTTACTATTCTTTATTATAATTGTAAGCAGAAGTTGCATTTTGTTCTACCAATCAAAGATGTCAAAAAAAGCAAAATAATGTTATATTCAGTTGCTTAACACGAACGGTATTTTGAGCATCAAATTCAGATTTGATTAAATATATACTTAGATTTCGATAACATTACCGCAAGACATATAATTCATATTATCCATTTGTTGAGATAGATAATGATATGCCTTTTCTCCAGTGCAATGACAAGTATAAAATTCAATATCTTTATACTTTTGTAATTCCGTGGCAATACCATTTAATAATTCCTTTGATACTGTTTTCTTTGTAAGTGGGTTGAACAAATGAAAACCACCAATACAAAAATATGGTTGATACTTCTTTGCTTCTTCCATGATATTTACAACACCAGCATGCCCACACCCCATAATAACTACTACTTTGTTTTCTGAAATAATCAAGTTTTGTTCGTGTACAAAAGTATCTTTGCCCTTTTTATCATAAAGAGCATTATTGGCAGGGGAATAAAATTTATTTGTTTTACTTACTGTACAACTAATGAAGTTATTCTCATAAAATCTCCTTTACAAATTCAATCAAAATCTTTTCCCTTCCGTTCCAATTGAATTCCCGCAGAATTTCAATTTCTATGCAGCTACTTGATATTTGGAAAAAGCCGTCACACCATATTCCGGCAGTATTTCAAATAATACTAACGGGCAGAACCTCATCGATCACCTTTATCATCTTATCATACCCATACAAACATTTCTTGAACAATATGACACAAACAATGGGGCATCCCATCTTTTTCATAACATTAGAACTTAAAGTAATTGACATATACATATATTTGTGGCATTATAATTATACCGCGTTCGGTTTAATTATAAGGAGGGATATGATGTCGCGCACACAGAAAGACTTTGCGCCGCGCAAAGAGAAACTGATTCAAATTGCTTTGGATCAGTTTCTCGAAAAGGGTTATGAAAACACAACCATCACCGATTTGCAAAAGGCGTTTGGCCTCACAAAAGGCGGAATGTACCATTACTTCTCCAGCAAAGAAGAAATACTTGACACAGTGATCGAAAAAGGGCTGAGTGATTTAATTGATGAATGGCGCAGCCAGATAAAAGAACTGCCAGAGAAAGACAGGTTGATGTTTGTGTTTTTTACCAACACAGCGAACAGCTTCTCCCGTCGGCTGATTCAATACGGCAGGTCAGGGGAAAGTTCAATCGTAACCTATAAACTGCGGGAGCAGCGTATGAAGATGCTGGTTCCCTTGGTGGCAGAAATCATAAAACAGTATATAGACAGTGGTTTTTACTCTTGTGATTATCCTGAAGAAATGGCTGAAATCGGTTTGCTGCTGGCTATCTCTACCAGCGATCAATTCTTTGGCCTGCCCATGGATTTGGATCAGCGGAAGAGACGCATCGACGCTATGGTAACATTGTGGAGAAATTGTGTGCACCCCCCGGAAAGCCATTTGGATGAATTACGGGACAACTTGAACCGTTTTTATGAGGAAAGCATGTCAGGCAGCACTCCGTAAGAGCATTGCGCACAGAAAAGGAGCACATAACATGAAACAAACAAAAGCAAAACTTTGGAACAAGGATTTTACTCTGGTTGTGACAGGCCAAATCATCTCCTTATTCGGCAACGCTGTTCTTCGCTTTGCCCTGCCGCTATATATCCTGGAGCGAAGCGGCTCACCTGCGCTGTTTGGGCAAATTTCAGCATTGGCTTTTTTACCTATGATCTTGCTCTCTCCAGTGGGAGGCATGATTGCAGACCGTGTAAATAAACAACGCATTATGGTCGTCTTAGATTTTATTACCTCCGCTTTAGTATCTGGCTATATTGTCATAAGTGGTTATTCTTCAGCCACAGCCATTGTAGTTTTGCTGATGATGGCACTTTACGCCATTCAAGGGGCATATAGCCCAGCGGTACAAGCGAGCATCCCCTTACTGGTGGAAAGTGAAAAACTAGTTCCCGCCAACGCCGCCATAAATCTTGTAAACTCACTATCTAATATGATGGGACCGGTCATAGGCGGTGTACTTTACGGGGCATTTGGACTTCCCATAGTGCTTATTGTAAGCGCAATATGCTTTTTTCTCTCAGCGGTCATGGAACTATTCATCAGAATCCCTCATAAAAAGCAAGTATCTACAGGAAATATCTGGGCTACAGTGAAAAAGGATATGGGCAGCAGCCTTCGCTTTATGTTCATAACCAAACCGATCTTAGCCAAGAGCATCTTCATCATGACGTTGTTTGAACTGTTTGCCAGTTCAGTGCTTATTATCGGCCTGCCTGTGTTGATCACACAGACATATGGGCTATCCAGCCAATGGCTTGGTGTGACACAAGGCGTTATGATGGGTGGCGGATTAGTGGGCGGATTGCTGGCTGGAGTGCTTGCAAAAAAATTATCGATTCAAAAGATACACCGTTTACTCTTACTGATTGCATTGTGCTTTGTACCTATTGTCTTAGGACTGCTTTTAGGCGTTTCTGCCATAATTGGCTATGGGATTATTACATCAGCCTGCTTTTTTGCCATGATTGCCGGTGTACTGATGCGTGTGCAGTTGTTTGCGTTCCTCCAGCAGGTGGTTCCGGAAGAGATGATGGGCAAGGTGTTTTCCTGTCTGATGGCAATCATTCTCTGTGCTCAGCCCGTTGGACAATGGCTTGCAGGCTGGTGCTTTGAGCGCTTTGAAGATTTTCCATGGGTCGTATTATTAGTGGCTGCCACGCTCTCCAGTATAGTATCCGTCTATTCCCGCAGGAGTTTTCACAACATCACAGTATTGTTTAACCTGACCAACGAAACCCCCGTCTAATTCACTTTAACTTCCTGGCAGAAGGAGTGACATGATTTGCAGAAGAATTTTATAAACAAAGCCGCTCGTCACTTCTGGACTTTTTCCCACAAGTGACGAGCCGGTAATGACCATGTTTCCCCCTGTCAGAGGACACTTCGGTAAGCAGATTTCGGGATTCCGCTGAAGCCCCTTCTCGATCATCTTCCTACGCCATCTTATTCTCCACAAACTCTCTCATTCCCCGGAAAATAATCCACACCGAAGTTGCTCCTGCATCCTGATGCCCTATCGCACGTTCCATCAGAGATTTGGCGCGTCCAAATCTGGCGGTATAGTTCTTTGTATTCTCTACTCCCTGCTTCGCCGCCTCTTCTGCCGCCCTCAGCATTTCCAGAAGTGAACTCCCCTGATATTTCTCCATCGCCAGAACCGCCGGCTCCAGCGCATCCACCATTGTCTTATCACCCACCTGGGCTTTTCCTCTCTCCTTGATCGCCTCCAGGCTTTTCCGTTCCATCGAAGCAAGGTCAGATGCATTCAGCTCTGCCTTGGGATTCATTCCTTTCGCCCCTGCCAGGTACAGGCTGCCAAAGATCACGCCGGAGGCTCCTCCCATGGACATCAGCATTGCCTTTCCTGCCGCTTCAAATACCTCATAGGCATTGCCGGTATAAAGCTTCTCCAGTTTTTCCCTGGCTTTCTGCATCCCGCCCGCCATACCGATCCCGTGGTCACCGTCACCGATGGCACTGTCAATCTCTGTCAGATATGGTTTCTCTGCGATGACTTTTTCTGCAATATAAATCAGCATATCCTTTGCATCCTGAGCGGTCAGCACATCCAAGACCCCTTCTCTGCTTCTGGTCTCATGCTGAGACTTTTCCTCTTTCATTTCCGCCGGTTCTGTTTTATCCAACGTTATTTTTTCCTCTGCATTCTCACTGCTGCTTTCTTTGAAAACCACTCCGGTCAGTTCCCCCTTCGCATAATAAGGAGAATAGCACGGCATGTCATAATACGTTTTCAGTTCATCGTCAAGCTTCATAAACGTAATCGAAAAGCCTCCCATTCCCTGGCTCGTGCAGTAATTATTCATATCCGAATCATATACCTGAATTCCATCCTTCTCTAACAACTGCCGTACTTTTCTGTAAACAATTGCAAGCTCCAGATTCGTCGTCGCCCCCAGCCCGTTCATAACCACAACGGCTTCATCGCCTCTTTTAAGCTTCGCCTCTTCGGCCAGTTTCCTGTAAAGCTCTTCGGTCAGTACATCCGCCGGCTGCATCTTTGTCCTTTGGATTCCCGGTTCCCCATGGATTCCCATGCCGTACTCCAGCTCATCCTCACCCAGTTCAAAGGTCGGTTTATTAAGCCCCGGAATCTGTCCTGGTGAGACAGCGATTCCGATCGATTTTGTACAGTCTCTTGCTTTCTCTGTAATTCTTCTTACCTCTCCAAGTGAAAGCCCCGCGTCACAGGCAGCGCCAGCCACCTTGATCACTGGCACGTCACCGGCGATCCCCCTCCGGTCTTCGATTCTGTCTTCCGGCGCAGATGCCACATCATCCCACACCCGCACATTTGCAGTCAGAATCCCATCATCGTTCAAAAGCTCTTCCGCCATATCAAAATTCAGATTATCTCCCGCATAATTCCCGTAGACGAACAGCACTCCTTCCCCTTCGCTGACTGCTTTTGCAGTTTCGAATATCGTATTCGGATCCGGCGATGCGAAAATATTACCGCAGGCCGCCGCATCCGCCAGACCTCTTCCCACAAATCCGGCAAACATTGGCTCATGGCCGCTTCCTCCGCCAACCACAAGTGCCACTTTCCCCTTCCTTCTGTTTTTGGAAATGACACCTTTGACTTCCGGATGCAGCTCATAATATTTATCGTAACATGAGACAAAGCCTTCGAGCCCTTCCATCACCGCATGTTCCGGATTGTTGATTATTTTCTTCACTTTTCATCCCTCCTGATTCTGCCGTTTTTTTAATGATAACACAAAGGGAGTGCCTAAGCACCCCCTGGTCATCCATATTTCTGATTGTAAAGCCTGATTATTTGAGATACTCATCAACGTTATCTTTTGTCACAAGTACAAAGGAAATCATAACTTCTTTTTCTGTCTCTTCTCCGTTGAGTGCCTTCTTGATCAGATCAATTGCGCCGCCAACCTGAGCAGGGCCGTCCTGAAGAACAGTTGCACCCATCTCACCGTCTTTTACCATCTGAAGCGGGTTGTCATTTCCGTCAACACCAACACATACGATATCCGTTCTTCCAGCGTCGTTGCAGGCTTTCTGTGCCGCAGAAGACATATCATCGTTATCGCAGATGATCGCTTTGAGATCTTTGCCATACTGGTTCATCATATCTGTTGCAACGTTTGCAGCTTTGTCTGCCTGCCACTCACATGGGAAATCACCGATAGATTCGAATTTATCGTTGTCTTTCATGATGTTTTCAATACCTTCGCCGCGCTGGATCTGAGCCGAGTTACCGATTACGCCCTGGCAGTGTGCATATTTTCCGCCGTCCGGTACATTATCAATGACCCACTGTGCGAGCATTTCGCCGGCTTCAACGTCGTTTGGCCCTACATATGCCATGGCAACATCATCTGTGCTGTCTGTCTTTGAGTTTACAACGATCACTTTGATGCCTGCATCTGTCATCTTTGTGACAGCCGCATCTGAAGCCGTTGCCTCCGCCGGAAGAATAATAACATAGTCACATTTTTTAGCGATACACTCATCCGCACGGTCAATCTGCTTGTTCGCATCTGTCTCACCGTCGAGAACTCCTGTCCAGTCATCGATTGTCCCATCTTTTTTCAGTGCGTCAAAAGTCTCTTTTGCATAGTCATTGATCGGCGCGTGGAATGGGTCGACAATGTTTTTTGAAATATATCCGCAGATAATTTTCCCGTCACCATTCACATCACCAACGGCCTCTGTCTTTTTGTCCTCTTTTTTGGAATCATCTTTGGCCTCTTCTTTTGACCCGCAGCCCATCGCCATCACAGATACCATTGCCGCACAGAGCAGCACACTGATTACTTTTTTCTTCATACTTTTTTCCTCCTTATTTTTGAAATCATGTTTTATAATCCGAGAGCGGCATGCACGCTCCCATAATTATCGTGTAAGATCAGTTTCCTTTTTTATTCATCACCATATCAAGCAGAACCGCTCCAATAATGACCGCGCCCTTTGTCATGGACTGATAGTAAGAATCAATCCCGATCAGGTTCATACCGTTGTAGATAAATCCTATGATGAAAATTCCCATCAAAACTCCCGGCACCGTAGTCACACCGCCTGCGAAGGAAGTTCCTCCAAGTACACAGGCTGCGACAGCATCCGTCTCATATCCCACACCGATATTCGACTGTGCGGAAGCGGTCTTCGCTGTAAAGATAATACCTGCGATCCCTGCCAGAAATCCAGAGATTGCGTAGGTTGCTGTTTTCGTCTTTAATATGCTGACACCAGACGCGATTGCTGCCTGCATGTTATCACCGACTGCAAACACATAACGTCCATACTTTGTCCAGTGCAGCAGAAGATACATCAGAATTGTCACAATAATCAATACCATAATCGGAAATGGAACCGGTCCGATCTTCGCAGAATAAATCTGCTTAAACCCGGTATCTGTAATCGGAATGGCCTGGCCTCCGCTGACGACCTGCGCAAGTCCCCGGATGATCAGCTGGGTGGACAATGTCACAACGAATGGGAACATATTGAATTTCGAAATCAGGAACCCGTTGACAAGCCCCAGAGCTGTAGAGATGACCAGTGCCGCCAGGCATGCCATCGGGATACTCCATCCCCGGTTCGAGATCAAAGTTCCAAGCACACAGCTTACCAGTGCAAGCTGGGCGCCTACTGACAGGTCAATTCCTTCGGTTGTAATTGCAAGACACATTCCATACGCGATCATCGCATTGATCGATACCTGTGTCGCAACGTTGATCATATTACTTCCGGTCCGAAACGAAGGCTCTATAATTGCAATGCCAATCATCATAATCAATAAGATCACTCCGATGCCATACTTGCCCATGAACATACGGAATTTTTCTCTATCCATACTTTTTGTCTTTGTGTTATTCACCGCCATCGACTTTTCCTCCTATTTTCCGCCGAACGCTTTGCCCAAAATGGTCTCCTGGTTCACCGCACTGCTTAAAATCTCTTCTCTTGTAACTTCACCGTTGATCTGGCCTTCGTGGTAGATTAAAATACGGTCACTCATTCCCATGACTTCGGGAAGTTCGGAAGAAATCATAATCACAGCCATCCCTTTTGCCGCAAACTCACACATCAGACTGTGAATTTCTGATTTTGCACCGACATCCACCCCTCTGGTAGGTTCGTCGAGAATCAGCACTTTCGGATTCGCCATCAGCCATTTTGCAAGTACGACCTTCTGCTGGTTCCCTCCGCTTAAAGAGAACGCGTCATGCTCAATACTTGCCGCCTTCAGTGTCAGCATTTTCCCCATATCACTGCAGTCTTTCTCTTCTTTCCTCTTATTCAGAAGAGGCGCTTTCTGCTTCAGCGGCAGTGTCGGAAGTGCCATATTCTCCCGGATGGAGCGGTGAAGTGCAAGCCCGTAACTTTTTCTGTCCTCATTCACCATACAGATTCCATATTTGATCGCCTGACTCGGCTTTTTAATTTTTATCTCTTTTCCTTCCAGATACATCTTTCCTCCGGTAATCGGGTCCATTCCAAAGATTGCCCGCATTGTCTCACTTCGGCCTGAGCCGACAAGCCCGGATATCCCAAGGATTTCCCCCCGCCTGACTTCAAATGTAATATCCTGAAATCCTTTTCCTGTCAGACCTTCCACCCGGAACACGACATCCCCGATCTCACAGTCCGTTTTTGGGAAGACATTCTCCACTTTCCGGCCGACCATCATCGAAATCAGCTCGTCTCTTGTCACACCATCCATCTCGCGTTCGCCAATATATGTACCATCCCGAAATACCGAGACTCTGTCGCAGATTTCAAATATTTCTTCCATTCTGTGTGAAATATAAATGATTGCAACTCCTTTGCTCTTCAGTTCCCGGATCGTCCGAAACAGATGATCCGTCTCTTCGCTGTCCAGGGAGGACGTCGGCTCATCCATAATGATCAGCCTCGCGTTACAGGAGACGGCTTTGATAATCTCTACCATCTGCATCTGTGCCAGTGTCAGTTCCTTCATCAGTGTCCTGGCCGGATGCGGGAAATCAAAGTTTTGAAGGATCGCTTCCGCCCGCTCATTCTGCGCTCTTTTGTTCAGCAGAAATCCCCTGGTATCTTCTCTTTTCAGGAAAATACTTTCCGCAATGGAAAGGTGCGGTTCCGGATTCAGTTCCTGGTGTATCATGGAAATTCCCGCATTTAATGCCTCTACAGGACCTCTCGCAGTATAAGGCTTCCCTTCAAATGTAATTGTTCCCTTATCCTGCTGATGCAGGCCAATGATGCATTTCATCAATGTTGATTTACCCGCACCATTTTCTCCCAGCAGTGCATGTACCTCACCTGGTCTTACGTGAAGTTCTACATCTTTTAATGCCAAAGTTCCCCCGAACGCTTTCGAAATGCCATGACATTCTAAAACATACTCTTCCTTTTTGCTCTCTGTATCTGCCAAGTATCTCACCCCATCCTTCCCGGAATGTATCTTCTTTCATTCCCGCAGCCTGCAGACCTCCCTAATCTCTTCTGCCTGCAAGTGTTATCTTCTCAATAACTTTGCTGCTCTCCTGATACATTTCCTTGAATAATCCGTAATATTCTTCATATATTTTATGGTTTTCCTGATCAGGTTCTGCGATAAACTCTTTATATCTGACCGTTCTTCTGCATCCTTCTTCCATATCTTTATAAACCCCGGCTCCCACACCTGCCGCAATTGCTGCCCCAAGGCCCGCCTGTTCTTTCGTATCTGCAACCCGAAGAGGAACATTATAAATATCCGCCTGGATTTTCAGCCACTCCTTACTCTTTGCCGCTCCGCCGGAAGCCGTCATGATCTCTGCCGTAAGTCCCAGTTCCCGGCAGACCTCCATGCACTGATACAGTGCAAAGGATACACCTTCCATCACAGCTCTTGCCATCTCCGCTCTCCCGGTATTTAGATTAAGGCCGGCAAAGACACCGCTGATATTGGGATTTAAATGGGGTGTTCTTTCACCATTGAGATAAGGAAGGAAGATCACCCCGCCGCTTCCCGGCTTTACTCCGGCGATTGCTTCGTTCATCCTCTGAAAATCTGTATTTTCAAACAGATTGTTAAACCACCGGTAAGAAAGCCCTGCATTCATAATCGCCCCCATGGTAAACCATCTGCCCTTTTTATACCCGCAGAAAGTATTCGTATTCAGCGCCGGATTCAATATTGGTATGCCGCTTTGAAAAGAAACCTGTCCGCTTGTACCGATATTGACACATGCATCCCCTTCCTTTACCACGCCGTTTCCAATTCCCTGCATCACCTGATCCCCGCCGCCTGCCGTCACAATGGTCTGTTCTGACAGTCCTGTTTGTAAGGCGGCTGCCCTGCAGACATGCTCCGTCGGCGTATCTGTGTAATAACAGACAGGGAACCACTCTTTTGGAATTCCCAGCATCTTAAGAATCTCTTCTGACCAGCAGTTATTTTTGAGATCGAACGCAAGAGTTGCCGACGCATCTGAATAATCGGTGGAAATCTCCCCTGTCATCTGTAACTTTAAATAATCCTTTGGAAGCATCACATGCGCAATTTTATGAAAATTCTCCGGCTCATTTTCCTTCACCCACAAAAGTGACGGAAGGAGAAAACCTGTATAGACAGGATTCATGAGAATCTGCCGTATCTTTTCCTCTCCGATGATCTGCCGTATCTTTTCAACCTGTATGTAAGAACGTGCATCACAGTGGAGAATCGCCGGCCGCACTGGCTTTAATTCTTGATCAAGCATCACGGCCCCATGCATCTGTCCGGAGAAGCTGAGACCTTTCACCTCTTCTTTTGCCGTTTTTGACAGTTCCAGAACTTCCTGCACCGCCTCACAGCAGGCGTTCCACCATTCTCCCGGATCATGTTCCGCCTCTCCGTTTCTGGGGGAAGCAAACTGATACTCCCTGGCGCTTTGTGCTTTTACCTGCCCGTCTTCCGTAATCAATACAGATTTTAAACTGGATGTTCCCAGATCAATTCCTAATAAACAACCCATTTATATGCCCCCTTATATCGTTTTTTTATACAACAAATTATAGAGGTATGGATTATAAATGTCAACGAGTCTGTGAAATATTATTTTATCAACTATACATTTCTCCTGTTATATTTAATATATTTTTTGTGCATTTTTCTTATTCCAAAAACATATTTATGAAATTTATTTTCACATCAGATCAAAAAAAAGGAGTTCTCCTGACAAAGCACATCTGCATGCCGGCTACGAAAGTATCTCCAAGCCCGATCGTATATCTTGGTTTCTCCATATAGCGTGACGGAACAAGAATCGCCTGATGCTCCAGATTCATCTTCTCAATTTTTTCCGCAAACTCTGTCCCTTCTTTACTCAGCTGAAGCTTCAGCGTTTCCCTGCATTGCTCTGCTGTTCCATAACTGCCGGTTCTTGCTCTTGTCCCTGACATCAGATTGCCAAGCGTCAGCCCCATCTCCAGATCAATTCCTTCCATCGGCGTTCCATAATACAATGCATAATCCTTACTGTGCAGTACAATGCCTTTTACCGGATAAAGTTTGAGAAGATACTCAAGTCCGGAAAGAACAGATGCAATATTATTTTTATCGACAGGATGCTTTTTCTTCTTTGTAAGATCAACCAGCTCTTCTTCATTCATTCCCATAATATCCATAGCTTCGGACAGTGATGAATACAGATACTCCCTGATTTTTGCGCTTATAAAATGAGCACTTTCAAAGTAAATGATCAGTCCGGGATTGCTCTCCTTCAACACCAGATAGTGTTTCATCAGCTCTTTCAGCCGCTCCTTTAATATCTCCTGATCCACAATTGCATTAAATCCTGAGATATCATAGGAACACATCATTTCTGCGTGCTGTTCCAGATAATCCAGAAAATCCTTTCTGACCGGCATGACCTTATGTACCTGGTCATAATCCATAATCAGACGGTTCGACAGCGGAATTTCATATTCCTTTTCTCCGGCTTTGATTCTGTCACCCTTTGTGTACTGCATAATCAGATGAATCAACGGCTCATCTTCTGTCACACATTCTGAGAGAGGTACTTTTTTCCCCTCCCTGGTGGATTCCATCCCTTCGTAATCCATCCATTCCAATACTTCTTTTGACTGGTCAGTAATATGCACCAGCACAGGAATTCCCATTGTCCCAAGGGCAGCCGCCCCCTGGGCGCAGGTTCCACCCAGCCCATGCTGTACTTCAAAATATTCCTTTAGCTCTTCCAGCACTTCACCGGAAGTGATTTCCACCTCTCCCCCAAATCCATTGACCGCAAAGTACGCTGCGATCCTTGCAAAATCTTCCATGTTATCAATGGTTTCTTCCTCCTCATAAGAAGGTTCCCCTTTCAAATGACACGAAAGCAGTCTGTTGAAGCTGTCTGGATCCCATTTGACAATGGCATCCAGATTACTTGTATAAGCCAGTACCGGTCTGTTCCCAGTCCGGCGGCATTGGTCGGCAATCTCTGGAACTGCCTCAAGATATTCCAGATACTTATCCTGATAAGCCATCTTCGCCCTCCGGTTTTTATAATTTATACTCACTTAATAACAATTCTACATCATCGCCGCAGATATCCTTCTTCTTGACATTCTGTGCATTTTCCATAAATGTATCAAAATAGCGTACAATATAAATAATCGCATCATTGACAGCCATTTCGCATAAATGAGAATCCGGTTCCATCCTCATCTGTCTGTCCTTCTGTTTGTCTACAACCTGAAGCACACAGTCTGCGCACTCGGTAAGCTGCGTACTCTTCTCTCCGGAAATCACAATGGAATGCATGTGATTCTTTCTCGCAAGCTCCATCGCCTGTACCACCTGTTTGGATGCCCCGGAACGTGAAATCGCAATGATCGTATCATCCGATGTTCCAAGACTTACATGGTTGAGAAAATGCTCAGGAATCATGGAATAGGAACAGGGAATCCCACATCTCTCCAGACGAAATCCCAGGTCAATGGCGATCGGACTTGTATTTCCTGCCGCCACCACATATACGATCCGGCTCATTCTGAGAAGTCTCGCTACTTTAAGAAGCATCTCGAGGTCAATCGTCTCTTTCAGCGATGCAACGCGGGCGGCGCCGAAATCGAACAGTCTGCCCGCTGAATCCAGCATCTCATTCCCGCCAAACTTATCCTCCTGGTTCTTTCCCAGATCATGGGACATCAAAAGTCTCATCTGATAGTAGCCCTGATACCCCACATGCTTGCACATGCGCACTACAGTTGCCTCGCTCGCCCCGCTCTTTTGGGCCAGCTCAGAGATATTCATCATAATTACATCCCTGGAATTCGCTACAATATAATCTGCTACTTTCTTCTCTGCTGAAAACAGCTCACTATGTTTCATCTTTATATTCTCAATTACAGAACTACTTTTCTCAGTCATGGAAATCTCCGTCCTCTCCTCGATATGATTGGCTGTAAAACTACCATCTATTCTATTGGAACACAGGTTTATTTCCATGTCAAGTTCATTGGGAAGTGAAGTTTACAGCATTTCATCCAATGAATAAAATTTAACTTTGTCATCATCATTGAACAGCCTGATCTTATGTTCTGCGACTTCCTGCATTGCAGCTACACTTGCCGGATACAGTTCGAATGGCTCCCTGATTTTCTTGTCTTCCAGAGTCTTGCGCAGTTCCTGGTAGAACGCATCTTTAATATCGGAAGAAATATTAATCTTATTAATTCCCCTCTTTACTGCCTCTGCAATCTCAGAATCCTTGTTGCCGGAACCTCCGTGGAGTACAAGCGGAACCGATACTCTTTTCTTAATTTCTGAAAGCAGGTCCTGCCTGAGTTCCGGCTTCATTCCTGCGGGATATATTCCATGTGCCGTACCGATCGCAACCGCCAGTGTATCGCACCCTGTCTCCTCGACAAAACGTACCGCATCCTCTGGTTTTGTATAAATAATATCTTCTGTGCCGCCTTCGGTATCTCCATCCGTAGTTCCGATCGTCCCAAGCTCACCTTCCACCGAAACCCCCAATGGATGTGCCAGCTCACACACCTTTTTCGTAATTGCAACATTTTCTTCAAACGGCAGAGAGGAAGCATCAATCATGACCGAAGTAAATCCTGCCCGTATGGCCTTTACAATGGGTTCCCATCCACTGTGGTCGAGATGAATACATACCGGAACCGGTGATTTACATGCGCGGTCAATACACATTTTGATAAAACTCTCACCCTGGAATTCAAGCTCAAGCGGATGAATCGCCAGAATCACCGGCGCTTTTAATTCCTCACACTTATCCATAATCCCGTTTAAAATCTGTCCGGTGCCAATGTTGAAAGCCGGCACTGCAAAATTATGTTTGTTCGCTGTTTCCAATAAGTCTTTCATGTTCAGTAACATAGTTCTTCCTCCTTGTTTCTCCCGTTTATAAAATTGCGTGTTTCGTAATTGCTGTAACTGTATCTTATCTCACGAATTCCTTCTTGTCAACAATTTCATGAAATTTATTTTTATTATTTTGTCTATTTAGTCTAATATATCTATTTATTTTTATCTTTTTTTGTGCTATTATATTTTTCATGAAACCGTATATGAAATTATCTTTCACAAAAGGAGGGCATTTTTTATGAGCAATGTAAGAAAAGTTTTTCATCTCGGGGAGGGAATTCTCCACCTGATGCCAACATGGGTACCCCGCAGCTTCAATGAACCAGGGAAACGGCTGCGTCTTCATCCGGATGATTACTATGCACTTGGCATGGACAGAGGCGGTATCTGCGAGAGATGGCTCGGTTCACTTGCCAAAGCATTAAACGGACCTGAAACAGGTGAAACCGAGGGTATGAGTTATGTTTTGGAAGATGCTTCGGATAAGACTACACACTTATTCAAAGATTATGTAGAAGAACTTGGGGCTGACCTGATTGGAGATGAATTGATGGCAAATTACGGCACATGGCCCGCTTTTGCCAAATTATACGACTATGACAAACCATTGTTCCACCATCTTCATCTGACAGAAGAGATGGCGAATAAAATCGGCATGCATGGGAAACCGGAGGCCTATTATTTTCCGCCTCAGTATAATGCAGGCTATCTGGGACGTTTTCCGCTTACATACTTTGGGTTTGACCCCTCTGCAACCAAAGAAGAGGTTCTGAAATGTCTGGAGGATTATGATATCAGGGATACCCGGATTACTGAACTATCCCGCGCCTACCGCATAAAGCTTGGAACCGGCTGGTATACGCCTGCAGGTGTCATCCATGCCCCTGCTTCTGTTGTCACCTTCGAGCCTCAATGGAACAGTGATGTAAATACCATCATGGAAAATGTCACGATGGGAGAAGTGAATCCGCACAACATGCTCACCGACTGTGCCCCGGAGGATGAAAAGAATGACCTGGGTGCCATTTTCAGCCAAATCAACTGGGAGGAAAGCACAAGGCCGGATTACAAAGAAACATATTTCCGCGCTCCAAAAGTAAAATCCGAGACTTCAGAAGCTTTAGAGAAATGGGTGGCCTACGCAAATGAATGGGTGGCAGCCAAAGAAGTAACCATCCTTCCGGGACAGTCCTATACTCTCTTTGACCAGGCATGCTACTGTGCAATTGTGGTACAGGGACACGGAACGTTCGGTGTATATGAATGCGAAGCTCCTGAACTGGTCCGTTTTGATGATATTACCGGAGATGAGTATTTCGTATCCGAATCTGCCGCCAAAAACGGTGTGAAAATTACGAACAAAAGCCCTTATCAGCCGCTGGTGATTCTGCAGAATTTTGCAAATAATAACCCGGAAGTGCCGAAAACTGTATAGCTCCATTCTGTAAAAACATCTATAAAAACAGAAGAAACCGCTGCAAGACCTATGGACAATTGTCTTGCAGCGGTTTCACTCTCTGCTGATTTTAAAGATTTGATTTCATCTTCCAGTTTTTCACTTTTTCGGATACTTCTTTTAATTCCTCTTTTGAAAGCTCATCCAGATGTTCCAGCTGGTACATGAACGAATTGATGTTTTCATTCTTTCTGATCTGCATAATCTCCATATAATAACTGACTAAAATCCCCGGAATCATCGCCAGCACCACTGCTCCATAAATGCCAAGCACGATGGAAATCGTCCTTCCGATCATTGTCACTGCCGTGTAATCTCCAAACCCAATACTCGTTATGACTGAAAATGAATACCAGACAGAATCCCCCAGACGCGGAATTCCCGGTTCCACCATCCATATCAGAAACGCACAGAGACAAAAATATCCCAGGAATCCATAGACGATTTTATCCGCATTTGTTCTTTTTATAATCTTCCAAAATACTTTACCCGGCCTCATAACTTTTTTGCTCTCTCCCATCTCTTCCTTATTCAAAAACCGTATCCTTTTACGATCTGTTCCTTGATTTTATCATACTGTTCCTGGTTTTTCCATCTTTAAGGCCGAAACATCGTGCAATTCTTATGCTTTCGCAGATCTTCCTACACCAGCAATCCCACAATTCCCGCTCCCACCATCACAAGAATTGGATTTACCTTTTTCTTTCTCAGAACGAAAAGGCTCACAAGAAATATCGCAAGCCCGGGAAGATTGATATCCTTCAGTCTGCCAGCCGTACCTTCACTGCCCCACAGCATCATGAGAATCAATGACACTGCTGCCGAGGCAATCATGACAATCACTGCCGGGCGCAGGGACTTTAAAACCGCCTGCATCCATGGCAGGTTTTTATACCTGTTGTAGATCACGGCAAGCGCCAGAACAATCATGACCGACGGCATCACACAGCCAGCCGTGGCAATCACCGCACCGCCCACTCCCGCAATCTGAGTTCCGGTAAATGTAGACGCATTGATCGCCACCGGCCCCGGCGTCATCTGGGAAATGGTAACAATATCAGAAAACTCCTGCATGGTAAGCCAATGGTGAATCTTGACCACCTGATCCTGAATCAGAGGAAGAGATGCATATCCGCCGCCAAAGCTGAACAGGCCGATTTGGAAAAAGCTCCAGAATAACTGTAGATAGATCATTTTTTCTTCCTCCTTTCCCGGATGGACTGTATCAGATATACCCCCGCTCCTGTCATGCCGCACGCAGCAAGCAGAATCATAACATTTACATGCAGAAGAAAGACTGCCGCCGCTGCACCTGCCATCATAAGAATCGACATCTTCTCCTTCGTATGGATCAACTCCCCTGCCATACGGACTACAACATCCGCAATCACTGCCGCAACCCCCGCCTGCATTCCGTTTAAAACCTTCTGCACAATGACATTGCTCTGGAATGCCTTATAAAATACAGAGATCACAGATAAAATGAGAAATGGAGGAAGCACCGTTCCGAAGATACATACAACGGCCCCTGCAAATCCGGCCAGCCTGTATCCAATCAGAATCGACGCGTTCACAGCAATAGGTCCCGGGGCAGACTGCGCAATTGCAGTGAGATCCAGTATTTCTTCACTTTTGATCCAATGCAGTTCATCGACAAACTTCCGCTGCATCAGCGTTACAATGACATACCCGCCCCCAAACGTAAATGCGCTGATCTGGAAGGTGAGAAGGAACAGTTTACAGTAGAATTTAAAGTCTTTTTTCATTTTCCGACCCCTTTTCTTTTGCTTCCTGTCTTCCATGTTATTGCCTGAACGAAAAGAATGCAAATAATATTTTGTAAAATCTTTCAGTATGAATTGAAAACAGCAAAAAAGAAGGCATTTACACCTTCTTTTCACCAGTTATATATTTTTTCGAGTGGATGATCATTTTTCCAGAACAGAGTTTCTCTTTACCAGAACTGGTTTCACCATCTCAATATAAGTTTTCTTCTCTTCATTCGCAAGCAGCTGCTCTACTATATGAACTGTTTTTTCAATCAGTTCATCAATCGGCTGATGCACAGTTGATAAATCATAGGCCTTCCAGCCAGCCATCTCGATATCATCATAGCCAATCACAGAAAGATCGCCGGGTATCTTAAGGTTCAGTTCACACCGGGCGGCATCCATAACACCCATTGCAATCAGGTCACTGGTACAAAAAACAGCACTCGGCCGGTTTTCGCCTGACAGCATCCGAAGTCCGGCTTCATATCCTTCCTTATAATCATATCCCGACTGTTCTTCCCTGATCTGGTATATCCCATATTGGCGAAGCTTGGAATAAAATCCTATTTTCTTTTCGATCTCTTCCCCCGTTTCTTTTATAAACTGTATATATCCAATGTTCCTGTGTCCATTTTCTGCTATATAATCTGCCACCAGACCGGAACCTTCTACCGGATCCACATAGACAGTACTGATATCAACGCCTGGTATGAAACGGTTAAAAAGTACCACCGGGATATCATTATTTACAATTGCCTCAGCCATCACCTTGGTCATTGCTGACGCGGTAATAACTACAGCATCTACCTGGAATTGTACTACCCTCTCAATAATTGCGTCAATCTGTCCCTGCCTTGGAACTTTAAATACCAGACATTGTTTTCCTATCTCCTGAATTTTCGCCACAAAGTTATTAATAATTCTGTTATAAAAAGGTCCCAGACTATCTCCAACCACAAGACCTACAATATTGGTCTTTCCGCTGATCATGCCCCTGGCAACCAGGTTCGGACGATAGCCAATCTCTCTTGCCGCGTTTAATACCCTTTCTTTTACTTCCGCTTTGACACCATACCCGTCTTTACTGTTAAAAACCCGGGATACAGTAGATTGGGAAACACCCGCCAGTCTGGCAACATCTCTGGATGTCGATGATTTATTAAAAGGAACCTTATTTTCGCTCATTACATACCTCACTTAATACTGTATAAAATATAATACCACATACTGTAATACAAAGAATAAAAGCACAGCTGCTTCGTGTCTGCCAACAGAAAACGGAAGAACCGATATTCCATCTTCCCGATGTTTTCCATCTTCTAACAGGCGCTTGCGGATTCCCATTGCTGTATATTCTGCCGCCTTTTCTTCCTGATTCTTTCTTTTCGATATCATGCTGAATACGTATCCGCACACTACAGTTATTGTAGCACCGATGGCCGGATTCCACAACCAGCTGACTTGACATTTCACCGCCACAGCATATCCTCCGAAAAGTCCGGCCAGAAACCCCGCTGCCGTCCCCAAATCATTCGCTGTATATGTAAACATCGCAAGCAGGAATATCCCCGCTGCCGGACCTGCAAAGTATGAGATATAATTGCCTACTACGTCCAGAATGGACTTTACCGTTCCGTTAAATCCGATAAAAATTACAAGCATCATGATCATCCCAATGACAAGTGTAATGATCATTGTAACCTTCAGCGATGCTTCCTCCTTCTTCTTCGTACATACGAAAGGTTCATACACATCTTTCGTAAACACAGCCGTCATGCTGTTTAAAAGTGAATCCACACTTGACATTGCAGCTGCAAAAACCCCTGCTATAATAAGACCGACTGCTCCTACGGGCATCTCATTCAGTATAAACGATATCATGATCTCATTGGAAGTTTCAAAAGTCCTGCCTTTATAGTAAACAAACAGAATCACACCTACAAACAACATAATATAGTAGACAATATTCATCACAAAAGCACTTACTACAAATGAATTCTTTGCACTTTTTAAGGATTTTGATGTCAGTACCCGCTGTACCTGCGCCTGGTCAAAACAGAAATAACGGATCCACATCATACTTCCACCGATCAGTGTTGCCCAAAAAGTATTCTCCGCAGTAATATCTGTCGAAAAATTAAGTGCGTTAAGTTTTCCAGCCTTCTGTGCCATACTGACAGTGTCCATAAATCCCAATCCGCTCCCCCGGATTGCTGTATAGATCACTAAAAACACCGCACCTACAACTACGATCATCTGAATGCTGTCCGTCCATATGACCGCCTTAATTCCACCCATCAATGTATATGCAAGAGCTGTAACGACTACCAGCGGGACAAGGATATAAAAAGACCATCCCGTGATCATCTTAAGAATCAATACGGGAATATATACCATAGAACTGATCTGTATAATGGAATTGATAAAAAACTGTATAATAGACAGCGCCTTAGAATATTTTCCCAGGCGTTTCCCCATATACTCATAAACAGAAGTAACATTCATCCTGTAAATTACAGGTGTGGTTATGCTCAGGGCAATAAACACTGCGAATGGAACCGCTATATTAACCATCACCGGATACATTCCCGATGTATATGCCCAGCCTGGCCCTCCGATAAATCCATTGGCACTGATCATAGTCGCTGCAACAGACAGAGCAATTGGAACCCATGGCATAGAACGTCCTGCCAGAAAATAATCCGACTGAGTCTTATTTTCCTTCCCTGAAAAATACCCCACTACAAGCATCAGCACCAGATACCCTGCAATAATCCCACAATCAACCACAGAAACCATAACCACACCTCTTTTCACTTATTTTTCTGCTTTTTTTAACGTCTCAGGCAGTACAAGCCAGACAACTGAACCCGCCGCAAAAACCGCCATAGATATGTAAAATATAATCATCATTCCCATACTTCCGGATGCTGCCCCGGCAATTGCAGGTATTGCAAATGTTGAAATAATTCTTCCGCCATTAAAAGACATTCCAGAAGATAAAGAACGGTATTTACTCGGAAATAACTCCGTATAGTATGCACCCCATGCCCCCGAATATCCGACTGCAAATCCAATCAGGACTGAAGTCAGATAAAATCCGGTCACGCTGTCTCCACCCATTTTTGTATAGACGAAAACAAATACTGCGCTTAGTGCCATCCCTATAAAAGGAACTTTCCTTCCGAATTTATCTGCAACCGCACCCCATACAAAATAGCCGAAAAGCTGTCCGACTCCCTGAAGACTGTAGATGGAACCTGCTGCCGCCGCTGAAAGCCCGACACCTGTTACAAGATAAGTCGTGGCATTATTTGAAAATGCGGAGTATGCTGTAAAATTGGCACCTGAAAGTAAGATTGTCCCGATTCCAATCCAAAGATATTTTCCTTTATACATATTCAGATAGTTGATTTTATCTCCCGACTCTTTTCCTTTTTCCAGTAATTCCCTGGTATATGCTGAATCGTCCGGCACGAAAAAGAATGCAAGTACAGCACCAATTACCGGCGGGATAATTGCTGTATACATCAGAATGTTCCAGTTGGCATCTCCCAGAACTCCATATACCTTACCGCCGAAAATCATGGCAAGTGAGAACAGTGCTGTCAGTGTAGCCGCCAGCTTTCCTCTGTATTTTCCCGGGAACATATCGGCCACTAAAGGCATGGCACATCCAAATACACCTCCTAAAACAACGCCGGTACAAAATCTCGCCGCTTTCCATAAAAACACGTTCGTTGGTGACAGCATTGGAACAAATGTTGTCACCGCAATCAATAAAGCAATTCCTATGATTGTCTTTTTCTTTCCGATTCTGGTGGATATCATTCCAAAGAGAAACGTTCCCGGTATCGTGCCGAAAGACATCACTGCGAAGATTTCTTCTGACTGCTTCAGTGTAAATCCAAATCCTCCCGCAGCTGTCTCTGCAATCATGGTAGGCTTAATAAATGTCCCTACCATAAAGTTATAACAATAGAAAAAGTAAATCAATGCAATTGCCAAAAAAGCCAATGCTTTTTTCACACCTGAATCACTTTTTCCCAAAATAATATCGTCCTCTGTCATTACTGCTGTTTCGCTCATTTTCACCGCACCTCCCTATTCCTCTGTTCCCATGTACATTTGTTTCAATACGTCCATTCCATCGAAGGTCATCCATTCTTCTCTGACCTTCTGCTCAAAAATATGATAATGATTAATTCCCATAATATCAACCGGTTTTTGGGACGGATGCCCAAAGAATCCAATCCCTTCGTTCAAACCACGCAGCCGCCATCTTACGGCCACATCATAGCCGTCGCCGCCTGGGCGGTCTGTACAAGTCACACGCTCCGCTTCAAAACTGCCATTTGGTACAGAAGACATAAGACTTACCAGCATCCCTTGGATTTCATCATATCCATTAAGATCTTTATCGCATATAAAATGAACCACCGCATTATCATAGTAGTACTTTTTAACTTCATTAATATATTTACAGTTATAAATGTGATTCAGCATCTCCAATACAAATTCACCTACAGATTCATCTTTTGCGCTGTATTTCGCCGGCATAAACTGTCCTTCCATAGATTCACAGATTCCATAACTGGACTGCAGTGAATTCTGTTTCACAGCTGCCGCCTTCGCCATCTCTCTGGCTGTTTCATTAGGATTTAATCCAAGCTGTGTTACAATCCAAAGGTTATCTCTCACAAGCCACTCCTCATGAATTCTGTTGTTTGTCACAGCGCAGTCAATGACCGTCCGAAAATTAATCTTTCTTCCTGTGGCAGGGCCAAAATTACTGTCCCCCAAATTGGTCGCTGTTGACATAACTCTGTGCGAAGACAAAAAGCCTTCTGAACCAAACCCTGACCAGATTACATTCTGCCCGATCAAACGTCTGTCCGGAAATGCATGAAGTGTCTGCAGTGTATTGGCAATCACATCTTTAATACCTACAAGATTTGAAGATCCAAGATGCATTGTAATATTATTATGGTAAGTGTCGTAAATGACACCGATACCTTTTTCCTCCCAGATCTGGTGGGTAATCTTCATAATATAATCCACAAAATCTCTGTACTGTGAATCAAATCCTTTCAACTGCTGTTCCTTCTTTGACCGGGACGAAAAGTCATTATAATCCAGCACACCAACCGGTGTAACCTCAGTACTCTTTCCATAAAATACTTTGTTATGTAAATTTACTTCTTCTCTGTGAATATCAGCAACAGATTTCTCTGCCATTATTTCTTTTTGCTTTACTTCTTCCTTCATGAGTGATCCCTCCATTTTTTGAATACGTATTCATTTATGAGTTGAAAATCTTGCTTGTTCTTTCGAAAATATCAAGTCCCTGCTGTTTTAACCAATATGGGATATCAATCAGAACCCAGTTTTCTGAAAGCTTATCACCTTCCCTGCAATAGACGTCCACCACCTGCATATCTGCCCGGACCTCTCCTCCCGGCATACCCAAAAATCCGCCAATCGGCCTGTTCGTCAAGTTCGGCCAGCCGAAGAAACATGCAAAGTTTCCTTCCGCAAACCGGCATACATGACCATTAAATGTCTTGTCTTTCAGATTATTTCTAAAAGGAAGCTGATGCTGCTCCTGGTATCTTGGTATTGTATATGATGCTCCAATCCCCCCCGGTCCAAACCAGATCATGTCTTTTGACCAGGATTTTTCCAATACCTCAGGCGGACATCCCATTGCACCACTGACATTCAGTTCATCCAGATCTGCCACCATCTTATTTACTAATTCCAGTGTTTTCACACCCTCACTCTCTGGCGCATCTTCATACAATAATCCATTGTGATTTCTTGGTCCCGGATATACATAGTAATTACCGGTCTGCGGAGGCATTGGATTCACGCCTGCCTGCTGCATAAAACCAATCAAATCGACAAAAAGTCCGGTCCTGCTGATCTTCTCATCCTCAATACAGTTAAATTCTGCATACCTAAGGCTGATCATCTTTCTTGTATGCGGAATTCCCAGAAAATCCTCATCAAACAATCCCATAAAATGTCCCATACTCATAACCCACTTACTATGATCTATTTCATTTGTTCCACCAATAAATATATCCTGCCTTCTTTGCATATGTGAGAGCGCTTTTTTCAGCGGAATAAAGAAAACATCTGCTGCATTGTCCACTCCTGTCTGTTCACGAAATGGATATACTCCTTTAAAGTTGTAATTCTCAGACATATACGCAGACATTATATTCTTTACTTCTCCAGCATCTGCCTTCTCCATTTCCTCAAAATAAGATCTGATGATTTGTTTTTCCTTTTGGTAATTACTCATTTCTTCTCCTCCTTGAATACGTTTGCTATATTTTATTAATTTTGTTACATATTTCGTTTTATTTTGAATACGTATTCATTTCTTGATATAAAAATACCATACAATCTTCTTGATGTAAAGAGAAAAATGTACAGCATTTTTACCAAAAAACAACGGACTATTTTGGCTATTATTCGATTTAATAAAGAATGAGCCCTCGCCTATTCAAAGTTTTTTACCATCTGATTATACTCCAGCGGTTCGTACCCAAGTCTCGCATAAAGAGATGCGGCTCTTTCATTATCTTCTTCCACTTCCAGGCGGAACCGTTTCACATTCTCCGGGCGTGTCTCCTCCATATAGGCAAAGAATTCTCTTCCAAGTCCTTTGGAACGGAATTTTTCCAGGATATACAATTCTTCCAGCCAGTAGACGTATCCGCCAGCCTCCTGGGAAAATGTCTTTGAAACAAGTGCGTATCCGGCTGTCTCTCCTTCATACTCCAAAAGAAATGCGAGGCAGTATTCTTCCCCTCTCATGCATTCCTCAAATGTGGCCTCCAGATAACTGTCCGGCACCGGATGAAGCACTGCGCTTGAATGATAAAAGTCATGTGCCATCTCAAGATATACTTCTCTGTCTTCTCTTCTAAGTCTGCGAATCATAAAAACCTCCTGCTATTTAGTTATGATAATTCTGGTTCTCCCTCCAAGCCGCAAAGGACCTCCGGGAACGGCTCAATACTGCGCATCAGAATCCCCTGCATATGTGCAATCAGAATCCCATAGTTTGTCATTTTAATCCCCTGGTCTGCCGCACACTGCTGCCGGTACTTCATTTCCCTTTCATTCAGCATGCACCCTCCGCAGTGTACAATCATCTTATATCCGGTAAGGACCTCCGGGAATTCCGTCCCCGATGTGAACTGGAACTCGATCTCTTTTCCTGTATGTTTCCGTATCCATGCCGGAAGCTTCACTGTCCCGATATCCTCACATTGTCTGTGGTGGGTACATCCTTCCGCAATCAGCACCTTGTCCCCATCTTCCAATGTATCCACTGCACATGCCCCTGCTGCGTAAGATTCAAGATTCCCTTTGTACCGTGCAAACAGGATGGAGAATGAAGTCAGCATGATATCTTTTGGTGTATCTTCAGATACCTTTTTAAACACCTGGCTGTCTGTGACAACAAGTTTCGGTCTGGTTCCAAGTTTTTTCAGAGTCTCTTTCAGGCCGCTCTCCTTCACCACAACGGAAACTGCATCAGAATCCAGGATATCACGGATCGTCTGCTGCTGGGGAAGAATCAGCCTTCCCTTCGGTGCCGCCTTATCAACCGGTACAACAAGTACGATAAAATCCCCGGCACTTATCAGGTCCCCGATGATCCTTTTGCCATTTTCTTCCCGCTGTCCAAGCCTTGCAATCTGCTCTTTTAAGCTCTCTATATTCGTCTTATTTTTTGCGCTGATCCAGATTTCATGTTCTTTCCCTGTAGATGTATTTTCCCCGGCCAGATCCATTTTATTATAAATGACCAGATAGGGAATCCCTTTTTTCTCAAACCGTTCAATCAGCTCCTCGTCTTCTCTCGCCTTTCCTTCGGTGCCGTCAACTACGAGAAGTGCCACATCTGTCTTATTCAATACCTGATAACTTTTCTTCACGCGGAGTCCGCCTAAAGCTCCTTCATCATCAATTCCGGGGGTATCGATAAGCATCACCGGCCCGAGAGGCAGAAGCTCCATCGTCTTATACACCGGGTCTGTCGTCGTCCCTTTTACCTCGGAAACAACCGCCAGATCCTGCCCGGTCACTGCATTGATCACACTCGATTTTCCGGCATTTCTTCTTCCAAAGAAACTGATATGTACCCGCTCGGATGCGGGTGTCTGATTCATTCCCATACTGCCGCCTTTCTTCTTAATTCTGTGTTTATCAAACACTTATGCCATCCTGTTAAAAGTGTCTTTTTCTGATTCCCAGAAATTTCGCCACGTAATAAGAAATCTCACACATGATTTTTACCGGTATCTTATACAAAACTAATCCTCCAATACATACATAACTTTTCTGATCTCTTCCAGCGCATCCGACGGGTTGGACCACTGAAAATTATAGCCAAGCGATACATTCACATAGACGATTCCATTTTTCACAATTTTCTTCGGCATATGAGAATGTCCGCTGATACTTAATTCCACATTATTATTCTCAAAGAAACTGCGGTACCGCTCACTGCCAAGCTGGTTCGTGAACTTTGAATAAAAAGGAACCGGATACTTTGTGATCAAAGACTTCGTCGGAAGCATATGCATCGCAACGCACCGTCTCTTTCCTTTGCACTCCTCCTGATCAAACGCTTCTTTTATCAGCCGGATATCATGGATCACCTGCTTTCTGTCCCTCCGGTAATCCGGCTTGCCCCCATGAATCAGTTTTTCATCCGGCCACAGATATTTTGAAACAAAGTTCTGTGAAGCCTTTTCAAAATCAATCTCCGGGAAATTCTTTTCAAAACTGTAATCGAACCATCCGCCAAGCCCGGTGACTGCCCAGCGCTTTGTAACCACCGGATTCACAAGCAGAGAATACTTTGGATGATACAAGATCTTCTTCAGATTACTCTCTGCCTCCCGTTCGATCAGGTCTGCTGTAAGATGGACTGCCTTTTCTGCATAGATGTCATGATTACCCGGAACTGCACGTATCTGCGCTTTCGTAAGCGCCGAAAGCTTATCGTAAAATCCGATGGCTCCCTCAGCCCCGGTGGCCGTATCCCCGAGGAACACTACCGTGTCCAACTCCTCTTCCACGATAAGCTTTGCCATCACTTCCGGAAACTTATGGTGTCTGTTAAAATCAATATGTAAATCCGATATGAAGCCTATACGCATCTTTATACTCCCTTTCGTATTGCCAGAATCTGATATTCATATTGTAACACCGGGATCGTATCCAGTAAACAGGAAAACTCCGTTTAAATGACATTCTTTTTCAATACGGCTACGCTTTTGACACCGCTTCTTTCATCTTTTTTACATATTCTTCCACTTTTGGCGCACAGTCTCTTCCATACCGGGCCACAATCTTCACAATTGCCGATCCGACGATCGCTCCATCTGATACTGCCGCCATTTCTCTTGCCTGCTCCGGCTCTGAGATTCCAAATCCGACCGCACACGGAAGATCTGTAACTTCCCGCACCATTTCCGTCATCTCTTTTATATTTGTCTTTATTTCACTTCTTACCCCCGTCACTCCCATAGATGACACACAGTAGATGAATCCCTTCGCTTCCTCTGCGATCATACGGATTCTCTCATGCGATGTCGGCGCAATCAAGGAGATCAGGTCAATGCCGTATTCTTCGCACACCCCGGAAAGTTCCTCTTTTTCTTCGAACGGAAGATCCGGAACGATCACCCCGTCCATCTGACATTCCACACAGCGTTTCATAAATTTTTCTTTTCCATACGTATAGATCGGATTGATATACGTCATGAACACCATGGGAACTGTAACCTTCTCCCTCGCCCTTTTTACCATATCGAACAGCTTATCTGTCGTACATCCGGCAGAAAGCGCCCGCTCGTTGGCCTCCTGGATCACCACTCCCTCTGCCACAGGATCGGAAAAAGGAATGCCTATCTCAATCAAATCAGCTCCTGCCTCCTGACACACATACAGAAGTTTTTCTGTCGTCTCAAGATCCGGGTCTCCTCCTGTGATAAACGGAATAAATGCTTTCCCATGTTCAAATGCCTCTCTTATTCTACTCATAGATTTCCACTCCTTTATATCTCGCAATTGCTGCAACGTCTTTGTCACCACGGCCGGAGATGTTGATCACGATGATCTGATCCTTTCTCATCTTCGGTGCCAGTTTTTTCGCATATGCCACTGCATGCGCACTCTCAATCGCCGGAATAATCCCTTCCATTCTGGACAGATACTCAAATGCCTCCACTGCCTCATCATCTGTCACAGGTACATATCTTGCCCGTCCTGTCTCTGCCAGATGTGCATGTTCCGGTCCGATTCCCGGATAGTCAAGTCCTGCTGAGATGGAATATACCGGAGCAATCTGTCCGTATTCATCCTGGCAGAACAGTGATTTCATCCCATGGAATACGCCTTCACTTCCTCTGGCAATCGTAGCTGCGTGTTTTTCGGTATCTACGCCATGCCCTGCGGCTTCACATCCGATCAGTTCCACTCCTTCATCTTCAATAAATTCATAGAATGCGCCCATGGCATTGCTGCCGCCGCCGACACACGCAAGCACTGCATCCGGAAGCCTCCCTTCCTTCTCCATCATCTGTTCTTTGATCTCTTTGCTGATGACCTTCTGGAAATCACGCACAATGGTCGGAAACGGATGCGGCCCCATGACAGAACCCAGGACATAGTGGGTATCCTCTACCCGGTTCGTCCACTCTCTCAAAGTCTCGTTTACCGCATCTTTCAATGTCTGTGTGCCGCTTGTCACAACGTGGACTTTCGCCCCGAGAAGCTCCATCCGGTATACATTCAACGCCTGCCGGTCCGTGTCTTCTTTCCCCATGTAAACTTCACATTCCATATCCATAAGCGCCGCTGCCGTCGCTGTGGCAACACCGTGCTGGCCTGCGCCGGTCTCCGCGATCACCCTCGTCTTTCCCATTTTCTTAGCCAGAAGCACCTGCCCCAGCACATTGTTAATCTTGTGGGAACCTGTATGATTCAGGTCTTCTCTTTTCAGATAAATCTTTGCCCCGCCGAGATCTCTTGTCATTTTCTTCGCCTCATACAACAGTGACGGCCTCCCTGCATAATTCTTCAGCAGATCATCAAGCTCCGCCTGAAACTGCGGATCTTTGCTGTACTTTTCATACGCTTCTTCCAGCTCCTGTACTGCGTTCATCAATGTCTCCGGCACAAACTGCCCGCCATATTCTCCAAATCTTCCTTTTTTCATCTTTCTATCCTCCATCTTATCTGATCAATCACCTGCATCAGCTGTTTCATTTTCTTAGGATCCTTCCGCCCATCCGTCTCAACCGCGCTGCTTACATCCACCGCATAGGGGTTACATGCCTGCACCGCCTGCCAGATGTTCTGTGCGTTTAACCCGCCCGCCAGAAAATACGGCTTCTCCATCTTTGGGATCAGGTTCCAGTCAAACTGTTTTCCGCTTCCTCCATACATTCCCGGCTGGTAAGTATCGAGGAGCAGATACTCACAGGGAAGTTCCTGTGCTTTTAGGATCTGCTCTCTGCTCCTGACACGCACCGCCTTTATGACAGGGGTATCGGTTCCGTTTTTCAGTCTCCTGATCTCATTTTCATCCTCATCCCCATGCAGCTGGATGAGATCAATAATTTTCCTTTCACACAGACGGATAATCTTCTCCGGCTGTTCATTTACGAAGACACCCGCTGCCTTAATTTGTGGATGTAACTTTTCCTTCAGCTCCATAGCCGTCTGTTCTGTCACTTTTCTTTTACTCTCAGCAAATACAAATCCCACATAATCCGGACGCAGCGCATTCACGGCTTCCATGTCTTCCGCCCTTTGAAGGCCGCATATTTTTACCTTTAACATCATTACTCTCCCAGAAGTTCCCTGATTTTCTTCTTTTTATCCGGGCTTCTCATCAGTGTTTCCCCGATCAGCACTCCGTTCACCTGCGCGTCCTTCAGTTCTTTGATATCACCGGAAGTCTTGATTCCGCTTTCTGCCACGAACAGAAGCTCCTTTGGCGCCGTCTCCCGAAGCCTTATGCTGTTGTGGATATCTACGGTGAAATCTTTCAGATTCCGGTTATTCACTCCGATGATCCGCGCTCCTGCCTTCACAGCCATAGCCATCTCTGTCTCATCGTGTACTTCCACCAGAGCTGAAAGTCCAAGTTCATCACAGATACTGATGTATTCCTTCAAAGTTTCTTCGGTCAGAAGTGCACAGATCAAAAGGACAAGATCCGCCCCCAATACTTTTGCTTCATAGATCTGATAGGCGTCCACTGTGAAGTCCTTCCGCAGAACCGGAATGTTTACTTCACTTTTTATCTCTTTTAAAAACTGATCACTTCCCTGAAAATAATGTGGCTCTGTCAGGCAGGAAATGATATCTGCCCCTGCCGCTTCATACTCCTTTGCAATCTCAAGGTAAGGAAATTCCTCAGCAATCACGCCCTTGGAAGGCGATGCTTTTTTCACTTCGCAGATGAAATGGATGCCCTTCTCCTTAAGCCTTGCCTCCGCCGGAAATCCTGTCTCCTTCTCCATTGCAGCTGCCTGCGTTTTTATCTCTTCCAGGGCTACTCTTTTTTTCGCCTCTTCCACCCGTTTTCTTGTGTCCGCTGCGATCTCGTATAAAATCATTCCTCCACCTCATTTGTTGCTTTCACAAATTCTTTGAATTTATTAAGCGCCTTGCCGTTGTCAATCAGCTCTGCAGCCAGTTTTATGCCATCTTCCAGAGTAATATCATCAATCCCCAGATACAGGCTCATTCCCGCGTTCATTAAAATGACATCCCGCTTTGGCCCCCGCTCTTTCCCTTCCAGAATTTCTTTCGTGATCTTTGCATTTTCCTTCGGGTCGCCGCCGACGAGATCTGACGGCTTGCAGCGTGTAAGTCCAAACTGTTCCGGCGCAATTGTATATGACGTGATTTTACCGAACCTGATCTCATATACATCTGTTTCTCCAGTCAGAGTAATCTCATCGAGTCCGTCACTTCCGCAGACTACCACGCCTCTGACCACTCCCAGATTCGAGAGAACCTGCGCAAGCGGTTCGGCGAGCTTCCTGTCATAGACACCCAGAAGCTGCATAGTAGCTCCTGCCGGGTTAGACAGAGGCCCCAGAATATTAAATACGGTTCTTGCACCCAGCTCTTTTCTGACCGGAGCAGCGTATTTCATCGAGGAATGATAGACCTGCGCGAACATAAAACACATCCCGGTCTCTTTTAATACCTGTTCATTCTGCTTTGCACTTAAAGCTACTTTTACACCGAGGTTTTCCAGTACATCCGCCGCTCCGCTTTTGCTCGAGACGCTGCGGTTCCCATGTTTTGCCACCGGGACACCGCCGGCTGCCACGACGAAAGATGCCGTTGTCGAGATATTAAAGGTCCCGGCCTCATCACCGCCCGTCCCCACGATGTCAATCACTTCCCTCTCAGGTGTGATCTTGATTCCCTTTTCCCTCATCACAGTGGCAAATGCCGTGATTTCATCGATGGTCTCCCCCTGCATCCGAAGCGCAGTGAGAAACCCTCCCATCTGCGCCTGCGTCGCAGTTCCATCCATCATTTCATTCATCACTGCCTTCGCCTCATCGTAGTCCAGATTATTACCATTCATTACTTTATTAATTGCTTCTTTGATCATCTTACTCTCCTCCTGTCATGAAATAGTTCCGCATGATTTTATATCCATCAGGTGTCATAATCGATTCCGGGTGAAACTGAACTCCATAGACCGGATATTTCTCATGTTCCACTGCCATCACTTCCCCGCCTGCGTCTTTTGCTGTGATCCGGAGTTCCGCCGGGAAATTCTCTTCCTCTGCAATCAGCGAATGATATCTCGCCGCTTCCATCTGCTCCGGCATTCCTTTAAAAAGTGTCGTATGATTCTCTATATAAATCTTGCTTTTCTTTCCGTGCATCAGTTCTTTTGCATGTGCAATCGTTGCGCCGTATACTTCACAGATGGCCTGATGTCCAAGGCATACCCCCAGGATCGGAATCTTTCCCATCAGTTTCTGTATGACTTCCTTACAGATTCCGGCGTCTTTCGGATACCCTGGCCCCGGTGAAAGTATGATGTGCGATGGTGACATGTGTTCAATCTCACCGACTGTCATCTCATCATTTCTCACAACCTTGATTTCTTTTTTGATACTCCCTGCCATCTGTACCAGGTTATAGGAAAAACTGTCATAATTATCAATCAGTAAAATCATCTCTCCAACACCTCCCCTGCATTTCTGACTGCGTTCATCACTGCCAGTGCCTTGTTTTCGGATTCCTCATACTCTTTTTCCGGGATACTGTCTGCCACGATCCCTCCGCCGGCCTGCACATAGACTTTCCCATCCTTCTTTACTGCCATGCGGATCGCAATGCAGGTATCCAGGTTCCCGGTAAAATCCAGATATCCAAGTGCACCTCCATAGATCCCTCTCGGTTCTTTTTCCAATTCCTCGATAATCTCACAGGCCCGTATCTTCGGTGCCCCGGACAATGTCCCTGCAGGGAGGACTGCGCTTAGCGCATCCAGCCCGTCATATTCTTCCCGGATATTCCCTTCCACCTGGGAACAGATGTGCATGATCTTCGAATATTTATGAATCATCTGATACTTTGTCACTTCCACCGAACCAAACTCTGAGATCCTGCCAAGATCATTTCTCCCAAGATCCACAAGCATATTGTGTTCTGCAAGTTCTTTTTCATCATTGATCAGTTCTTCTGAAAGCTTCTCATCTTCTTCCTCCGTCCTGCCCCTCGGCCTGGAACCTGCCACCGGAAATGTAGTCAGCCTCCGGTTCTTAAGACGTACCAGCGTCTCCGGTGACGTGCTCATGATTTCTTCCCCGTCAATCTTCATATACACCATATAAGGCGACGGGTTTGTCGTACGCAGTACCCTGTACGGATTGATCAGGCTCCCTTCATAATTGCAGGTGAACTGTCTGGAAATCACGGCCTGGAAAATATCTCCGTCCACAATATACTCTTTTGTCTTTTCCACAATCCTGCAATATTCTTCTTTGCTCATATTACACCGGAATTCAGAAGCTTCCTTCGTGAATTCTTCCTGCGGCACCGGTGCATTGCGGATCATATGAATCACTTCTTCAATCTCCTGTACTGCCTTCCCGTAATTTTGCATTACATGATCTGTCTTCATATTGACAATGACCGATATCTTCTGTTTCAGATGGTCATATGCAATGACCCTGTCAAACAGACAGACATCAAAATCGTGAAACTCTCCTTTTTTTATATCAAGCACCGGCTCTGCATACCCGATCATCGAATAACCGAAATACCCGACGAACCCTCCTGTAAACGGCGGCATTCCTTCGATTTTCGGCGATCTGTGCTGTTTCATCACTTCCCGCAGCACTTCATAAGGAGCCTTCGTCTGAACTTCCTTTATCCCCTGTGCAGTTTCAATCTTTACAATGTCATTTTTCAGCGAAACCCGCATCACCGGGTCATAGCCAAGGAAAGAATATCTCGCCCATTTTTCTCCGCCCTCCACACTTTCCAGCAGATAATAACGGCTGGCAGATGCAGATATTTTTCTGAGAAGTGTAATCGGTGTAACGACATCTGCATAGATTTCCTTACACACGGGAATTATGTCGTATAAAGCTGAAAGCTGTAATATTTTGTCACAATCTGGATACATAGAATCTTCCTCCTGGTTTTATTTCCTCGGTCAGCAGTAAAAGTCGGCATACAAAAGGAGCCCTTTGCTCCTTACAATTTAATTCGTAAGGGACAAAAGGCTCCTCATCATATGCTTTATAATGATCGCTCCTGCGGTACCACCCTGATTGCCGTAACACGGCCGCTCAATTATGTACTGACATACACACCTTGTTGATAACGGATAAGGCTCCCGTCAGCATCTACTCTGATACACTTTACATCCGTATCATTTCAAACTGCCCTCGCAAGTCCATTCGGAAAAAACGTTATTGCCGCCATCCCACCACAGGCAGCTCTCTGGGAATACATATCTTTTCTTACTTACTCTTGCTCATCGGTTTTGGTTCTGTATGAATATGTTTCACATTATATGACTGAGACATCCTGTTTGTCAAGAACATTTTTCATATTTATCTATATTGTGAAGTCTGACAGTAAATCTGTGAATTTTTTATAAAATCATCACCCTCTGCTTCAATGGTCAGATAATATGTTATACTATATTCATACCAAAGGCATTTCAGACATACCGCCTTCCGGTAAAGCAGCATCGTTAACTATAGTTTTCACAGTGAAAGGGTGGTAATTATGGATATTACAGAAGGTATTAAAAAAGTATTTCTCGCAGGAGTAGGCGCTGTCGCAACAACAGCGGAAACGGCGAAAGACGTCATTGACAATCTCGTACAAAAAGGTGAGATTACCGTAGAACAGGGGAAAGTGCTCAATGAAGAACTGAAACGCAGTGCCAAGGAAAAAGTGAATGACCATGTCACTGTCAATATTGTAAAAGAATATAAAGATGTTCTGAATGCAGTCGACCATATGTCCAAAGAAGATCTGGATGCTTTAAAGGAAAAGATCGCGCAGGCGGAGGCAAAGAATACACAGGAAGAAAAGGCACCTGCCAATCCGGATGCTCCTGCCGAAGATAGCGTTGAGACAGACTGCGGAAACTGTGAAGAAAAACAAGAGGAAAACAATGAGCAGCAATGATTCTTTGAATTCTCCGGCACTGGAATCCGGCAATGACAAGAGGCTTGGGGAAATACTGCAGGTCCTTCGTTCTCATCAGCTCACCCATGGCCTGACTCCGGTAAAACTCCGTGAAATACTGGAAGATCTGGGACCAACTTATGTAAAACTTGGGCAGATTATGTCGATGAGATCGGACATGCTGCCCGAGTCTTACTGCCAGGAGCTTACAAGGCTCCGCACCGAAGTGCGCCCGCTCCCGTTTCAAACGATTCTAAGTGTCATTGAAGAGGAAACGCACAGACCTTACGCCGAACTCTTCTCAAGTATTGATGCGGTTCCACTTGGTTCCGCTTCTATCGCCCAGGTCCATCCGGCAGTCCTAAAAGACGGACGGAAAGTTGTTGTAAAGGTACAGCGCCCTGCAATTGCGGAGACGATGGCAAAAGATATCAAATTGATGAAGAAAGCCTCCGGGATGTTGAATCTCACAATCGGAACGAAAGACCTGATTGACTTTAACACCATCCTGGATGAACTGTGGAAGACCTCACAGGAAGAGATGAATTTCCTTCAGGAAGCCAGAAATCTCGACCTCTTTGCCGCCAATCAGCAGGAAATCAACTATGTAACCTGTCCGGGAGTCATCCACGAACTTACGACAGAGAAGCTGCTTGTCATGGAATATATTGACGGCATCCAGATTGACCGCGTAGATCTCCTTGAGACTCTTGGTTATGATATGACAGAGATCGGACAGAAAACGGCGGAAAACTACTGTAAACAGATACTGGAAGACGGCTTTTTCCATGCAGACCCCCATCCCGGAAACCTCTGGGTCGCAGGCGGCAAAATCGCCTGGCTCGATCTGGGCATGACCGGACATCTGAACGCCCATAACAAACAGCTGTTAAAAAAAGCCATCAGCGCGCTTTTGGAAAATGACATTTATGCTCTGAAGAATGTGCTTCTTGCGTTCGGCGAGCCAAAAGAACGTATCAACCATGCAAGGCTTTATACAGATATCGATGACATCGTCAGCCGCTATATGTCGATGGATTTCGGCAATATGAAATTAGGCGAATTAATCGAGCGGCTGCTTGATCTTGTGAAAGAGCACAAGATTGCTGTCACCCCTGATATCACACTCCTTGGCCGCAGCATGATTACCATGGAGGGAACTCTTTCCATCTGTTCCCCGGAAGTAAATATACTCCAGATTCTTTCGGTTCACATGTCCTCACTGATTCTAAAAAATCTGGATGTCAAAAAGCTGCTGAAACATAAAGGACGCAAGGCGTATACTTCTCTTGACAAGTCCCTTGATATTCCTGCGCAGCTTTCTGATCTCCTGAATATCACGAAAAACGGACAGACGAAATTAAATCTGGAATTCACGGATACGGATGAATTTCTGGGGAAGGCTCAACGGACCATGGACCGCCTGACTGTGTCCATCCTGATCCTGGCTCTCTTTACCGGTTCTGGCATTCTCTGTCTTGCCCCTTCGCATCTTCCGTTGATCTTTGGAATACCATGGATCAGTTTCATCGGATATCTGCTGTCAGGGCTGCTTACAGCCGGACTCATTCTAAAACTTCTTTTCGGAAGAAAAAAATAAGCTTTGAAGTGACGGATCTGTATCACTTCAAAGCTTATTTTCAGTTCGGAGTATATTCGACTGTCACTGTTCCTATCATATCCGTATTCCCTGTGATCTCATAGTACTCCGGCTCTGCCTGCGCTGTCATTGCCTTATTGCCGACGGTAATCTCCGCGGTATAGATGACTCTGCTCTCTTCCTTTACGGTTCCTTCCACAAGAATCTTATATTCCCCTTCCGGAACTGCATCTCCATACTCATCGATACATGCCCACATGTATTCTTCCGTTCCTGTCTGAGGTGTTGCCCCGCTGACTGCATCGAGATTCTCTCCTGTTCCGTTGCGGATACCTGATTTATCCACCCACTCAGGTACAGAATCTTCCCGCGTCTCAAATCCTCCAAACACAGTAAAATCCGTCACAAATATAGTCTTTACATAGTTTCCAAAAGAATCCTCAACCCAGACCGCAAACTGGTTCGAAGATGCTCCCGGCTGTTTTACATACGGGAATGATACCGTCACCACTCCCGGAAGATCATCCGCAGTCACCTCGGAAGATTCTACCAATACTTCCTTATCTGCCCTGTGCGCCGAACACCCCGATACAAACAGCAACAGCACTCCCCACATAAGAACTGTTCTTGTCCTTGTCTTCGTCTTAAGTTTTCCTCTCATTTTCCTGCTCCTACATCAAAAGCTTCTCAACTGATCCGACCCGTCATCCTTCGTATTCTCGATATGCCTGATCACCGCATAATATCCGTAAGAATCATTCACCTTCACATAAACCCGGTCTCCAACCCTGTGTCCCATCAGGGCCTTCCCAAGCGGCGACTCCGAACTGATCAATCCCTTTACAGAATTTCCTCTCACTGTCGTAACGATTTTATATTCTTCTTCCTCTTCATCCTCCTCTATAAAAATTTTCACCGTATTGTACAGTCCTACTTCATCCTCTTTCGATTCATCAGATACAATTTTCGCCGTCTTAATCATCTTTTCCAGATAACGGATCCTGCTCTCATTCTGATTCTTATCCTTCTTTGCTGCCTTATACTCGAAATTCTCACTGAGATCGCCCTGGGCTCTCGCTTCTTTTACCGCTTCCAGCTCTCTTTTCCTTACTACAAGCTTTCTGTATTCAATTTCCTCCTGCATTTTCAAAATGTCATTCCTGGTCAGTTTGTCATACATGTTAAATCCTCCCGCGGTGTCTCATATTAAAACCCAAAGCATATCTCCGGATCGTTTCCTTAAAATAATATTACACTATTCCACAGACTGTTTCCAGCAGTTTTTCAGAAAAATAATCAAGATTACTGTCCTGACGGAAAAACCGCCTGACAGATCCTTCTGTCAGACGGTTTCAGTCACCAAAAAGTTGTATTGGCTGTGTGTTTATTTTATTCCAATGTACATATGGATTTCCGCATTTTCCATATCACTGTTCTGGTATTCCTCAAAATCACATACAAATGTACGGTCAAGATCCATCGCCCATAATTCCTGCCAGAATCTTCCTACAGCCTCATGCATATTACCTTTTACAATGAATTTTGCATATTTTCCAGCCGGTATGACCATGTGCACCATTTTCTCAGGCACCCGGGCATCTGGTGCCGCCTCACAGGCCACAGTCACCGTGTAATCCCCTTTTGCTCCATTTTCGTAATCAGAATAAATTCCAAGTGATTTGCCATCTGTTTTCTCCAAAATGGCATCATATCCTCCCTCGGAGTAAAACTTCTGCCACAATCCTCCGATCACGCTCATACAATCCTCAGAATGATTATTTGTCCTCGCAGCAAATCCAAATACTGTTTTCTCCTTTAAGTCTACAATTTCATACTCCATAATCTGTCTCTTCTTTCCGGGTTTCTCCCTCTTATATTCCCCTGTTACATGATTCCCGGAACTTCTCCATTCCATTCATCCACCGGGTAAACAGATCATAACACGGCAAACATGACATCTATATGTCACCATTATATTTTTCTGACATATTTCTCAATAAGACCGCAAGTTCTTTTCTCAATTCTGCCGGCTGGATGAGTTCCGCCTTGTCACCGAAGGTAAGAATCCACCCCAGAAAGTAATCCTCATCCGAATACTTTGTCCTGAAAAGCAGTGTCCCGTCTTCCTGTTCTGTAAAACTTTCCACACCGAATTCATCGATCAGCCGCCATTTTACGGAAGAATCAAAAACAGCCTCCACATCGAAAAGCTTTGTAAAGACCTTTCCCGGTCCGGAAGTATATGCAGGGAGTTCCCTGATCTGTACCGGAATCTCAGACTTTTCAAGTTCCAGCATCCGGTTTAATTTGAACAGACGGTAATCCTCCCGCTCAAGGCTGTACCCCCACAGATACCAGGAAGACCACTGGAAGACCAGAAGATAAGGTTCCACTTCTCTCCGGCTCTCTCCCGCCGGCGAATGATAACGGAAAGTTACCACCGTCTTCGTCTCAATTGCATTCTGCAGAAGCTCAATCTTTGGCGTCAGATCCGCCTTATACCAGGAGGATAAATCGATCAGAATATGCTGATTGGAGGGAAGTATCTCTGAATTCCCGGCAGATAATTTCTCCATAAGCTGACGGTATTTCTTTGTTCCGGAAACGCTGTCAAGACTTCCAAGCCCTGCAAGTATCGACTTCATCTCTGAGGATGTCAGCACGGTCCGGTCAATCCGGAATCCATCCATAACTGTGATACCGCCGTTTTTCCCCTGCATCGTCACAAGCGGAATTCCGGCCTTGCATAAATCTTCAATGTCCCTGTTAATAGTTCTTCGTGATACTTCAAACTTTTCAGCCAGATATGGTGCCGTCACCTTCTCCCGCTGCAGAAGAATGGAAAGTATCCCGATTAAGCGGTCGATCTTCATTCCGCGCCTCCTTAACTCTGTTGATTGTACCATTATACCTTAAATAGAAGACCGCTGTCTCCCCTTTTCTCCCTTAGGCCAAAGATTTCTGTGGCAGAAATGAAAAAGGACGGCCAGCACAAACCGTGCCGCCGTCCGTATTCATTATTGTTCAAATTCATCCAATGCCATAAGATTCAGCAATCCTTTTCTCATAAAGATCAGGATCACACCGAAGACGATTACAACTCCCGCAATCACTCCGAAGATCTGCGTATATCCCATGGTATCTGTAAATCCTGCAAGTTTTCCAGAGATCAGGTTTGCAAAGAAGAAGCTTAAGTACCATGCTCCCATTGCAAGTGAGCTGTATTTTGCAGGTGCCAGTTTGTTAAACATCGCCATACCGATCGGAGACAGGCAAAGCTCACCGACAGTCAGAAGGAAATAAGCAAGAAGTACAAATAACAGGTTCATCTTTCTGCTTCCGTCTGTAACACCGCCAAGTGTCGCAATCCCAAGGATCAGTGTGATAAATGCTCCTCCCGTGATGATCATTCCAAGTCCCATCTTGGATGGAATCGATAAATCCCCTTTTTTCGTATTCGCAAGTTTCAGCCAGAAACTTCCAAGAATCGGCGAAAGAACAACACAGAGAATTCCGTTAAATGATGTCAGCCATGGAACCGGCACTGTAAATCCGCCAAGCTTTCTGTTCACCATTGTGTTGGCAAGCAGAGAGAATGAAGTCGATGTCTGATACCATGCAGCCCAGAACAGTACGACAAACAGGAACATGATCACCATTGCTTTGATTCTGTTCTTCTCTGTTTTTGTAAGCTGTCCGTTTGATTTCGACTTTCCATTTTTCACATCTTTCGCAGCCTGCTGGGATGCCGGATATTTTCCTACCTCTCCAAGCCACTTCGGTGATAGTACAATGATCAGTGCACATACGATAAACATCACAATCGCAACCATAAGGAAGATATATTTGTAGCCATATGCTGCAATTTCTCCCTCCGCGTTCACAGTCGCAAACCATTTGTCAGAGATGAATCCGGCAATAATCGGTCCGAAGAATGATCCGATGTTCGTAAACATATAGAAGATACTGTATGCCGCGTCTTTTCTGGATAATTCATTCTTACTGTATAGTGCTCCGACAAGTGAACTGATCTGTCCTTTGAAAAAAGCTCCGGCAATGATCAGTACGATCAGTCCTGCCCAGACATTCAGCACATTTGGTTTCGCAAAGAATAATACGAGATAACCACATGCGGTGATGAATGCACCGATTGCAAGTGACTTTTGAATTCCTAGCCATTTATCTGTGATGTATCCGCCGATCAGGGAACCCATGTAGTTGATTCCCTGATACAGGCCGATGATGGATGCTGCCTTTGTTACCGTAAGCCCAAGGCCGTTCTGACTGATATCAGCCGTTAAAAATAATACCAGTACCGAAGATACTGCGTATCCTGAGTAGCTCTGAAGTGCGATAGAAATATTAGCAAGCCAGAGTCCTATCGGATGTTTTTGTTTTGCATTTTCTGCCATGACGTGTTGTCCCCCAATTATGTCTTTCTCTTTAGATTTTTTTTAAATTTCTCTTGTGTATTCTTTCAGCCATTCTCTCTCCTCATCATTCAGATGCGGAGCTACAATGTCATAAACATTCTTATGGTATTCATTTAACCAAACTTTTTCCTCTGCTGTCAGCAGATCCGGATTGATCGCATCCAGGTCGAACGGAACGTAAGTAATCGGTTCAAAATACATAAACTGTCCATACTCATTTTTCTCGCCTTTGCATACAAGAAGTTCGTTCTCAATACGGACTCCGTGAGATCCCGCAATGTAGATTCCCGGTTCATCTGTGATGATCATTCCTTCTTCGAAAGGATGAGAGTCACTTGGACGGTACTGCCATCTGATTCCTGTCGGTGCCTCATGGATATTCATCAGATAACCTACTCCATGTCCTGTACCGTGATTATAGTTCAGATTCTGTTTCCAGAATGGTGCCCTCGCAAGAATATCAAGGTTCACACCATTTGCGCCATGTAAAAATCTGGCATGTGCCAGCTGAAGGTTACTCTCAACAGTTGCTGTGAAATGGTCTTTCATAATCTGAGGAATCTCGCCGAGTGCTACTGTTCTTGTGATGTCTGTAGACCCTTCGTAATATCCGCCGCCGGTATCTGTAAGGAATAACGTTCCCTCTGTAAGCTCCACATTTGTCTCAGGAGTTGAGCTGTAATGTACAATCGCGCCATGCTCGCCGAATGCGCAGATCGGTTCAAAGCTTGGACGGATGAATCCTTCCTGCTCTGCCCGGAAGCTCTCCAGCTTGTCAGATGCGCTCATTTCGGTGATGGTTTCTTTGCCAATCTGATGTTTCAGCCAGTACATAAACTTCGTATGTGCAACACCATCTTTCACATGTGCTTTTTTGATATTCTCAATCTCAACAGGATTCTTCATTGCTTTCATAAGAACTGTCGGATTCTGCTTTTCAACCTTCTTTACATCTTCCCCAATGTTATTGTAAAGGGCATAGTTCATACGGTCCGGATCCACGAGAAGTGTATCTTCTGATGTAAATTCTTTGACAGACTCATAGACATCATTGTACGGATGAATGACAACACCGTCTTTTTCAAGATTTTCCTTCATTTCGGCGCTTAATTTTCTCTCATCAATGAACAGATCCACTTTATCCATCGTTACAATTGCGTAACTTAACACAAGCGGGAAGAATTCAATGTCATTCCCCCTGATATTTAACAGCCATGCCACATCGTCAAGCGCTGTAATAATATGTGCTGTCGCACCGGAAGCTTTGACCGCCTCACGCACACGTGCGATTTTAGCTGCAGTACTTTCCCCTGTGTACTCTTCCCCAAGCGCAAATGCAGGCTCTTCTGACAATGATGGGCGGTCTTCCCAGACTTCATCAATCAGATCATAATCATAGATGATCTTTGCATCTTTTTCATCGATGATTCCTTCAAAGGCCTGTCCTTCTCCCATGGAAACCACACGGCCGTCGAATCCCAACGCGCCTCCCTGCGGCAGTTTGGACGCAACGTATTCTTCGATCGTCGGAACTTCCGGTTCGCCCATCTTAAACAGCTTTACCGTTGTTCCTTCAAGCTGGCTTCCTGCCTGAAGAAAATATCTTCCGTCTGTCCATAACCCTGCTTCATCTTTTGTAATCACTGCAGTTCCTGCGGATCCTGTAAAACCAGTGATGTACTTTCTTGCCTTAAAATGCTCCCCAACATATTCACTCTGATGGAAATCTGCTGTCGGCACTACATAGATGTCAATTCCTTTTTCCTGCATCAAAGTTCTCAGTTTTGCAAGTCTTTCTGGTACGTTCATAGTACTTCCTCCTTTTATATATTACCTGTTGGGTATTATAACACCAGCCAACCCAAAAAGATAGAGCTTTTTAGTAAATATGCACTTATTTCATATCTTTTTAATCCAGATTAATGTACGTTGTGCACAACTCGCGTACAATTATACGCGTCACGAATACATCCTAGAAATTCTGGTCTTTACTGCCGTTTTCTCCGAGACGGACTCTCTCCATCTCTGCTTCGAGTTCATCCGGAAGATAATCAAAGAGATAGTTTTTCCCTTTTTGGGGCAGAGTCAGATAGTCCCTGCGGATCTCCTTGTTGACCATCTCAATTTCCTGCAAAAGTCCTTTCGCAGACATCCGGTGTCCCCCCTGCCCAAGGATAATGACCTGTTCCAGCGCATCCGAAGTTGCCACCGTTACATGATACTTTCTTCCCAGGTCGTGAACTGCTTTTTCAATATACTGGTCAGCAGTCTCCATTTCCTTTGTATAAATCACATGGATATTATGATACTTCATCACCGTACCCGGATTTCCTTCTACCTTATACGCATCAAACACGAGGATCAGTTCACACTTTTTAAACCCCTGATAATTACTCAGCACATCCATCAGCTTATCTCTGGCTGCCTCGATATTTACCTTTGCAAGCTCTTTTAAATCCTCCCACGCAAAAATAATATTATAGCCGTCCACCAGAAGATATTCCTTCAGCTTCTCCGGCTTTTTACTGTGCGCTTTCTTCTCCTCGCCCCCGAATCCAAAAGTTCTTCTTCCCGGAGCATTCTTCTCTTTTCTAACCGCACCGTACGTCCTGGTAAAAATCTCTTCCAGTTCCTTATCATCCTGCCAGGAAGATGAAACTGGTGCGCTTTTTATCTCCAGCGTCTGGACTGTTGTTTCCTTCTTTTCCGTTTTCGGTGTCTCCACATGCATAGATTCGTCTGCCTGATCCCAGCTGACTGTATATCCCGCCCCATGGGAACAGAATACGGAACCAGACGGATTCTCCAGATCACCGTCCGGATCATACCCTGCAGCTTCGATCACCTCTCCGGCATTATGGCACGGCTCATACCCTTTCACCGTACAGGAGAGACTTCCGCGCCCTCTCGTATAGGATGTCACTTCGGCCTGATAATCTCTCATCGTCACTACCGGCGCCTTTCCTTTCAGTACGGTAAACTCACCTTCCATCTCCGGCGGATTCACTTCTCCGTACATCCGCTGGATATCTGACATTGCTCTTCCTGCATTTTCCGCCGGAACTTCCAGCCGGAATTCATAATAAGGTTCCAGCAGCACACATTCCGCCTTCCGGAGTCCCTGACGCACCGCGCGGTACGTTGCCTGTCTGAAATCTCCGCCCTCGGTATGCTTCTGGTGTGCCCTTCCGGCAGTCAATGTGATCTTCATATCTGTGACCGGCGCCCCGGTCAGAACCCCTTTATGCTCTTTCTCCTCCAGATGAGTCAAGACCAGCCTCTGCCAGTTCCTGTCAAGCATGTCCTCACTGCAGTCAGAGGAAACTATAAGCCCGCTTCCCGGTTTCCCCGGCTCCATCCGCAGATGAACCTCTGCGTAATGCCTGAGCGGCTCAAAATGTCCGGCCCCTTCAACGGTATTTCTAATCGTCTCTTTATAAACAATATTGCCGGTATCGAATTCTGTTTCCACACCAAACCGTTCCAGAATCAGACTTTTCAACACTTCAATCTGCACTTCCCCCATGACCTGTACATGGATTTCCCCCAGCTGTTCATTCCACACGATATGAAGCTGCGGCTCTTCCTCCTCCAGCTGTCTTAACTTCAGAAGCATCGAGTGGACATCACACCCCGCCGGAAGCAGAAGCTGATAGGTCATGACCGGTGTCAATACCGGCACTTCTGATTCTGCCTCCGCCCCAAGCCCCTGCCCGGGACAGGTGTGGGAAAGACCGGTTACCGCACAGATCATTCCAGGCCCTGCCTCACTTACAGTCTCATATTTTGCACCGGAATAAATCCGGATCTGATCCGCCTTCTCCTCCCAGACCTCTTCCTCACTAAGATCTCCTTTCCGGTTCGTAAGCACATCTTTTACCTTCAGGGTTCCCCCTGTAATTTTCATATATGTAAGTCTGCTGCCCTGGTCGTCTCTTGCAATCTTATATACCTTTGCCCCAAACGTCTCTGGATATTCAGGACTGTCAGTGTATTTTACAAGCCCCTGCAGAAATTCTTCTACCCCCTGCATTTTAAGTGCGGAACCAAAATAGCACGGAAATACCTTCCGTTCTTTTATCAGTTTCCTGATCTCCTCATCACGGACCGTTCCCTGCTCCAGATATTGTTCCAACACTCTCTCATCACAGACTGCAAGATTTTCCATCCATACATCCTGGCTCTCCTGAAAGTCAACACAGCCTTCATCCAGCCTGCGTTTTAAATCTTCCATCAATTTTTCTTTATCGGTTCCGTTTTGATCCATTTTATTGATGAATAAAAAGACCGGGATATCATATTTATCCAACAGTTTCCATAAAGTCTGGGTATGGCCCTGCACCCCATCTGCCCCGCTGATCACAAGAACTGCGTAATCCAGTACCTGCAGGGTTCTCTCCATCTCTGCGGAGAAATCCACATGTCCGGGGGTATCTAAAAGTGTCATATTTTTATCTCCAAACACAAGTTCCGCCTGCTTGGAAAATATGGTAATCCCCCGTGCCCTCTCCAATTCATCAGTATCAAGAAATGCATCCCCATGGTCAACTCTTCCCCATGTCCTTATACTTCCGCATGTATATAAAATTCCTTCTGACAGTGTTGTCTTTCCGGCGTCCACATGAGCCAGAATTCCCACACACATATGCTTTCCATGTTTATTTTCTGAGGTCTTATTCATAGAAAATGCCCCTTTCTGTGATCTATAATCCAACCAATTATAGCACAGAAAGGGGCATTATGGGCAGCAAATGCATTCACTTTTAAGGAATTCAGACTGGCTGCACTCCCTTTAACGCGTTCGTAACCAGCCGGGAAGTCAGGTCTGCCATCTGATGTGGTGTCTCTCCGTCATCAGAGTCAAGCCACGCCTTAATCAGTCCCACACACCCCGTCAGGCAGAATGCATACGAATAAGACCTGTCTTTTTCATCCTTCCGGTCTGCCGCCACTCTCATATTCAGACTGTGTTCCGCAATAATATTCTCAATCTGCCGGACAAATGACATATCCCCGTTGGATCCAAGAAGCGCGCTGCAGATATCTCTGTTCTCCCACAGGATCAGAAAAATATCTTCTATAAACGGAAATCCGCCGTTCTCCCTTGGACTTGCCGGGTGTTCTTCAATGACTTTTAAAATCTCATCCCGCAATTCATTTTCAATTGTTTCCAACATATGATAGATATCAGTATAATGCAGATAGAAAGTCGACCTGTTAATATCTACCTCCTCCACAAGCTCCTTCACCGTTATTTCTTTTATACTTTTCTGCTGCATTAATTTTGAAAGCCCTGCACGAAGCTGAGCCTTTGTTTTCCGTATCCGGCGGTCTGTTTTCTTTTCCATATGGCATCCTTTCTTGTTGGCTGTTCTGCCACTTTCCGGGAAATATTTCATATTTCCCGCTCCGGCTAAACGCTGTATATAAGCAAAACAGCCAAATAAATATTAAAATAGACATATGACTTGCCATATGTCTATTAATCAACAAAAGCAAAATAATTGATGGTTGTAACCTTTTATGGCCTTTAGTATAATACGAATTGTTTAAAAAATCAACACGGTATCTATTAAACTATTCCAAGTATCTTAACTTCTGTATCAGCAAGATGCCGGTACGCCAAAGTATACTTGAATTCAGACAGAAAGGGGCATACAGCATGTTAAAAAAAGAGTGGAAAAGTTTACTGAACAACAAACTGCTTCTTGTGGTTGTCATTGCGATCATTACAATCCCAACCATCTATACCACACTCTTTCTCGGATCCATGTGGGATCCATACGGTAATATCGATCAACTGCCGGTTGCGGTAGTGAATAAAGACCAGCCAGTTATTTACAACGATAAAACTCTGAAAGTGGGAGCTGAACTGGTAGATAATCTGAAGAAAGAGGACTCTCTGTGCTTTAACTTCGTAGATGAAGCGGCTGCAAAAAGAGGGCTGAAAAACGGAACTTATTATATGGTCATTACCATACCGGAGAATTTCTCCGGCAACGCATCTACACTGATGGATGAAAAACCTGAAAAAATGGAACTTCAGTACGCAACCAATCCCGGCACAAACTATATTGCCTCCAAAATGAGCGAAACTGCCATGGAAAAGATCAAGGGGAGTATCACAAAAGAAGTGACCAAAACATATACACAGACTGTATTTGACCAGATTGTCTCCGTCGGGGATGGGATGCAGGAAGCCGCAGACGGAACTTCCGAATTAAATAGTGGAGTTGCCAGCCTCGCGGATGGCAATCAAACGATTACCAGCAATTTGAAGACTCTTTCCGACAGCTCCCTGATTTTCAAAGAGGGAAGCGATACCCTGAGTGAAGGGTTAAAAGAATATACAGATGGTGTTGCCACTGCAGATAACGGTGCTGCTGCTCTAAGTGACGGGGCTTCACAACTGAAGGCCGGAACCGAAGCCCTGAACAGCAAAGTTCCTGAATTATCCGATGGCGTCACCAGATTATCCGATGGGAGCGGCAGCCTTCTTTCCGGAACCCGAAAGACCCTGGATGGCGGAAAACATCTGAAAGATGGTGCCAGACAGGTGGATGACAATCTTTCTGTCCTGAATAACGGGCTTCTTTCTCTGAAGGATGAGACTGCTGGCCTGCCAGAATCTGCCAGTCAATTAAATGCCGGGGCACAGGCATTAGTTGCAGGAGCCAGTCAGTTACAATCTGGAATCGGCGTTGTCTCCCAGGGCGCACAGGACTTACAGAGCGGTGTAAATGAATTAAATACCGGTCTTACTAAGCTGGATGGAACTTCCGATGCTCTTATCACTGGCTTTGACAATGTGGAGCAGGGAATTATTGCCTCTGTAAGCCAGTTGCTAAAGGGCAGCACACCTCCCTCTGCTGCTACTCCCGGACTTTCTGGGATAAAAAACAGCCTTGCGGTAATCTCAGACGCTGCCTCTTCAACATATAACAGCGCTGCACATAGCGCAGACGCGGCATCCGCCCTTCAGGCAGACAACGAACCTTCTGATGTCAGCTATTTATCCGACACACTGGCTGAAGCGGCTGCCTCAGGTGATCTTGACGCCGTCGCTGCTGTCGCAGACGAAGCCATCGCTGCTGCACAAACCAATTATGACATCGCATCTGCTGCTAATTCAGAAGTATCAACTGCTGCCTCGGCACTTCTTGACAGCAGCAGTGCACTGACAGAAGCCGGTGATATCATGTCGCAGGCAGAAGAACTGACAAACCAGCTGACTCTGCCAGAAGACAACGGTTCTCTATCCCCTGAAACCGCATCTGCAAATCCGGTTGACGCAATGAGCTATATCTTCTCCTCATTCAGATCGAGCCTTGTCTCATATACAGACAGCGTAAAATCTGCAAAAGACGGAAGTGACAAACTGCAGGCAGGTATCAATGGAAACGGAACTCCTGAAAATCCAGGTCTTATGAATGCTTTATCCAGCATTTCAAATGGCATCGATACAACCAAAGCCGGTCTGGATACACTATCTTCCGGTACACAGCAGCTTGCAGACAGTACTCCTGCTCTCATCCAGGGCATCACAGAGATACAAGAAGGAGGAGCAGAACTTAAAGAGCAGGGAACTTCCGTTCTGAAAAAGGGATCCAGCGATCTATATACAGGTCTTTCCCAGGTTGCAGCAGGCAGCAGTGAACTCGATCTCGGAACCAAATCACTTGCCGGAAGCCTTCCTGAACTTTCCAGTGGAATCGAAAGCCTTGCAGGCGGAGCCAGTCAGCTGAATACAGGAGCTTCTGCCCTCTTGGCAGGAACTGCACAGCTTGTATCCAATAACAGCACACTGAAAAATGGTGCATCGTCTTTAAGCAATGGTGCGTCACAGATCAGCAGCGGCGCCGGGAAACTTTATGACGGAAGCCAGCAGCTGGGTGAGGGTATTCACGAAGTTTCCGACGGGACACAGACCTTGAACACCAGTCTCTCAGACGGAGCGGCACAGATCAAGGAAACAAAAACAAATGACGGCACCGTAGATATGTTTGCCTCTCCGGTAGAAACAAAGGAAACGAAAATAACAACTGTAGAAAACAACGGGCACGCGATGGCACCTTACATGATGTCTGTTGCCCTGTGGGTCGGCTGCATCGCATTCAGCCTGATGTATCCGCTCACCAAGTACCATGGAAAACTGAAATCCGGCTTCTCCTGGTGGCTTGGCAAAGCATCCGTCCTGTACCTGACAGCTATTCTTCAGGCTGTTGTGATGGTACTCCTTTTACATGTATTTGACGGATTTGCACCGGTAGAGATGGGTAAGACCGTCGCAGTCGCATGCCTTGCAAGCGTCGCATTTATGTCTGTGATGTACTTCTTTACGAATTCCTTTGGCAAAGTCGGAAGCTTTCTGATGCTGATCTTTATGGTCATCCAGCTGGCCGGCTCTGTAGGTACTTACCCGCTGGAACTTTCCGGATCCTTCGTACCTGCACTGCATGGGTGGGTACCCTTTACCTATACTGTTCAGGCCTTCCGAAGTACCATCTGCGGCGGCGAAAGCATTGCAGCATGTGTCATATTCCTATGTATTCTCTGGCTTTCATTTACACTGCTCACAATCATCGAATTCCAGCTCCGGACACGTAAAATCCGCGCAGGACGCCATATACTGGCTGACTGGCTGGAAGAAAAAGGGCTCGCTTAAACAGATGTTTCTATGGTAATAAAAACGGCATCAGAGGCTCTGTTCCTGTGAATAAGACAGGGCAGGCCATCCCGATGCCGTTTTATTTTTCATTGTTACCGCATATTTGCCGGACCTTCTTCAAACTGTTTCGCCGGAACTGGTTTGGAAAAATAGAATCCCTGAAGACAGTCCGCTTCAATCGAACGGACAATGTTCATCTCGTCCTCATTTTCAACCCCTTCCACCGTTACACTGATTCCGACACTGTGGCAGAGCATAATGACTGAACTGATGAACTGCAGGTGAAAATCATTCTCATGGATCATTCTGATAAATAACCGGTCAATCTTTACAATATCCGCCGGGGACTGAGAAAGCAATCCCAGAGACGAGTATCCTGTCCCAAAATCATCCATCGCAATTCTGATTCCGATCGCCCGAAGCTGTCTAAATACTTCCTTGAGGGCACTCATATCTGTCACAAAATAACTTTCCGTCAGCTCCAATACAATATGTCTTGGCTCCAGTCCATGCTTCTTCAGAATATCAGCAATATTATCCACAAAGTCCCGATCCAGCATCTGAAGGTAAGAAATATTCACATTCATGACGAACTCTGAATACAAACTGATCCACTGTCCGCACATCTTTACTGCCTCTTCAAAAACCCAGAGCCCGACCTGGTTGATCAGCCCGCTGCTCTCTAAAAGCGGTATAAAGATATTCGGTCCGACAGAACCAAACTCATCACATTTCCAGCGAAGCAGCGCTTCTGCCCCTTTTGTCTTCATATCTTTTGCATCCACCAGCGGCTGATAGTATACTTCGAAATTTTTCATTCCATTCATTACAGAAGAACGCAGAAGATTCCCAAGCTCCATCCGTTTGAGTTTTCCCTGAATCAAATCCGGTGAAAAGAAGGTCACCGTATTCTTTCCCTTATGCTTGCTGGCTTCCAGAGCACTGGCGGCATATTTAATCAGATCAAGATAATTGTCAGCATCCTCATTCATCATGGCAATTCCTGCGGAGACTGTACAGAAATAGCTCGTATTATCTATCGTCTGCCTGCAGTTACTGTAAGCATATAACTTCTGATATAACTCGTAAACTTTCTGCCGGTCAGCATCCATATATACAATTGCGAACTCATCCCCGTCGAAACGGAAGATCTGTGCAGTCTCAGGCAGATATCTCTGTACCGTCTGTGCGAACTGACGCAGCACGCCGTTTCCAAAAATATGATCATGCAAAGCATTAATTCTTGAGAAATCATCGAGTCCAAGAAGCAGCACGCCCCCGCAGGCTTCCTCCTGCTCCAGATACCGTGTAACAATCTTACTGCACTCACTCTGCGTAAACAACCCGGTAATCGGATCAATCTTGCCCTTTATGCCCAGATTTGTGACAACCCCTGCGAACATCAGCGGTTCCCCCTGCTGGTCATACTTCAGTATTCCACGGCATGTCACCCAGACATACTCCTCCTTACGGTTTCTGATCTGGTATTCTACATGATGCTCATCTGTCTTTCCCTCGAGCATTACCTGAATGGAATCATAATACCGCTGCTTATCTCTGTCCAGGATCAATTCCCCCCAAACCTCAACCAGCCCTTCCACAATCCTGCCCGGCAGTTCAAAATCTTTCCACATATTTTCAGAAATCAAAGCTTTATCTGTCTTCATATCTATCACATAAATATAATCATCTGTGCTTTTCACAATAGCATCATAAAACAAATACGGATCAATCTCAAAATCCCCAAATAAATTATCACTTTCCATAATTTGCCACTTTCCTCCGCCCTAACTTCCTACAAATCTAAAAACCAGATCTCAACTAAATTACGTCCGCTTTTACTTTACTATTGTATATTATATCGTACAATCTGGGCTTTGCCTAGATAAAGCTCATATTTTTCATTCTTTCAAAGAACTTTTCTATTCAAAAAACATGCGAAAAACCGCCGGCAGTCATCCCGTAGATTTTTCGCATGTTATACACATTTTTATATGCTGTTTTATTGGCACTAGATTGGAAGTTCCAGATAGATATCTTTTCCCTCTTTAATTGAAATTACAACCTTACCGCCTCTTACCACTGTAGCTGCTCCCGCCAGTGCAACATCTACGGCCGGAATTTCAGGCTCTGCCTCTTCCTCCGTTTCCTCTTCCGCCACTTCTTTAATCCCCTCTACATTATCTGCAGTCAACGGACAAAGAGAATCGCTGGTCTTCGTTAACTTTGCTCCCAATACCTGTCCAATTGTCAGGCATCCTTCCAGACTTAGCAGACCTGAATCAACCAACTCATCAAAAATTGCCGGATCCTCCAGATTAGATGCTTCAATTGTAATTCCTTCTTCTGCCCTGCAGCATAATACTGCCGGGTCATTCGCATGTGCTTTCGCTGTTTCTGCTGTAATTGACATACCTATAACCTCCTCTTACAATATACCTGTTTTTAGTATAGCCAATACTTTCTCTGGTTTCCAATTGATTTTTAATATATCTGATTTGCATTTATTGATATTATGTATAAATCATCATGCTTCAAGTATTCCCTTATACTGCAGGAAAAATCATACTTTCCGCGAATATTCTCTCATAGTTCTCTGTTTCTGCCAGTTCCATATATTCCATCCGGACAGCCAGTTCTTCCATCTCATGTTTTACCTGTTCTGACAAAAGTGTCATGCAGGCACCTGTTTTGGAGGAATTTCCAACATACATAAGCCTGTCTTTTAAAGCTTCCGGCAATATTCCGGTTCCTGTGAAAGATTCTGCCGGAAGGTGTGCACCGAACTGACCTGCAATCATTACCTTATCCAGATCTTCCATACGGATTTCAGCTTTCGCAAGCAGTGCTTTGAACCCGGAAAGAATCGCCCCTTTCGCAAGCTGCACCTGTCTGACATCTCCCTGGGTAACAAGAAGTTCTGGATTCTGGCAGAGCATAAACTCACGTTTTGTCCCATTCATCCGTATCATTGGTTTTCTGTAATCTCCGTCCTCCAGCTTTTCTTTCTTAATAAAAGCTCCGGTTTTCTTTACAATACCAGTTCTGAGCAGTTCCTTAACAACAGCAAGGATACCGCTTCCGCACAGACCCACCGGTTCCTCATCTCCGATTGTTTTCAGCCGGATTCCCTCTTCGGTAATCTCTACATCCTCCACCGCCCCCTCTGCTGCCCTCATTCCGGAGCTGATATTCATGCCCTCCAGTGCCGGTCCAGCTGCGCAGGAGCAGCACAAAAGCCTTCCATTGACCGCGAGAACGATCTCCCCATTTGTCCCGATATCGATAAACAGAACATTTCCTTTTTCTTTCTGAAGCCCGCAGACATAAGTACCTGCCACGATATCTGCCCCTATATATGCAGATACCTGCGGCAGACAATAAAGTCTGCAATCTTCCGGAAGAGAAAGTCCGATCTCTCTGGCTTTCAGCATTCTGGCACTTACAAACGCAGGCTTATAGGGGGATCTCCCAATCGGTCTTGCATCCACTCCCAGAAGCATATGCGTCATTGTACAATTCGCCGCCACATCCATCTCCCGGATTTCATTCTTATCAACACCAGCCTCCAGACATACCTCGTCAATCATGGCATTTAAAGACTGTACAATCGCTTTCTGAAGATCCCGGATTCCACTGTCCGGATGATCATATTCATAGGTAATCCTCGTCAGGACGTCCAGTCCGTAATGCTTCTGTGCATTAATCATCGACGCATTGGAAAGTTCTTCCCCCGTGGCCAGATCTACCAGTGCAGTCACTACCGTCGTAGTACCTATGTCCACCGCGATTCCGTAACCGGATGTAAAAAGATCCCTCTGAAACTCCGGCCTGTATCCATGAGTCAGCACCTTATGCCTGCGCTCCTTTTGAAGAAGTTCCACTTCTGTCTCCCCATATACCTCTGCCATACAGGACAGGCGGATTCCATACGAAACTTCTTTCGGTTTCAGAAGTTTTCTCTCCGTCTCTGACATTGGCGACAGATCGCCCCCTAAGATTCTGATCTTACATTTTCCGCAAATTCCGGTACCGTTACATGGATTATCTACGAATACGCCTGCATCAAGAAGTACTTTGAGAAGATTTGCCCCCTTCTCACAACAGATTCTCCTTCCGGTCTGTCCGATTTTTATTGCTGTCATACTATGTCCTCCTTCAGACATTCAAGAATGGCCTGCACATTTGCAAGCGGCGATTTCATTCCCAGACCGCAGGCGGGTGAAATAATGTCCGACCCACTCTTCACACATCCCTTTGCCAGCATTTTCACACGATCCGGATCCCCGAATTCCAATGCATAGGTACTGACATTCCCCATCAAAACCCTGTCCTTCAGATGTTCTCTCGCCTCCTTCATAGGCACGACCGAATCAAAGCTCAATACATTGCTGTGAATCTCATTTACTTCTTTATACACAGGGCTCATCTGACCACAGATATGTACGATAGTTCCCATCGTTTCCTCCTGCAGGGCATCCAGAAGTTTATTAATATATGTCACCGCAAATTCTTTAAAATATTTAGGTCCCAGAATTTCTCCGGTTCCGCTTGGATCAGAAATTGCAATCACATCCGCTCCTGCCTCAATCTGGGCACGCCCAAAAGCAATCAGCTGATCTGTTACAAATTCCATATATTCATGTGCTTCTTTGTTCTTCCTGCGCAGTTCTTTATAGAAAATCACCGGTTCCATCACGGAACTCGCGGTACTGACAGGCCCCGTCAGATTCCCTACAACCGGTACCCCCTGACTCTGCTCTTTTAAGATCCTTATTGCATCCAAAACTACGTTCGCTCTGCCGCTATCCGGATTCACCGTATTTAATTTTTTCCAGTCGCATACACTCCCAATCACATATTCTGTGACATGAGGTTCACAGACATTTGATCCCATGCTCACTTTGGCACCCATCTCTTGTGCCTCTACCGTCATACAGAATGGCACTCCATAATTTTCAAAACATCCCTTTTCATAGACTGCCTTTGCAAGCGCTGCCATTTTCTCTGCATCCGTATGCGCTTCCGGCAGATAGACTGAAACCTCACTCATCAGCTCAGAAGTAACCATATTCATCATACCCCCGGGGCAGATACAAGGGGGGCGGTCTGTCTTCTCATGGTTAAATACACATTGTAACCGTTCCTTTGGAGTTAACATTTTCAATCCTCCTATGCAATATTCAATAATCTTTTTGCCAGTTTTACAGCTTCCACCGCATTCCGGGAATACCCGTCAGCACCGATTTTATCTGCATATTTCTGAGAAATCGGACCTCCACCGATCATAACTTTTATGTTGTCGCGCAGTCCAGCCTCCTCTAACAGACGGATCACAGTCTCCATACCTCCCATGGTTGTTGTCATCAATGTAGACATACAGATAAGCTCCGCATTCTGTTCCCTCGCTGTATCTACAAACTGCTGCAGTGGGACATCTCTTCCAAGATCAATCATATCAAACCCTGCAGTTTCCATCATAATTTTCACAAGGTTCTTTCCAATGTCATGTGTATCTCCTTCTACGACACCAATAACCCCTTTCTTCTTTGCCTCTCCTTCTTCTGGCAAATGCGGCCTTAAAATATCAAGCCCCGCATACATTGCATCTGAGCAAAGAAGTACATCTGTCACAAAGTACTCCTCTTCCTCATATAACTGGCTTGCTTTGTTCATTCCTTCCACAAGCCCGTGCATGATTCCGTCAAATGCCGGATAACCTGCCAAAAGATATTCCTGCGCAATCTCCCCAACTTCCTCTTCTTCCATCTCCACTACACATTCTGCCAGTTTTTCTAATAACTCTTCTTTGGATCTTGCCATCTTTTTCTTCCTTTCAATTTATAATATTTTCACTTCTTTGATCTTTCCATTGGTTAATATATAATGAATATTTTTAATACACATCTGTCCTACAAAATCTACTTTGCCAATGACCTCAGCGCAGGCCTGACCATACTCCACAGGCCCGGACAGCGCTACATCCGATAACACTGCTTTCTCTGTACCCAATAAGGCAAACGTCGTCTTCGGGCAGAGAAGCAGAAGTGTCTGTTTCCCCAGACTTTCTCGTGCTTTCTTTAAAAATTCATATGTAAAATCCTCCACCATCTGCTCAGCTCTCTTAGGGCCAAGGATAGGAAGTCCTCCAGAGGAATCGGCGTAGCTGATCATATCCACACCATAGTTCTGTGCTTCTTTCATAAATTTTAAGATCTCATTGCCCAATTTCCAGAAAACTTCTTTCATCAGCTCTGGTTTTTTCCTCATCCCTTGAAACACATATCTTGCATCGATCAGCACATTCAATATTGTAAACGGCCCTGATACCTGAAGAACTACATGCTCCCCCTGCTCTCTCAGCGTCTTACATGCAAGAAGAACTTCGTGTATCCTTCCCTTTGAAAAATCAATCTCCGGAAGTTCCAGCAATTCCTCAGGGGCAGTACATATATATTCCTTTGCCCTAGGCCCCGTCTTATCATTTCCGTAATTCACAATTCCTCCCATGGCTTCCGCTTCTACGGTGTGGCAGAACGGAAGTTCGCAGAAAGATGTCCCATCATGCTCTTTCAGTGCTTTGGCTAATCTGACCATCGTGTCCTGGTACATGTAAGCATCCGGAAACTTTAGATTCATCCCTTCTGTAATCTCTGCATTGATCCCGGCAGAATTATCATATGTACATTCAAAATCTTTGATCTCTCCCATTTTATATCTCCGTATCCTTTGTATAATCTAAACCAAAAGTTTGGTATATTAGAATAAAGAATGTGCCTTGGCACATTCTCGCGCCGAGTGCGGTCGCTTGCGACATACTACATTCTCGCACGAGTGCGCTTCCCCCGGAGGGTTTTATAATATAGCAAACAAAGTTTGGTATATTATAAAAAAGGTGCAGAAAAGACAACGTAAACGCTGTCCTTTCCCCACCGAAAAGTTCTCTCATATATAGCAGGTCTCCTGACTTAATTTCTCCCTCCCATCTCACCTTCCCCTTCTATCCTTCTCCGGGTGGATCAGAGATTCAAATTCTCTAAGAGATAGTCGTCCATCACACAGTAGAGCGGGCTGTCCTGGATTCCCACCAGATTCCCTTTTCAATGCTTATGCATCACTATATATGTTACTGTTCATAGTTTATCATAAACAAAATCGTCAGCCTAATTGGTATTTCCTATATCATTATAGATATTTTCTATAACTATATACACTCTGCCCGTTACATATATCTCACAGATAAATCATTCAGTTCTTCTGTCAGTTTTTCATTCCCAAGCTTTCGTGCAAATGGCATAAATATCTTTATTGTTTCTCTGGCTTTCCATGCGATCTGCTTTTCATCCATATACTCGACTGTACGCATATTATGAAGACGCTCTGCAAGTTTGATCATGACGATATTACCATCTTCAAGCCCCGCTTTTCCAGCATCGAATTTCTTAAGCCTTTCTACCATTTGTCCCACCTCTGTCCCTAACCTGCCGGAAACTGTCTGCTCTGAAATTTCTGTTTTCTCTGACACGTCACATAACATCCCTGAAAAAATCACATTTTCTTCCGCCCCCATCTGCGCAAGAATAATCGCTGTATTCAACGGGTGAGTTACATATTCATCCCCTGAATATCTTGTGAATCCCTGATACGCACTGCATGCAAACTCGTACACCTGCTGCAGTTTCTTTCTGTCAACCGAAATCTTTTGCTTTTCAATCTCTGATTTTAAGATCTCAAACAGCTGCTCCTTTGTTGCATGTTCATCCGTCTGATACATAAATACGTGTCCCATGGCATTCCCTCCCAGATTCTCCATTTCTATTGCAATTCCTCCTAACAGCGCCGGTACAAATCCATACTCCTGTTTAAAAGCTTTCGTAAATCCTCCATGTGATGACCAGCCATAGCGAAAAGCCGCATCTATGATCCTGCTGCCATTCATAATATCATCCGACGCCTTTACGAGTTTCCTCTTTTTTACATATTCCATTACAGATACACCGGTCTGATTTTTAAACATTCTGGAAAAATGAAACGGTGAATATCCAGCATATGCAGATATTTTGTCTAGGTTGACCGGTCTCTGTAAATTATTTTCAATATACTTCAAACACTCCAATATCACATCTCTGGATTCCAAGTCATCACCCTCCTCATATAAAAATTATTAACTTCTTCCACGTGGTATTTGTATTATAAGATACTCTCATTCTTTTATCTCTTCCAATCTTGCTTCTTTTATTATTTCTCAAATCTCTGCCAGGCGGATGACTTTATGGTATACCTGTGATAAACTGTATATAGTAAATTAATTTAACGGAAAGATGAAATGAAAATGAATATTTTATATCGAATTTGTATCAGCCTTTCAATTGGACTCACTATAGGACTCCTGCTCGGCGGAATTAAGCTGATAATGAAAAGGCAGTACTCCGACAGACAGAAAATAGCAACGAAAAAATTCCTGGACAGAGCCGCATTTATCTTAAAATGTATCACCTTTTTTCTTCTCGCTCTGGGGCTTATCTGGTGTGTTTATTTTTTAGTGTTAGGTCTTGCCATTCCATCTCAGGCCGATTACGCAAATAATCTGGCAGAACTTATCGTATCTGTCTTGACGGTCATTTCCATCATTTTTGCTTTCGTTGAATTTATACGGAGAACAGATGATAAATAGAAAAGGAACAACCGCCCACAAGGTGGTTTTTGCTATGTATAGCTATTTACAAAACGTAAAAAAACCTTGGAAACGTAACATTTTCAAGGGTTCTGATCATTCTCTTATGAAATTTCTTATTAACGTTTTGATAACTCCGAACGCCGAAAATACGTCACTTTCAAGCCATTTGTCAGTTACGTGTCACTTACCCATAAATTTTGACGGTATCCTATTATTACATTTCTTCTGATATGTCGCTGTAGTTTTATTTTTTCCGTTTCATACATAGGAACTCCCTTTACACTTTCCAAAAAGAAATAGGATTCCATTAATGCAACTAAATCTCTTGGAGCATATCTTAGTCTATCAGGTTCATCACAAATTTCTTTCAATATATTTTCAATATTAAAAACTTCATATTCTTCTTGCTTAACTATTGTTTGCCCTATTTTCATTTCTGTATTTGTTCTTGTGCCACCCCATGAAATAAAGGGAACTTCTTTTATTGAAAATGCTCCTTTTGAAACGTCATCTTGCATTAACGTAACTCTATTTGAATTCTTCCCGCCTTCGCTTTTAACCTCCAAAGATTCTTCTAATAATTTTCTACTATATTCCATCTTCACTAATTCAGTAAATAACGGTTCATATACCTTTGCAAGAACTTCTGAATAAAATTCTCTATTCTTTTCTTTAAAATATTTGTATAATGCCCATACGCCACCGATTATCACAGTGGCACATGTAATAATTGGTATGACACTATATTCTGCAACATTAGGAATAAATTATCCATTAAAATCAATCCTTTACAAACCACCCATTGAGTGGTATATTTTAAGTATAAAGAGGAACAACCGCCCACAAAGTGGTTGACCTGTATAACATGAATAGAAATTCCACCCTGCTAACCGGTCAAAGTTTTGGGGTGGTTTTTCTATGCTTAACTAATGACTAATCAAATAAATGAATGTCAGTAGTGCAATCAACAATAATCCGAACTGCATCAAGTCATTAAAACTGAATTTGTTCTTCATAAGCACCACCCCCATTCTATGTAGAATGAAGGTCAAGCCACCCTGCAACACGATTGTTCCATAGTCGAATTTTATCACATTATTATCATTCTTACAATTCTATCTTTATCTATTTAAAGGAATTATTGTTTATACTGCCATTCTCTGTCTTATATAAGACGTAATGGAAACATTTTTATTTGTCACTTATGCGTTAGTTACTTGTCACTTACCCATACATTTTCATAATTTTCTGTGTTATTCTATAACTGTCCAGAACATGAAAGAACCCTTGAAAACAATGCATTTTCAAGGGTTCTGATAATTCTCTTATAAAGTTTCTTATTATCGCTTTGAGAACTGTGGTGCACGACGTGCTGCTTTGAGACCGTATTTCTTTCTTTCTTTCATTCTTGGATCACGAGTTAAGTATCCCGCTTTCTTAAGAACTGGTCTGTAATCCTGATCTGCCTGAAGTAACGCTCTTGCGATACCGTGACGAACAGCACCTGCCTGTCCTGTATATCCGCCACCGTGTACGTTTACGATTACGTCAAATTTATCAAGTGTTTCTGTAGCAACGAGAGGCTGACGAACTACAACTTTTAATGTCTCAAGTCCGAAGTAGTCGTTGATATCTCTTTTATTCACTGTAATATTACCTGTTCCAGGTACAAGATAAACTCTTGCGATTGATTTTTTTCTTCTTCCTGTTCCGTAGAATTTTGCGCTAGCCAATGTTTTCTAC
>URQQ01000025.1 GCA_900549995.1 uncultured Lachnospiraceae bacterium | reverse complement strand
ACGTTGACTGCCCAGGCCATGCTGACTATGTAAAGAACATGATCACTGGTGCTGCTCAGATGGACGGCGCTATCTTAGTAGTAGCTGCTACCGATGGTGTTATGGCTCAGACCAGAGAGCACATCCTGCTTTCCCGTCAGGTAGGCGTACCTTACATCGTAGTATTCATGAACAAGTGCGATATGGTTGACGATCCAGAGCTGCTTGAATTAGTAGAGATGGAAATCCGTGAACTGTTAAATGAGTACGAGTTCCCAGGCGATGACACTCCTGTAATCCAGGGTTCCGCTCTGAAGGCTCTGGAAGATCCTTCTTCTGAGTGGGGCGACAAGATTCTGGAACTGATGGATGCTGTTGACGAGTATATTCCAGACCCAGTTCGTGACACTGATAAGCCATTCCTGATGCCTGTAGAGGACGTATTCTCCATTACCGGTCGTGGTACTGTTGCAACTGGTAGAGTAGAGCGTGGTACTCTGCACATATCTGACGAAGTTGAAATCGTTGGTATCAGCGAAGAGACCCGTAAGGTTGTTGTAACTGGTATCGAGATGTTCCGTAAGCTGTTAGACGAGGCTCAGGCTGGTGATAACATCGGTGCATTACTTCGTGGTGTTCAGAGAACTGAAATCGAAAGAGGACAGTGTCTTGTTAAACCAGGTTCTGTAAAATGCCACAAGAAATTTACAGCTCAGGTTTACGTATTAACTAAAGATGAAGGTGGACGTCATACACCATTCTTCAACAACTACAGACCTCAGTTCTACTTCAGAACAACTGACGTAACAGGTGTTTGTGAATTACCAGCTGGTACAGAAATGTGCATGCCTGGAGATAACGTAGAAATGACAATCGAACTGATTCACCCAGTAGCTATGGAGCAGGGATTAAACTTTGCTATCCGTGAAGGTGGACGTACAGTTGGATCAGGAAAAGTTGCTACAATCATCGAGTAATCCAGATATTGTATTCAAGCATAAGATGCCCGGAAAACCTAGGTTTTCCGGGTTTTTTGTATGAAATTGCAAAAGTAAGCCAATACTTGAAACATCACCGCCGAGGATAGCAGATGTTGAGAAATTACAGACTGTAGAGTAGAAAGATATATCTATAGATAAGCCCTATAAGTATATTGGAAAAATCAATATATAATATCTTTCATATGCTTGAATCTGCTGGCATATACCCGTTATAATATAATCCGGCATAATTATTTGCTTATTTAAAATTACTGGGAGGTAAAGCATGAAAAAGAAAGTAGTAAGTGTACTGCTCTGTTTGACAATGTCGGCAGCCCTGCTGACAGGCTGTGGATCTGATAAAGCAAAAACAGAGGATGGAAACACAGATAAGAAAGCAGACAGTAAAACAGAGGAAGAAATTACAGTTATGGTACCGGACTGGGGAAATCCGGGGGAAGAATTAATCAGTGAGTTCACGGAAGAGACCGGAATTAAGGTAACGGTCAATGAAGTGAGCTGGGATGATATCCGTGATAAAGTTTCTATCGCGGCTGCAGGAAAAAAGGCGGCAGCTGACGTAGTAGAAGTGGACTGGTCATGGGTCGGTGAGATGAACAGTGCCGGATGGCTTGAACCAATCGAGATGACGGACGAGGACAAAGCGGACATGCCTACGTTAGAAACTTTCTCTATCGACGGCGAGATTCTTGCTCTTCCGTACGCGAATGATTACCGTATCGCGTATTACAATAAGGAACACTTCAAACAGGCCGGAATTGAAAAAGCACCGGAGACATGGGATGAAGTATATGCAGCGTTAAAGGCGATCAAAGAACAGGGAATTGTAGAATATCCGTATGCAATGCCGATGAATGCAGATGAGTCTGCGACAACTTCTATGATGTGGATGGCATTTGCAAGAAGCGGAAAAGTATTCAACGATGATAACACGCTGAATAAAGAAGCTGTGACGGATGCGCTGACATTTGAAAACCTGCTTGTACAGGAAGGCTACACAGACCCTGCAATCAAGACAGCAAGCGGCATGGACTGCTACCGTAAAATCACATCAGGCGAGGCCAGCTTCATGGTAGGGCCTACAAAATTCGTAAGATTTGCAAGCGATGAAGAGGAATGCAGTGTTGTAGGACAGATTGAGCCGATCCTTCTTCCTGGAAAAGATGGCACCAGTGCACAGACGATGCCTTTACCAGAGGCGGTAGGTGTGGTAAAATATTCTGAGCATAAGGATGCTGCAACGGAATTTGTAAAATGGTATACTTCAGCGGATGTGCAGAAGAGACTGTACACAGCGAACGGTTCTATTCCAACAAGAAATACAGTACTCGCAGAACTGATTGATGATGGTACAATTACAAATCCAGGAGCTATGCTGGATGAAGCCAAACTGATTAAGAGTCCATTCCCGAATGGGGTGCCGGACTATTATTCTGAGATGAGTAATGCAATCTATAATAATGTCAATAAAATGGTTCTTGGAGAACAGTCTCCGGAAGAAGCATTTGATGCGATGAGTGAGAAAGTAGATGCACTGGCAAAATAAATAAACATCCAGATGGGTGATTGCGGCGGAGACTTAGCGGTCTCCGCCTTGTCGTATGCAAGAAAAAAGATACAGGAGATAGCTATGTTTCAGAAAAAGAAAGCTGGTTTTTTACCATATTTGCTGTTGCTGCCGATGCTGGTTATTATATGCGGTCTGGTAGTTTACCCGATTATCGTCACATTTTCATACAGCCTTCATGAGATGAAGCTGACAGCGCCGCAGGATATCCATCTGATCGGTCTGGAAAATTATAAAATGATACTCCAGTCACATGATTTCTGGTACAGCCTCCAGAATACGGGATTTCTTCTGCTGGTAGTTGTTGTTCTTACAACTGCCGGAGGATTTATTGTTTCACTCATTTTGAACGTAGATACAAAGTTCTCAGGAATCTTGATGGCGGCGGCGATCCTGCCATGGGCGATGCCGCCGGTGGTGAATGGAATTATCTGGAGATTTATTTTCCACCCGGGATATGGGTTTATGAATAAGCTTCTGATCGGGCTGGGAGTTGTGGATAAACCGGTGGAGTGGCTGGCCTCCCGGTGGCTATTGCTTCTCGTCATAGCATTGGTCGTAGCCTGGAGGAGTGTACCGTTTTGCGCGCTCGTATGTCTTGCGGGTCTTAAGACGATCCCGGCGGAGCTCTATGAGGCAGCCAAAATTGATGGTGCAGGGAAACTGGGATCATTTAAATACATTACCTTTCCGTTCGTAAAGCCATTTCTTGCCATTGGAATGACATCCGCATCCATCACTGCAATCAATATATTCGATGAGATCGTATCTCTTTCTGGATTCAGCGACCTTGGAAAGAATCTGTTGATCCAAAATTATCTCACCACATTTTCTTTCCTTGATTTCGGAAAAGGAAGTGCTTTGACATATATTATTATGCTGATTTCCGCAGTGATCGGATTTTTCTACCTGAAAAGCATTCACAGGGAGGTGGAGAGTTAATGGAAACAAGAAAAAAGATCACATGGTACTATGTGCTTGCGGCAGCGGTTTTTCTGGTAATGAGCGTTGGTCCGTTTGTCTGGGCATTTTTTGTATCTATCACCCCGGAGTATGAGATGTTTAAAAATACGATGAACATGATTCCGGATGAGCCGGTGTGGAGTAATTATGCGAATCTGTTCAGTATGACAACGAGCCACAGTACGAGGCTGATGCAGGGAATGTTTAATTCCTTAAAGGCAGTGGCTGTAACGCTTGTCATTGGAATTCCGATTGCGCTGATTACGGCATACACTTTGAGCAGGATGGAATTTGCCGGGAGAAAGTTATTTCAAAATGGGCTTCTGATCACGATGGTCATCCCGGTATTTGCCACAGTGATCCCGCTGTTTCGGATCTTTGTGGAACATGATCTGCTGGATAATGAATTCTGGCTGGCTCTCGTATATGTGAGTTCCTTCCTGCCGATGAACACATGGCTGATCTCGAATTATTTTGCCACAATACCAAAAGAACTGGAAGAGGCGGCATGGGTTGATGGCTGCGGGAGACTTCGGACATTCTTTCGGATCATACTGCCAATGTCTTATCCGATCATCTTTTCGGCGGTGCTCATTATGTTTCTGAGTGCATGGAATCAGTTCCAGATTCCGCTCATACTGGCATCTTCTGCGGCTACAAAGCCGGTATCGATTGTGACAAGTGAGTTTATGACAAAGGATTCGATCCAATATGGCCTGACGGCTGCCGGCGGACTGATTGCCATTCTTCCTCCAGCGCTGGCAGCACTCATTTTCCGAAAATTCCTGGTAAGTGGAATGACATCAGGAGCTTCGAAAGGTTAAACATCCTGTTTTTTGACAGTTATCGACTTGAAAACCGTTGCAAATGTCCTGTTTATAAGGGAGGCAACGGTTTTTTACTAATGAGGAGGAACATTATTAGAATATGAGAAGCAAATTGTTTTTTTATACCATGTTACTTTTTCTACTTATGAATATGGTAGCATGCAGAAATACAAAATATAAAGAAATGACTAGAAAAATTGTAGAGATTGATGACAATGTAGTAACTGTTGTTAATGATAACAATATTGAAACGATAATTGTAGTGAAGGACTCGATAGAGGTAGTAGATGAGAATGGTGAAACGCTGATTCTCTCAGATGATATGCTGAATAAGAATGTTATTATTTTTTATACTGGCAGTATCCTTGAAACAGCACCAATGAAGATAACAGGTGTTGAGAAATTACAGATTATAGAGTAGAAAGATATATGCTATTGCTGCCTGTGTGGTAAAATGAAGGAATAGATAAATCATACAATCAGGAGGTATAGGATGGCCAGAATACTATTGATAGAAGATGATACGGATCTGCAGGAGGGTCTGCAGTTCGCTCTTGATGCAGAAGGGATGGAAGTCGGTGCCGCAGGCACAAAGGCAGAGGGGGAAAGGATGTTTTTTGAAGACCAGTATGACTTAATCGTGATGGACTGCAATCTGCCGGATGGAAGTGGATTCGAGATGTGCAGAGATTTGAGAAAGAAGTCGGGAGTTCCGATTTTGATGCTGACGGCGCGTGATACAGAGATGGATGAAGTTCTGGCACTTGAGTCTGGGGTGGATGACTACATGAGGAAACCATTTTCGCTGGCGGTGCTGAAGCTTCGGATTAATAATCTGCTGAGAAAGTATCAGCCGAAAGATCAGTTGAAGGTGAATGGACTTGTGATTGACAAAGGGAGCTGTAAGGTCTATCGGAATGACGAAGAAATATCGGTCAGTGCGGTAGAATACAAGATGCTTTTATTTTTTATGGAAAACCAGGGGCAGGTGCTTACGAAAGAACAGATTTTAGAACGTATTTGGGATCACAGTGGTAAATTTGTGGATGCGAATACTGTTTCTGTCAATATCAGAAGGCTTCGAATGAAGATTGAAGAAGATTCTGCGAATCCAAAATATATCAGAACAGTACATGGACTGGGATATATTTTTTCAGAGTAAGGGGGGAAGAGTGTGCAGGTAATATCATATGTAGTGGCACTGGCTGGAATAGCGCTGGCAGTTTACTTCTATATGCGGGACAGGGCAAATTATAGAAAAATAGACCGGATGCTGGATGAGGTTCTGGATGAGTCTCCGCTTTCGCAGAAAGATACCTGCGAAGGCAGCGTTTCGGCATTGGCGGGTAAAATGAAACGTATTCAGGAAAAAATGGAGATTGAAATTGCACAGGCTACACGGGAGCGTGAACAGGTGAAAGGAATGATCTCGGATATGTCACATCAGCTTAAGACTCCCCTTGCCAATATAATGATGTATCAGGAACTTCTGGAAGATGAGACACTTTCAGTATCGAAGAGAAAGGAATTTTTGAAAAAGATGAGAGGGAATTCGGAGAAAATTGACTGGCTCCTCAATTCCCTTTTTAAAATGGTGAGACTGGAGCAGAATGTAATTTCTTTTGAAGCAGAAAGCCTTGATATAAAGCCGACAATTATGCATGCAGTTCAATCTGTATTGGCAAAGGCAGGGAAGAAGAACATTGAGATAATGACCGAAGAATTTGATGATATGAGACTGTGGCATAACCGGAAGTGGACGGCGGAAGTACTGGAGAATATTCTGGAAAATGCTGTGAAATACTCTGAGGAAGGCAAAAGTATCAAGATATCCGTGGAGAAGTATGAAATGTACAGTGCAGTTGTAATCACTGACCAAGGGCGGGGAATTAAGAAATCAGAGATTGCAAAGATTTTCGGGCGTTTTTACCGGAGTCCGGAGGTGGAAAATGTGGAAGGATCGGGGATAGGTCTTTATTTATCCAGGCTGATTGTGGAAAAAGAGAAAGGTTATATTACGGCAGAAGCACGAGACAAGGAGGGAGCGGTATTCAAGGTGTTCTTACAAAACCGTAAGAACTGACAGAGTAAACTGTAGCCTGTCTGTAAGAATGAGTTGATAAAATAAAGCCATAAATGATAAGGAGGAGTGGATATGAATATATTGGAAGTTCATAATATTGAAAAAATTTATGGCGGAAAACAGAATACAGTCAGAGCGCTTGATAATGTCAGCTTTTGTGTTGAGCCGGGGGAATTCATTGCGATTGTCGGGACATCAGGTTCGGGTAAGAGCACGCTTTTAAATATTATTGGTGGTCTGGATGTTCCGGATAAAGGAAAGGTGATGATCAGGAATCATGATATTGCATCATTGACAAGGAAAGAATTGACCATTTTCAGAAGGAGAAACGTAGGGTTTGTATTTCAGAATTACAGTTTGATGCCGGTTCTGAATGTTTATGATAATGTGGCACTGCCTGTGACATTTGATAAAGGTAAACGGGTAGATCATTCGTATATAGAGATGCTTCTTAAGGATCTGGGGCTTTGGGAGAAACGGAAGAGCTATCCAAGTGAGCTCTCAGGCGGGCAGCAGCAGAGAGCGGCGATTGCAAGGGCAATGGCAAACAGGCCGGCGATGATTCTGGCAGATGAACCTACCGGTAATCTGGATTCACGGACTACATCGGAGGTTATGGGACTTTTAAAAGAAAGCAGCAGGAAATACAATCAGACAATTCTGATGGTGACACATAATGAAATGATCGCACAGTCATGTGACAGAATTGTGCATATTGAAGATGGCAGAATCTTTGGAGAAGGCGGTGATGAGGCATGAAAGCAGTCATAAAAACCGCCTTTTTATATATTTGCTACTATAAGAAACAGACGCTGTCAATTTTGCTCAGTGTCATTTTTTCAATGGCACTTATGTCAGGCGTTGGCTCGCTTGTATACAGCGGTTCCAGAGGGCAGCTTGAAAATGCACGGAAGGTGTCAGGGGACTGGCATTATTTTATCCCGGCAGATGATCAGCTGGTTAAAAAAATAGGGAATCACATGTCTGGGGATGGATATCAGCTTGATAAGACAGGGGTTATGGAAAAAAAGAGAGTTCTGGAAGAACCTTATGTCATATCCATGCTATATGGTGATGAGAATTATCTTCAGATGAGAGGGCTTACGTTTCTGGAAGGAACATATCCAGCAGGAATTGAAGAGATTGCGGTTGATGAATACACACTTTCAAATCTCCTGCCAGGAGGAAAAACAGGGGATACGATTGTACTTGATGGTTCCAATTATCGGATCTCTGGAATTTTATCGAAAAGCTCGGTCATGGAAGAAACAGAAATGCAAGTGTATGTAAGCCGGGAAATGAAGGGGGATCGGAATCAACAGCGCTTGTATCTGAGATTCAGCGAGAATAAAGCAATGGTTTCACAGATCCTCAGCCTGCAGAAAGCAGTTGGATTTGATAAAGAACATATCTATAACAACTGGGATGTTGTCTCCTACCTTGGAGGAGCCCAACTAAGTTCTGTCGCAGGCATCATCAGGAGTGGTCTGGCACTTCCGCAAGGGAAGGCAGGATTCATATTCGGTCAGCTGAATGAATCATTTCATCTGACGCAGAATGCAGTGCGGATTGTTCTGGCAGCATTTTCCGGTTTTATTATCTACAGTATTTTCAGTATATCGATATGGAAGAGGATTTCCCAGTACGGGATTTTTCGGGTGATTGGCATTGAAGATAAAAGTGTGTTTGGGATGCTGTTGTCTGAGTTATGGTTTTTGTTTGTTGTTGGCTTTCCATTCGGAGTATGGGCCGGAAATGCAGCGGCGAAAATATGTTACTCCAGGTTCTCGCGTATATTTACAGGTGATATTTCAGGAAGGGGCAGATTCTATATAGACAAGAGTACCATCTGGTTTGGATTTTGTTTTCTATTGGTTTTTCTTGCGGCGATGAGTTTCAAACTCGTGAGGAAAATCAGGAAGATGACTGTCATACAGATGCTTCATAAAGAAAGCGGAAGGGAAAGAGTGAGCCGCAGAATTTTCAGTACAAGAACAGTGCGCATGACTTCGGTGCTGACAAGAAAATTCATGTTTCATAAAAAAGGAACATTCGTGGGAATACTCATTTCGCTGTCGCTTGGAGGTCTTGTATTTCTGGCGGCAAACTATGTCATTGTGAATACAGAGAGAAACAATGAGCTGACAATGAAGGCGGATGACGGTCTTGGTTCTGATATGCAGATATATATGGAATCGGCAGAGCTTTCTCAGGTGATTCCAGAGGAAACTGCCCGCCAAATCAGGGAATCCGGAGATTTCAGTGAGGTATATGGGATCAGTTATCTGCTTGGTGAAGTCCCGTTTATGAATGGGGAATGGACATGGGAGACATATTACGCAGAGACAGCAGTGAAAAAAGAACCCGAACGGGCAAACGAAATTGATCCGGGGATCATGAAAGCATATAATGGGCGCATTACAGATGAAGGAAACGGAAATTATAAGATGAAGGCGAATGTCTATGGGTATGATGAGGGGATGCTTTCAGCTTTAAAAGAGTATATTCTGGAGGGTGAGATATACCCGGAAGACATGAAGAAGGAAAATACGGTTGTTCTGCAGACGCTTATGGATGGTCAGGGGAATTATTCCGGACTGGATGTAAAGGCGGGAGATATTATTACACTGAAGGTGCCAAAATCCCAGGATGTGGCAGCGGAAGTTCTCAGGTTCCAGTCGCCGGACGACCAGTATATAGAAAAAGAATTCGAAGTCAGTGCTGTTGTCAGCAGAACACTTGGAAAGAACGATTTCTTTATCGGTGGAGGTAACAGTTGCCTTGGTGTTGTTATGACAAATGATCAGATGAGGCAGAACTTCGGAGTGAAAGGTTATACCGGATTCAGTCTGCAGTTGAAAGACCGGACAAAGAATCAGGCTGCAGGCCAGAGGGTAAAGGGGATGACTGGCAAAATTGACAGATGTGTGCTAAGGGATTATACGGCTGAGATTGACAGACAAAGCGCATTTCTAAAGCAGAAGATGTTTTTCTTCTATGGAGTTGCAATATTGCTTCTTGTCATCAGCATGTTCCATATAATGAACAGCATGAATTTTCTCGTATTGTCCAGAAGGCATGAATTCGGGATTCTCCGGGCAATGGGAATTACAGACGCGGGATTTATGAAGATGATGGTCAAAGAGGGGATATTATATGGGGTGTGTTCAGGAATTGTCACATTGGCTGGATTTGCGGTCGTTAAAGTGGTTCTTCTGTATTTTCTTCAGCACGTATATCTATATGTCTATTCTGCGGGGAGTGTGTCTATGGATGTGATATTACTGATTCTGGCAGTCAATCTGACAGCAGGGGTGGCAGCAGTATGTATTCCGGCAAGAAGGGTATTAAAGGAAAATATGATCAGTGAGATTGCGGCATAACTGGTTTTGACAAAATAAAACTGCTCTTGACATATATAGATCACCGATATATAATTCATATATAGATGATCTATATATAATATCAGGAGGTGCGCTATGCCATTAGATAAGAGTCTGGTTTCGGGAAGTACAACAATGCTGATCCTTCGTCTGCTGGAGGAAAAAGACATGTACGGCTATGAAATGATTGAGAATCTGAAAAGCAGATCGAACAATGTTTTTGAGCTGAAAGCCGGAACATTATATCCGCTTCTTCATTCACTGGAGGAGAAGAAGTATCTCACAGCATATGAAAAAGAAGTGGGCGGGAAGATGAGGAAATATTATAGAATTACGAAGGAAGGAATCCGGTGTCTGAAACAGAAAAAGGAAGAGTGGAGTGAATATTCGGCGGCTGTGCTTCAAGTGCTGAGTCTGGAGGTGTGACAATGAATAAGGAAGAATATTTGAAATTAGTTACAGAACAGATGAGATGCGAGAAAGCCAGAAAAATGGTGGCCGATGAGATGGAAGGCCATATTGATGATCAGGCAGAAGCATACGTGGAAATGGGAATGCACTCTGACCGGGCGATGGAGAGGGCTGTGGCGGAGATGGGAGATCCCGTGGAGACGGGAGTGATGCTGGATCACACACACCGGCCGAAGATGGCATGGGAAATGATTGTGCTGATTGCTGTGATCAGTGTCGTTGGACTTCTGGTTCAATATGTGATCTCATCAGGCAATGCAGAGTATGGATATGATCCTGTGGTAAGACAGGCGGTCAGTGTAGTGGTTGGTTTTTTCGTCATGATTGGAATCTATTTTCTGGATTACAGTACGATTGGAAAGTGTGCCAGGCCGGCTGGGGCTGTGTTTCTTCTATTTATGTTTGTGAATATCTTTTTTACCGGAACGATGGTGAACGGTGCAGTTGGTTATATGAAAATCGGAAGTGTTCATGTGTCACTGACGATGCTGATGTATTTATATGTTCCGATCTATGGCGCAGTTTTATATAGTTACAGAGGCGGTGGATACAAGGCGCTGGAGAAGAGTTTTCTGTGGATGATACTTCCCTCAATGCTGTCCGTACGTATTCCTGCACTTAATCTTGCAGTCAGTCTTTTTGCGGTAATGTTTATTATGCTGACGATTGCGGTGGTAAAAAACTGGTTTAGAGTGAACAAAAAAGCAGTCCTCTGTGTGTCGTGGGGAGCGGTTGTTTTAATACCGGCTGCATTTATAATAGCAGCGCTTGGCGATCTGCTTCCGTTTCTTGCCGAATATCAGACGATGAGGCTTAAGGCATGGGTCAATCCGGGCATCTATGACCAGGGATACCAGATCACAAAGTTCCGGGAGATGATGGAGACAAGCAGGCTGATCGGCCGGAATCAGGAAGGGCTGAATGTGGCGAAAGACTGGTGGCAGGCGACGAACACCGATTATATACTGATGCACATGACTGCCTACTATGGTCTCCTTGCAGCGGCAGTACTGGTTGCACTGCTTGCGTGGCTGATTGTAAAGATATTCAAGATATCTGTGACTCAGAAAAATCAGATGGGAATGATGATGGGATGTGGATGCGGCCTGGTCTTTGGCGTGCAGACAGTGATGTATGTATTACAGAATTATGGGATTATGCCTCCGTCATCTGTGTTTCTGCCGTTGTTCTCCTATGGGGCGACCGGGACGGTCGTGTCGTATATCCTGCTTGGTATTCTGCTCAGTATTTACAGGTATCAGAATATCATTCCAGCAGAGATAAAAAGTGGTAAAAAAGTGGAAATAACTGCGATTAAAAATTGAGCATAATGTGTTGACATGAACTGACAAAGTGTTACAATGGAACATACGGGAGCGGGCGTAATCAGGCGTGAGTGTTAGACGGGGATAGCATTTGGCAGGAAGAACGTCCGCTTTACTAATTATTTTCTTGGGGGAAAATACAATGAATATCACTTTGGTACTGCGTATAGTGATTATACTATACGCCTCAATTTTTGCGGTCTTTTATATAAAAGACTGTCTCGCCCACAAAGAGGAGTTTCGTGGCGGGAAACTGATCCCACTGTGTCTGATCGGGATGGTAACGAACTGTTTTGATACGCTTGGAATTGGGAGCTTTGCGACGACGCAGGCAGGGTTTAAGTTCACAAAATCAAGCCCGGATGAGACGATGCCGGGAACGCTGAATGTCGGTGACTGTATTCCGATTGTACTTGAATTTGTTCTTTTTCTTGGCTTGATCGAGGTGGAGACGAAGACGCTCGTACTTATGATCGCGGCTGCGACGGTAGGTTCGGTCATTGGAGCAAGCATCGTATCGAAATGGCCTGTCAGGATCGTAAGATATGCATTGGGGAGTGCGCTTTTATTCCTGGCGGCTATGATGGCCTGCAAGCTTCTCAAAGTGGGACCCTTTGGAGCCGCTGGCACAGCGGTCGGCCTGAGTGGAATGAAACTTGCAGCCGGGGTGTTTGTCAATTTCCTTCTGGGGGCATTGATGACGATCGGAATCGGGCTCTACACGCCGTGTATCGCATTATGTGGTGCGTTGGGACTGAATGTAAAAGTTGCGTTTCCAGTGATGATGGGATCCTGCGCATTTTTGATGCCGGCCTGCGGTCTGAAATTCATAAAAGAAGGCAAATACGACCGGAAAGCATCTGTAGCACTGACGCTTTCCGGGATGGTCGGGGTTCTGATTGCATTTTTTGTAGTAAAAGAACTTCCACTGACAACGCTGACCTGGATTATCATAGCAGTAATGCTGTATACATCTGTGACATTTTTCAGGGATGCGGCAAGGACAAGCATAGAAAAAAGTACTGGAACTGCGAAGGAATACGCAGTGCAGGAATAATGAGACAAAAAAGAGACCGGATAAATAATGTCCGGTCTCTTTTTCTGTCTCATTGCTTGACATGTTTAAACGTTTACATTAAAATGTATGAAACGGAAAGATAAAGGGGGTGCTGTTTCATATGTCTACAATTAAAGATGTGGCAAAGTATGCAGGAGTGTCAATTGCCACTGTTTCTCGTGTGATTAACCAGGCATCCAATGTGCAGCCCAAAACAGTGGAAAAGGTAAATGAGGCGATCAGAGCATGTAATTTTGTCCCGAATATGGTTGCACGGAATCTGAAAAGCGAACAGACGAAAACGATAGGGTTCCTTGTCTCTGATATTGCGAACTCATACTTTACGATTATGGCCAAAACATTAGAAACAAATCTTCGCAGACAAGGATATGACATGTTGATCTGCAGCACTGATGATAACCCGGAAAAAGAAAGAAGTTATCTGAAACATTTTCTTGGCAGCCAGGTTGCCGGGATGATTTTAAACACAACAGGGAAGAATAATCAGCTGATTGAAGAGATCAGTCAGACGGTACCCATTGTTTTGGTAGAACGTACCGTGGAATTATCAGGATTCAGAGGTGATTTTGTAGGTGCTGACAATTATTCCGGGATTTATGAATTAACTACCTGCCTGTTGGAAAATGGACATCGAAGGGTTGCGATTGTGAATGGCAATCTGGATGTCAGTACGGGATATGAAAGATACCTTGGGTTTGTGGATGCCATGAAAGAATATGGGATTTTGGTGGACGAAAAGTATCCTTATCGATTTGATACGAATCATTTTATAGAGAAAGGCGGAGCTGAGGCAGCAGAATATTTTCTGAATATGCCGGAGGCGCCTACGGCTATGGTTGTGACGAACAATGCCATGGCGATCGGCGTGTACAAGTATCTCAAGAGTCACAGATATAAGGTGCCGGAAGAAATATCGGTTCTGGCGTACGGAAATATAGAGAACAGTGAACTGTTTTTCATCGAACCAGGGTATGTAACATTAGAACCACGCTCAATTGGCAGAAAAGCATATCAGTATCTTGTTTCACGCATAGAGGAAAAAGAAGTAAAGAACAGAGAAAGTATATTTCAGCCTATATTACATATAGGGGAGAGCGTCAAAAAGATAGAATGTTAAAAAGAAATATCCCGGAGAATACTTTAGGTAAACAAGGTTTCTCCGGGATATTATACTATTGTCTTCTGGCATCCATCTGTTCGAGTTTTGCAACACGTGTGCGGAATTCTTCACTGGTAGAGAAGGTGGCGCCTAAAAAGATATCTGTCAGTTCTCTGGCAACGACGTCACCGACAATCTGCCCTCCAAGTGCCATGATCTGCACATTATCGTGCTCGACACATTGGTGTGCAGTATAGACATCATGGACGACCGATGCCCGGATTCCAGGGACTTTGTTACATGCGATCGCTGCACCTACTCCGGTGCCGCAGACCATGATTCCGCGGTCGGCCTTGTTGTTAAGGATATGGCTGCAGACTTTTTGGGCAATGTCAGGAAAATCAACCATATCGGGTGTAAAACTGCCGATATGAATCACTTCATGTCCCTCTTTTGTCAAATGTCCGATGATCTTTTCTTTCAACTCAAAACCGGCATGATCGCCTCCGATTACAATTCTCATGTGTAAATCCTCCTTTATTTTCTATGTAATTTTGTTTTAAAATGTCTGACTTTCCAGCGGATATTGTGGGCAGCCATATTTTTTGGCCCACCATCCGACAATGACAGGTACCAGCAATGCGGATATTACGGTAGAAGCGGCAATTTGTACAGTCGCTGTTGATGCAATGCTTTGAAGCGAAGGGTCAGCAAGCGCGACAGCTGCAGGTACAGCGACGGCGTTGCCGGCGGTAGTTGCCACGGCCCATCCGGCGTATCCTGGCCTTTTGCCTATGAATCTGTCGCAAAGCATGATAAAGCCTCCTCCGATGAAGATGGTGATAAAGGAGAGAAGGACTCCGGAGAGACCGCCTTTTAGTATGCTGGATAAATTAATTCCGGCGCCAAGAGTAAATCCCGTAAAAGGAATGATGGCGGAACTTACAGGCCCGAAAAAATCAGCGACTTTTTTATCCAGATTTCCGAGGAGCATACCGGCAAGAATCGGAATTAATGCTGCAACGAGCGACAGAAAGGGAATGTCGGCCATACCGCTGGCGCCAAGGGCTATGAGGGTAAGAAAAGGGCCGTCATTCAGGGCGAGGATGGGCATACAGGCACAGTCCTTCTCATCTCCGAATTCAGTCATGAGGGCGAAGAATACACTCCCATTGCTGTTTGTCACCGCACAGATCACAGAGAGACTTGTCAGTCCTAAAAAACCGGCTGTTCCAAAGATCTTGCCGATCAGAATTCCGAGCACCGCACCGATGATAAATTTAGAGATCAGGAGAAGGCCTCCTCTTTTCAGTACGGCGGGCATGTCTTTTACCTGCAGGGTGGTGCCCATACAGAACAGAAGGATCCCGACAGAAGTTGAGGAACCGGCGTTAGAAAAGAGTGCGGTTGTAAGTCCTCCGATCTGCAGTGCATCCGGAAAGAACGTATTCATCAGACAGCCAAGCAGCAGAGGAACGACCATCATACCCGCCGGAACTTTTTTTATAAAATTCATAATCATAATAAACAATACTCCTTTGCATGGTAATTAAGTTGTTTTACTGAGAATGATAACGTTTACATAAAATCGTAAAAAAATAAAAAATATCTACGATTTAAAACTATAATTCGGCCGAATTATTTGAGAAATAGATGATAACGTTTACATTTTTAATATTACTATTTAAAAAGATATATGTCAATTAGTACATTTTATCAAAAAATCAGGATGCTTTTTGATAAAATGTACTAATTGACAGGCGGTATTTAATGCTTTTGTTTCCACTTTTTAATTGCGTCCAGCTTTTCTTTTACTGCATTTTCATCCCCCTGGCTGGTTGGCCTGTAATAGGTTCTGTCTCTGAGAGAATCCGGCAGACACTGCATGGAAGTAAGCTTCTCGGCAGAGTCGTGAGCATATTCATAACCTTCGCCGTAATGCAGGTCTTTCATGAGACTTGTCGGGGCATTCCGGATATTCAAAGGGACGGGCTCTGCAATACTCTTGAGGGCATCCGATTTGCACTCTTCATAAGCAACATACAGGGAGTTGGACTTCGGAGCCATGGAGAGATAGGTCACCACATGAGTCAGGTTCACACTGCATTCGGGCATGCCGATGAAGTGGCAGGCCTGGTACCCGGCGACTGCAAGAGAAAGGGCGCTGCTGTCAGCAATTCCTACATCTTCACTTGCGAAACGGATCAGCCTGCGCGCAATGTATAGAGGATCTTCACCAGCTTCCAGCATTCGGGAAAGCCAGTAGATTGCGGCATCAGGATCACTGTTACGCATGGATTTGTGGAGGGCGGAGATCAGATTGTAGTGTTCTTCGCCGTTTTTATCATACAGAAGAGATTTTTTGCTGATGCACTGTTCCAGAATCTCAGGAGAGACGATGGTACCTTGGGGCGTAATCTTTCCATTCAGGACCGCCATCTCCAGAGTGTTCAGTGCGGTGCGTGCGTCTCCGTTTGAAAAACGTGCAATCGCATGCAGTGATTCTTCCGAAATCTGGACGCGCAGATTGCCGAAACCACGCGGATGCGAGAGGGCGTGCAAAAGAAGTCCGGTCAGTTCCTCTTCACTGAGGGCGTGAAGTACGAAGACTTTACACCTCGACAGGAGCGCCGCATTAATTTCGAAGGATGGATTTTCGGTTGTGGCACCAATCAGGATGATACTGCCTTTTTCCACATATGGAAGAAACGCGTCCTGCTGCGCTTTGTTAAACCGGTGGATTTCGTCCACAAAAAGTACGGTTCTGATTCCCATCCGCCGGCTGTCTTCTGCCTTTGCCATCACTTCTTTGATCTCTTTTATTCCGCTGGTGACTGCGCTGAAATCTATAAACTGAGCTTTCGTCTTACTGGCGATAATCCGTGCGAGGGTTGTCTTGCCGACGCCCGGAGGCCCCCAGAAAATCATAGAACAGATCTGATCCTTGTCAATCAGCTGCCTTAATACCATCCCCTCACCGGTCAGATGGGTTTGTCCGGCAAAATCTTCGAGACTCTCCGGCCTGAGACGGCTTGCCAGAGGACTGTTTTGCTGTCTGTCATCAAACAGTGATATTTGCTCCATCATATGAATTACCTCCTCGTTTGAATACATTATAGCAAACGTACATTCGAATATCCAGAGCTGAAAGAAAATATATCTGGTGGAGAGGCAGCGGATTACAGAAAAAGATTTAAATATTCACATAAATGTTTTATACTTAAAATATAAACCTGAAGGAATGAGAAGAGAATGGAGCTAAAGAGGGCAGTTTTGGGGTGACTGTTTTCACTATACAGAGAAGGAAGTGAGAGAAGATTGAAAGTAAGTATCAAGAAAATAAGTGAAGCAACCGGATATTCTCCGGCAACTGTGTCGAATGCACTGAATAACAAGCGGGGGGTCAATAAAGAGACTGCTGCGGAAGTATTAAGAGTGGCAAAAGAAATGGGGTATATCCCGGAAAACCGTATCACGAGAATCCGGTTTGTGACCTACAGGAGAAATGGAAAAATTATTGATGATACACCGTTTTTCAGCCTTCTGATCGATGGCGTGGAAAATGAGTGCCGAAAACTGGGATATGAAATGGTACTCTGCAATCTGGATAAGAGAGATGATGACTACGAAGAAGAAGTCAGATGGATGATCAACGATACGGCTTCGGGAGTGATCTTTCTTGGAACGGAGGTCATGGAAGACGATCTGGAGATATATAAGGGGGCGAAGTGTCCGTTTCTTCTGTTGGATTATTTTGATTCCTCAATGTATTTTAACGGCGTGCTGATTAACAATGCGGATTCTGCGAGGGTCGCAACCCAGTACCTGCTCGGTAAAGGGCACAGGAAGATTGGCTATCTGCAGGGGAATTTCAGGATCAAAGGATTCCGTTCAAGGAAAGTGGGATATGTACAGGCACTTGACAAGGCCGGACTTGCGGCAGACAGGAAGTATTTGTTTACTCTGGATACGACGATGGAAGGCGCATATAAAGACATGAAACTGATATTGGAGAAGAAACCGGAGCTTCCGACCGCATTTTTTGCAGAAAATGACATGATTGCACTTGGTGCTATGAAGGCATTGCAGGAATGTGGATATCGAGTGCCGGAGGACATTTCAATTATCGGAATGGATGATCTGCCGTTCTGCGAGATTACTTCGCCGAGGCTTACAACCATCCGTGTCTCTAAGCAGGAGATGGGAGCGATTGCGGTGCGGAGGATGAATGAGATGATTAAGAGCCCGAATGATGTAAAGACGAAGATCAGCGTCTGCACAACATTTATAGAGCGGGACAGTGTAAGAGATGTAAATCAGAAAAATTAAGACAGAGTATGGAGAAGCTGTACACCATCTGGGGTGAAACCAGAGGTGTACAGCTTTTTCATGTTATAAAATAATTTACACATATAAAAATTCATATAAACATTTACATAAATAAAATACATTGAATGGAGAAGAGGGTGGATAAATGAGCAAAAAATAGTGCAATATATACAAAAAAGAAATGTAAAAATCTGCAATAAGAACCAAAAATACAAATAGTATAAATAAAAGTATTGAATATTTATATAAAACGTTTATACTTGAAATTACAAAAAGGAAATGCGAAAGGACAAACGGAATGAAAGTAAGTGTGAAAAAAATTAGTGAAACAACTGGATTTTCACCGGCGACTGTCTCCAATGCATTGAACCATAAAAAAGGAGTAAACAAAGAAACTTCTGCTGAGATTTTCAGAGTAGCCAAGGAACTTGGATATATTCCGGAAAATAAAATAGCCAAGATTAAGTTCGTTATATATAAACGTACCGGCGGCATTATTGATGACTCTCCTTTTTTTAACCTTCTGATTGACGGGGTAGAGAAAGAGTGCAGGAAATTCGGGTATGAGATGGTCATCTGCCACCTGGACCGAAAAGCGGCGGATTATGAAGAGCAGGTCAGGTGGCTGATCAATGACACGGCTTCGGCAGTCATACTCCTTGGGACAGAGTTTATGGGAGACGATATAGAACTTTACCGCGGGGCAAAATGTCCGTTCCTTCTGTTTGATTATTTCGATTCTGAGATGCGGATGGATGGGGTTTTGATCAATAATGCAGATTCGGCAAGGGTGGCAACAGAGTACCTGATCAGAAAAGGGCATAAAAAGATTGGATATCTCCGCGGAGATTTCAGAATCCAGGCATTCCGTTCCAGAGCGCTTGGGTATGCCAGAGCACTTCATAATCATGGACTTGAGGCAGACAGTCAGTATACATTTACGCTGGCGACGACGATGGACGGGGCTTACAAAAAATTAATTGAAATCCTGGAAACAAGCCCGCCGCTTCCGACTGCATTTTTTGCAGACAATGACATGATCGCACTTGGAGCCATGAAGGCATTACAGGAGAGCGGTTACAGAATTCCGGAGGACATCTCAATTGTGGGATTTGATGATCTGCCGTTCTGTGAAATTGCATCACCAAGACTTACGACAATCCGTGTGTCAAAACCAGAGATGGGGGCGGCAGCAGTCAGAAGGATGCATGAGCTGATCGAGCATGTCGGATCAGAGACAGAGAAGATCAGTATCTGTACTGATTTTATAGAGAGAGACAGTGTAAGGGATATTCGTAACATTTAAATATAGATTCAAAATGGAGGTAGAAAGTGATGGGAAACATCAAAATTGGTTTTGCACCGACAAGGAGGAGCATCTTCAGTGCACCGGATGCAATCAAGTACAGGAAGCTTACAAAAGAGAAACTGAACGAACTTCAGGTTGATTATGTTGATATCGATGATATCAATGAAGAAGGCCTTTTGTATGACGATGGAGATATGAAGAAAATCGCAGAGAAATTTAAAAAAGAAAAGATCGATGGGTTATTTTTCCCTCACTGTAATTTCGGCACAGAATATGAAGTCGCAAGACTCGCAAAAGAACTGAATGTACCGGTACTGCTCTGGGGGCCGAGAGACGAGAGGCCAGACGAAAATGGAGTGAGACTCAGAGACAGCCAGTGTGGTGTGATTGCAACGGGTAAGGTTCTCAGGAGATTCCAGATTCCATTTACATATATGACGAACTGCAGGCTTAACGATCTTCAGTTTGAAAAAGGAATCAGAGATTTCCAGGCAGTATGCAATGTCGTGAAAACTTTCCGGAACATGAGAATTCTTCAGATTTCAACAAGACCGTTTGATTTCTGGTCTACCATGTGCAATGAAGGAGAACTTCTGGAAAAATTCAATATCCAACTTTCGCCGGTTCCGATGCCGGAGCTTACAAAAGCGGTGAAAGAGGCGAAAGAAGAGGGAACAAAAGTTTCTGAGACGATCGATTATATCAAAGCAAATATGAAAGTGGCAATTACGGACCAACAGTTAGTCAATGTAGCGGCATTAAAAGTTGCAATCAGGAACCTGGCTGATAAGTACGGATGTCAGGCAGGAGCGATTCAGTGCTGGAACTGCCTTCAGGATGAACTTGGAATTATGCCGTGTGCAGCGAACAGTCTTTTAAATGAAGAAGGATTTCCGGTAGTCTGTGAGACAGACATCCATGGTGCGGTCACCGCGCTTCTTGTGGAAGCAGCAGGCAATGATGAGACAAGATCATTCTTTGCTGACTGGACGGTACGCCATCCGGATATTGAGAATGGAGAACTGCTTCAGCATTGCGGTCCGTGGCCATTGTCTGTGGCAAAAGAAAAACCGACCATCGGTTACCCGCTGGCATTTGACCATCCGGGGGCTGTGGAAGCAGAAGCAAAACACGGCGACATCACAATTGCGAGATTTGACGGAGACAACGGAGAATATTCCCTGCTTCTTGGCAATGCAAAAGGGGTGGAGGGCCCATATACAAAGGGAACTTATCTCTGGATCGAAGTTGATAACATCAACCGTCTGGAAAGTAAAATCGTGGAAGGCCCATACATTCACCACTGTGTTGGAATCCACAAAGATGTTGTCCCGGTACTGTATGAGGCATGTAAGTATATTGGAGTAACACCGGATCTCTATGATCCGATTGAAGAAGATGTAAAAGCTTATTTAAGAGGAGAATATTAGGAGGAAAGAAATGGAGAATCTAAAAGTATTGGCCTATGACCTGCGGAAAGATGTCATCGATATGATTATTGAAGGAAAAGGCGGACATATCGGCGGTGACATGAGCGTGATGGAGATCCTGGTGGATCTGTACATGAAACAGATGAATATCAGTCCTGAAAATATGGAGGATGAAAACCGTGACAGATTCGTGATGAGTAAAGGGCATTCGGTGGAAAGTTACTATGCAGTGCTTGCGAAGAAAGGATTTTTCGGCATCGATGAGGTGATTTCTACATTCAGCAAGTTCGGTTCACAGTTTATCGGACATCCGAACAATAAGCTACCGGGAATTGAGATGAATTCCGGATCTCTGGGACATGGACTTCCGGTGTGTGTCGGTATGGCACTGGCCGGAAAGATGAATCAGAAAGATTACCGTGTCTACGTTGTGATGGGAGACGGGGAACTTGCAGAAGGGTCTGTCTGGGAAGGCGCGATGGCGGCGAACCAGTATCATTTGGATAATCTGTGTGCGGTTGTTGACAGAAACAGACTTCAGATCTCCGGCAATACAGAGGATGTGATGGGACATGACGACCTTCATGAGAGATTCAGAAGTTTTGGATGGAATGTCATCGATGTGGCAGACGGAAATGACATTGACCAGCTGGACGCGGCATTTGAAGAAGCAAAGACTGTAAAAGGATGTCCGAGTGTTGTCATTGCCAATACGGTGAAGGGCTGCGGATCGTCTGTGATGGAGAATAAGGCGAACTGGCACCATAAAGTACCGACGGCTGAAGAATATGAACAGATAATGAAAGATTTCGAGGAAAAGAAGGAGGCTCTGATCCATGAATAAGATTCCAAACAGAAAAATGATTTGTGACACATTGATTGAAGCAGCCAAAACAGATAAAGATATCGTAGTTTTGTGCAGCGACTCCAGAGGATCAGCATCCCTTGCGCCATTTGCAGACACATATCCCGAACAGTTTGTTGAGATGGGAATTGCGGAGCAGAACCTGGTGAGCGTATCCGCCGGACTTGCGAAATGCGGGAAGAAACCATTTGCGGCATCCCCGGCCTGCTTTTTAAGCACAAGAAGTTATGAACAGGCAAAAGTAGATGTGGCATATTCGAATACAAATGTAAAATTAATCGGAATCAGCGGCGGAATCAGTTATGGAGCTCTTGGAATGAGCCATCACTCTGCACAGGACATTGCTGCAATGTCAGCAGTTCCGAATATGAGAGTTTATCTGCCAAGCGACAGATTCCAGACGAAATGTCTGATTGAAGCGCTTTTAAAGGATGAGAAACCTGCTTACATCCGCGTTGGAAGAAATGCAGTTGAAGATGTATATGAAGAGGGCAGTGTACCTTTTGAAATGGATAAGGCGACCGTAATCAAAGAAGGAACAGATGTCGCAATCATCGCATGCGGTGAGATGGTGAAACCATCTGTAGACGCGGCCAAATTGCTCGAAGAGAAGGGAATCGGTGCAGCTGTCATCGATATGTACTGTGTAAAGCCGCTGGATAAGGAAGCGATTATCAAAGCGGCATCCGCAGCGAAGGCAGTGCTTACCGTAGAGGAGCACGCACCGTACGGAGGGCTTGGATCTATGGTCAGCCAGGTGGTTGGAGAGAACTGCCCGAAGAAAACAGTCAATATGGCACTTCCGGATGCCCCTGTAATTACAGGAACATCCAAAGAGGTCTTCGATTATTATGGGCTGAATGCAGAAGGAATTGCCAAAAAAGCGATGGAGCTGATATAAGATATGGGGAAATACATACTGGGAATTGACCAGAGCACACAAGGGACGAAGGCACTTTTATTTGATGAAGAGGGGAAAATCGCCGGAAGGTCAGACCTTCCCCACCATCAGATGATCAATGAAAAAGGATGGGTTTCCCATGATCCGATGGAGATCTATCACAATACTATTCAGGTGGTGAAAAATCTGATAGAGAGTGCCGGAATTGATAAAAATGAAATCGCAGGAGTTGGAATCAGCAACCAGCGGGAAACTTCGCTTGCCTGGGATAAGGTGACCGGCCAGCCTCTTGCGGATGCGATTGTATGGCAGTGCAGCCGGGCCGCTTTGATCTGTGAACAGGTAGAACAGCAGGGCAAAGGGGAGATGATCCGGCAGAGAACGGGGTTACAGCTTTCACCATATTTTCCGGCATCTAAGATTGCATGGCTCTTAAATGAAGTGGAAGGTGCCAGGGAAAAGGCCGAAAAGCATGAAATCTGCCATGGCACTGTGGACAGCTGGCTGATCTATATGCTGACGGGACGGAAGGTATATAAGACCGATTATTCCAATGCTTCAAGAACTCAGCTGTTTAACATTTTTGAATTAAAATGGGATGAAGAAATCTGTGCACTTTTTGGAATCGATCCATCAAATCTTGCAGAAGTCTGTGATTCGGATTCTGAATTCGGAATGACGGATTTTGACGGATATCTGGAACATCCGATTCCGATCCATGGAGTACTTGGAGATTCACACGGCGCTTTGTTTGGACAGGGATGTCTCTTGAAAGGGATGATCAAATGTACTTACGGAACCGGGTCTTCGGTTATGATGAACATCGGGGAACGTCCTGTGCTTAGCACGCATGGAGTGGTGACTTCTCTTGCGTGGGGAATGAGTGGAAAAATAAATTATGTATTAGAAGGGAATATCAACTATACAGGTGCAGTGATCACATGGCTTAAGGAAGATGCAGAGCTGATTCACTCGCCAAACGAGACGGAAGAACTTGCGAAAGCAGCCAAACAGGATGATGAACTGTATCTTGTACCGGCATTTACCGGGCTTGGCGCGCCTCACTGGGACAGTAAAGCGAAAGCGGCGCTGACCGGAATTACAAGAACAACGAAAAGGGCAGAAATTGTACGGGCCGGACTTGAATGTATTGCATATCAAATCACTGATGTTGTTGAGGCGATGAGACAGGATGCCGGGATTGAGATCGAAAGCCTGCGGGTGGACGGAGGACCGACAAGAAATGAATATCTGATGCAGTTCCAAAGTAATATTACGGATGCTGCAGTTGAGGTGCCGGACGCAGAAGAGTTATCCGGAATCGGAGCGGCGTATGCGGCAGGAATTGCAATGAAGTTTTACGATGAAACGATATTTGCAAAGATTCATAGAAAGAAATATGAACCGCTGATTGGCGGAGAACTGCGGAACAGAAAGTATGAGGGCTGGAAGAGTGCAGTGGCAATGATATTGACAGGAGAGACCTGTTGATATAAAGAGTGAATACTTAATCATAAGGAGGAGCGAACAATGAAAGGTTTCAAGAAAGTGGCAGCAATCCTGGCAGCTGCAGCAATGGTCGGGACAATGGTAATGGGATGTGGTTCATCAGGCAAAGATGACACTAAGAAAGAGGATACGAAGACGGAAGGCACGAAAGCAGATGACAAGGCAGATGAGAAAGCGGAAGTATTAAAAGGCGGCGGCTCTAACATCATCTATATCATTACTCCGTCCGTTTCAAATCCGGCATTTAAGACAGAGGCAGATCAGGCGTCAGCGAAAGCAAAAGAGCTGGGATATGACGTAAAGGCTGCATCACATGATGATGACCCTACAAAACAGACAGAGTTATTCGACAGTGCAATCGCTGACAAGGCAGCAGCAATCATCTGTGACAATGCAGGTGCTGATGCTACAGTGGAAGCAGTAAAGAAAGCAAGAGAAGCAGGAATTCCTACATTTTTAATTGACCGTGAAATCAACGAAGAAGGTGTGGCTATCTCACAGATCGTTGCGAACAACTATCAGGGTGCAAAAGCAATTGCTGAGAAATGGGTTGAAGCAATGGGAGAAAAAGGAAAATATGCTGAATTATTAGGAAAAGAATCTGATACAAACGCTGGAGTACGTTCTTCTGCATTCCACGAAGTGATTGACCAGTATCCGGATCTTGAAATGGTAGCACAGCAGACAGCAAACTGGGAGAAAACAGAAGCTTACGAAAAAATGGAAGCAATCATCCAGGCAAATCCTGATCTTTCAGGTGTTATCTGCGGAAATGACACAATGCTTGAAGGTGCATGTGCAGCTCTTGAGGCTCACGGAATGAATATTCCAGTCATCGGTGTAGACGGATCTGATGAGGCTGCAGCTTTAATCAGAGATGGCAAGGCAACAGGTACAGCATTGCAGCAGTTTGCTTTAATCGCTACAACAGCGGTAGAACAGGCTGACCAGTATCTGAAAGAAGGATCAACCGGACAGGATGAGAAACAGCTGATCGACTGTATCGCTATTACAAAAGATAACGTTGATAAATTACAGACATTTGTTTACTCAGAATAATCAGGAAACCAGTGTGACGGCACAGCAAATGTGCCGCCATGACAGAATCGGGGGGCTGCCAGGTCCCCCTGGAACAAAAGCTCTTTGGAAATTATGAAGTATCATTGCGGATGAAAACAAAGACCTTCTGTGAGGACATAAGGTTTGGAAATATAAGAAAATAAAAGGAGACTCACTATGAAAAAACGTATGCTGGCTCTTTCACTTACGCTTGCTCTGGCTGTTTCTGTTATGATGACAGGGTGTGTGAAGGTGGTTAAGATTGGAGAAGAAGGTAAATATACGGGTGCGACAGAGTTCAATGCAGGAGATGACGTGGCAAAGATCTGGGAATCTTCTGCGCTTCCGGAAATGAACGAAAAAGCAGTGGAATTGAAAGATTTTCTCACCGAGGCGAACGGTGACCTGAAATCTCTTGCAGATAAATATGGAAAATACTCTATGGGGACATCCGGAGAATTGAACTATGTGGTGAAAGGAACCGGAACAGTTGAGGAAGTGAATACGGAATCAAAGGCAGGCTTTATGACAGTAAAGCTTGATGGCTATACAGGTTCAGAAATTGTGAAAATCCAGATCGGTCCTGTCTATAAAGGATCAGCTGTCAGAGATTCTTTGAGCTTTATCAAATTTGGAGATTACACGAATCAGGAGGAGTGGGCAGCTGTCTCCCAGAGTATCAACGAAATTGTTGCGAAAGATGTAGTGGAGAAGGCGGATCCGGAGTCACTGAAAGGCAAGACGGTTACATTTGTCGGGGCATTCACTGCTTCGGATAATGCAGAAGTCCTGATTACTCCTGTAGTGCTGGAGGCGAAGTAAGCAGTACAGACGATATGATAAAGGAGAGAAGCGGATATGGCAGAGAATTATAAATGCAGGGACGATGTATTCCTTCATGCGGAGAAGATCAGTAAAATCTATCCAGGTACCAAGGCGCTGGATCAGGTGTCTTTCGATCTTCTGAAAGGCAAGGTAAATGTGCTGATTGGTGAGAACGGTGCCGGAAAATCAACGCTTATGAAGATGATTGCCGGGATTGAACAGCCAAATGAAGGAACAATGTATATCGGTGACAAAGAGGTATATTTTAAAGATACGACCGAGGCGAGGAAACATGGAATCGGTATTATCCATCAGGAACTCAGTCTTTTCCCAAATCTGAATGTGTATCAGAACATTTTCATGGCGCGGGAGATGACGAAAGGAAAAGTCGTTCTGGATGATAAGAAGCATAAGGAAGCGGCGCAGAAAGTGCTGAAGAGGCTGGAACATCCGATTGATCTGGATACCAGAGTCGGTGAGCTGCGTGTCGGGCAGCAGCAGATGATTGAGATTGCGAGAAATCTGGTGGCAGATGATCTGAAAGTGCTGATCATGGATGAACCGACATCATCGCTCAGCCAGCAGGAAGTAAATGTCCTTTTTAAGATTATGAGGGAACTGACGGCGGAGGGAATTTCCATTGTATATATTTCGCACAGGCTGGAAGAGATCATGCAGATCGGGGATCATGTGACGATTCTAAGAGATGGAAAATACGTCGATGATGCTGATGTAAAAGATATAGATGTGCCGTGGATTGTAAGCAAAATGACAGGCGGGGCGAAGGCGTATCCGAAGAGGAACAGGACCGTAGACTGGAATACTGTTGAGAGTGTGCTGGAAGTAAAAGATCTCTGTCTTCCGAAAGCCGGAGGAGGATATCTGGTCGATCATCTGAACTTTGACCTGAAGAAGGGCGAAGTGCTTGGAATCTATGGTCTGATGGGCGCGGGAAGAAGCGAGGTGTTTGAATGTATCATGGGACTTCATCCTGAGCATACGGGAGAAGTGTGGCTGGAAGGAAAGAAACTGAACATCAAGTCGATTTCACAGCAGATTGATAATGGATTTGCACTGATCCCGGAGGACCGGCAGATGCAGGGGCTTGTGCAGACGCTTGATATTGAGAAGAACTGTTCACTCTCAGCGATGAAACGATATAAGAAGGGCCCGTTTTTGGACAGTAAGAAAGAAGGGGAAAAGGTAGACGGACAGATCAAAGACATCCAGATTAAAGTTGCGGATAAGAAGCTTCCGATCCTGTCTCTCTCCGGAGGAAATCAGCAGAAAGTCGTTATCGGCAAAGGGATCCTGACGGAACCTAAGATTCTTCTGATGGATGAACCAAGCCGTGGAATCGATATCGGTGCAAAAACAGAAGTATTTGACATTATCAATAAATATGCGCAGGAAGGTCTTTCGATTATTGTAATTTCTTCAGAGTTACAGGAGATCGTATCAATTGCAGACAGAGTCATCGTTCTGTCAAATGGTATTAAAACCGGTGAATTCTATGGGGACGAAATCGAGCAGGATACATTGGTACTGGCTTCATATAAGGGCCATCACAAAGCGGAAAAGGAGAGTTAGATTATGGCGGCAAAACAAAAACCAGGCAATAATAAACTGGCAATGACTCTTTTGAAAGGGAGAACATTCATTGTATTAATCGTATTGCTGATATTCTTCAGTGTGAAAGCGGATAACTTTATGAGCGCAGGGGCGCTTCTGACGGTTGCAAAGCATGTTGCTTTGTATGGAATTCTGGCAATCGGTATGACGTATGTTATTATTACAGGAGGGATTGACCTCTCTGTTGGTTCGGTAGCCGGACTTGCAGGTATGATCGCCGGAGGCCTGATTGAAGAAGGCCTTGTACTTAAAATGTTCGGCGTGACGCTTTACTTCAGCGTGCCGATGATCGTTTTGATCACAGCTCTTCTGGGGGCTTTGATGGGTATGGTCAACGGTCTGATTGTAACGAAATGTAAAGTGGCACCATTTATTGCAACTCTGGGTACCATGTACATCTGCCGTGGACTTGCAAATATCCGTTCCGACGGAAAAACTTTCTCTAAACTCGCAGGAAGTGAAGGGCTTGGAAATACAGGATTCGAAGTATTCGGAAGAAACTTAGGATCAACAGCAATCCCGGTCGGCGTTATCATTCTGGCAATCATTGCAGTGATTGCAGGACTGATCTTAAAGAAAACACCGTTTGGATGGCATGTATTATCCATCGGCGGTAACGAAAAAGCATCCAAGTTATCAGGAATTAAAGTAGACAGAGTGAAAATCTGGGTATATGCATTCTCCGGATTCTGCGCAGCAATTGTTGGTATTATCGCCACATCACAGCTCGTATCCGCGACACCAAAGACCGGTGAGTCATGGGAAATGAACGCGATCGCAGCATCTGTTCTCGGCGGAACTTCTATGGCCGGCGGCGTCGGAACTATCGGCGGGACAATCGTAGGTGCATTCGTCATCGGCGTCATCAACGACGGTATGACAATGTGCGGAGTCACAGAATTCTGGCAGAAAATCATCAGGGGACTCGTTATCATCGTGGCAGTCATCATCGACCAGGTACAGAGAAACCTCCAGAATAAGATGGCACTGCAGGCCAGGAATGAGAATAAATAACGGAATTGGGAATTGGGGACGTAATCTTTTTCAAAAGGATTACGTCCCCAATTCTGTTTTAACCTGTCCCAAAATGAAAATAGACCTGTCCCTTTTTGATGACCATCGGCATTGTGAACAAAAAAAGGACTTAAAACCGTATGAGTAATCAAGATTTTTTGTTTAGTTTTCAAGAGGGGACAGGTTAAAATTCATTTGGGGACAGGTCTGATTGCAATTAGGGACGTAATATATTTGAAAAAGATTACGTCCCTAATTACCCTACACCAGAAGTTCGCCGATTCCGATCAGGATCAGCAGAAGGGCGGAAGCGGGTGTCAGGAAGTTTAGAAAACGGTATTTTGCAAGTTTGTATCCGGTGCGGTTGCTGATGTGCATGCACAGGCAGGAGAATACTGCTGAGAAGAAGGCAACGCTGAATGGCGAGAGATTCAGTATTCCGGCACTGAAGGATGGGGGGATGCAGTTGACGGCCAGAACGAATCCGAGGATAAAGGTGTCTTTGATTGTCATTGCCATAAATTCTTCGGGCGGTTCTTCTGAGGAGAAGCTTTTGTACAGGCAGTATACGCCAAAGAAGATCATGATCAGGGCACCGAACAGATTGGCGTATTCGAGGATGCTGCCTGAAATTAAATTGGCTGCATAAGTGGAGAGAAATGCGCAGACCCCGGTGGTGAGGCCGATAATAATGTTAGATGGAAGCGTAAGACGCTGTCCGCGTATTCCAAGGTTCATGCCAATGATGAAATTATCCAGATTAACAGCGAATCCGATAAGTATGGCTAATAATAGCGACATGCTGACCTCCGTATGGGCTGCCTTGTGGCAGCGAAAATTCATCTCAATATAGAGTATTCTAAAATGTGAGATGAGTTCCTTGCAGGAGTTGAACTGTATGGAGTCGTAAGTTTTTATAAGGCAGTTTACAGCCTGGCAGTTGAAGAAGCTGTGTAAACTGAAAAGTTGCTTGACAAACTCCGCTGCAATTGATAAAATTCAATATAGTTCAAAATAGAACAAAAAGGAGTGGCGGTATGTTTGGGGAATTTTGGAATGGAATTTTAGTACTTAAGAAGCTTTATAGCAAGAAGCTGGAGTCTTTGTGTGAAAAATATGGTTTGTCAAGGATGGAGGCGGATATCCTTTTGTTTCTTTCAAATCATCCGGAAGAAGATACAGCAAAAGCAATTGTGGAGAAGAGAAGATTTACAAAATCACATGTCTCTGCGGCAGTAAAATCGCTGGAACAAAAAGGTTATATTACAAGGAATTTTCATGAGGGAAATAAAAAGACAGTACATCTGTCGGTTTTGGAAACCGCAGAGGAGATTGTCCGGGATGGTCAAAAAGTTCAGATAGAATTTGGGAAAATAATTTTTGAATCATTTGATAAAAAAGATATGGAGCGAATGGAGCACAATTTCAGGAAGATTCTTGCAAGTGCTCAGAGAGCACTGAAGGAGGAAGAATCATGCTGTACAAATTGATTATTTGCTTTGTTGCCGGAATCGGAGCCGGCCTTGGGACAGGCTTTGCGGGAATGAGCGCTGCAGCTGTCATCAGCCCTATGCTGATTACATTTCTTGGGATGCCGGCGTATTCAGCGGTCGGAATAGCGCTTGCAAGTGATGTGCTTGCCAGCGCGGTCAGTGCATACACGTATGGAAAACATAAGAATCTGGATATTAAAAATGGCCTGGTCATGATGGTTACAGTATTGATTTTTACACTATTTGGAAGCTTTATATCCAGCAAAGTGCCAAGCCATGCCATGGGCGGATTTTCGGTAGTTATGACACTGCTTTTGGGAATTAAATTCATTGTGCGTCCGGTTATGACGACAAAAGAATCTATGGAAAATGTGAGCCCCAAAAAACGGTTTATGCAGTCGGTGCTTTGTGGAATGATGATCGGATTTATCTGTGGATTTGTCGGCGCGGGAGGCGGCATGATGATGCTTCTGATTCTTACAAGCGTGCTTGGATATGAGCTGAAAACGGCGGTTGGGACGAGCGTATTCATTATGACTTTTACAGCGTTTACCGGGGCAGCCAGCCATTTTGCCATCGGAGGGGCGCCAGATTGGACGGTGATGTTCTTCTGTATACTTTTTACCCTCTTATGGGCAAGAATTGCGGCAAGATTTGCAAATAAAGCAAGTGCTGTTACCCTGAACAGGGCAACGGGGGTCGTACTTACCATTCTCGGTGTGGTGATCATAGGAGTAAACTATTTCCCGCTATAATCGGTGATAATAATTTGGAGAAAAGATAGGGTGACTGGTTGAACGAGAAAATGAAATATCTGAAAAAGTGCTGCGAAATGCAGCACTTTTTTAGATATTTAACACTTTTTTTATAGTGGAAATGACATCTTCTGTTGTATCATCGGCTGTTTCTATCGCTCCGGGAACAGCATCAGCCATCGCATAGCTCAGACCGCACATTTTCAGCATTTCCATATCATTGTACTGGTCACCGAAAGCCAGACATTCTTCCGGCATGATACCGAGCTGGCGTAACAGTTTGTCCAATGCGTGGCCCTTATGTACACCTTTGGGCATCATATCGAGCCAGATGTCACCGGCAAGAGCGATGTTCAGCCTGTCAGAAAAATGCTCCTGAAAATAGGGTTCGAGATGGTCGGCACCGTTAAAATCACAGGCGGAAATTTTCAGATAAGGCTCCCTGACTGAGAAAATATCATCTACGGTTACCACATCATTGCCGACAACATGGCGGATGTGATGTTCATATTTTTCTGAAGGATTTTCCAGATAGTGTGTTGTCCTTGCAGAAAGCAGAAGTTCACATTCCGGGATGCTTTGGATCGCATTTAAAGCAGCGTATCCAACCTCTTCAGGGATGTGTTCTTCGCTGAAGATATCCCCGTTTAAGACACCGAGAGTACCGTTTTCGCATATATAGGCAATGTCATTTTTTACCGACCGGAACAGGCGCCGCATATTCTGATACTGCCTTCCGCTGGCGGCAACGAAGAATATGCCTTTCTCTTTCAGAACATTGATCAGCTGGAAAATTTCTGGTTCCAATGACTGGGCCCCTTTTCTGAGCAATGTACCATCGAGGTCACTTGCAATTAATTTTATCATTTCTTATTATAGGCCTCCATTGCATCCCGGATCAGTTTATCAAATGCATCTGCCTGCCATGCACTTCTTCCTGTGAAAAGTCCGTCGATGGAAGGCTGTACAATCAGATCATTTGCATTTCCAGGATTTACGCTTCCGCCGTATAATACTGGAATTTCTTTGCCGGCTTCACCGAAGATTTCGATCAAGGTATCTTTGATGACACGGTGTTTTTCTTCTGCGTAATCGACAGAGGCCGGAATGCCGTTGACCCCGATTGCCCATACCGGCTCGTATGCAACCCAGATTTTTGATGTCTGTTCAACCGGAACATCATGGAAACCGACTTTCAGCTGGGTGCGGAGAACTTCGTCGCTGATTCCGAAGTTTTTCTCTTCCAGGGTTTCACCGATACACAATAAAGTGGTGAATCCATGGTTTAAAGATGCTTTTACTTTTTTATTTTCATCGGCATCGGTTTCTCCAAATACATGGCGGCGTTCTGAGTGGCCGATCATAACGAGATCAAGGTTCAGTTCCTTTAACATCAGCGGAGAGATTTCGCCGGTAAACTGTCCCTGATCTTCCCAGCACATGTTCTGTGCCCCAAGCTTAATGAGATTGCGGTCGATCGAAGCAGTCGCGCTTTCGAGCGTAGTAAAGGAAGGGATTACAAATAATTCGATTTCCTCACGGCTGATGTCTTTCGTGTTATCAGCAAGTTTCTGTAAATAAGAAGTAGTTTCACTGATTGTTTTGTACATCTTCAGGTTTGTTCCAAAATAAAGTTTTTTCTGCATGGCAGCCTCCTTAAAATAAATGGAAATGAAATAAAGTTTACATAGAATCGTAGAATTGGATACAATTTCTTCCATCATTATAATGTATAAACTGTAAAAAAGCAATCTGTAAGATGAAAAACGAAAGTGAAAAGTTTATCAAAAAAATAACAAACGAAAGAAACGAAAGTAAACGAAAGAAATATTTGGAAACTTAGTATAATGTGCATAAAAACGGAATATTTAAAATATGTAAATCGACAAAATAGCAAAAAAGAGTTGCATATTTCAAAAAAAGGATATAAAATTAAATCATAAAAGAAAGCGAAACAAATAAAATCGAAAAAAATCGAAAGGAATAGTGAAAGAAAATGAGCGAGAATGCATACAAACCAATTACAGCAATTACAATGGGAGATCCTGCAGGAATCGGACCAGAAATCGTAGTAGGAACAATGCTTGATAAAGAAATACATGAATGCTGCAGGCCATTTGTTATCGGAAGCATTGCAGTACTTGAAAAAGCCTGTAAAGTACTTGGAAAAGAATTGAAATTTCATAAAATTGAGGATCCGGAAGAAGCAAAATATGAATTTGGTACCGTGGATATTATAGAGACCGGAGATTACGATACAGATTCACTTGAATGGGGAAAAGAGCAAAAGCTTGCAGGACAGATGGCGATCGATTTCATCATGAAATCCATTGAACTTGGAATGGCCAAAAAAGTAGATGCGGTATCTACAGCCCCGATCCATAAAGGAGCAATCAAACTTGTTGGTGTGAAACAGCCGGGACATACAGAGATTTATCAGGATGAAACACATTCACCATACGCACTCACAATGTTCTCCTGCCATAAACTGAGAGTATTCTTTGTCAGCCGCCACATGTCATTAGTTGATGCATGCCACTACGCTACAAAGGAGAGAGTTCTTGAGGATGTCACAAACATTGATAAGGAACTTAGAAAAGTAGGAATTGAAAATCCGTTGATTGCAGTGGCAGGATTAAATCCGCATAATGGAGATAACGGATTATTTGGACGCGAAGAAATTGATGAATTGATTCCGGCTGTAAAAGCAGCACAGGAAAGAGGAATTAACTGTGTAGGTCCTTGCCCGGCAGATTCCGTATTCCATATCGGAAAATCAGGAAAGTATGATGCAATCCTTTCTTTATATCATGATCAGGGACACATTGCATGTAAAACACTTGACTTCGAGAAATCAGTAACATTAACATTCGGACTTCCGTTTATCAGGAGTTCAGTTGACCATGGTACAGCATTTGACATCGCAGGAAAAGGAATCGCAGGCGCGGTCAGCCTGATTGAATCTACAAAAGTAGTAGCAGAATACGCAGCAAAGATGCACGGAAAAGAAGCGTAAAAGAAGAAAGCGAGGGAGAAAAAATGCCGTTAATTGGAGCAGTTGCAGATGATCTGACGGGAGCAACAACCACGGGAGTACTGCTTGCAAGGTCGAATGCAAGAACAGCCGTATTCTTTAATGAGTCAGCAGCAGAAAAAGCACAGAATGCTGACAGCCTGGATGCCATTATAGTGAGCAGCAACAGCCGCCCTCTTCCGGCAGATGAAGCATATGCCAAAGTTGAATCAGCTACACTGGCACTTCAGAGAATGGGTGTAAAATATTATTCCAAGAGAATTGATACAACGTTACGCGGAGGTGTGGGCGTTGAGATTGACGCTATGATGGATCAGCTTGGGGATGATGTGGTTGCGGTAGTCGTACCGGCGATGCCGCAGTCCAAAAGAATTCTGGTTGGAGGATATTCTGTCATCGACGGAGTCGCATTGATCAACACACCGGTAGCACAGGATGTCAGAACTCCGGTCAGGGAAAATTACATACCAAGACTGCTTGCGGGACAGACCAAAAGAAAAGTCGGACTTGTGACGCTTGATAAAGTACTTGCTGGTACAGAAGCGGTGAAACAGGGACTGGAAGAAGAACGCAGTGCCGGATGCCAGGTGATTGTGGCGGATGGGATTACGCTGGAAGATGTTGATACGGTTGCAAAGGCATGCATTGAACTGAACTGGAATGTCGTTGCAGTAGACCCCGGCCCGTTCACATCAAAACTTGCTTATAACAGAGGACTGATTAAGGAAGAAAGCCCGAACGTGCCGGAAAACCCTGCTGATGAAAATGGAAAGACAGTGCTGATTGCGGCAGGAAGTGCAACACCTGTGACGAAGAAACAGATGGGAATACTCTGCGAAGATGAGAGACACGTCAGAATCAGCGTGGAGCCGATTCCTCTGATTGAAGGAGGGGACACGGCACTGGATGAAGCATTCCGGGCGGTACATAAGGCGAAAGAACTTCTGGAGTCAGAAGACCAGCCAAGAGTCATTCTTTTTGAGACAGCACTGCATGGAGAACTTCTGAATCTTGATGAGGAGGATCAGAAGAGAGGATATGCAAAGGGAATGAGTGCAGACAGAATCAATGCCGGGCTTGGCACAATTATCTCCCAGCTGCTTGATCAGGTTGGAAGAGATAAAATTGCAGGACTCTACACAACAGGCGGAGATACGATGGTGAACGTATGCTATCAGCTTGGAGTAGAATGCATTGAGGTAATGGATTATGTAATCCCTCAGGCAGACATTGGAAGACTGGTCGGTAACTATGACGGACTTCCGGTAGTCGGCAAAGGCGGGCTTACAGGAAATGACCATACGGCATGTGATATTGTTGACAGACTGTTTAAAGAAGCAGGACGGAGATAAGAGAGAAGGATTGGGAGGAAGAAAGATGGAACAGAACAACACAGTAAAAGAAGTAAAGAAATCAAAGGATCTGGATATACTGAATAAAATGAAGAACCTGCCCGGAGGGCTTGTAATTATCCCTCTTGTAATTGCAGTAATTCTGGCAACATTTTGCCCGCAGGTATTTCAGATCGGCGGTTATGTAACAGCTTTATTCTATGACGGCAACTCAGCGATGATGGGATTATTCCTCATTGTCTGCGGTTCGGCTATTAACATTAAACAGGTTGGTATGCCTTTATATAAAGGTGTTGCACTGACTGGTATTAAATTTGTATTTGGTGTATTATTCGGTCTTCTTGTAGGTAAAATATGCGGACCAAGCGGATTCCTTGGAATTACGCCGTTTGTAATGATCGCAGCAATTACAAACTCTAATGGTTCCTTATTTATTTCACTGTCATCACAGTTTGGTAATGCAACAGATACAGGTGCGATTTCTGTTCTGTCATTAAATGACGGACCATTCTTCACACTGGTAGCGTTGGGAGCAACAGGCCTTGCTTCTATTCCGATCAAATCGTTAATTGCAACACTGGTACCGATTCTGATTGGTTTCATCTGGGGTAATCTTGACGGCGGATTCAGAAAAGCATGTGCTACAGCACAGCCAATCGTAACATTTTTCATGACGATTTCCATCGGTTCCAAGACAGATATTAAGACGATCCTGACTGCAGGAGCATCCGGGATTGTCCTCGGACTGATCTCAGCAGCAACAGCAGTTCTTTTCTTCTTTGTATTCAACCTTCTTCTTCCGAAGAAAGAGAGAAATGCGATGGGTGCAGCAGTCGGTACGACAGCCCTGAACTCTGCGATGACACCGGCAGCGGTAGCAGAAGCAGATCCATCTATGGCACAGTATACAGATATGGCAACTGCACAGTGTGCAACAGCTTCTATTATCACATTATTCCTCTGTCCGTTTATCACAGCGGCATTTGATAAATATATGCAGAAGAAACAAAAAGGTATCTACAGTGAGGGCGGCTGGGCTCATGAAAAGCTGGTAGAACACGAAGAATATGAGGCTGAGAAAAAATCAGCAAAAAACTAAAATAAATCGTCGTGGTAGTGCAAAAAGGTCCTCTTGTATGTTACAATGCAAGGGGACTTTATTATAAGGAGTGTGTTTATGACAGAAAAAATTCAGGTTCATATGACAGAAAAAGCATTGTTTGATTTTACGTTATATCATACATATTCAAAGTTTTCAGGCTTTCTGACAAATGTATTGGGGATGGCGGTTGCATTTATGGGAATCATCCTTTACGTCACCAGGAAAACCTCCACCGGATCCTTTCTTTTCTTTCTGGCAGCAGCGGTAGTTTTTATTGCATATACACCGCTTCTTTTAAGATACAGGGCACGCCAGCAGATGAAACGAATGGAGAAATTCAAAAATCCGGCAGAATATACATTTGATTCAGAACATGGAATCCATGTGGAAGATGCTGAGGGAACCAGAGATCTTGAGTGGACGAAAATAGAACGTTTTTCAGTGACACCCAAGACGATCGGTGTATATTATGGAACAGACCAGGCGCTCATCATTCCGAAGGAGGATTTTGGGGAGCGGTTTGTACCAATCATGAATCTGATTGCGGCTAAGGTAAGAGCGAATGGCAGAGTCTCAAAGTAAGTAAAAGAGATAAGGGGAATGAACGATGTTGCAGGAACGCAGACAGGCTATATTGTCAAAACTGGAAGAAAACGGGCGTGTCAGGGTCGCTGATCTCAGTGAAGAGATGGGCTGCTCAGAAGTGACTATCCGGAATGATATCAGACAGATGGACAAGGAAGGTGTTTTAAAACGTACACATGGGGGTGCGGTGCGTATTGAAAAAAGCAGAGAACGGAAATATGCCGCTGAGAGTATCTATCGGCGCACAGAACAGAAGATCGCGATTGCCGCATGTGCCTATGAATATATTGAAGACCGGGATACGATTATTATAGATGATGCTTCCAGCAGTTTTTATCTTGCGGAGCATATCAAAGTTCATCCGGAGAAACATCTTGCGATTGTGACCAATTCACTTCTGGTGGGGAATGAGCTTGCAGGAGTGCCGCATGTGGAGTTGTATCTTGTCGGGGGAACGGTCGGCGGACTTCTGGCTGCTACAATGGGAGATGCGGCGGTACATAATATCAGCCAGTTTCATGTAGATAAAGCGTTTATTGGTGTTCACGGGATCAATTTTGATGTCGGCCTTACTTCGATTGCGACACCTCAGATGCAGGTAAAGAAGGCAATTTTAAGGGCGGCAGAGGAAGTTTATGTCCTTGCTGACAGCAGTAAATTCAGCGGCGGGTATCTGTCGGTAATCTGCCCGTTAAACCGGGTGCATAAGATTATTACTGATAACCAGGTAGATAAGGAATATATACGAAGAGCACAGCATGACCAGGTTCCGATGGTGATTGCCGGGATGCGGTGAATAAAAAGATCAGGGAGAGCGATGAGATATGCTCGACCTGATCTTTTTTATGGATCAAAACTGCTTTATATAATCAGAGTTTGTATTCATATTTGTGTTTTACTTACCCTGATATGATAAAATATTACATAGAGATCATAAAATTAAAAAGGAGCGAGAAAATAACATGTACGTCAGTGAAGTGAAAACAATCCCTCCGGAGGTATTTCAGACACCGCTTCAGGAGCTGGTCTATCAGACTTTGGAGAAGTTGAAGGTACCGTATGAGCGCGTGGATACAGAAGAGGCGATCACCATGGAAGATTGTGTGGCAATTAACCAAAGGCTTGATATGGATATGGTGAAGACTCTGTTTTTGTGTAATAAGAAGAAAACATTGTTCTATCTGTATGTAACGACAGATCAGAAATCATTTGATACAAAAAAGTTCTGCGAGGCACTTGAGATTTCCAGGGTATCATTTGCACCTCAGGAATTGTTTGAGGAAATCCTGGGAGTGAAAGTAGGTGCCGCGACGATCTACAGTGTGCTGTCAGACTGGGACCGTACGATCCAGGTGGTTTTTGACAAGGATGTGGTGGAGATGGAGTATTATGGATGCAGTGATGGGACGACGACCGGTTATATGAAGGTAAAGACAGAGGATATACTGCAAAAGATTATTCCGTATTCGAAACATAAATTCAGGGTGATTAAGATTTGAGGTTACAAACCATCCCCTGGCTGCATAGTATATTATAGAAGCCAGTGAAGGGAGCTATACTATGCCAATAACAATAATGTTAGATGCCGGACACGGAGGAAGTGATCCAGGGGCAGTATACAATGGAAGACAGGAGAAAGATGACACATTACGTCTGACTATGGCGATTGGTCAGATTTTACAAAACAGGGGAATTGATGTAGAATATACAAGAACAACAGATGTATATATATCCCCGGTGGAAAGAGCCAGGGAAGCAAACCGTGCCGGAGTCGATTATTTTGTATCCATCCATCGGAATTCGTATCCGACAGCGAATGAGGTATCTGGAGTGGAGACGCTTGTATATGATAAAAGCGGTGTGAAATATCAGATGGCACAGGAGATCAATGAACAGCTGGAGGCAGTGGGATTCGTGAATCTGGGTGTCAAGGAAAGGCCAAATCTGGCTGTACTTAGGCGGACGCAGATGCCGGCGGTCCTGGTAGAGGTTGGATTCATCAACTCGGATATAGATAACCGGCTGTTTGACCAGAACTTTAATGCGATTGCAGAAGGAATTGCAGATGGAATATTGGACACACTGAATTCGCAGAATGAGACAAAAGAGAATTATTACCGCGTTCAGGTGGGAGCGTTCCGTAACAGAACTTACGCAGAAAATCTTCTGAATGAGCTTCTGGAACAGGATTTCCCGGCATTTATCGAGGACAGCAACGGCTTTTACAGGGTGCAGGTCGGTGGTTATACATCGTTGGAGGAAGCGGCGGATATGGAACGGCGGCTGAAACGTGCCGGGTATCCGACTATCATCGTAGTATAGGAGAAAAGAAATGGACAATAGATTAAAGTTTCAGGAAAAACTAAGTGGGATACGGGAGATTGCACATCAGGCAAATGACCGGATTTCAGTGGAAGAAGCTTGGAAATATTTTGAGGATGACCATCTGACACAGGAACAGATGGATCTGGTCTGCGACTATCTTTTATCACAAAAGATAGTCGTAAAAGGCTATGAGAAAAAGGGCGGAATTGTAAAAGAAGCTGCCAGAGAACCTGTGAATTATACAGAAGAGGAAAAACGTTACCTGAAAAATTACAAAGAAGAATTATCTGCGATTGCAGCGGTTAACGAGGATGAACTGATACAGATACTTGAGCAGGCAAAAGCCGGGGATGCCCTTGCAAAGAGCAAGGCTATTGAACAGTATCTTCCGAAGGTCATTGACATCGCGGAAGAAATGCACCGGCCGGATATATTTCTTGGAGATATGGTTCAGGAAGGCAATGTCGGACTTGTCCTGGCGATGGACATGCTGGGGGAATATACTCACATGGAAGAACAGATAGAATCTGAAGTCCGTGCTTCGATCCAGGCGATGATCGAGGAACAAGAAGATGTGAAACAGCGGGACCGGAAGATGGTAGAAAAGGTAAATAACCTGGATCAGGGAATCAAAGAACTGTCCGAAGATAAGGGCGGAAAGGTAACACTTGACGAGCTGTCAGAGTATCTGGATATGCCGGAAGAGGAAATTATGGATATCCTGAAACTTGCAGGAGAAGAGATTGAAGAAGAGGTTCATGAGCATCACCATGATCATGACTGTGGATGTGAAGAGTAAGTGAACAAGAACCAGGCAGGAGTTTCTGCCTGGTTCTTGTAATATGGGAATGTGTTAAGGTACAGTTCCTTTTTAATCCGTAGTCTCCCTCCGGATCAGCACCGGCGGGATCATCTTATGAACTGGTTCGGTCAAAATGACCGGCTTTCTTTTTTTTAATCCTTCCATCTGTGTCACGAGAAGCTTTAATGCCTCGGAGGCAATCAGGTCAATCTGCTGTCCCACCGTAGAGATGGGAATGATGGCCTCGCGTGAGATAGGGGAATCATCGAATCCGACAATCCGGTATTCATCGGTAAGTCCGCCTTTTTTCCTCATAATGATATTTAAAAGTATATTGGCATGTGTATCATTGGGCATGAAAATGCCTTTTTTCTTCCCCGGCCATGTCGATTCCATGTAGTCATAAAAGTCAAGAAGTTTGTGATAGCTTTCTTCGTATGTAATGCCAAGTTCTGCGTAATGGATTTTATATGGAATATGGTGCTCTTCACAAATATCACGAAAGCCTTTGATACGCCCGTAAGCAGGGATGTTCTCCGGAACATTGCCGTTGACATGCAGAAGGATATCACAGTTATTTTTTATAAGGAGGCTGGTGCCCTGCACTGCTCCCATGTAATTGTCGGTGTTAATGCTGGATACATACTGGTCTTCCCGCTCAATTGTGACAATCGGAAGGTGAAAGGATGCAAGCTCTTCGGAAGAAATAGTGTGGCTTAATATGATGAGTCCTTCAATTTTATATGCCATCAGTTCATGAATATATCTCCGTTCTGTCTCGGGATCATCGGAACCTACAAATACAAGAAATTTGTATCCGTACTTCTGGTATGACAGAAGGATCTGGTTCAGCATTTCCGAATAATAGTGGAGGAACAGGTTGGGAACGATTACCCCGATAAATTCTGTTTTTCCGCTGGCAAGAATTTTCGCGACTTTATTCTCTTTATAGTCCAGAGCTTCCAGAGCTTCCGCTATGATCTGCTGGTTCTCAAGCGTAAGAGAATCCGGATTGTTAAAATATCTGGAAATTGTCGTTTTGGAAAAATGCGTATATTCTGCAATATCATTAAATGTAACATTCTTTTTTTTCATTTTGGGTTTGTACTCCTGTATAGATGAGATTCGATACAGGAATTATAACAAATATACAGAATAATGGCAATGTTGAATTAAAATGAAGAAAAAGTGACCGGTTATCTATGTGTAAAATGCACAAAATATGCGCCTTCATTCATGTATATTTACCAAAAAGGAGAAACAATATTGACAAGCAAAAACACTCTGTGGTATTGTAAAGACATCAAAAGTAACCGGTTACTTTACCGGTTACTAAAGAAGACAGAACGAAAAGAAAAGGAGGAGGCAATGAAAAGGTTATGTGTGTTGGCTCTGGGGCTTATTTTGCTTACAGGGAGTCTGACCGGGTGCCAGAAAAAAGAAGTGACACCGGGGGACGTCAAAGGGTATGACGAAGGAGAACAGTATCTTTCCATCTGGGTACATACAATTGAAGATACTCCGGAAGGAGAGGCTTACAAGGAATCAGTGGATGCGTTTAATGAAAAGTATAATGGAACTTATTTTGCTGATATTGAATTTATCCCAAGGAATGACAGCGGAGGAGGGTATTCCGATAAGGTGAATGCCTCGGTAATGTCAAAAGATCTGCCGGATGTCCTGACGGTGGATGGGCCGAATGTAGCTGCCTATGCAGCAAACGGGATCATACAGCCCCTTGCAGATCTGACGGAGGAAGAGAAAGCAGTGTATCTGGATTCGATTATCGACCAGGGAACGTATGACGGGAAACTTTATACACTTGGCGCAATGGAATCAAGCGTTGGGCTTTATTATAACAGGGAGATACTAAAAGAAGCCGGGGTTGAAATTCCGGATGCAGATCATCCATGGACATGGAGTGAATTTTTGGAAATCTGTGAGAAGCTTCAGCCGGTTATGGAAGAAAAGAATGGCTACTGTCTTGACATGACATTTCCGGTAGGTGAGTCAAGTATTTACTATTACGCACCATTTTTCTGGGCAAACGGCGGAGATTTTGTCAGTGAAGATGGTTTGTCAGTGGAAGGAATTTTGGATTCAGATGAGAACAAAGAAGCTCTTTCATTCTTCAAAACACTGGTGGATCACAAGTACATGTCGAAGACGCCGATTGACACATTGTTCGAGACTGGAAGGGCAGCGTTTAAATTTGACGGAGCATGGCTTGTCAATACAGTGTACGAGAACTATCCTGAGATCAGTATTGGGGTTGCGCCATACATCGTAGGGGACAACTGGGACGGAGGACGCTATACGCCGACCGGGTCCTGGGCATATGCAGCCTCCTCAGAGACAAGGAACCTGGAAGGTGCGACGGAACTTGTGAAATGGATGAGCGGGGTGGACAGCGGCATACTGCTTCATGAGAAAACAAAAGGACTGCCTTCCACACACGAGGCATTTGAAGAAATCACTCTGTTTTCAGAGGATGAGAATTATAAAGCGCTGTACGAACAATTAAATAAGTACGGGCATCCAAGACCGAAAACCCCGGTTTATCCACAGGTAAGTACCTCGTTCCAGCAGATTTTGGAAGGGACTGCACTGAATGGCAAAGAGATAGATACGGAGCTACACAATTCTATAGAAAGGATTAACGCGAAATTAGAACGTTATACGAGGGAATAATGAAGAGAAAGAAATCAAATTCGTTGTTGGGAATGGCCTTTTTTGGGCCGGCGCTGATACTGCTTATTATATTTTTGTTCCTGCCGATGCTTCTGACGCTGGTTTTCAGTTTTACGGATTATTTTGCACTGAATCCGGATCTGACACACTTTGTGGGAATAAAGAATTATATTACAATATTTCAAGATGAGCTGTTCACAAAAGCCTTTTTTAATACTGTCAAGTTCGTGCTGATCATCGTTCCTTTGCAGGGGATCGGGGCACTGGTGCTGGCTTTGCTGATCAATAAAGTGACACACTGTAAGAGATATTTTAAAGTGGCATTTTTTGTCCCGGTTGTAATGTCTTTGGCAGTCGTATCTACGTTATGGATGCAGATTTATAATCCTGAAGGAATCTTGAATACAATGCTTGCGAACATTGGTATATCGGCGCAGCCATTTATTCACAGTGAGAATCAGGCACTTCAGTCCATTGCTTTTATGAGTGTGTGGCAGGGTGTCGGATATCAGATGATTATTTTCCTTGGCGGGCTTCAGGCGATCAACCCGGGACTTTATGAAGCGGCAGAGATGGATCATGCGAGCAGCTGGCAGAAATTTAAAGATATTACGCTTCCTGAATTAAAACCGATCTGTGTCTTCGTATTCATTACAATCACAATCGGAGCATTTAAGATGATTGTACAGCCGATGGTAATGACCGGAGGAGGTCCATCCCATTCTACATATACACTTGTATATGATATTTATGAGACGGGTACCGTCAACTGGGAGATCGGGCTGGCATCTACAATGGCAATCGTGTTCGTGATTTTTGTCGTAATTCTGACGATTGTACAGACAATTCTGACCAGGGATAAGGAGGAGAGACATGTTAACAAAAAAGCAAAAAAGAATTAACTGGATACTTGTAATTATCATGCTGGTTCTGTCCATATTCTTCCTGTTCCCGGTAGTGTGGATGCTTGCCAATTCCTTTAAGCCGGATGCGGCGATCGCGGCAGACATGAATTCTGTCGCAGCGTTTATACCGCCGGCTTTAAATGGAAGCTTCTTTGAAAATTATATTACAATTATTACAGATACAAGTTTTCTGAGATATATGGGGAACACCTTGTTTTATGCGGCAGTCCTGATCATACTGGGGATCATTGTAAATGGCCTTGCAGGATATGCGCTTGCCAAAATTGATTTCCCGTTCAGGGAGCGCTGGGTGCTGGTAATTATGATGCTGATGATTGTGCCCACAGAGACAATTATTACAATTCATTTCCTGATTATAGCAAAGGCAGGGCTTTTGAATACGGTGGTTGGATATATTCTGCCGATGATCGTAAATCCGTTTAATATTTTTCTCTTCCGCCAGGTGTTTTTAGGACTGCCGGATGATGTTTATGAGGCGGCGCAGCTTGATTTCTGCAGCCCGGTCAAATACTTCTTTACGATGGTGCTTCCAATGTCTAAGACTGTAGTTGCAACTGTCAGTGTATTTACATTCCTCGGAGTGTGGAACGATTATCTCTGGCCGTCGCTTGTGTTTACATCCGGGGATCTTCTGACCGCACAGATCGGTCTGAACGCGATCACTTTAAATGAAAATACAACCATGGGACAGACGCTTGCTGTAATTACATTGATTACGATACCAGTGATTATTATTTACTCTTTCTTCTCGAAACAGATCGTCGAAGGGGTAACGTCAACAGGTTCAAAGGAAGGATAGGAGATTATGAGCTTTATTCAGTTTAAAAATATTAATAAGCAATACAGTAATACGAATAAAAATGCAGTGACAGATTTTACATTAGATATAGAAGAAAAAGAATTCATCGCTTTTGTAGGACCGTCCGGGTGCGGGAAATCGACAACACTTCGAATGGTAGCCGGATTTGAGGAAATTACTTCCGGAGAACTTTATATTGACGGAAAGAAGGTCAATGAGACAGCTCCGAGAGACCGTGGAATTGCGATGGTTTTCCAGAATTATGCACTGTATCCTCACATGACCGTGGAGAAAAATATAGCTTACGGATTAAAAAATATGAAGGTACCCGAAGATAAGATCAGGGAGAAGGTAAACTGGGCAATTGATGTGCTTGGCCTGGAAGAATACCGCAGAAGAAAGCCGAAAAATCTCTCCGGCGGGCAGCGCCAGAGAGTCGCGCTTGGCCGTGCGATTGTAAAGAATCAGAAGGTGTTTCTGATGGATGAGCCTTTATCGAATCTGGATGCAAAGCTGCGTGTAAGCATGAGAAATGAGATCAGCAAGCTTCACAGAGAGCTTGGGACGACGACAATCTATGTCACACATGACCAGGTGGAAGCAATGACGATGGCGGACCGCATTGTTATTATGAAAGACGGAGTGATTCAGCAGGTCGGAGCACCGATGGAACTTTACGAGCATCCGGTGAATAAGTTTGTCGCAGGATTTATTGGCTCACCGCAGATGAATTTCTATCATATCTTGCTGAAAGGAAACGAAATCAGATTCCAGGATGGAAGGACGATTGCAATTCCGGAAGGAATCGTGAGGAGGCTGGAAGGAAAAGATGGAGAGATGATTCTTGGAATCCGGGGAGAGGATATCAAGCTGGATGCGCATAACCTGGATCTGTACCGTGATGGAGTTCAGAAAGCGGTCGTTGACAATACAGAAGTTATGGGAAATGAAAATAATCTTTATTTTGAATTTGCGGGGGCTTCCAGTGTAGCCAGAGTTTCAAAATATGAAGTCAGCAAAGTTGGAGATGAGATCCGGTTTGTCTTAGATCCGTCCAGAATGCATTTCTTCGATAAAGATACAGAGGAATGTTACATTTAAATTGATAGGAGCAAAGAGATTTATGAGATATGACAATCTGCATTTAAAGGCACCCGGCAACTGGATCAATGATCCGAACGGATTCATCTGGTATCGGGGCGAGTATCATCTGTTTTATCAGTATTTCCCGTACGAACCCAAATGGGGAACCATGCACTGGGGACATGCTGTGAGTAAAGATCTGGTGCATTGGGAGCATAAACCGATTGCGCTGTATCCGAGCCGGTATGAAGATATGAATGGATGTTTTTCCGGCAGTGCGGTGAAAAAGGAAGGAAGACTTTACATATATTACACAGGAGTCAGATATGAAGAAACTTCGAAAGAGGATATTCATCACTGTCTGGATGAAAAATTTGAGTCCGCCCAGCTGATGATTACTTCTGAGGATGGATATTATTTTGATAATTTCCATGATAAGAAAGTAATTATACCGCCGATAACAGATACAGTCATTGGGGACAGAACACACACGAGAGATCCGAAAGTGTTTGAAAGCGGCGGACAACACTATATGGTAGTTGGAAGTACGAATGACAAAGTGCAGGGGAAACTGCTCATCTACACCAGCAGTGACCTGGAAACGTGGGATTATCTTAATTCATATACGGAAGATTCGGGAATTTTTGGATGGATGTGTGAGTGCCCGGATATATTCGAAGTGGACGGGCAGAAGATACTTTTATTCTCTTCCATGGGATATCTGAAAGATGGAATGACAGAAGAAAACCAGTCATTGTGCACGAGAATCTCATTTAACGGGGAAACCGGGGCGATTCAGCGTCAGGATGACTGCCGGTACATTGATTATGGCCTGGACATTTATGCCTGCCAGACAACAGAGGATGAAAGCGGAAGGCGTATAATGATCGGATGGATGCGGATGCCCAAGCCTGTTGAGGGCAGCAGGCCGTGGATCGGAATGATGTCGCTTCCGAGAGTGATCGAGATCCGGGATGGAAAGATATGTTATCCGGTTCATCCGGCAGTGAAGGATGTGTTTGAATATGCGAAAGAACCAGCTGCATTGTCTATGAAGAAAGATTGTGCATACAAGTTTGATCTGGAACTTCAGGAAGGCGAGGAAATTTCTCTTGGAGGATACCGGATTTTCAGGGAAAATGGATGTATTCAAACAGACAGATGTAATGTATATCCAGAAGAGGAAGGGCTTCGGACAGAATTCCGGACTCCGGAAATTGATGGAAGATGTTCCATTGAGGTGTATGCAGAACCGAATTTGATTGAAATCTTTGTCAATGACGGGGAATACGTTTTGAGCAATGTTGTATATGGATTGGGCAGTGAGATAATCATTCCAGATGGGATAACGTGCCGGGTCAAAGAAGTGAATCTGCTATAAAATGAAGAGGACGATGTTAATCGTCCTCTTCGTAGTTAAAAGATTCTTCATTTTTCTCTGTATCAGTTTCTTCCGGCAGATACAGGTGTACGCTTTCCACGCGGTTTTTGTCCAATTTCTCGACAACCATGCGGATTCCGTTTTCTGTCTTGATTTCGTCAAGTTCTTCCGGCAGCCGGTCGAGATGTTCGATGATAAAACCACCGAGGGAATCATAATCTTCAGATTCCAGATTCAGATTCAGTTCATCGTTCAGGTCATCCAGATTCATAGAACCTTCGATAATATATTCGTGGTCATTTAATTTCTGTATGAATTCTTCTTCATTTTCATCGTATTCATCATGTATTTCACCCACAATTTCTTCTAAAATATCTTCCAGGGTGATGAGTCCGGCAGTTTCGCCATACTCGTCCAGAACAATTGCGATGTTAAATGATGAATCTCTCATTTCCATCAGAAGTTCGGAAATATTTTTATATTCATAGGTGAAGTATGCTTCTCTCAGAATATCACGGATATGGAATTCACGTTTATTGTTATCAAATAGAAGGAGATCCTTCATATTGATTGTACCGATCACATTATCGGTAGTGTCTTCGTATACCGGGAGACGTGTGAATTTGTCTTCACGGAAAATCTCCAGCAGTTCTTCATAAGAACTGTCAACGTCTGCAAACGTCACATGGACACGCGGAACCATAACATCTTTGGCCTTGGCATCGCCAAGATCAAATACGTTGTAAATCATTTCTTTTTCTTCAGATTCAATTACCCCATCTTCATGGCTTACATCTACAATCGTACGAAGTTCGTTCTCCGTCATCATATCACGTCTGGCATTTGCATCGATTCGTAATATAAATAATATGCCTCTGGACAGATTATTGATGATGAAAATGACAGGTGTAGTGATTTTCATAATAATGCTTATCGGTTTCGCATAGATAAGAGCCATTTTTTCAGAATGAATGGTGGCTACTGTCTTAGGAGTGATTTCTCCGAATAACAGGATGAGTACTGTGATAACACCGGTGGCAATTCCGACAGCATAACCTCCAAAGCGGATCGCTAGTGTTGTAGTTAACGATGAAGCAGATAAATTCACGATATTATTGCCGATCAGTATGGCACTTAACATTTTCCCGGAATCCTCTGTAATATTCAGTACAGTTTTTGCACGTTTATTACCTTCATCTGCTAATGATCGCATGCGAAGCTTGTTGACGGTTGTCAGTGATGTCTCTGCCGAAGAGAAAAATGCAGATAACATAAGTAAGATAAGTAAAACTATAATCTGTATGGCGGCACTCGAGTCCAATTTGTGGTTCACTCCTTCTTTTCTTTTAAGATTTGAACAATCCGGCCACCACTGAAAATGTGTATAGCCGAGCTGCTGCTAAAATTTTCGATACTGCCATTAATATAACGCATTTAAGCCAATTTTGCAATAGTCCGTTGAATTTATGATAGGTTTGTTGTATCATGGAGATACTATTTAGCCATGCACGAGAAATCATAAGAAACTCGGAGCAAGCTGGCTTGCGTAGAGTTTCTTATGATTTCTCGTATACGGCGCTTAGCCGCACTGAGATGGAGCGAAGCGGAATCGAAGTGGCATGGCGAGGGTGCAGGAAGGGAAAGAGCAAGCTGGCTTGCGGAGAGTTTCTTATAATTTCTCGTATAGGGCGCTTAGCCGCACTGAGATGGAGCGAAGCGGAATCGAAGTGGCATGGCAAAGGTGCAGTCAAAGTGGCACGACATAGTAATATTAACTACGATAATGAAGTAAACATAGTATAAAATAGTTTTCCCGGTATATCATAAGGAGAGCCGGGAGGATGGTTATTGGAGAGTTATTATATGGAAGAAAAATTTTATGACAGATTAGTTCATACATTGGATAAGGATCATGTTTTATTAAAGGAATTGATGAGCAGGCATACAACGTTCAGAATTGGCGGAGCTGCTGACTACTTTGTAATGCCTCAGACAGCAGATGAAGTTGAAGCGGTCATCAAGATGTGCAGAGAAAGTGAGATTCCATATTATATCCTGGGAAACGGCAGCAATCTTCTTGTCGGTGACAGAGGGTTCAGGGGTGTAATTATTCAGATTGGAAAAGAAATGAGCGGCATTGTAATAGAAGGTACTGCTCTCCGTGTGCAGGCAGGTGCTCTTCTTTCGAGAGCTGCCAAGGAGGCGGCGGATCATGAGCTTACCGGAATGGAGTTCGCAGCAGGAATTCCCGGAACCCTTGGCGGTGCTGTTGTCATGAATGCCGGTGCATATGGCGGAGAGATGAAAGATATACTGAGGGAAGTCACAGTGCTGGATGGGGAAGGACACAGGAAAGTCTTAACCAACAAGGAACTGGAACTGGGATACCGTACAAGTATTGTGGCAAGAAACGGCTATATTGTGCTGGAGGCTGTCATTGATCTTGACAGGGGAAATAAGGAAGAAATTCAGGCGCTGATGGATGAACTAAGAAATAAAAGAGTTTCTAAACAACCGTTAGAGTATCCCAGCGCGGGAAGCACATTTAAACGTCCGGAAGGATATTTTGCAGGCAAACTGATTGACGATGCAGGGCTTCGCGGCTTTCAGGTTGGAGGAGCGCAGGTATCAGAGAAGCATTGCGGATTTGTGATTAATAAAAATAATGCAACCGCAGAAGATGTGATGAATCTGATGAAGCAGGTTTCAGAAAAAGTCAATGAAAAATTCGGTGTAACATTGGAACCGGAGGTCAAAAGATTAGGAGAGTTCTAGGATGAGATTTGTAATTGTAACGGGAATGTCTGGTGCAGGGAAAAGTACAGCGCTGAAAATGCTGGAAGATGTGGGATATTTTTGCATAGATAATCTTCCCATTCCCCTGATTCCTAAATTATCGGAACTGTTGAGCGTGCCTAATACAGAAGTGAATCAAGTGGCGCTGGGACTTGATATACGAAGCGGACAGAATTTTGATGAATTGAAGGAAAGCCTCAATGATCTGGATCAGTCTGGACTCAAATATGAAATCTTGTTTTTGGATGCAAGTGAGAGTGTCCTTGTCAAGAGATACAAAGAGACGAGAAGGCAGCACCCGCTGGCAGTCGATGGAAGGATTGACCAGGGAATCCGTGAGGAACGTACAAAGCTTGGTTATCTGAAAGGAAAAGCAGATTATATTATTGATACAAGCCAGATGCTGACGAGAGAATTGAAAGCCGAACTGGATAAGATTTTTGTTGAGAACAAAAATTTTAAGAACCTCTATATTACCATTGTTTCTTTCGGATTTAAATATGGAATACCAAGCGATGCAGACCTTGTCTTTGATGTCAGGTTCCTGCCAAATCCCTATTATATTGATGATCTGCGTCCGAAAAGCGGCAATGACAGGGAAGTCCGCGAGTATGTGATGAACAATGAAAAAGCGCAGGAATTCATGAGAAAACTGGCAGATATGATGCATTTTCTTATTCCCAATTATATTCTGGAAGGCAAGCACCAGCTTGTGGTGGCAGTGGGATGTACAGGCGGGAAGCACCGGTCGGTGACACTGGCGAATGAGTTGTACGAGACTTTGTCAAGGGACAGTGAATATGGGGTTAAGATAGAGCATAGAGATATTGCAAAGGATGCGGTAAGGAAAGGACAGTGAAACAGATGTCATTTTCAGGAAAAGTGAAGGAAGAATTATCCACACAGATAGCAAGTGCGAGGCACTGTCAGATTGCAGAAATTGCCGCGATTATCAGTATGTGCGGCAGTATTGGTATTTCAAGCAGTGACCGGTACAGCATAAAAATTAATACAGAAAATATAGCAGTTGCAAGAAAAAGCTTTACATTAATCAAAAAAACATTTAATATAGGAACTGAAATTTCTATTCGAAGAAATCTGGCGAAACAGAGCATTGCTTATTCAGTTATTGTCAATGATCATGAAAGTGCAAAAAAAATTCTTTGGGCCTGTAAGCTATTAGATGACAGGGGGGGGATTTCGGAAGAACTTTCCGTAATGCGCAATCTGGTTGTGAAAGAAATGTGCTGCAAAAGAGCATTTATCAGAGGGGCATTTTTATCTGCAGGATCCATGAGTGACCCGCAGAAATCATATCACTTTGAGATTGTATGCGCTGTACAGAAAAAAGCAAGGCAGCTTCAGGAAATCATGAATTGCTTCGGACTGGATGCAAAAATTGTGATCAGAAAAAAATCATATGTTGTGTATCTGAAAGAGGGATCTCAGATTGTAGATATTCTGAATGTTATGGAAGCACATGTGGCATTGATGGAGCTTGAGAATGTAAGAATATTGAAAGAGATGCGCAATTCAGTGAACCGGAAAGTAAACTGTGAAACAGCTAACATTAATAAAACCGTCTCTGCTGCTGTCAGGCAGGTGGAGGATATTACATACATACAGGAGACAATCGGTTTTGAAAAGTTGGCCGATGGATTGAGGGAGGTTGCGTTAGTAAGACTCGCGAATCCAGAGGCAACACTTAAGGAGTTAGGTGATTTTCTGTCGCCGCCAGTGGGAAAATCAGGAGTAAACCACAGACTCCGGAAGCTTAGTGATATAGCTGAAAAGCTAAGGGAAAATAAGGAGGTACATTATGATTAAGAAACCAGTAATTGTACAAACAGATGAAGGGCTGGAGGCAAGACCAATTGCGTTATTGGTTCAGGAAGCAAGTCAGTATCGCAGTCAGGTATTCATTGAGGTTGACAATAAGAAAATTAATGCGAAAAGCATTATGGGTATGATGAGTCTCAATATACAGAGTGGTGAAGAACTTACGGTAGTGACCGAAGGGTTAGACGAAGAAGCAGCTGCAAAAGGGATTGAGGAGTTTTTAAGCCAGGTAAAATAGAAAATTAAATAGATGAGAAAAGGGCATGTACCAGGTATATGCTCTTTTTTATAGTAAGAGGTGAGTGTAATGAAGAAAATGCTGTTCATTTATAATCCGAATGCAGGCAAAGAACTTCTGAAGCCAAAACTTTCGGACATTCTTGATATTTTTGTAAAAGCCGGTTATGAGGTTGTTGTGTATCCGACACAGTGTTACCGTGATGCATATAAAAAGGTCATAAGCATTGAAGAAAAATATGATTTGGTAGTATGCAGCGGCGGAGATGGAACTTTGGATGAAGTTGTCACCGGAATGATGTCCCGGGATGAAGAAGACCGCATAACAATCGGGTATATTCCGACAGGTACGACGAATGATTTTGCGAACAGTCTCCATATACCGAGAAGTATATTAAAGGCAGCGGATACTGCTGTAAATGGAGTTGAATTTTCGTGTGATGTGGGACAGTTTAATGAAGATATATTTGTCTATATTGCAGCATTTGGCCTGTTTACAGATGTATCTTATGAGACGAAGCAGGACATGAAAAATATTCTGGGCCATCTTGCATATGTGCTGGAAGGAACGAAAAGATTATTCAATATTCCCTCTTATCGAATGAAAGTCACCTTTGACGGCGAGACGATTGAGGATGAGTTTGTGTTTGGTATGGTGACAAATTCAAAATCTGTTGCAGGTTTCCGCAGTATGGTCGGAAAACAGGTGGTTTTTGATGACGGGGTTTTTGAAGTGACATTGATTAAAACTCCGAAAAATCCTCTTGCACTGCAGGAGATTGTGGCATCGCTCTTGATTGAACAGGTAAACTCTAAATATATGTATACATTTAAAACGGGCGAGATCAGCTTTGAATGTCTGGAGGAGATTCCGTGGACTCTTGACGGAGAGTTCGGCGGGGAGCATGATCTTGTGACGATTAAGAACTGGAAACAGAAACTGAAGATTATGGTAAATAAGGAGAATTTAGCCTCATTTATGGAGAAACCTCTGATTGAGGAAGAAGAAAGAAATTTACTGGAGAATAAGACAGAAGAGTAACAGGAGAGAAAAATGGGGAAAAGAGAAAAATTTTCGTCCAGGCTGGGATTTATATTAATCTCGGCCGGATGTGCAATTGGATTGGGGAATGTGTGGAGATTCCCGTATATTACAGGAAAATACGGCGGAGGAGCGTTTGTGCTTGTATATTTGTTCTTTCTGCTGATACTTGGGCTTCCGATCGTTGTGATGGAATTCGCAGTAGGGCGGGCGAGTCAGAAGTCTATCGCCTTATCTTTTAATGAACTTGAGCCCAAAGGGTCAAAATGGCATGTATACCGCTACTTCGGGATGGCGGGAAATTATCTTTTGATGATGTTTTACACGACCATCGGGGGATGGATGCTGGCTTATTTTATTAAGATGCTGAAAGGGGAGTTTCAGGGTGCGGCACCGGAGGATGTCAGCCAGATATTTGGCACGCTGACTTCTGACCGTAATCAGATGATTTTCTGGATGATACTGATGTCACTGATTGCGCTGATGGTGTGTTCCATGGGACTTCAAAAGGGTGTGGAACAGATTACGAAAGTAATGATGGTCAGCCTTCTTGTGATTATGGGAGTGCTTGTAGTGCGTGCTGTTACGCTGCCGCATGCCGCAGAAGGGCTTCGGTTTTATCTTTTGCCAAGTATGGAGAAGATGAAAGAGGCCGGAATTATGAATTCTGTCTTTGCGGCTATGGGACAGGCGTTCTTCACACTGAGCATAGGAATTGGGGCGCTGGCGATTTTTGGAAGCTATATCGGAAAAGAGAGAGCGCTTGCGGGAGAGGCAGTCAGTGTTACGATACTGGATACTTTTGTGGCGATTGTATCCGGACTCATTATTTTTCCATCCTGTTTTGCGTTCGATATCAATCCGGGAGAAGGCCCCGGACTTGTATTCGTCACACTGCCGAATGTATTTAATGAGATGCCGGGAGGGCGCATCTGGGGAGCATTGTTTTTCCTGTTCATGACATTTGCGGCTCTGTCTACGATCATAGCGGTATTTCAGAATATTATTGCGTTTGGTCAGGACCTCTTTCGTTGGAGCCTTAAGAAATCCATTTTAATCAATGGAATTGCGCTGATTGTTTTAGGACTGCCTTGTGTGCTTGGAATGACGGACTGGGCAGATTTTACAATCATCGGTAAAAATATCATGGATCTGGAAGATTTTCTGGTCAGCAACAATCTTCTTCCGATCGGCTCCCTTGTATATCTGCTGTTCTGTGTGACAAGATATGGATGGGGATGGGAGAACTTTCTGAAGGAGACGAATACTGGTACAGGAATGAAACTGCCGGGAGGAAAAGCGATGAAAGTCTATCTGACATTTGTTCTTCCGCTTATAGTTCTGGTGATTTTTGTACAAGGATACATCAGTATGTTCCGTTAATTAAAAAAAATAAAAAAAGTTTGAAAAAGTACTTGCATATTCTGAAAAAGTCAGCTATAATGTGCAAGTACGGTTTTCACAGGAGACAGTATTAAAACAGTAAGGCTCCTTGGTCAAGCGGTTAAGACGCGACCCTCTCACGGTCGAATCAGGAGTTCGATTCTCCTAGGGGTCATTGAAAAAGTTCAGGATTTTATCCTGGACTTTTTTTTCCGTTTCCGGAGAAGATACAAGGAGTTCTGTTCCTGTAAAACATGGTATTGTGAATATACAACTTGAATAAAAGATGTCCCATTTTAGCGAGATTTTTAGGGTTCCTTTTTTATGGAATATGCTGTATAATGAAAAAAGTGAAATAACCAAACATAGATGTAGAAGCGGAGGAAGAGAATATGTTAGTATCAGCAGAAGAAATGTTAAAAAAGGCAAAAGCTGGGCACTATGCAGTTGGACAGTTTAACATCAATAACCTTGAGTGGACAAAAGCAGTACTTCTTACAGCAGAGGAATGCAAATCTCCAGTAATTTTAGGTGTATCCGAAGGTGCTGGAAAGTATATGACAGGATATAAAACTGTAGTTGGTATGGTAAATGGAATGATGGAAGAACTGGGAATTACTGTTCCGGTTGCACTTCATTTAGATCATGGCGGATATGAAGGATGCCTGAAATGTATCGAAGCTGGATTTTCATCTATCATGTTCGATGGTTCACATTATCCGATCGAAGAGAACGTTGCCAAGACGACAGAACTTGTGAAAATCTGTGCAGAAAAAGGAATGTCTCTGGAAGCAGAAGTTGGTTCTATCGGCGGAGAAGAAGACGGAGTCATCGGCAAGGGTGAATGTGCTGATCCTAACGAATGCAAGATGATCGCTGATCTTGGTGTGACAATGCTTGCAGCTGGTATCGGTAATATCCACGGAAAATACCCGGCAAACTGGGAAGGATTAAGCTTTGAGACTCTGGACGCTGTTCAGAAGCTGACAGGAGACATGCCGTTAGTTCTTCACGGAGGTACAGGTATTCCGGAAGATATGATCAAAAAAGCGATTTCTTTAGGAGTTGCAAAGATCAATGTGAATACTGAATGCCAGTTATCTTTTGCTGCAGCTACACGTGAATATATCGAAGCAGGCAAAGATCAGCAGGGCAAAGGTTATGATCCTCGTAAACTGCTTGCACCTGGTACAGAAGCCATCAAAGCAACTGTGAAAGAGAAAATGGAGTTATTTGGCTCAGTTGGAAAAGCAGAATAAAGTTAAAAATTATACTTGCCTTTTTCGGCCGAGTAAGGTATACTATCAACCGTAAGAACTTACATCTTATCAAGCCTGAAAAGTATTTGATAGGAATTGAATAATACCTGACATAAAAGAACAAAGGCGTTCCAAGCAATTGGAGTGCCTTTTTACTTTATACAAATTTGTATTAAGTAAAATTTTTATGGGGAGGCATCGTATTTGGCCGTAAGTGAAATCTATTGAACAAGGAAAGGAATGATACCTATGAGTAGTGAACCGATCAATGTAGCAGGGATCTTTGGAGAAAATGTCTTTAACGATACTGTGATGCAGGAACGTTTACCAAAAAAAGTTTATAAAGATCTTAAGAGGACAATTGAGGAAGGAAAAGAGCTCGATCTAGTCACAGCTGATGTCATTGCACATGAGATGAAAGAATGGGCGATTGAGAAAGGAGCCACTCATTATACACACTGGTTCCAGCCTATGACGGGTGTGACAGCCGAGAAACATGATTCATTTATCTCTGCACCGATGGCAAACGGAAAGGTGCTGATGAGTTTCTCGGGAAAAGAATTAATCAAGGGGGAGCCGGATGCATCATCGTTCCCTTCCGGAGGGCTTCGTGCTACATTTGAGGCGAGGGGATATACCGCATGGGATTGTACATCACCGGCATTTGTAAGAAAAGATGCAGCTGGTGCAACACTTTGTATTCCGACTGCTTTCTGCTCTTATACAGGAGAGGCATTGGATCAGAAGACTCCTCTTCTGCGGTCTATGGAGGCGATCAATACACAGTCGCTTCGTCTGATCCGGCTTTTTGGCAATACTACGTCGAAAAAGGTGACTCCGTCTGTTGGACCGGAACAGGAATATTTCCTTGTGGATGCAGAGAAATTTTTGCAGAGAAAAGATCTGGTTTATACAGGACGTACACTTTTTGGTGCGATGCCTCCGAAAGGACAGGAACTGGATGACCACTATTTTGGCACGATCCGTCAGAGAGTCGGGGCATTTATGAAAGATGTGAACGAAGAACTCTGGAAAATGGGCGTATCATCCAAGACACAGCACAATGAGGTTGCGCCTGCACAGCATGAGCTGGCACCTATTTATGCGGTATGTAACATTGCGGTTGACCATAACCAGCTGATCATGCAGACGCTGAAACGGATCGCATGCCAGCATGGGCTGAAATGCCTGCTTCATGAGAAACCGTTCCAGGGAGTCAATGGTTCAGGAAAGCATGACAACTGGTCCATTACGACGGATGACGGAAAGAACCTGCTGGAGCCGGGAAAAACGCCGCATGAGAATATTCAGTTCTTAATGGTACTGACCTGTATCCTGAAAGCGGTTGATGAGCATGCGGACCTTCTCCGTGAATCAGCGGCAGATCCGGGCAATGATCACCGTCTGGGAGCAAACGAGGCTCCTCCGGCGATTATCTCGGTATTCCTTGGAGAGCAGCTGGAAGATGTACTTGAACAGCTGATCAGTACCGGAGAGGCTACACACAGCATCAAAGGCGGTGTGCTGGAAACCGGCGTTAAGACGCTTCCGGATTTCGCAAAAGACGCGACAGACAGGAACAGAACATCACCGTTCGCATTTACCGGCAATAAATTTGAGTTCCGTATGGTTGGGTCACGTGACTCCATCGCTGCGCCGAATATTGTATTGAACACGATCGTAGCAGAGGCATTTGCGGAAGCTTGTGATATATTGGAGAAAGCCGATGATTTTGATATGGCAGTCCATGATCTGATCAAGAAATATGCAACAGAGCATCAGAGAATCGTATTCAATGGAAACGGATATTCTGATGAGTGGGTAGAGGAAGCGAAGAGACGCGGACTTCCAAATATCAAATCCATGGTAGAAGCAATTCCGTATATGACAACAGAGAAAGCTGTGTCTATGTTTGAGCGGTTTAACGTATTTACAAGGGCGGAACTTGAATCCCGTGCGGAAATCCAGTATGAGAGATATGCAAAAGATATTAATATTGAAGCACGTTCTATGATTGATATCGCAAGCAAACAGATTATTCCGGCAATCATGAAGTATACAAAGACACTGGCTGATACAATCAATGCGGTGACAGCGGCAGGAGCGGACGCTTCAGTACAGTCAGATCTTCTTGGTGAAGTATCAGGCCTGTTACGTGAAACCAAGAAGGCACTGACAGCTTTGATTGCGATGACGGATGAGGCGGCATCAAAAGAAGAAGGAGCAGTACAGTCTAACTTCTATCATTCTGATGTTGTACCGGCAATGGAAGCGCTCCGGGCACCGGTAGATGCACTGGAAATGATTGTGGACAAAGAGGTATGGCCGATGCCTTCTTATGGTGATTTATTGTTTGAGGTTTAATCTTACTGCAGTCAGAGATCGGATGCAGTGCTGAAGATATCTAAATAAAAATTTAAGAGTGGTCATAAAATTTTAAGAGTTCCCGGGCTTTCAATAAGCACATGTTTGTGTTATTCTAGGTTCAGGAACCCTTGTCTCATGGTGATAGAAGTGTTTACAGATATTCAGGCCGTCATGCAGCCTGCCGGACAGGGGATTTATGGGAGGATGGAAATGAATCGACAGGAATTCTTACAGAAATTGAAAGAAGCGTTGGAAAATGATTTGAGCGGACGGATTGTGCAGGATAATCTGAATTATTATAGCCAGTATATCGCAGATGAGATAAAAAAAGGAAGAGCTGAGCAGGAAGTGGTGGACGAGCTTGGGGATCCCTGGATGATTGCCCGGACAATTATTGATACGCAGGCAGTTCATATTGAAAATGAAACTACAGGCGAATATGGAAGCCAGGAACAGAGCTACGACAGGCCGGATCCTTTTAAGAGCAGCGGTGTTCATATTTTTGGCCTTGATACATGGTGGAAAAAGCTTCTGGTAATTGTGGCAGTAATTGCGATTGTTTGTATTGTATTTTCAATTATAACGGGAATTATCAGTCTGGTAGCACCGATTGCAGTGCCGGTATTAATCATAGTGATCATTGTACAAATCGTAAAAAAACGGGGGCGGTGAAACGCCTCCGTTTCCTTTTGCATATAATTCTTTCGGTTTCAGACAAAGTAAAAGACCGATGGGGGAGCCATCGGTCTTTTGAGGGGAGTATAAATAATTAATAAGGGGTTGTAGAAAGGTTACTTTCTACAATTTGTAGTATAATATATACTGGAAAAAAAAGCAAGCGAATTTTAAAAAAACTTAAAAACGTCTTAAAAAACAGAAAAAAAATTTAATGTTTTGTTTAGATTTGAATTTTTATATGTCCAAAAATAAAATTCCGGAGATTTTAAATGAATAGAATTACTAATTTGAAGCATACTAACTGTGTACCAAAATAATGACGTCGATGTTAGGAGGAATTCACATGACTAAAAATTATAATTCATCAAACAATTCAAACAGCTCAAAGAACTCAAGCAGCTACAATAACTCCAACAACTATAACAACACAAGTTCTAACAGCGGAAGCAACAACTCTGAATCAAACTATTCAGGATCAAAAAACTCTAACTCATCTTACTCAGACGAACAGAGCAAAAACAAATCTTCCAACAAAAATGAAAACAACGAATCATCAAAAAACAAAAGTTCTAATTCTTCTTACAACATGAACAGCAACAAGAACTACTAAAAGCTTTTCTAAGAAATAAAAATATGGTGTAAGTGAAAAAGAGGTCTATGCCCGGTCGCGGGTACAGGCCTCTTTTCAGAGTCTGCAGTAAGACTTCAGACGGTTTGATTGCTTCTTGAACTATGAAGTAAGGTTATGGTATACTTAAGAATAAATATTCAGCACGCGGCAGAAAAACGCTTGTATGCGCTATGCGGACGTGCGGCAGAGACATATCAGGATCTGTGTAATGAAACGGAGGAAAAGAATGAATCGAATGGAATTAATTGCCCCCTGCCATTTTGGGCTCGAGGCAGTACTGAAAAGAGAAGTGCAGGATCTGGGATATGAAATTGCAAATGTGGAAGATGGAAGAGTTACGTTTTATGGCGATGCAGAAGCCATATGCCGTGCAAATATATTTTTAAGAACCGCAGAGAGAATCTTATTGAAGGTGGGAGAGTTCAAGGCTTTGACATTCGACGAATTGTTTGAAAAGACAAAGACGATACCGTGGGAAAACTATATTCCTGAGAACGGTAAGTTCTGGGTCACAAAAGCATCGTCTATTAAGAGCAAACTGTTCAGTCCGTCGGATATACAGTCAATTATGAAAAAAGCAATGGTAGAGCGCATGAAGAGACAATACCATAAAGAATGGTTTTCTGAGGACGGTGCATCATATCCGGTCCGTGTATTTCTGATGAAAGATGTTGTTACAGTTGGAATTGATACTTCCGGTGTATCACTTCATAAAAGAGGATATCGGCAGCTTTCGAGCAAAGCTCCGATTACAGAGACTCTTGCGGCAGCGCTGATTCTTCTGACGCCGTGGAGAAAGGACAGAATTCTTGTAGATCCATTCTGTGGCAGCGGAACATTTCCGATAGAGGCAGCCATGATTGCGGCCAACATTGCACCAGGCATGAACCGGTCATTTATTGCTGAAAACTGGGAGAATCTAATTTCACGCAAATGCTGGTATCAGGCGGTAGATGAGGCGAATGATCTTGTAGATGACCAGATCGAGGTCGATATTCAGGGATATGATATTGACGGCAGTGTAGTAAAAGCAGCAAGAGAGAATGCAGCTGATGCGGGAGTAGACCATCTGATTCATTTCCAGGAGCGTGCGGTGAAAGATCTGCGCCATCCAAAGAAATATGGCTTTATTATCACCAATCCGCCCTATGGGGAGCGTCTGGAGGAAAAGGAGAACCTGCCGGCATTATACAGAGAATTTGGTGACAGCTTTAAAAAACTTGACAGCTGGTCGGCATACATGATCACAAGCTATGAAGAAGCTGAAAAGTATTTTGGGCGGAAAGCAGATAAGAACCGGAAGATTTATAATGGTATGCTGAAAACCTATTTTTATCAGTTCCTTGGGCCGAAACCACCAAGAAAGCCAAGGGTCTAGCAAAAAAGGAATGTATCACTGCAGTGAAAAACTCCTGATATAATATTATACAAAAAGAAGAAGGTAGATTATGGGAAAAATTGTGTTTGCGACGGGCAATGAGAATAAAATGAAGGAAATCAGGATGATTCTTGCGGATCTTGGAATGGAGATTCTGTCAATGAAAGAAGCAGGGATCTGTGTAGACGTAGTGGAAGATGGGAATACTTTCGAGGAAAATGCTGCGAAGAAGGCAACAGAGATTGCAAAGCTTGCTGATGATTGTGTTGTGCTTGCAGATGATTCCGGCCTGGAGATTGATTATCTGAATAAGGAGCCTGGAATTTACTCTGCGAGATATGCGGGGGCAGATACTTCTTATGATATAAAGAACCAGATGCTTCTGGACAGGCTTGATGGAGTGCCGGATGAGCAGCGCACTGCGAGATTCGTATGTGCGATTGCAGCAGCATATCCGGATGGCACCGTAGAGATTGTGAGAGAGACAATGGAAGGGCGTATCGGGTATGAGATTGCCGGTGAAAATGGATTTGGATATGATCCTATCTTCTATCTTCCGGAATATGGGTGTACATCTGCGGAACTTTCTCCGGAGCAGAAAAATGAGATCAGCCACAGAGGAAAGGCACTCAGGGCTATGAGAACACGGATGGAAGAAAAGTTACAGAAATGACAAGCAGATGACCCGTTAGGAGGCAGAAATGAAGGTATTAATTGTTAGCGATACACACAGGCAGAATAAAAACCTGGAAAAGGTTCTTGACCGGGTTGGCACAATTGATCTTATGATTCATCTTGGAGATATTGAGGGAAGCGAAGATTATATCAGGGCACTTGCTGATTGTCCAAGCTATATGGTAGCAGGCAACAACGATTTCTTTTCAGATCTTCCAAGGGAAGGAGAACTGGATATCGGAGAGCATCATGTATTCATTACTCACGGACATTGTTACGGAGTATCATTAGGCGTGGAGAGACTGCGTCAAGAAGCTGTGGCGCGGGGCGCGGATATTGCAATGTTCGGACATACCCATAAACCGCTGATCAGCAATGAGGATGGGATTATCGTGGTGAATCCGGGAAGCCTCTCTTATCCCCGCCAGGAAGGCAGAAGAGGGTCGTTTGCGGTAATGGAACTGGACCCCAAAGGCGGGGCTCATTTTACCATAAATTATGTGTAAAAAAGGCTTTTTAAAAAAAATAAAAAAAATTGTAAAATTGTGTTGACAAGCCCGTGACCTTATTATATAATAATTCTTGCGTCACGGGAAATGACACAGACAAAAAAATATCGGGGTGTGGCTCAGCTTGGCTAGAGCGCCTGGTTTGGGACCAGGAGGTCGCAGG
>URQQ01000024.1 GCA_900549995.1 uncultured Lachnospiraceae bacterium | reverse complement strand
GGGCGGATTTCGAATGTTTTTAGGATTTCGTGAGCACGAAGTGCGGAGAAATCCGTAGGCATCAGGGGGCAAATTACCTTTTGCCCCCAACATCATAGTATACTTCTTTTAAAAACAATCCATTCGCAGGCACCAGTTCCCCAGAGAGGCTTCTCGTCTTTGCCTCCAGTATCGCCGGAATCTCTTCTGCCTCTATCTCTCCTGTCCCAACAGCCAGCAGTGTGCCGGTAAGAATCCGTACCATGTGATATAGAAATCCGCTGCCCGTATAGACGATCGTAATTTTCTCCTTCTTCTTGCGTATCTCGATATCGTAAACTGTGCGGACAAGTGATTTATCTTCTTCCTCTTTCCGGTCACAGAAACTTGTGAAATCATGTTTCCCGATCAGATACTGCGAAGCCTCTTCCATCGCCGCAAGATCCAGTTCCTTCGGGTAATGATAACAGTACTTTCTCTGGAATACATCCGCCTTTTCTCTCTGGTCAATGTGATACTCATAACATTTTGATCTGGCAGAGTATCTGGCATGGAAAGAATTTTTCATAAGCCTGGCTTCCATAATCCTGATATCATCCGGAAGCTTTGCATTGATCTGATCCCGGAACTCTTTTTCCTCTATCTTTCCTGCGACTTTCACGCTCGCAGTCTGCCCGAATGCATGAACGCCTCCGTCTGTCCTGCCCGATCCATTCACTTCCACACTGTAACCAGTCACTTCCCGGACCGCCTTTTCCAGAATGCTCTGAATAGTCATCTCCGTATCCGGCTGTCTCTGCCAACCCCGGTACCGGCTGCCATCATAGGCAATCGTCAATTTATATGTCCTCATACTCTGTAATCTTCCCATCCTGCAAAAATAATACCCGCCTGCACAGCATACTCACAACATCCAGGTCATGTGATACAAACAGATATGACAATGCATATTCGTCCTTCAGTTTTTCAAGCAGCCGGATCATCTGCGCCTGCACTGTCACATCAAGTGCAGATAACGGTTCATCCAGCAGAATGAATTTTGCCCCGGTAATCAGCGCCAGCGCAATGCTGACCCTCTGTCTTTGCCCGCCGCTTAGTTCCCGCGGATACCGGTGATAAAACTCTTGTTTCAGCTGTACCTTTAACAGCATCTCTTCTACTTTTTGCTTCCTCACCATTTTATCGGAAATCTTCTGCATTTTCAACGGTTCTTCCAGAATCCATCCGATGGTCTTCTTCGGGTTCAGTGACCCAAAAGGATCCTGAAACACCATCTGCGGGCGTTCGGTATGATGGATAATCTCCCCTTCATAATCTTTTAAAAGCCCGAGGATTCCCTTGCACAGCGTAGATTTCCCACTGCCGCTCTCTCCGACAAGTCCGACACATTCGCCTTCATAGATGGTAAATGTCACATCAGAAAGAATCTGGTTCCGCTGTCTTTTTTCCCGGTAATAAGCATTGACATGATTCACTTCCAGAACTTTTTTACTCATCATATGCCCTCGCCTTTCCCATGATCAGCTCCTGATAACGGTTATTCTTCGTCCTTGTGGGAATCGCTTCCACAAGTTCCTTCGTATATGGTTCTTTTGGATTTCGAAACACTTCTTTTGCTGACCCGGTCTCGATCACTTTTCCTTCTTTCATCACAAGCACCTGGCTGCACAATTCTTTTACGACCCGGAGGTTGTGGGAGATGAAAAGAATTGCCATGTTATATTTCCTGTTTAATTTGCGAAGCAGTGAAAGAATCTGCTCCTGGGTATAGACATCCAGCGCTGTCGTCGGCTCATCAGCGATCAGAAGCTTCGGCCTTAAGATCACGGCAGATGCAATCATCACCCTCTGGCGCATTCCCCCAGACAATTCATGGGGATATTTATGATACACTGCCTGCGGATCTGAAAGCTCCACGTCAAGAAGTGCCTGATACACCTTTTCCCGGCGCTCTTTCTTCGTCATATCCGTGTGGATCTTCAGCGCCTCTTCCACCTGCTTCCCAATCTTCATCGTAGGATTTAAGGCCGTCATCGGTTCCTGGAAAATCATACTGATTTCCTTCCCCTTTATCTGCCTCCATTCTTTCTCCCCGATCTTTAAAAGATCCCGCCCGTCCATCCAGATCTCGCCGTTTCGGATATCTGCATGGCTTTTTAAAAGACCGGCAACCGTAAGTGCCGTCATCGTCTTGCCCGAACCGGATTCTCCCACAATTCCAAGGATTTCCCCCGGCTCCATGGAAAATGACACATGGCGCACGACTTTTTCCCGTGCTTCCCTGTCATGAAATTCAATCGATAAATCCCTCACCTCAAGCATCAGCGTCCACCTCCAAACCGATCCAGGATTCCCTCGCCCAGCATACTGACGCCAAGGACCAGAAGCACAATAAAAATCCCTGGGAAGATGGCACACCATGGCCCGCCCGCAAGATAACTCTGTGCCTCTGAAAGCATTCTTCCAAGACTCGCATCCGGCGGCTGAACTCCAATTCCAAGGTAACTCATCCCTGCCTCAGCAATGACCGCATTGTTAAATCCAATCGTAAGGGAAGATAACAATGTCGGGGCAATGTTTGGAAGGATATGGACAAACAGAATCCGCCATACCGGGACACCAATCAGTCTTGCACTTTTCACATAATCCATCTCCCGGCACCTTAAGACTTCGCCTCTCACAACTCTTGCAAAACTTGGGATAAATATAATTCCAAGGGCCATCATCACTTTATATTTGCCCGGACCTAAAACACTTATGAAAACCAATGCCAAAAGCACGCTCGGAAAAGATGCCAGCGCGTCATTCACTCTCATAAGTATTTCATCCAGCCATCCGCCAAAATATCCGGTCACCGAACCTGCAATGATTCCAATCACTCCCCCGATCAGAATGGTGCCAACAGCAATCACCAGCGTGTTGCCTGCTCCTACGAGCACACGGCTTAAAATATCACGGCCGAAATTATCGGTCCCCATCAGATGAAGCAGTGACGGCGCAGATAATTTTTCACTCCCTCTCATCGCATCCGGGTCAAACGGCGTATAAAAAAATCCAAGCAAAATCAATCCCACCATAATCCCGGTGAGGATCAGTCCCACATAAAAATTGTACTCTTTTGCTAATCTCTTCTGTTTCATTTTCTGCCCCTCATTATCCGGCAATTTCAATCCGTTTATCCAGTTTCTGATACAACAGATCAACAATCACATTGATGGTAAGTATGACTGCAGCAATCAGGACAATCACTGCCTCCACCACCGGGTAATCGCGCCCGGAGATCGAAGTAATCAATGTTCTTCCAAGCCCCGGAATTCCAAAGACCTGTTCTACAATAATGCTTCCCGCAATGACATCGGCCACTGCCCACCCAAGGAATGTCACCACCGGCAGAATCCCGTTTTTCAGCACATGATGGAATAACACCTGATTCTCAGAATTCCCCCTGCTGTATGCCGTACGCACGTAATCCTTCCTCAGTTCTGTAATCATGGATCCTCTCAGCATTTTCGCCGTCATCGCAGCTTTCGGCAGTGCAATCGCAAGCGACGGCAGAATCAGGTATGCAAGGAATGCCCCCATATCTTTCGTGTAAGAGACATAACCTCCCGGCGTAAACCATCGAAAAGTCAGGCCGAATACAACGGTAAATATAATCCCTGTAAAAAAGGGAGGCACTGCCATCAGCAGCTGATTGACTGCGAACATGATCCTGTCCGGCAGACGGTTTTCATATTTGGCACTTAAAATTCCCACCGGAAATGAAAGCAGAATCATAAAGAAAAATGACATCAGCGTAATTGCCAGCGTGATCGGAAGTTTCCCTGCGATCATCTCTGATACCGGTGTGTGATAGCTGTAAGATTCTCCCATATCACCGGTCACAAAGCTCGTAAGCCAGTCTGCATATCTGACCGGAAGCGGCCGGTTAAGCCCCATCTCTTCCCGTAGCGCATTCACTTTGCTCTCTGTAGCCTCCGTCCCAAGCATCGATGTGGCAGGATCGCCCGGAATCACTTCAAAGGCGAGAAAGGCCAGCATGGAGACAATTAATAATGTGATTATAAGAGTTCCTATTCTTTTGCATACATATTTCATACTGCCCTTTCCCTCCTTTTTATCTTTTCCTGATCTATTCTGCTACTTTGTATATCTTGGACATATCTAAAATGTAAGCCGGATAGAATGTATATCCATCAAATTTGTCATTCACTGCAACCAGATTGGACATATCCTGAATATAGACATTTGCGGCATCTTCCGCGAGAAGCTTTTCCATTTTCTTATATGCTTCCACCTGTTTCTCATCATCCGTCGTCGCACGTGCTTCTTCGAACAGCTTGTCATACTCCGGATTATTATAATTGATAAAGTTCTTGCTGGAAGTACTTGTGAACCGCTCCAGAAGCGCACGGGCTGTCATCGCAGACGCATCTACACCGACAACTGTCGACTGGAATTTGCGGTCTGCATAGACATCACTTAACCAGCTGTCCCACTCGATCGGCTGGATCGTTGCGTCCACGCCAATCTGTTTCAGTTCTTCTACAATCACTTGCGCCGTATCAATATGCGGCTGATAGTTCGACGGTACTGTAATGGTCATCTTGAATCCATCCGGATACCCTGCTTCCGCAAGAAGCTTTTTCGCTTTTTCCACATCCGGCTGATAGAGATCCTTCAGACTCTCATCATAGTATTTCCCAAATGCCGGGAACATACTGCTCCCAATCTCAGTTCCTTTGCCATCCGCAATCATATCGATGATTTCCTGCGGATTGATGGCATAACACAGAGCCTGACGTACCTTTTTATTATCAAATGGCTCCGTTGCGTTATTCAGATATAACGCCTGCACCAGGTTCATCGTTCCCTCTTCAATCCGGAATCCATCCGTAAGCTCCGCCGTCTGTGTCGAAGTAAGTCTCTGGAACATATCGATGGAGCCGCCTTTTAAATTCGTCACTATCGTGTCCGTATCCGCAACAATCTTAAATGTCACCTCATCCAGATACGCCGGCTCACCCCAGTAATCCGCGAACTTCTTCACGATAATGTTCTCCTGCGGCGAACGCGATACAAATTCAAACGGCCCCGTTCCAACCGGTTTTGTGGCCTGCTCCGTATAATCCTTCGGCACAATCGCCTCCGTCATATACGCAAGGAATTCCGTATCCGCCTCCTTAAGCACAACCTCAACTGTGTCCTCACCCACAATGTTCACACTCTCAATATTAGAAAACGCTGATACCAACGGTTCCCCATTAGACGTATCAGCGCATCGATCGATCGAATATTTCACATCATCTGCTGTCACTTCATTCCCATTGTGGAACTTCACACCATCCCGGAGTACAAAAGTATAGACCTTCCCATCCTCTGAAATCTCATGGCTTTTTGCAACAGCATCTGTTAAATTGCCATCCTTGTCAGGCTTCACAAGCCCTTCAAAAATATTAAACAAAACCTCTTCAGTTCCTGCCGCTACTGCTACATGTGGGTCAAGACTATCTTCTAAATCCTGAGGAATCCCGACTACTATCGATCCTCCCTCGGCTGGTTTCGTGGAAGTTTTATTATCCGTCGTTGACTTAGCACCTTCCTTCTCGCCTGAACATCCGCCCAGTGCAATAGTAAGTGTCATTGTAAACACTAAAAGAATGCTTAAAACCTTTGCTCTTTTCATGTTGTCTCCTTCTTCTAATAACCCCCATTATTAAATTGTCTTAATTATTGTAGACGGTTTTGGTAAAAAAGTCAATTGCTCCCCCATGAATTACAGGAAACTGATATAATCCGATATAGCGCTAAAATCTACGATACACTGCCCGTCAAAAATCCTCACCGGAATTCTATCGTGAAAACCGTAAATCACCGGGAATTCATCTTTTTCAAAATCGTATACCATCACTTTTTCTTTCTCGGGATCTATCAGCCAATATTCCCGCACGCCAGCGTTACAATACTTCACAGTCTTTAAATGAATATCTTTTCTCCTTGTGGAAGGCGATAATATCTCGGTCACAAAATCCGGTGCGCCATAAATGATGCTTTTCCTGATTTTATTCCGGTCACAGGTAATCATAATATCTGGCTGAATCATCGTCTTATCGTCACAGTCCAGCTGTACGTCCACCGGTGCATACTGAACAATACATTCTCCATTTTTCTCTCTCACATACTCTTTCAATGCAAGAAATACCTCTCCGCTGATCAATTGATGAACACTTTCAGGCGCCGCCATATCATAGATAACACCATCAATCAGTTCTGCCCTGTGTTCCTCCGGAATTGCGTAGTAATCCTTCAAAGTATACTCTCCCTGTCTCTTCTGCGCACCATATCCGCCCACTCCTTCACTGACCCGGCTGGCATTCTCCTTCTCACTGTTTATAAATACCTGTTCCAGTGCCCGCAGTGTTTCATACCTGGGCACTTTTGTAATCCCCCCCAGAGCCTTCTGCACAGTTCCCACGGGAAGCCCTGAGATCTCTGCAATCTGATCATACGTATATCCGAATTCTTTCTTCTTCTGCTTCATTTCTTCAATCGTCATAGAGACCATCTCCTTTGTTATCTAGATAATATCATGTTTTTATTCTCTTTTCAACCTGTTTTTATCCATTTCATCCTATTTTTATCCATTTCCAGTTTTGCGGTTGATCGTAGAATCAAACCCGCACTTGACAACACTCCTCTCATGATAAATACTTAATTCATACATATAAAAAATCTGGGAGGTTATTGCAATGTCAAAAGTAAACTATGTAGACCGCAGAGGTACAAACTGTAATAAATGGGATGGACAGACTCAAATGTTTGGGGAAGAGGGTCTTCATGCCATGTGGGTTGCCGATATGGATTTCCAAACGCCGTCCTGTGTCACTGAAGCATTGGAAAAATACGTACAGCAGGGAGTCTTCGGCTATTACCGGATTCCGGATTCTTACTATGATTCTTTTATCAATTGGGAGAAAACGTACCATAATTATGAAGTGAAACGGGACTGGATCCGTTTTTCCCCTGGTGTTGTATCCGCACTGAACTGGATTCTAAAGTTTATGACAAACCCGCAGGATGCCGCAATCGTCCTGACACCGGTGTATTATCCATTCCTCAATGCCATCAAAGATAATGGCCGCAGGCTGATTGAATCTGATCTGGTCAATGAAAATGGCGTATACCACATAGATTTTGAAGATTTTGAGCAGAAAATTATAGAGAACAAAGTGAAATTGTTCATCCTTTCCTCACCGCACAATCCGGTCGGCCGTGTATGGACGAAGGACGAGCTTTCGAAGATCATCGAAATCTGCCGCAGACACAATGTCTTTATCATCTCCGATGAGATTCACCATGATCTCACTTTTGCAGACCACACACATATCCCGCTTGCCACAATCGGGGATAATGATGACATGATCATTACACTTACCGCTCCAAGCAAGACATTCAATCTTGCCGCATGCCAGAATTCTATTATCATCATTCCGGATGCATCTCTCCGCGCAACATGGGATCAGTTTGCACATGGGATCCGCCTGGAAAATGGCAATGCCTTTGGATATATTGCCGCAGAAGCTGCTTATACCAACGGACGCCCATGGCTTATAGAAGTAAAAGAACTGATTTACAGCAATTTCCTCTATATGAAAGAGACACTGGAATCTGCCAGGCCAGAACTTCGTATTTCCCCATTGGAAGGAACCTATCTGGCATGGATTGATCTTGGCGCCTACGTAAAACCATCGGAACTCCGTGATTTCATGCAGAAGAAATGCCGCCTTGCACTTGATTATGGTGACTGGTTTGGAGGAGAACGGTTCGGGACATTTGTCCGCATGAACCTTGCCACTTCCAGAGAATCTGTAGAATATGCGGTGAATGCACTGATTTCACAGCTTTAAGGATCTTTATTCTTCGAACATCAGAAGTTTATTTTATGAAAACAGGAGGTTTCTCAAATGACAGATACAAAATCATTCCACAATCCAATCCTTTCCGGTTTTTACCCTGATCCTTCCATCTGCCGTGTAGAGAGCGATTATTATATGGTAACATCTTCCTTCGCCTATTATCCGGGAATTCCCGTATTCCACAGCAAAGACCTCGTTCACTGGGAACAGATCGGCCATGGAATCCACCGTCCTAAACAGCTGGATTATAAAGACTGCGAGACATCACTTGGACTCTGGGCGCCGACGATTCGGTACCACAAGGGAAAATTCTATATCATCAACACCTTTGTCTCCGAAGGCCGTGAGGCAAGACGAGATAATTACATTATTACCGCCGATGATCCTGCCGGTCCATGGAGTGATCCCATTTTTATCGAACACGCTGACGGCATAGATTCCAGCATTTTCTTTGATGATGACGGCACCGTCTGGTATGCCGGTAATTTTATTCAGGATCCCCTTCTCTACGAAGGACATCACGGCATCTACTTATGCCAGCTTGACCCGGAGACATTCCAGTTCACAGGGAAACGTACCATTATCTGGGACGGCATCAAAACAATGAGCAAATGGATCGAGGCTCCGCACATCTATAAGGAAAACGGCTGGTACTATCTCATGGTCGCGGAGGGCGGAACTTTCTACAACCACTCTGTCATGATCGCCAGATGCAAAACCATTGACGGTGACTATGAAATCTGCCCGAGAAATCCTATTGTTTCTCACCGTCATATGCCATTTACAAGCCCCATCTCAGTTGTTGGACATGGCGACCTGATTGAAACACAGAACCATGAGTGGTGGATGGTCCTTCTCGGGGTCCGCCCATATACATGTGACAATACTGAAAAACCATTCTATCACAATCTCGGCAGAGAAACATTTCTCGTACCGATGACCTGGGATCAGGACGGATGGCCGAGAATTGACAATCCTGACGGTATGATTCACGAGTGGGAGCGAAAGCCAGACCTTTTGGAGACCGTCTATCCGGCAATCAATCCGATGGACTCCTTTGATTCTCCTGCCTTATCTATGCAGTGGAATACGATTCATCCTCCGAAAGAACCTTTTTATTCTCTGACGGACAATCCCGGATGCCTGAGGCTGTATCTGAAGCCACAGACAATGGAAGAAATCTGCACCCCTGCATTTGTCGGAAGACGCCAGCAGCATATGGACTTCCAGGTAACCACAGCCATGTGTTTTACACCATCTTCCCCAGGGGAAGAAGCGGGACTTTCCCTTGTACAGGATGACCGGTACCATTATCATTTTCTCCTGGGACATTCAGAAGGACAGACCGTTCTGCGTCTGATCGAAGTAAAACATTCTGAAATTCGTCTTCTGAAGGAAATGCCGGTATCCGGGACTTCTCTTTACTTGACTGTCCGGGGAACCCGTACACACTACGACTTTTATTACAGTTCTTCCCCGGATCAATACACTTTATTTTACCAGGGCGCAGACGCATCCCTGTTAAGCTCAACTGTAAATGAAGGCTTTACCGGAACATACATCGGAATGTACGCTACCTCCCACCATACTGACACTTGCAATTACGCCGATTACAGATGGTTCAGCTACGTCCCTTTGGGATAATAATAAGCGAAGATAGAAAGGGCTCTGCATATGACAGAACAACCAGACACACAAAAAGAAACCTTCCGTCTGTTCCGAAGTAAAAGCTGCGATGACAATGCGCCTCACTGTCATCTGGAAATGGAAATCATTCTGGTGCTCACAGGGACATCTTGTATTACCGTAGGCGATGCCAGTTACCAGCTTGATACCGGAGACATGGTTTTCATTCATTCCGGAGAACTTCACACCATCCACACTCCCCCCACCGGGGAGTGTATCGTTGTTCAGTTTCATCCGGAACTTCTCTTTTCCTGTAAAGAACTTGAAACAACCGTGTGCATACTTCCGTCTGCAATCGTCATCAGCAAAAGCAGATCCGGGCCAAGGCTTTATTCCGATCTTTTTCAACTAATACAGACAATGACAGAAGAATTAAAAAGCCATAAGATCTTGAAAGAAGCCTCTGCCATCTCCCATCTGCTTCAGATCTATGTACGGCTTTGCCGGGAAATGATCTATGAGAATGAAAATTTCCAAAACACTTCATTAAATAAGCAGCAGGAGTATATTGAAAGATTTTTACAGATATGCAGCTATATTAACGGACATTATGCTGATACGCTTACATTGGAGACAATCTCAGAGACAGCCGGGTTCAGTAAGTTCCACTTCTCCCGTCTGTTTAAACAGTTCACAAACATGACATTTAATGACTACCTGAACCAGTACCGTATCCGCAAGGCCGAAGCCTTATTGCTTACTACCAGTATGTCTGTGGTGGATATTGCCACACATGCAGGCTTCTCAAGCCTTAGCAATTTTAACCGTGCCTTCCGGCTGTTCAAGGGGATCTCTCCGACGGAATACAGGAAGATGGCAGACTGAAAGAATTGGAAACCTAATGATTCCATATGAGAAAAGTGCAGAAAACAATCTTCTGCACTTTTTCGTCTATATCTATTCGTTTCACTAATCCTCATCCTTTGTCTGTACCCTTCTTCGGATCAATTCTTCCATGATCTCTTTATGCTTCTCAGTACTGATAGGATACATCAGATAAAAGATTCCATTTATTGCACTGATAATTGCCGGAATTAACGTAATAAACCAGTTAATTGCATTCAATACCTGTGGTGTCTGCTCCCCCTGCGCCACGTAGTTTAATGCTGCGAGTACCGCTGCTCCTACTGCCGGCATGATTGCTCCTCCAGCTTTGTTCGCCACTGATACAATGGAGGAAAGGAAACCATCACAACGGACTCCTGAAATATATTCCCCATAATCAACTGCATCTCCAATGGCTCCAAAATGGATTCCCATATATGCATAAAAACACATACTCCCAATAAAAGTTAAAATCCAGAACGATATTGCCGGCGCAGTTACGAAATACATCAGTAAGTATGCTGCTGCCGTCATGAAATTCAAAATTGCGCATACTTTTCCTTTATGTCTGATTTTCTTGAACAGATAATTTCCAAGCCATCCGGTTCCTGCAACTGCCGCCGCCAGACTGACCCAGCCATAGGTTGTGGCATATCCTGCATCCCCGGCATTATACTGCCAGTAATATGCCAGCATTGCCGCACGTCCATAAATGACACATCCTAATATCAGCTGTCCCAATATTAAGATAATGACCGGTTTATTGCCCACCAGGGATTTCACCTGCGCTTTCATTGGAATTGTATTCTGGCTCGGCGGAGGTGTTACAACTTCTTTCGTCTTTAAACAACATAAAACCATTGTAGGAATTCCCAAAAGACATGTAATGAGAACAGCCCAGAAATACCCTCTTGCATCTGTTGCCGATCCATCTGCAGCAAATGCCCGGATCAACGGAACCGCTATAATAACTGTGACCATAGAGCTTACATTTGCAAACATCATCCGAAGCCCGGATACTTTCGCCCGGTCTTCACTGTCCGGCGTAATACATCCATTTAATGCGCCATACGGCATATTGCTGCACGTAGATGCAACAGTGAGCAGAATATAAACAGCCCACATCCATGCTACCCGGAGCGTATAAGACCAGTCAGGATCTGCCGCAAAAATAAGCACAATAAACGTCGCCATCGCAATAGATCCTATCAAAAACCATGGCCTGTATCTTCCCCACCTGCTGTTCGTCCGGTCAGCCAGAGAACCAATCACCGGATCATTAAACGCATCAAAGATCCGAATGACAAGCATCATAACCGATACCGTTGCGGCTGGTATCCCAATGGTATCGGTATAATAGATCATCAGGTAGGTGCTCAGCCAATAATACATGAAATTATAACCAAAATCTCCCAGTGCATAGTAAAATCTTTTCACAGGCGTCAGGCGAAATGTAGCCAGATCCACATTTGCCTGATACTTCTTTTTTTCCTTCCCCATCCTCTGCTCCTTTATCTCATGACAATTTCAATAGCCTCTTTCCAACATTCCAGAATTTTATTCCGTTCCTTTTGCTGCATTGTTGGATAGTAGAATTTTCGGTTATCAGTAACAAACAATTTTTCTTTCTCATAGAACCCTGCTCCGATTCCCGCCATATATGCTGCTCCCAGCGCCGACAATTCTTCTGTCTGGGCTATGGCAACCATAAGCATGGAAAAGTCACTCTGTGCCTGCATCAGATAGCCATTCTTTGTAGGTCCGCCATCCACCCTCAATTCCTTTAACTCTATTTGGCTGTCTTTTTGCATGGCATCAAGCACCGCCTGTATCTGCAAAGCGATACTGTTCAATGCCGCTTTTACAATCTCATTTTTTCCCGTAGTCCTTGTCATTCCATATAACATCGCTTCTGCATTATCATTCCAGTAAGGTGCAGAAAGACCAGAAAATGCCGGAATCAGAACTGTATAATCATGAGCATTGGCTTCTCTTGCGAGTATTTCTGTCTCTGCCGGAGATTCAATCAGCTTAAGGTCATCTTTCAGCCATGTAATCACGGCTCCTGTATAATTGATGTTTCCTTCCAGTACATAAGTCACTTTTCCTCCAGTCCCCCACGCAAGAGAAGTCACCAGACCATGTCTGCTCTCAACACAGCTTTCACCTGTATTCATCATAATCGACGATCCGGTGCCATAGGTTGTCTTCGTCATTCCACTGCTATGACACCCCTGGCCAAACAATGCCGCGTGAGAATCCCCCATGGCACTGTGTATTGGGATTGGCTTTGACAAAAAGCCCCCCAGGTCAGTCATACCAAACCGGTCGTCACTGTTACATACTTCCGGCAGTGACTGTATAGGTATCCGAAAATAATCACAGATCTCAGAATCCCACTCCAGTGTCCGGATATTAAAAAGCTGTGTTCTTGATGCATTAGAGTAATCTGTCTTATACGACTTCCCGTCTGTCATCCTGTAGATGAGCCAGCTGTCGATAGTGCCAAGATATACGTCGTCCTGATTGATCCCTTCCGTATTCCGAAGAAGCCATGCCATTTTAGCTGCCGGAAAATAGGGAGATAACTGAAGCCCTGTTTTCTTTTTTATAATCTCAGCCTTATCCTGCAGACAGGATGCAATCTCCTTCGCCCTTGAACACTGCCATACAACTGCTTTATTCAGCGGTCTCCCATCCTTTGCCCAGATGGCTGTAGTTTCCCTCTGATTACTGATCCCTACTGCCAGTATATCATTCTTATTAATTTTCGTTTTATCCACTACATCTTGTACTGATAACAGAACATTTTGGTAGATTTCTTCTAAATTATGAGATACCCAGCCTTTCTCATTAATGATCTGCTCATGGCTTCTGTCAGCACGCCCAACAATCTTTCCTTCATCATCCACCAGAATTGCCTTGGTTCCCTGGGTACTTTGGTCAATTCCCAATATGTACTGCATAAGCCTATTCCTCCGTCAAAGTCTTCTTCACTGTCTCGGCAATCCCTTTTGCATCCATATGATAATGCGCAAACACTTCTTTATTTGTACCTGAAATCAGATGACCATCCGGAAGTGCAATCTGTTTTACCTTCACCGGATATTCTGCAGCAGTGATCTGAGCCGCCATACTTCCAAGTCCCCCATAGATCGAGTGCTCTTCAATTGTAACAAGAAGTTTTGTATTTCCTGCCGCTTCTAAAACCGCTTTTGTGTCTATTGGCTTCAGACAATACATGTCAATAACTCCCGCCTGTATACCAGCCTCTATTAAAAGTCTCGCTGCTTCCAATGCATAAGGAACCATTTCTCCACATGCAATCAATGTCACATCACTGCCTTCTCTGAGAATATTCGCTTTATCCAGTTCAAATTTCATATTTTCATCATAAATATCCTCTGTTGCCGACCGGCTGACACGTACATAAGCAGGATTTTCATCTTTTAATAATGCATTAATCAACTTTTTTGTCTGGAAACGGTCACTCGGCACATATACTCTCATATCCGGCAGTGCTGCAAATGCTGCAATATCCTGGCAGGAATGATGACTCATCCCCAATGCACCGTAACTGATTCCTCCACTGATTCCGATCAGAGTGACGTTTGTATTGGAATATGCAACATCAATTTTTGCCTGCTCATAACTTCTTGTGGAGAGAAAGCTGGCCGGCGATGCGGCAAATACTTTTTTCCCGCAAGATGCCAGACCTGCCGAGACAGAAACCAGATTCTGTTCTGCGATTCCCACTTCAATAAACTGTTCCGGATATTCCTTTGCAAAAGGTGTCAGCGACGCTGATCCCCTGGAATCAGAACAAAGCACTACAATGTCCTGATCTGTTTTTGCGGCATCCAGCAAAGCTTCGCATATAGCCTGTCGATTCGTTATCTTATTCATCACAATACCTCCTCTAATTCTTTCACCGCCTGATGATACTGTTCTTCCGTCATAACACCGTGATGCCAGGAGATCTGATTCTCCATAAAGGACACCCCTTTGCCTTTTACCGTATGCGCAATCACTACAGATGGTTTCCCTTTATATTCTTTTGCCTCTTCATATGCCTTTTCTAACTCAGCACAATTATTTCCATTCTCCACCTCAATGACATTCCAGCCAAAATCTCTGAATTTATCAGCAAGGTTTGCGCTGTCCATAACTTCCTGCGTCGTTCCGCTGATCTGCAGATGGTTCAAATCCACAGTCGCACATAAATTATCCAGTTGATAATGTCCTGCTGCCATCATTCCCTCGTAGTTGGAACCTTCCGCCATCTCTCCATCCCCAAGCACAACATAGGTACGGTACGGCCGATGATCCATTTTTGCTGCCAGTGCCATTCCAACTCCGACAGACAGTCCATGCCCCAGTGAGCCTGAATTCAGTTCCACACCAGGTACATCTGTATTTGGATGTCCGATAAAACGGCTTCCATATTGGCTGAATGTCGTAATTGCTTCCTCTTTATCGTAATATCCTTTTTCTCCAAGGACACAATACAATGCATCTGCACAATGTCCTTTACTTAAGAGAAATCTGTCACGGTCCGGATCATCCTTTTTCTCTGGAGATGTATTCATCACTTTAAAATACAGTACCGTAAGAATATCAATGACACTAAGATCTCCCCCTACATGTCCTGCTTTTGAATTATGCATCATCTCTATGATGTCTCTGCGCAATTCATAAGATTTTTTCGTTAATGCATCCATATCATATCCTCCTTACTTTCTAATAAATTGTAAAACCACCGTCTACAACAAGATCCTCTCCCGTAATCATATTTGATTCTTTACAGGATAAAAACAATACAGCTGCTGCAATTTCATCTGTTTCCGCAAAACGGTGTGCCGGAATTTTTTCAATCATATCTGTTTTCACTTTGCCCTGCCATGCCTTTTCACCCATGTATGTATTGACAACAGTAGGTGCCACTCCGTTCACATTGATCCCATATTCAGCCCATTCTAATGCACATACCTTAATCATTCCTACTACAGCCGCTTTACTCATCGTGTAACCTACATGTTTATTGATTGCGATGAAATCTGCCTGAGATGTGATACATACAATCTTTCCGCCTTTTTTCTGTCTGATCATCTGATTCGCAACTGCCTGACATACACGGAATACTCCAACAGCATTAATTGCGAGATGTTTCTCTATCGTTGCAATTTCAATTTCTTCTGCACGGTATAAATCAACAAACCCAGGCATCGCAGCAAGAATATTTACTTCTCCAAAAGCCTCTAAAACAGTTTTCATCATCTGATCTACACTCTCCTGGCTTGTCACATCGCATTTCACTCCTATGGTCTGAACTTCATGCTCCTTTGCAATCGCTTCCGCTACCTCCTGGCAATTCTCTTTACAGTCTACAATTGCCACTTTCGCGCCCTTTTTCGCATACATACGGGCAGTTGCTTCACCAATGCCTCCTGCACCTCCTACAACAATTGCTGTTTTACCTGTTAAATCGAAATCTGCGTTTACCTTTTCGTACTGAATCATTTTATTTTCCTCCTGAATATTTAGTTCTTGTTTCTTATTATTTATATATTACAACTAAATATTTACATTGTAAATACTGAATTATATACAGTTTTTTATCTTCATTTTTGTGTATTATAGCTAACCATTTATTTTCAACACCATTTTATTAGCGTTTTACCTATATCTCCATTCTTATTAGCGCTGGTTAATGTATGGATCATATCTATCTGCATTTTTCTATAAATGCATACTGAATCTTTTTCTAAACCATTTACTAAACCATTGACACCTTATTAGCAGTTGTTTATAATATATAGAAAAGAGTTTTTTACTTATAAACCATTTCGTAAATTAAAACTTAAGGAGAACTTTATGACAAATAGAGAAATTGCTGAAAAATTAGGTATATCCCCCGCTGCACTGTCACTGATTATCAATCACAAACCAGGTGTCTCTGACGCAACAAGGAACGCTGTGATAAACAGCCTTCATGAAATGAACTGTGATTATTTAATTAAAAAAGCACCTGTTGTTCCAAGTAACAACCTGTGCTTTATCATATATAAACGCCATGGAGAAGTTTTAGACCTTCATCCTTTTTTTCTGCTTTTGATGGAGAACATTGAGAATCATGCCCGGACATACGGCTATAATATTCTATTGTGCACAATAGACAAACGCCGTCCGATGGAACCACAGATCCAGCATCTGCGTGAACTTGACTGCCAGGGCGCCATTATTTTTGCCACTGAAATGGCAGATGAAGATATGAAAGAATTTTCCGTTCTTCAGATTCCATATGTCACAATGGATAATGATTTCACACGTCTGGCCTGTAATTCAATCTCAATCAATAACCAGATGGGGACTTTCCAGGCAATTGAATATCTTATAAAAATGAACCACACCCGTATCGGGTATCTGAAAAGCAATATCCGCATAAGCAGCTTCGAAGAACGCCATACAGGGTATGAAAATTCACTGCAATATTTTGGTCTCTCTTTTGCCCCTTCTGATATTGTTACAGTACATTATACAGAAGAAGGAAGTTACCGAGATGTAAAACAATATCTTGAAACTTCTCCTTCCTCTTCTCTTCCGGACGCTTTCGTGTGTGACGATGACACTATTGCTGTCGGCGCCTTACGCGCATTTGCAGAACATGGCATCCATGTTCCCCGGGATATTTCAATTATCGGATTTAATGACCGGCCGGCCTGTGAAATGACGGAACCTCCTCTTACTTCTGTAAATGTATCTAAACGTACATTTGCCGCAGAAACTGTAGATGAACTGATCCGTCTCATAGAAAATCAGGAAAATATTACTCCCGAAACACGTTCCAAAAAAATCAGGATTGGAACAAAACTTGTGATCCGGGAATCTGCAGGACAAAAAAATAATTAATGATACTCTATCATAACCAACCTACAAAGTTCAAGGATTACTATAACAATCTCAAGGATCTGGTACCTGATCGTACCAGATCCCTAAACTACACTTATGATTATAAAACCTCCTACCTGGGTTTCTCTATCTCCTCATACTCCGTATTCCTCTCATACTTCGTAACATAAACCGCACTTTTGGGATATTCCATAACTTCTCCGGCACCAGAGGTCTTTGCCGCGTAATATGTCAGCTGCAGTGGAATCGTACTATCCTCCTGCTTCTTAAACAATTCATGCGTTTTTCCCACAAGCCAGATATAATAAACCCGCTGATTCGTATCCCCTTTCTTCAATATCTTTTTAGCGTCCGGATCCTTTTCCATTGCTTCCTTATCAATCACTCCCTGCTCGATCATTTTGTCCGTATAGGACTGCTTCATTGTCTCTGTCACCTTGATTTTAATACACTCCACACCATCTTCTTTGTGCACACCTTCATGTTTTAGTTTCGCGTCCTCCGAAATATCCAGATGGCTGGAAATCTTAAAATCAGCCGCATCCTGTTCTCCGCCTTCCGAGTACACAATGTCCTCAGCCTCCTGATCCAATATCCCATGGAAGCTCTTTACCGTTTCTCCCTCTTGCTGATAATACATATACAACGTGCCTGTGGTACCCATATAGGACATTTTCTCATATCCGATCTTTTCCTTCGCATTCCAGACAGTTGTCGATTCATCCACAGTCTCTTCCCCATCCTTTGTCTGAATGGTTCCTTTTTCATGTGCAATCGTAACATCAGAATTGTTAAATTCCTGTACTGCTTCTCTCACCCACGTCAGATCATCCTTCCGGATACATCCGCCAAGTACCACCGCACCTGCCAAAACTAACAATAATCTCTTTCTCATGCCCTCTCCTCCTGTCTCTTTATGATTTTCTGGTAAAATTCTTCCTGCCCCTCCTCCCGCTTCAGATCTTCCACAATCCTGCCGTCCTTCAAAAATATCAGCCTCCTGCAATGGCTCGCAAGCCACAAGTCGTGTGTCACTATCATAATGGTCGCACCCATTTCCTCATGAATGCGCTCCAACAGGTGTATCACAATCTCCCCGGATCTGGAATCCAGATTCCCGGTCGGCTCATCCGCAAGAATCATCGCCGGATCGGTAATCAGCGCCCGCCCAATCGCTGCCCTCTGCTGCTGCCCGCCAGAGAGCTGGCTTGGAAAATGCAGCCTCCGGTCTTTTAATTCCAGAATATTAAGGAGTTCCTCCAGCCTGCTGTCACTATCATTTTTCCGATCCAAAAGCCGCGGCAGAAGGATATTTTCTTCCACGTTAAGTACCGGAATCAGATTGAAGAACTGATAGACAAATCCTATGTTCCACCGCCGGAAGAGTGTAAGTTCCTTATCCTTCAGCCGATTGATGGCGGTGTCTCCGATCGTAATCTCTCCGCTTGTAGGCATATCCACGCCTCCAATCATATGAAGCAGCGTAGATTTTCCCGTACCGGAAGGGCCAAGAATCGCAGTGAACTCACCCTTTTCCACGGTCAGTGATACATCATCCAGTGCTTTTACTTTTCCCTGCCCTTCTCCATATGTTTTCGTGATATGATCCGCTCTCATGACAATCATACTTCCACCTACCCCTCTGTCTTAATATTTTCTATGATCTTCAGGTCTTTCAACTGACTCCGAATATAAACTGCCGGGACAAGAGAAACCAGAACCAGCACTCCCAACTGTACCAGAAGAATTTTCACCGGAATCGTGCCATATCTGAGGAACTGTTCCTTCCGGATCTGGTACATCAAAAATACACTGAACGGTATGCCAAATCCCGCCCCCACAATTCCGAACAACGCATTTTCCGTCATCACCATTCTGAAGATTTCCATTTTCGTCATTCCAATAGAATGAAGGATGGCAAATTCTCTTTTTCTCACTCTCATGGACATTGAGATATTCTGGAAAATACTTGTCAGAGACAACGCAATGATCAGGACTACCATTCCATAAGTGAAAAGCTTCTTCAGCGCCTGTCCGGAAGCCAGCATCTGCTCACTTTTCCAAATAACCGCACTTCCGATGGAGTATCCTTTCTCCCTCGGTACGTATTTATGAAATACATTCGCTGTCGTTCTCTGATTCAGCGGAAACTGCGACATTCCCAATTCCCGGGCAGCCTCTATGATTTTTTCCTGGAACTCATGGTCTTCCTTCGCCTTCTCTTTCAACTCTTTTTTATATATGACACGGTCAAGAAAGCCAGATTCTGCGGTATCCTCCTGTTTCACCCTGTCAACATAGATAAATTTCAAAATATCTCCCTGATACTGCAATGCTTCTGCTAATCTGGCCAAATCCCCGATCTTCATATAGACATGGATGTAATCCGCCTCGTATTCCCTGAACCCGTCAATATCTTCCAGATTCCTCGAAAAATAAGGATACGGCGGTGCCGCCGATGTGATGTCCGTCACAGTCAGTTCCTGGGCTGTCCCTTTTTCTGATGTCTGGTTTTGAATTTCGATTGGTTCTCCCCAGTCATAGCCAGGAATTTCCCCCATCTTTTTTTCCTCCGGCCGCAGGACATAATTATCAAGCAGGACCGGATACCTGGCCTGTTCTGCAGTATCCGTGAGCTTCTCTGCCTGTTTCATGTAGTCTTCGAAAGTTTTATCATCCAGTCCTGACAGCCGCAACTTTCTCTGCTTTCCAGAATCCTGGTAATTGAGATCCATACTCATGACACCCGCCAGTACTGAGATTTCATCCATCCCTTCCAGCTTTTCAAAAAGTTCTTCTAAAACGGCCGGATTCTGATCCTGTATTTCAATCCATGTGCCAAGCTTTGGCCGTGTCCTTCTGTCAGCCACGAAATCACTTTCATCAAAATACGTATAACCGTCCAGCAAAAGCCCCATGGAAATGAGAATCAGGACACATGTCACAAGATACCTCGGCTTATTCCTGTACACATTTTTTATCCCCATTGCTCCCTCCAGTCCAAGCACCGGGTGCGGCTTTCGCAAATTCGTAAATGACTGACCTTCCAGTTCCTTCGGCGCCGCGGCTGTAAGCTGTTCTGCAAGCGTGATTTCTGCCGCCTGCCGGATCGGCCCTGTCACAGCCAGGAAAAGCATCACTACCGTACAGATCAAAATCACCGCCACACAGGGAACATTGCAGACCATCGGAAACCCTTCCTTTGTGCCGCCCGCTGTATTTAAAAACCAGAGCAGACCTTTTGACATGGCAAATCCCAGAAGGAATCCGATCGGAAATGAAACCGCACCTTCCACCATTCCTTCAAACAATATCACCAGTGACCTCTGGAATTTTGTTGCCCCTGCACTTCCCAGCACTCCGATATATTTGATCCGCTCATACAGCGATACCGCATAGAAATTATAGACAAAAACCGCCGCCAGTACGACCGACATTCCCAGAAGTCCAAACATCATAATCCCTTTGCCCATGCCATCTGCAGTGCTTGTTCCGTAATACTCCAATAAATTCATATGGTATGTGATATCGTAATTTGAAATCTTACGGTTGGGAAGCAGTTCCCCTTCGCCATACGGAAGTTTTTCCATTCCAATCTCAGCGGCCATTTTCTGCGTTGCACCGAACATAAAATAACTGACATGTCTCATCTCTACATCTGCGCAGACGTTGGAATTTTGGCTGTGATCGTAGACCGTGCATGCCTTCGATACTGTACACTTTTTCACTTTCACCGACTTTCCAAGCTGTTCAAACTGCTCTTTGCTCAGATTGTGAAATGTGGCATGCCATGTACCATTTTCACTGATCTCCTGCCGGATCATAGAATGAAGCAGCGTAAAAGTGAAAATAGTTATGACTGTCAGCAGCATCACTGAAACTGTGATCCCCGCAATTGTCGCAAGTGTCCGCTTTCGGTTTCTTTTCATGTAACGCAGTACCAATGTACGGATAATCTTCATATGGCGTCCCCCTCCCATATTGAACAAAGCCTCATGTATTGTTTAGAACTTTCCGACCCTATATTTAGTTTCAATTGTAACATAATAAACATTATTTTCCCTAAACTGTCCGTGAATTAGCTTTTTTTGTCCGTGAATTCTATTCTTTTTATAAAGGGGCTTTTTTTCTTAACACCGAAAACAGGAAGCCCTCCGTCACCGGAGTGCTTCCTGTTTCCATAACTCTTTATTTTCTTTATAGGAGGAATTTTCCCCTATTCTACCGTGACCGACTTTGCCAGGTTTCTTGGCTTATCCACATCGATCCCTTTTGCGGCTGATACATAATATGCAAACAGCTGGAATGGAATGATCGCCAAAGACGGAGAAATCAAAGGCATGCATTCCGGCAATACTAAAGAATCATTCATTATTTCTTCTATGCCTGCGTCTTTGCTGCCGGCAAATCCAACACCAAAAATTCTTGCCCCTCTGCTTTTTGTTTCGATCACATTACTTTTTACTTTTTCATACAATTCTGGCTGTGTTTCAATAGCTACAACGAGAGAGTTTTCTTCAATAAGAGCAATTGTACCGTGTTTTAGTTCTCCCGCCGCATATGCTTCTGCATGAATATAAGAGATTTCCTTTAGTTTTAATGCGCCTTCCATTGCTGTTGCATAGTCCAGACCCCGGCCGATAAAAAACGCATGATCCCTGTGGGCATAATAATTGGCAATTTTCTGAATCTTTTTCTTACTTTCCAATATTTGAATTATTTTCTCTGGAAGTTTTTTCAGTTCATCTATAAAATCCTCATATGCTTTTTCAGACATTCGCCCTTGAAGAACCGACATCTCAGCCGCAATCAGATCAAGCATTACCAACTGTGTACTATATCCTTTTGTAGTAGCAACGGAAATCTCCGGCCCTGCACATGTATAGAGTACTGCATCTGCCTCTCTTGCAATGGAACTTCCCTCGACATTGACAATTGCAAGCACCGGAATTCCTCTTTCTTTCGTCTCCCGAAGTGCCGCCAGGCTGTCAGCTGTCTCTCCTGACTGGCTCAGAATCATTACCAGTTCTCCTCCTGTAAATACTGGATTCCGATACCGGAATTCTGATGCCAGATCTACTTCCACCGGAATCTGTGCCAGCGATTCAAATACATATTTTGCTGCAATTCCAGCATGATATGCCGATCCACATGCTACAATGCGAATCCTCTGAGCAGATCCCACCAGTTCTTTTAAGATCTTGGATTCACCGGAAATCGCATGGGATGCCCCATATCTGGAGAGAAGATTCCGGATTGCCTCCGGCTGCTCTTCAATCTCTTTCATCATAAAATGCTCATACGCCCCTTTTTCAGCCGCATTTTCATCCATCCCCAGATACACTTCCTCTTTTTGTATGATCTCACCGTCTTCATTATAGAACAACACACGATTCTTTCCGATGACTGCAATCTCATTATTTTCAGGATAGTACACGGTTCTTGTATGGGCAAGAATTGCCGGAGCATCAGATGCCACATAAATTCCATCTTCCGCTGCCCCGATCACAAGCGGGCTGTCCTTTCTCACACAATAAATAAAACCTGGTTCATCTGCAAACATAATTTCCAATGCATAGGATCCTCTAAGCCTTGAAAGAACTCTCTGTATCGTTGCAATGTGATCTCCCATGTCATAATAATCCAGCATATGGACAATCACTTCTGAATCTGTCTCTGAGAGAAAGGTATATCCCCTTCTCTCCATTTTATCTTTTATTGCTATAAAATTCTCTATAATTCCATTGTGTACAAGACCGATCGTCATACTCTTATTAAAATGCGGATGTGCATTTTCATCAGATGGCTCCCCATGGGTTGCCCATCTTGTGTGTCCGATTCCACACGTACTGCCAGACATCGCATGGCCTTGCATATAAGTTTCGAGTGCAAGAATCCTTCCCGCTTTCTTTGCACAATGGAATCCATCTTCTTTCACCACTGCAATTCCAGAAGAATCATAGCCTCTGTATTCCAGTTTTTTCAGTCCTTCCAGCAGAATCTCTGCTGCCTCATCTGTTCCGCTGTATCCAACAATTCCACACATTGTCTGGTTCTCCTTTTGTTATCTATCTTCTATAATTCAACATTAAAATGTTCGAACAAAACTTTCTCTGCTTCTGCACACCACAGACCTCTGTTTTTCTTGCATATCTCATCAAGTTTTTTAAATAATGGATCCGTCTCTCCTAATTTTCCAAAATCTTCAATTGCAGTCAAAGGCATGTCGAACAAAGTATATGTCAACTTCTTTCCGCCCGGAATAGATGGCAGATTCAGCGTAGCATCAGCGATGCTGTCAATTCCTCCTACATGAGTTACCATAACTGCAGGTTCAATTGCCCCTTTTGCTGCCAGATCATTTGCTTCGATCAGGTCGTCATTATTTCCGCCAGTTGTTCCAAGGATATGTGCACTTGTATAGTGGCAGTCATATAAGTTGATTTCTGCCTTAAAGTTCTGGTCTGTAGGCCCTGCAAAGAAGTTCAGACATCCGTCAAATGCCAGAATCTGATCTCCCAGTTCCGCTACTGCACGGTTGGGAATATACACAAATACGTCATCATATCCTTTGCCGCCTGTGATATCTTTTAATTCTTTGACAGGATCGGCCATCTTAGCCGTATTAACATACAATAATTCCACGCCATGTGACGCAGCATATTCTTCGGTAATCACTTCTTTGGCTCTCTTTATTTTAGCACCGTCTATATCCGTCACAACGATTCGTTTCGGTTTGTTTTCAAACTGAATACCATAGCTGACTGCACCAAGCCCCATCGGTCCGCATCCTCCAAGAATGATAATATCGCCGTTTTCTTTTGTTCCGACCGCCAGGTCATGATTTCTCTTATTTGTGTGGTAATTGCCATGGTAGCCTCCAATGATACAGCTCATAGGCTCTCCGAGCGAAGCCTCGAAGAAACTTTCCCCTTCGTATGGCATCAGGCATCCAAGCTCCATAACTTCATGAGGAATGATGCAATATGTGCATGCTCCGCCGAAATATTCATAAGAATACCCCGGAGATGCAAGGCTTCCCTTGTAATTCAGAGCTGGCTGCTGAGTGAATTTCATACCAGGCTTAAACTGACCTTTCCATTTTTCCCCAACTTCTACAATCACACCGGCAAATTCATGTCCGATAATGACAGGGTTCGTATCAATATTCTGGGGTGCTCTCTTATGCTTTTTCCCCTGCTCTACCAGTTTGTAAGTCGACATGCAGATACTGTCACTTACAACTTTAACGAGTATTTCATCTTCTTTGATTGCCGGTAATTCGAATTCCTCTAATCTCAGATCTCTTGTTCCATACATTCTTACTGCTTTTGTTTTCATCATTTTCACTCTCCTATTTTTTTGATTACAACTTGTTCTGTTAATTTATCAACCAGTTCTCTTTTAGGTGGTTTTGTTCCTACCGTAGTTACCGCTCCCGCGGACGCTGCCATACAAAGTTTTACAGTCTCTGTATCATCAAGCTTTCGGTCCCATGCATAGGAAAGTGCCGCCACCATCGCATCTCCTGCCCCTACTGTGGAATGTGCCTTGACAGAAAGAGCTGGACATTTGACTTTGTATCCGTCAAAAACAAAAATCGCACCGCTTCTTCCCATGGAAACCACCACGGTTTCACTTCCCTTTTTCCTTAGCTCCTCTGCTGATTTCAACAGTTCTTCTTCCGATGCCCTGTAATCGTATTCCATATATTCTTCCAATTCAACTCTGTTTGGTTTCAGAATATCCGGGTGCGCCTCCAATGCCTTTTCAAATAATGTTCCATCTGCATCCAATAATACTTTTGAACCTTTCTGATGCACCAACTCTATAATTTTTTGATAGATATCATCCTCAATTCCACCTGGAATACTTCCTGCCAGGACAAAAAGTGTATCTTTCGCCGCATAAGATTCAAGTTTTTGAAGCAACGCATCAATCTGATCTTTCGAAATCTTTGGCCCAGGTTCATTGAGTTCTGTGACCGCTCCGTTCTCTTCAAATATCTTCGTGTTTGTCCTTGTCTCTCCCTGTACCCAGATAAAATCTCCGTCAATATGTTTCTCTTTCAGAACATTTTCTAATGTCTTCCCCGTATTTCCTCCAAGGAATCCCGTCATAATACTCTGACCGCCCAGTTCTTTTACAGTTTTCGAGACATTAATTCCTTTTCCGCCTGCATCATATTCCACCGTTTTGATACGGTTCAATCCGCCGGGCTGCAGTGTTTTGATTTCTACAGTTTTATCAATTGCCGGATTCATCGTCACTGTTACAATCATTCTTACTCCTCCTTTCCAGAGAGGATCCGGTAAATCGTATCTGCGTCGGTGTCACCGCTGACAAGTTTTGCTGCCGCTTCTTCATCCAGCATTTTCTCAGCTATAATTGATAGGATATCAAGATGTTCATCTCCGACGCCTGCGATTCCGATGACTACCTTCGCAGTCTCTTCTCCCCATCTCGTCCCTCCCGGGAATACCATCACCGCAATTCCAGACGCCAGTACTTCTTTTTTGGCCGCCTCCACTCCGTGAGGAAGTGCCAGGCCATTGCCCATGTAAGTAGAGCATGTGTTCTCACGTTCCAGCATTGCCTCAATATAACCCTTCCCGACATAACCTGTATCTGCCAGCATCTTCCCCACTTCACGGATGACATTTTCCTGCGTATCCGGCTTACAGTTCACTTTGATATTTTCCCGATAAATAAGTTCCTTTTTTTCTGCTTTTTTCATTTCTTTCTTTGATGATTTAAAAAACATACGGCTCCTCCTTCTATGTGTGATTCTCACTTCTGTTCTCTTTTTTCTAACTCCATTATAGGGATGCAAAACGCCTTTTTTCAATTTAAAGAAGATGGGATTTGGCATCATCAGATAGTGCCATTTTTGGACAGATCAGCACACAGCAGCTTTCCTCTGTAATAAAAAAATCTTCCGGTCACATGGCTATATGCCATATCCGGAAGATATTTTTTAAGTTATAATCTATATATTTTACGCAGAAACCAATTCGCAGAATCAGATTCCTGAAAGATACTTTTTGAAAAATTTCTTGAGATATTCAGACAGTATTCCCCGTATCTCTTCTTTGTTTCCTCTAAGTACTGCCTCCATAAAATCATATTCCTCAATCAGCAGGGTACTGATGTATCCCAGAATCTGATTGTTTATTTTTATATGCTCATCGTCAGGAACAAGCATAATAAATACTACTGAGATCCCCTTAAAATACGGGTCTTCAAAAGCTTTCAGATCTTTCGTCATGCACACTGCAAAGCTTGGACGGATGACGCCCTTCGTTCTGGTATGCAAAAGCGCAAATCCAAACTCAGCAAACACCTGTGAAGAAATTCTTTCCCTGCGCATAATATCTTCCCGGATCATCTCACTCCGGTCAGAATAGGGCGACATTTTCTCTCCCACCGCTGTCAGAAGTTCATCAAAGGTAATCTGATTATCTACTTTAAAAAACTCCATATGTTTTATCACAGTATTAATCTGTGCAGCCATCTGATTAATCTCTTCCAGCTGAAGTGTAAATTCATTTTCCTGTTTCTGCTTTCCAGGCATGCGCTCATACTGGAAAACCATTTTCCTGATATTTTCCATATCCTGATCATTCAGAAGCGGATTGACTGAGATCACCGGAATTTCTTTTAGCTTCAGCGGAATACTTGAAATTAAAAAGTCTGTATTTCCAATGATGTAGGGGGAAATATCATTTTTCCCATATGCAGTAAGAAGTACCCTGTCATGGAACACTTTCTCAAGCTTTGAAGACATCAGTCTGGAAATCCCAATTCCGCTTGAACATACAATCCCGACATTTACCTTCCTGATTTTTACATTTTTCCCTTCCAGCCGCTCTAAAGCCGCACCGAAATGTACCGCCAGAAAACCCGTCTCTTCTGCCGGAACTTCTTTTTGTATCTTCGCTTCGAGGACTTTTGAAACTTTACAGCATCGGTCATATATCTCAGGGTAATTGGATCTGATCTCTTCAAGCACCGGATTCTGAATCTTCATTCCATGAGAAAGGCGGATCAATGTCGGCTGAAGATGCGCCAGAAACCCCTGAATAAACTCATCATCCTGTTTCAGGTAAAATGCCTGCTCTTCATCAAATGCATCAATCATTTCATTTACCAGATTTTTCAGTTCACTTCCCTCAAGTTCGTTGTTTTCCAGCCCGCCCCATTCTATTTTTTCATGTTTTGCCCCTTTAATATGCAGACAGATATAGGAAATCTCAACTTTTGGAATCTGGATATCAAATTGTTCTTCCAGTTCATGTACCATTGCTTCTGCCAGACGATAATCATCATCCTCCTGTACTTCCTCTATCCACTTCTTCTCAGGCTCAATTGTCTCATTTTTCAAGATTCTGTTGATTGCTATGGAGATATGGATCACCAGACCTACATACGAATTCTCTGTCAGATTCATCACCCGGTGATCATTTATACTCATGATGCATTCCATCACCTGCTTCATAATATCATCATTGAGAATCTGTCCGATACTGCTCTTATGCAGGGTCTCGTACCGGCCTTCCAAATCCTCCCCGGTCTCATATGCATCCCAGATCATCTTTGTATCCATGTTCTCATCGATAAATGCACGGATCGCACGTCTGTAATCTTCCTCTCCTCCTTCGATTACAGTCCCGCTGCCAGGTTTTCTCACCACCCGGAGGCCATAGTTTCCCAGCCATTCTTCCACAGCCTCCAGGTCAGTGCTGATGGTTGCCTCACTGACACCGAACTGGCTGCTATAATAGAATAACTTTTTCAATCCCTTTTCTTTTAATATCTGTAGTATAAGCCTTTTCCGCCGTTCTGCCCTGTTACCTGCATCATAAGAATCTCCCTGCCCTACCTCTTCTGCGAGTCTGTTTTTATCTTCTTCCTTCCCCTCAAGCCATACTCCCACTCCGGTTTTTGACATAAAAGTAATCCCATAAGGCTTCAGAGCACTTTCCATATATCCCAGTTCCCGCTGGACTGTCCTTTTACTGACTCCGATCTTTTCGGCCAGATTTTTCACAGAAATGATCCCTTCATGTTCCAACAGTACCCAGATCAGCTGTTTCATCCTTGGTGTAAATTCCATCATTCTCTCCCATTTCTCTTCTGAATCCGATTCACCAGTTCTTCATATTCCGCCATTTTAAGAAGACTGTCCACCGTGTATACAGCTCTTCCCTGAAGCTGCTCTGATACCAGCTGGTAGAATTCCTTTTGGCACACAATCAGATCTATGTTCTCCGGCACCAGGTCAACTGCATATGCTTCAACTCGAATCTCTCCTTCTTTTACCTGCATCAGTTTTCTCCGAAGCAGGGATGCCCCCATGGCACTTGATCCGACACCACCGTCACAGACCACTCCGATTTGTCTGACATGTTCTGGAAATACCAAAGAATCTTCTTTTCTGTTCCTGCCAGTCTCTGCCATCTCATGTTTACTCATTTTACATCTCTCCTGTATTTTTAAAACAGCCAGACTTCCTGCAAAAGAAATCAGTGCTGACACTGCCATTCCGGCAGCAACATACATTCCTCTCCCTTTGCCGGCCATCAATAGAATGGTGATGATACTTCCCGGCGATACCACACCCTCCATACCGGCTCCAAAGATCTGAAATACAACCGTCCCTGCCATTCCCCCGAAAATCAACGGAAGAAGAAGCCATAGATTCGAAAGTGCAAATGGGAAATAGACCTCATGCAGCCCACCGACTGCCTGCGTGAACATTGCTGTCATATATTCATTAGCTCTCTTTCTGTCTCGGTAAAGCAGCGCTGCCATCATTCCAAATCCCGGGCCTGGATTGACTTCTACGAGAAACAGAATCGAACTTCCAACCTCCTGGACCTGATTCATTCCTAAAGGTACAAACACAGCATAGTTCATCACATTATTCAGAAAAAATACTTTGGCCGGCTCTGTAAAAATACTGAGAACGGGTACAATCTGATGTTGAACAAGAAAATCTACGCCGTACATAAGCCCTGTCGTCACCATATTCATCAAGGGAACCATTACATAGAACCCAAAGACTGTCAGCACGATTCCCAGAACTCCAACATATAGGTTTTTCACCAGCATCTGAAGACTTGCCCTCGTATGCTTCTTCACCTGTTCGTGGCTGATCTTAAAGAGATATCCGGCCAGCGGGCCCATCACCATCGCTCCCCAGATTCCAGCCATTCTCTGCGTAGAAAGCATTCCCATCAATGCAAGCACTGCAAGAACCCCTCCTGGCTGCCCTCCGATTTTTTTACCACTCTCATAGCTAATGATTACAGGAAGAATAAACAGATAAGCTAACTGCGAAATGGCATAGATATCTTCATTGGGAAACCATCCGCAGTCATTAAAAACTACGGACAGCAGTCCAATAAAGATAAATATGCCAATGTTGTCTATAATAATTCTGGTATAAAATTTTCCTACTTTATTTATAACCTTTTTCATTTGCAACCCCGCCTGATTGAAGGATTTATACCGCATTGTATCAGCTGTTTCTCTTCTTTAAATCTTCTACCAGTATATCATACTCCGGTGCTGCAAGGAAATTCGTAATTAAAATTAATTCTGCATTTGGGTTACTGTGCGCTGCACGTTCTCCAAGTTCCTGATGAGTCACCACGATCTGTACATCGGAAGGTATGGAAGATACCGGTGTATGAATGACCTCAATATTCTGAAGCCCTGCCGCCGATATTTTCTTTTTCAGAACCGTCGCTCCCATGGCACTTGATCCCATACCGGCATCGCACGCAAATGCTATTTTGCTGATTTTACCCTTATTTTGCTGTGCGGCGCCACTTTCTTTTTCAATTCCCTTCGCCTGACGCTTCATGCTGTCTTTTTTCTGCTGTGCTTCTTCCAGGCTCGCATCCTTACCCATAAATTTCAAAATCGGAATTGCCACCACAAACGCAATCACTGCCGATACGGCAATTCCGAGCAGCAGTCCAACATAACTGTGACGCTCTGCCATCATGAGAACTGCAAAGATACTTCCCGGAGATGATGGTGCTGTCAGTCCGACATCCATAAGATTGAATATAAATATACCACTTGCGCCTCCTGCAATCGTTGCAAGTAAAAGTAATGGGTTCATCAGAATATAAGGGAAATAAATCTCATGGATTCCCCCGAAGAAATGTATAATTGCTGCACCCGGCGCTGAACTTTTCGCAGTTCCTTTTCCTGCGATACAGTACGCAAGTAAAATTCCAAGTCCCGGTCCCGGATTAGATTCCAGAAGAAAGAACAATGATTTCCCGGCTTCTTCCACCTGCTGAATTCCCATCGGAGACAATATTCCATGATTAATTGCGTTATTCAGGAACAACACTTTGGCAGGTTCAATAAATACACTGGTCAAAGGAAGCAGTCCATGATCTACAAAAAATCCAACTCCCGCGCTCATTGCACTGTTCAACACATTCACAAGAGGAGTCACACCCTTCATCGCAATCAATGCCAGAATCGCACCGATAATACCAATAGAAAAATTATTCACCAGCATTTCAAACCCGGCTTTTACTTTGTTCTCCATAAACTTATCAAACTTCTTAATTACCCATGCGGACAGTGGACCTACAATCATGGCACCAATAAACATCGGTACATCTGATCCCACAATCACACCCATTGTTGCAATTGCACCAATGAGTCCGCCGCGCTGCCCTGCCACCACATTTCCTCCTGTATATGCAATCAACAGCGGAAGAAGTGTCTCTGACATCGGTTTCACCATCTGCGCAAACTTTTCATTTGGGCACCAGCCCGTCTCTATAAACAAAGCTGTAATAATTCCCCATGCGATAAAAGCACCGATATTCGGCATCACCATACCGCTTAAAAACCTTCCAAAAACCTGAACTTTCTCTTTCATTGATCTCACACCTCTTTAGATTTGAATTGAATATGAGGTATGATTGGCCAATCAATCTCTGTTTTCTGAATTCATTATAGCTTTCCCAAAGATAGATTTTCAAGAAATAGAAAAAAAGATTTGGCACTATAGATTAGCGCCAAATCACAGTTGCAGCCATTCTCACGACTCTCTTCCATTTTCCATTGCATATACCATATCCGCCACATTCATCGTAGACTTCCTATGAGACACAAGGATCACAGTTTTCTTATCACAGGCCTCTTTCAATGCCTTCAGGATCACTCCCTCATTCAGAGAATCCAGATTGCTTGTCGGTTCATCCAGCAAAAGGAACGGTGCATCATGTAAAAATGCCCTTGCAATTCCGATTCTCTGCCGCTCGCCCCCAGAGAGTGTCTCTCCAAGCTCTCCCACATTCGTATCATACCCATTGGGCAGTGTCATAATAAAATCATGGATGGATGCCTTTTTTGCCGCCTCGATAATTTCCCCAAAAGACGCCCCCTGTCTGCCCACCGCAATATTATTGGCGATGGAATCATGGAACAGATATGTCTCCTGCGTCACATAAGATTCTGTATCTCTGAGCCGTCTGGTCGGAATTTCACGGACATCTTTCCCCGAGACTGTAACCTGCCCCTGTCCGGTATCCCAAAAGCGCATCAGGAGTTTGAGAAGCGTAGACTTCCCGGATCCGCTGGCTCCGTGGATTCCGATAATTTTCCCTGGTTCCACCTGAATAGAATAATCCTTTAAGATCTCCTCTTCCCCATAAGAAAATGTCACATGTTCCGCGCCTGCCCCTGCAAAATTCTCTCCACCATTCCACATGGATGTCCCGTCATCTGCAACCTCTTCCACCAGAGGTTCCTCTTCCAGAATCGCCAGTACACGTTCTCCGCTCGCCAATGTCTGGTTTAAATTATTGGAGAGGCTTGACAGTGCTACTACCGGCCCAAAAGAACCCATCATAGCGATGGTGCAGATTAATACTCCGTCAAAACCAACTGCTCCGTATTCATACAGCTTAAGCATCATAAATAACATTCCAAAAGAGCAGATCAGAATCGCCAGATTGGTAAATGACTTCTGAGAGCCTTCCATACGGCTTAAGTCTTTCTGCATTTCCCCCAGCTCTCTGGACCGTTCGTCCATCTGCGCCTTCCGGTTCTCCCCCTGTCCGTACTGAATCGTCTCATCCAGTCCTCTCAGGGAATCCAGTACAAAGCTGTTCAGATCACCGAATTTTGTGCGGAACTCCATTCCCCTGGCACTGCCTCGTCTTCCGTTCCACAACGGAATCAGCACTCCGACAACCATATAAGCTGAAAGCGCAAAGATTCCTGCACCGATATGGTAACTTCCGATGAAAAATACCATCACAAGCGATGTGAGAAATGCAATCGCAATCGGTGAGATTGTATGAGCATAGAATACTTCCAATAATTCAATATCCGTTGTGATAATGGAGATCAGGTTCCCCTTCTCCCTCCCGTCAAGTTTCGCCGGGCAAAGTCTCCGAAGTGCCGCAAATACCTTGTGACGTATGATTGCCAGAAGTTTAAATGCGATAAAATGATTGCAGTATTGCTCTGCATAATGAAGAATTCCTCTCAGAACAGCGATGACTGCCATCACGATGAACAATGTTTTGACGGATTCATTAAAAAACAGTCCGTTTTGCACGGATACCGCGATGCCAGTGATTCCCCGGGATAATCCTTTCACCAGTACTCCTCCTGCCAGAATCGTCAGAAAGATCGCACACAGATAACCGGCAGTCCCAAGAATCACAGCTGCCAGCATCATATGAAGAAGCGGACGGACGAGTCCTATGAGCTGCCCCATAATTGCCAGTGCGCTCCTCCTGCCTGCTGTCTTTGTTTTCATGCTTCCACCGCCCTTCCGTATGTTTCCAGACTATGCTGGGTTTCAAACAAATGGTGATATTTCCCATTCCTTTTCATCAATTCCTCGTGAGTACCGTATTCTTTTATCTCACCTTGATCCAGCAGATAGATACAGTCCGAATCCGTGACATTTAAGAGTCTGTGTGAGATAAGAAGCACCGTCTTTCTCTTTGCAAGTTCATGGATCACTTCCATGATCAGCTCTTCACTTTCTGCATCGATATTCGAAGTTGCCTCATCGAATATATATACCTCCGTATCATGCAGAATCGCCCTGGCAAGCGCCAGTCTCTGACACTGTCCTCCGGAAAAATTGCCGGCTTTTTCCAGAAGCTTTGTCTTAAGCCCCTGCTGTGTATTTAAAAATGACAGCAGATTCACCTTCTTTAGAACCTCTTTCATCTCTTCTCTGGTGGCATCTGGTTTCGCCATCCTCAAGTTCTCCTCTACCGTTCCTTTGAACAGATAGCTGTTGTGGCGGACCAACGTCACATGGCGCATCAGATCCGACTCCCTGACCTTGGAAATGGGTGTCCCGCCGATGGTAATCTCTCCCAGATGTCCCCGGTTCTTTCCTGCCAGAAGTCCTGCGATTGTACTCTTCCCACAGCCCGATTCTCCGACTAATGATACAAAGCTTCCCTCCGGGCAGGTGAGGTTGATTCCTTTTAGAATCTCCCGTTCCTCTTCGTAGGAGAACCTCACATCTGACAGACAGATATCAAGAGACTCCCCTGAGAGTTCTTCCTCCCCTGATTGGGGTTCCTCAAGATCCAGAAGACCGAAAATCTTATCACTGGCTGCCATCCCGTTCATCGCGATATGGAAGAACGACCCCAGCAGGCGGAGCGGAATAAAGAATTCCGATGCCAGTAAAAGAATCGTAAGCGTTCCTGCAAAACTCAGATTGCCTTTTAAAAACTCTCCGGCCGCAGTGATCATTCCGATGGCCGCACCCCCGTAAGCTACAATATCCATAACGCTGGTGGAATTCAGCTGCATCGTCAGCACTTTCATTGTAATCTTCCGAAACTTCTGAGCCTCCACATCCATCTCATCCACTTTCACCTGATCTGCCTGATAAATCTTTAATGTTGTCAGTCCCTGCAGATTCTCAAGAAAGCTATCCCCAAGCCCGGTATACAATCCCCAGTAATTACGCAAAAGCTTCTTCGCAATCTTCTGAACCGCCACAATAGAAAGCGGAATCAGCGGTACACATAGAAGAAGAACCACACTTGCTTTCAGATTCACCGTTGCAAGAACTAAAAAGAGTGTCAGCGGCGCCAGAAGACTGTAGAAAAGCTGTGGAAGATATTTACCGAAATAAATCTCCAGCTGTTCTACCCCTTCCGCACTCATCTGCACCACTTCCGAAGTTGTTACTTTCTCACGGTAAGATGCCCCAAGTCTTAACAGTTTCTCATAAATCTTCTCCCTCAATATCCGCTTTACATCCACACTCGCCTCATAAGAAGCTTTCGAAGCCATCCGGTCACAGATAAACCGTACACCAACTGCGAGGATCAAAATAACAACTGTATTGCGGATATCCATCGTATCTGCCGCCATAAAAAATACCTTCTCCAAAAATCCGGCTATCGAAAATACTGCTGCCATCTGTGCAAGCAGAGCAATCCACTGCCACACAATGTTATATACAATATATTTTTTTGCGTGAGACAGAAGCCTCACAAGTCTCATTTTAATCATCGGTTATTTCCTTTACTTTTCTTTTCAACTATGCCTGACACTAAATGCCACACCACAAGCCCCGGATGATTTTTACGGCAGTAGAGTGCGATCATCTCATACACCACTTTTTGCTCTTTTTGTCGTTTCTTCTCCGTCTTATTCATCTGGCATTACTCCCCCTGAAGCTCTATTTCAGGGGGATCTGTCTTCAATGTCTTCACACGCAGGAAGAAATACAGCACATGGCATACCCACACGACCCCGAGACAGATTCTTCCCACCGGTACCTTACTCATCATAAGGAATCCAACCGCCATCACGACCGTCACCGTCCCCACGATAGAGAATTTCGTCTTAAGCGTCATCGCCTTCTGACTGACAAAGCTCTCCAGGTGACGTTTATAAAGACGAGTTCCAAGGAACCAGTCATGGAGCCTCCTGGAACTTTGGGCAAAGCAAAAAACAGTTGCCATATAAAACGGAACGGTCGGAAGGATCGGCAGCACCACACCTATAGTACCAAGTCCAAGACATAAAAAACCTCCGATCAGCCACAATACTTTAAATGGATTCTTTTTCATTGTTATTCCCTTTCCTTTCTCTTACTGCTGTTGCCTTTTGAATCCCCTTTTCATCCCCTCCCGTGTCTGCCTTATGGATGAAACATCACTGATAGGATTGTAAATAGCCTTCCATCTTTTGTTAGACCCGGCTAACTCAAGGGCTTTAAAAAAGAGCTCTGCTTTAAAAGCGAAACTCTTCCGCCGCTGCAAGGTGAGGCATTTTGATTTTTCTGAGCCACAGGAAAACACCTCTGCCTTTTCAACATTCGTAATCTCATTTTGGTTAGTATAGACTACCTTGTGTTTAATATATATCACAAAGTTCTACCGTCTGTCAATCATCTTTTTTAACATATCCTGCAGATGCCCACCGCCAGAATCTTTCTTTCCTTAAGGTTTTTCAGCATTTGTTTTAACTGTTTTCCAATCTCCATTATAAAAAGTAACCGCCCTCAAAGCGGTTACTTTAACATGTTTATCCATCGTTTTTACTGGGCATTGATGGTTCTGGTGATCGACATCTCATGGATTTTTCTTGTCGGGCCATAGACCGCTATCACAGAAGTTGCAATGACAAGACCGATAATGACCGTCATCTCTATTACCGGAACCGTCCATGAATCCCCCCACCTTGAGGCCACCATCATCTTGAACAGGAATTTGTTTAACGGAATTCCAAGAATACAGCCGGCCACACTTCCGGATACGGCATAGGTGAGAGCCTCCGCCATAATCATTTTCACAAGCTGGGCATCGCTCATTCCGATCGCACGCATCGCCCCATACTGTTTCATCCTTGCCGACACACTCATCGCAACGCTGTTCACAATGTTAAATATGGTAATCAAGACGATGACCGCAAGGAATCCATAGAGAAATAATGCAAATGACAGATAAGCACCCCTGGCCTCTGCGTTTTTACTTCTCTGGTCAGAGAATATGACCCCCTCTCCTGCCAGCTTGCGCATCGCATCTACGTCACTGTCCGAAGCCTGTTTGCGAAGCTGAAGATCGAGAATTGTATATCCCTGTTCTCCGGTAAGTTCCCTGAATGTATCTTCCGAACAGATCAAAACTTCTGAACCTGCCTCCCCATCGAACGGACTGCTTTTCAGTATCCCAGAAACCTCAACTTCTTTTTCAGTACCGCCAATGTTGAGCATGATCTGGCTGCCCACTTTCCCCTCTTTGCCAGATTGTGAAACGACCAGAACTGTATCTTTGTTCTTTTGTGCATCTGTGACCGAACCTTCCAGAAGAGAATCCCTGGCCCATCCAAACTGATGTTCCTCATAAGAAATCAGATTAGCTGTAAACTCCTTTCCTCTGGTTCTGGCAGGCAGCTGGAAAGCGAACATCCTGCCATAGACCCTCTTGACTGCCGGATTATCCTGAAACTCTTTCAGCTTAGATTTGTCGATGGAACATGTCTGGTCGTTACTCACAACGGACAAATCCGGTGTATATGGCTGTAATGGTCTGATGGCATGATGCATGAAATCAATTGCTACGGAAAATGTCAGAAAAAGAACAATGCTCAGCGCAAAGGATCCTGTCATCAGCAGGTAATTCTTCTTCCCTGACCTTGCGTGGGAGATTCCCAGCGCCGTATTTACTTTGAACCACCTTGTATTTGCCGCCTTTTTCGCAGGAAATACAGACGCCGCCCCTGACACTGCGGCGAGAGGAGATACTTTTGCCGCCCGCTTTGCCGGTGACTGTGCCGCGAGAAGCACTGTCAGCCCTCCAGCCAGAATCCCGCAGACCAGACTGATATAACTTACATCAAACACTGGCATTTCCTGAAACAATCCCGGACTTAAGAACCGAAGCACTGCACAAAGTCCCCAGACAACGACCACCCCAATCAGAAGTCCGATCGGGACCGCTGTCTTACACCATTGCAATGCCTCCAGACGCACAAAACGGATGATTTGTTTTCTGGATGCTCCAAGACAGCGCATCATCCCGAAAAATTCTACTCTCTGCGACACATTACTGTTCAGGCTGCTTGCTATCATCAGTATCCCTGCTGCCAATACAATCAGAAACAGCACCGTCGCCGTAAGATAAAGTGACTGCATATAAGAATCATCGCTTTGCCCGAGACTCCCCAGAAGCTCTACATTTAGTCCAACATCTTCATCCGCCAGATGATACTGCTCTTTGATGTCCTGAATGGTCTGTTTCATCCGCATATTCTCAACGAGGCGCACATAGTATGCGTGGTCATAATCCCCCTGTGCCTGACCTGCTGTTTTACGGATCTCCTGAAGTGTCTGCACAGAAGTCATCATACCAACGGCATCTTTCGTCAGCATCATCGATGTATTTTCCACAAATCCGGTTACTGTAAATGGAAGCCGCACCCCGGAGGGTGTATCGAGATATACAGTATCCCCGATATTTACAGAAAGAACCGTCTTTGCAGTTTTCGTCAGTGCCACCTCCTGCTCTTTGGAGGGAAATTCCCCTTCCGTAACCGGAACTGCAGTCATGATACCCGTTAAAAATTCCGGATCCATCCCGCAGATCACCGTATTATAGGAATTCAGATAATAGGCATCTTTCAGGCGGTAATTCAGAGCGTCGTACCTGGAAGCTGCTTCCACATCCGGCCTTGCGGCAATCAGTGCTTCATCCTCCTCGCTTATATTTTTAATGGCCATATGCCAGTTGCCATTCTTTCGGATCGACTGAAGTTTCTGAGAACGCATCTCCATGTCCGCCATTCCAAAGATCGTTGTGACAAGAGAAACTGCAAGAATAATACAGATCCGTGTCATGCGGCTCTGTTTCTTGTGGACTTTTGCTGCAATCGGGATCAGATCCAGATAACTTTTCATTCTCTCTTCCCTCCCAGATCAGTCAGTACCCCATCCGTCACGCGCAGTACACGGTCTACGGAGGATGTGAGATTCCTATTGTGGGTAATCATTAGAATTGTCTGCTGGAACCGCCTGGATGCCTCTGTCAGAAGATCCATCACGTCCCGGCTGCTTTTCGAATCCAGATTTCCGGTCGGCTCGTCCGCCAGAATCAGTGTCGGTTTCGTAATGAGTGCCCTTCCGATCGCGACTCTCTGCTGCTGGCCGCCCGAGAGCTGTCCCGGAAGATGGTCCCGGCGTTCTGTCAGCCTAAGGATCTTAATAATCTCCTCCACTTCCTTTTTCTTTGGTTTCTGATCATCTAAAAGCAGCGGAAATACAATATTTTGTTCTACCGTAAGCTCTGTAATCAGCTGAAAGGACTGGAAGACAAACCCAATATTTTTTCTCCGAAAGATCGTCCGTTCCTGTTCCCTCATTGAGAAAATATCCTCCCGGTCAATCCATACTTTCCCTTCCGTTGGTGTATCCAGACCTCCGATACAATTAAGCAGTGTACTCTTCCCTGAACCACTCTCTCCGACAACTGCCGCAAATTCTCCTTTTTCCATAGAAAATGACACGTTTTTCAGCGCATGTACCTGATTTTCACCTCTGCCATATGTTTTACTTAAATTCTCTACATTTAATATTTTCATACCGCACCTCCTTATAACAATGAAGGATATCAGGTCAGGCTTACATTCGGATGAATCTGAGCTTACAGTTTTGTCACCTTTCAAATTTACTCCGAAGTGATGAAAGATATGGTAAATTCCGTACCTTCTCCCTTCACACTGCTGACAGTTATCATTCCGCCCTGCCCTTCTGTCACTGACTTTGCCAGCGGCAGGCCAAGCCCAATCCCCTGGGTATCCAGAGAATTTTTACTCCGGTAAAAACGTTTGAAGATATGGTGATAATCTTCCGGGCAGATTCCGCTGCCGTCATCCGCTACATAAATCCTCAGCATTCCCGGAGACTCACACCAGCTGATGGCAATTTGGCCACCGTCATCCGTATGATCCAATGCATTTTTCACAAGATTGCCTATTGCCTCACTTGTCCACTGCAGATCACAGTACACTGTCTCTTCCCCGCCCGTGATTTTTATAGTCTTCCCCTCATTTTGGGCACGGGTTCTCAGATTCTGCACAGCTTTTTCCACCACTTCGCTGACCGGATAATGATCTCTTTCAAACACAATACTTCCTGCATCCAGCCGGGTGATTTTCAACATCATTCCGATCAGTTGTTCCATGCGCTCAAGGGCCGTATCTGTTTTCTCAGAAAATTCCAGTACCATTTCCCCATTCTGCGGTTCCTCGGAAATAATCTCATTATACATTCGAAGTGCGGAAAGCGGCGTCTTTAACTGGTGGGAAATATCTGAAATGGTATCTTTCAGAAATTCTTTCGCCTTATGTTCTGTCTCCGCCTGTGACTGCAGTATGTTCGCGAGTTTATCGATCTCCCCAAACATCCGGTACATGCTTCCCTCGGAAAGTCTCGGCAGGTGAGCGGTATAGTCGCCGGCCAGAAATCCTCTCACAGTCTCAAATGCCCGCCGGTACAGCCGTTCCCTCCTCTCCAGGAAGAAGATGGTTCCTCCTACAATCAGGATTGCGAAAACTGCTGCACCCATAACAACGATTCTTACTGCCTTACTTTGGAGGCCGGATATCGCCGGAAGGTACTGACTTTCAGAAAAGCCAGCTTTCCTCACCAACGCTTCCCCTTCTCGCGTAATTTCTGCATTTGCGACAGCTCCGGCTGCGGTCACCGGATCAATCCCCTGTTCCAGAAGATAGGATACCGTCATCTCCGCCTGCCTGAGTGACATCTGCCCCGCTGCATCCCTTACTGTTAAATAAACTGCCGCCAGAAACATTATGCCAAGTACCGCACAGAAAACCGATGATATAAAGAAATTCCTCGATGCCTTTTCATGACAGAATTCCATCACGCATCCCCCTTCCACTCATATCCAAATCCCCTGACAGTCAGCAGGTGTTTTGGCTTTGACGGATCTTCCTCCACCTTCTCACGCAGTCTCCGTATGTAAACCGAGAGCGTATTATCATCCACAAAATTCCCTGCGCCGTCCCAGATTTCATTCAATATTGAATCTCTCGTTACCACACGCCCCTCATTGCGCACAAGAAGAAGGAAAAGTTTGTACTCCGCGCTGGTAAGTTCTAACATCCTTCCCCCAAATGTTATCCGCCCGGCCATCAGATCAATGGAGACCTTCCCTCCAGATGCCTTCACAAGTTCCGACGGTTTCGAAACCGCTGCCCTTCTAAGAAGTGCCCGGATACGCGAACACAACTCACCAATCCGGAATGGCTTGGTAATGTAATCATCCCCTCCACTGTCAAGCCCACGGATAATATGAACCTCCTCATCCGATGCTGTCAGAAATATAATCGGCACATCATTGCCCTCACCCCGCACCTGCTCACACACCTCAAAACCAGTCCCATCCGGAAGCGTCACATCCAGAAGAAGCAAATCATACTCCCTCTGCGCAAGAAGCCGCATGGCCTCCGCTGTCGTTCTCGCCGTCTCCGGAAGAAATCCATTCCTTTTCAGAGAATACACCAGACCATCAATCAGACTGATATCATCCTCCAGAAGTAATATTTTGTATTCCATCGTTTGACCTTTCTTTGTTTGGGGACGTAATCCTTTTAAAGTAGATTACGTCCCCAACTGCAGTTTAACCTGTCCCCTTTTGCAAATAGACCTGTCCCTTTTTGTAAAACTGTATATTTATGCATCCTATTCTTTTACTGAATATAAATTGATAACTCTACCCTCTTCGAACTTTCCGTACTTTCCTTCTCAAATTTCAGTTCCGTTTCAAAAGCAGTATAAAATTAAATACCAATTAAAATATTCACTTCCATAATATAATCAACGTATTCTATGGTCTAAACGTTTCATTTCTTCAATTTCTCTATGCATAATATACAAGATCCTTCATTTAGGGACAGGTTGTTTTGCAGAAAGGGACAGGTTGTTTCCTAATTGGGGACGTAATCTACCTCCAAAGGATTACGTCCCCAATTCCCCTTCCACCTCTTCCATCTTCTTCAAAATCTCTTTTTCTCTCTCATCGAACAGCAGTCCTTTATTGTACCGGTAATACTGATCGCACCCATTTTCTTTAATAAACTGAATACTATAATAGTTTGCGTTCAGTTCTGTGACGAACACGACCATTTCCTGGCTGTCTCCGAAGGCGTCTTCCATGAAGTTGAATGTGTTGGTGAGCATCTCGGAGGTCTCATCAATTTCTCTTCCCCGCATGGATGTCTCTTTGCTGAATTCTTTTTTTATTTTGTTAAATGCCTCTTCTCCGGTCAAATGTTCTCCTTTGATCAGATTCTGGTAGGATTCCAGTTTCCGCACCACGAGTTTTTCGGTCTGTTCTTCGGAGCGTGTGATGAGCTCGGATTTCTTTTTCTGTTCCAGTTCTTCCTGAGCCTGATAAAGGATCAGATCGAGATCGAGTGTCTCTTTATACCTAAGAAGGAATTCGTATAGTCTTGACACATAAATGTCTGTGTCGTAACATTTTCGGAAATTCTCTGTCAGGCGTGAGTTCAAAAGCCCTACCACGCTTAACCTTTCATCGAACGCCGCCACTTTCAGGTTATCCAGTGTTTCCTTTGTCCAGTGCCCTCTCAAAATGTCTTCGATTCCATAATTTTTCTGGTACTTACGGAACAATTCCAGATAATTTGCGAAGTCTTTGGCTATTTTTAAATGCTGAATATACTGGTATACCACATCCCGGTCGATTTCTTTTCCCAGCATCTCGTATACCTGAATCAGTTTTGAGAGGTCTTCCCATCCCCTGGCCGTGGCGAACATCTTGCCGTCCACAGTTGTCTCTATTCGATAAAAGTGATTTTTCTTAAGTTCCAGGTAAGAGATCACAGCCGGATGTACTGCTGCCTTGTAAGCATACTCTTTCCACACGTCAAAATTCTCTTCCACATCGATCTTCTTAATACGGTCCAGTGTCACAACATCAAATTCCCGGACAGACCGGTTATACTCCGGCGGATTTCCGGCTGCAACAATCATCCATCCTTCCGGAATCTTCTGATTGCCGAAAGTCTTGCACTGCAGAAACTGCAGCATCGTCGGCGCCAGTGTCTCTGACACGCAGTTGATCTCGTCGATAAACAAAATCCCTTCCCGAAGCCCCGTCTGCTCCATCTTCTCGTACACCGAAGCAATGATTTCGCTCATCGTATATTCTGTCACAGAATACTGCTCCTGCCCGTATGTTTTCTCCTTAATAAAAGGAAGCCCCACCGCGCTCTGCCGTGTGTGGTGTGTGATCGTATACGCCACCAGCCCGATCTGGCATTCCTTTGCAATCTGCTCCATAATCTGCGTCTTCCCGATTCCCGGCGGTCCCATCAGAATGATCGGCCTCTGATTCACCGCCGGTATCAGATATTCTCCGAACGCATCCTTTTTCAGATACGCCTCTATTGAATCTTTAATTTCCTGTTTTGCTCTCTTGATATCCATCTATGTCCTCTTCCTCCAGTATTAATTTCATCGCCCACGCCGGCACTTCCACATCCTCATAATCATCCTTCAGAAATACAAATGCAGTCTCATACGGCGGCATTTTCTTCGGATAGATTCCATACCCGTCCGTAAAATAAATCAGCCCTTTCAGATTCCCGAATTCCTTCTTCCTCCTAAGCTCTTCCACATATGCAAAAGCCGGCCTGAAATCCGTCCCGCCTTCTCCCCGCAGCGTGAGATGTTCCATATATTCTTTCAGTTCCTCTTCACACGTAATTTTCTGATCTCCCTGCACCTGGTCATCACACTGTATGATATGAATATTTACCTTTCTGAAAAAGCTTCCGCTCTCACTTAAAACACTGTACGTCTCTTCCAGAAAGCTTCTTACAAGCTCGCCTTTGCACGACATCGAGGTGTCAATCACAATCACAAACTCCTCAACCTTTTTCACCTCTTTTGATTCCTGCGGCTCAATCAGCGGCATATTGCCATAAAGCCTTAACCCATAACTGTAAAATGTATAGTCAAAGGAATCCGGGTCGACCTGCGGCTCCTCTCTCAATACCGCAAATTTCTTCAGAAACTGCTTATAGTCAAACCGTTCCCGGTTCTCAACTTTCAACTCATCCAGAAGACTTCCCGACTGCTCTGACGCCTCTTTTGAAAATGTCTCCATGTCCGTCTCCATCTGTTCGCTGATCTCCTGCCATTTCTGGTTCAGTTCATTGTTTCTCTTCGGATCCTCTCCCGAATCCCAGTACCCATGGTCATCCACAAGATACTCTGCATACAGTCTGATCAGCTCCTTCTGCGGCATATCCCACACAGTAAGTTCCTGGTAAATACTCTCCGCGTTCAGCACTTTCAGCTTTTCTTTTAATTTCCGGTAAGTCTCCCTGCGCAGAAACGATCTCGACCTTCGCACACTCCTGTGGAAATTACCGTCGATGATATATTCCGCCGCAATATCACATGACAGATTCCACAGCATCTCATCTCTGTTTCCTCTCCTTGTCATATGGCGGAAGATACAGTGCAGCACCATATGCAGATATGCCCGGTTCACAAGGACTCTGTCTGTCCGGTACAGCCCGCCGAGATACTGCGGATTATAATACATGGCAAATCCGTCTGTTCCGAAAGACGGAACTGCTCCATCCGCCTGATAGTAGAAAGAACTAAGCGCCACATCCAGAAACCGCATCCCCATATAGAGCTCGCTCCTTGCTGCCTGAAGAATCTGAATCCCAATCGCTTCCAACCCTTCAGAGATCTTCTGTCTCTGACGTTCACTCATCTGGGCTGTGATCCGGTCTGTCTCATTCTTCGCAGAAAGCTTTAATGTTTTATCCTCCATATATTCCTCCATAAGACATCACCATCTACAGATCAAATGTCTTCTTCTCCACCGGATATAACCGGTATTTTTCATTCATCAGATAGCCAAGGCTCTGAGAATTCGGAAGCTTTGATGCCTCCTCAATTGCCGCATCCATTGCTTCTCTTGTATAAAATCCCTGATCCCCGATCATCTGCATCCGTTCCAGGGCATCCATTTTCGCAAGAATTTCCATAACACTTACCAGATTCTCTCTGAGATAATCAAGATACATTTCCCTTGCGTTGCTCCAGAGACCGTATGGATACTGAAGCCTCCGAAACAAAATCTCCACCACCAGCTCTTTTGAATCCATCACTACTGATTTTGGGAACTGTTCATCGTACTTCCTGTAATCGACTTTCTTATCATAGAAACACTGCCGGTAATATCCTCCCGATCCGTGATGCTGCGTCACAAGAAGCCTGGCCGGAGTATTCTCCACCGCCTCCTCATAATGCTCCGGAAAGATCAGTTTCGCTGTCTGCCTCTCGTCCATCTCATAAGAAAGCGTTACCTTCATTTCCTTGCGTATTTCATCCGTGATCTCTTTTAAGCATGATACTTCCCCGGATTTTAAATGAATCACAAGCTCTGACAATGACAGACAGCCGGTAAATGCTCCGCTTCCGATCTGCATCAGCCGGTCTGTCAGCTCAAGTGTTTTCAGGTTCTTGCACCCATAAAATATATAGTTCCCAATCTTTTCTACCGTATCCGGAAATACAATCTCATGAACAGTTTCGCCGCAGATCTCAGGCAGTTTCGCCGGATCTTCATCGGGCATTTCCCGGTACCAGCATACATTGCCTTTCTCTTCCTCCTTCGACCGTGAAAATGCATACGGCGCCACAGATGTAACCGGAATTTTGTCAATCTCCCGCGGAAGTATCACTGTCCTGGTATTTCCGTAACAGCGAAGCACTTCTATCTCATTTTTCTCAATCCTATACTGTATTACCATTACCGTTCTCCCTGTCTTCTTCCATTTGACGAAAATTATTCGGTGACCACTGTCTCCGGACTTAAACCAAAAGAGCAGAGGATGCCAATTACACATCTTCTGCCCTTTTTGCATACCCATTCACTCTGCACCGGACAAATGTACAATCATTTACCTGTCCAGCATTTTTTTTAATTCATCCATAAAAGTATTCACATCTTTAAACTCACGGTATACAGATGCGAATCTGACGTATGCCACCGGATCCAGATCCTGAAGCTTCGCCATTACAATCTCTCCAATCTCACTGCTTGGAATCTCTTTTTCTTCCCGGCTGAAGATCTCTTTTTCAACCTCATTGATTACCCGCTGAATCTCATCCGCCGGCACCGGCCTCTTATAGCAGGCACTCAAAATACCGTTCTCAATTTTAGAACGTTCATACTGTTCCCGATTATTGTCCTTCTTAATCACGATCAAAGGAATGGTCTCCACCTTTTCATAGGTGGTGAACCGCTTTCCGCACACGTCACAGGAACGCCTTCTGCGGATAGAACTTCCGTCCTCCGCAGGTCTTGAATCAATCACCCTCGTATCCGGGTGGTTACAATATGGACATTTCATACCATGCCATCCTTATGATAGATTTACAGTCAGTTTCAGTATGACGATTCCAGTTACAAACGACTGTATAAGAAAATGAAACCAGAATCTTTACCCAATTTGCCACACCACAAGATGTAGTATTTTTATAATATATACAGTATATTGGTTTCACCATTCCTTGTCAAATACTGTTTTATATTTTATTTAAATTTTAGGCTGGTATCCCTGGAAAGAACTCAGACGCCCTGCTAGATCCCATAATAATACCGCCCCGGATTACAGTCATTTACAATTCTCCCGTCCTCCATTGTGACAACCCGTTTTCCCAGGGCATTTACCACTTCCCTGTTATGCGTAACCACCAGTACAGTTGTGCCGCTTTGATTAATCTTCTCAAATAACTTCATGACTTCTATGGAATTTCTCCGGTCAAGGTTTCTGGTCGGTTCATCCGCAAGAAGAATAAAGGGCTGATTGATAATGGCTCTTGCGATCGCAACCCTCTGCTTCTCTCCGCCGGACAACTCTCTTGGATACTTCCGTTCCTTCCCGCTGAGTCCGACCAGGGCAAGCACCTCTTTGACCCGTCCCGGAATTCTGGACGGCGAAACTTCGATCACCCTCTGTGCAAATGCGACATTTTCGTAGACGTTCCAGTCTTCCATCAGCCGGAAATCCTGGAACACGATTCCCAGAAATCTGCGGTAACGGTACAGATGGCGGGATTTCAGCTGGGCAAGTTTTACTCCGTTCACCGTAATACTGCCCTCGTCCGGTTCCAGATCCTTCGTAAGCAGATTCATAAGCGTCGTTTTCCCCGCCCCGCTTTTTCCTATCAGAAATACAAACTCACCCTTTTCAATGCTCAGGCTGAGCCCGTCAAGTGCTTTTGAGCCCACATAATATTTCTTCACATTTTCAACCGTTACCATTTTACCTTCACCATCTCCCGTATTCACCGGCTATCTATAGTTTCCCATTTTCTTTTTGTTCATCTTATATACCACCGCAAGAATCGAAGCTACTGCCTGATAGAACTTCGCCGGAATCTCCATATCGATCTCTACCGCTTCATACAATCCACGTGCCAGAGGTCTGTTCTCTGTGATATGTACGCCGTTTTTCTCCCCGATTTCGATAATACGAAATGCCACATGATCAGCTCCCTTCGCCACCACAACCGGGGCCCGGTCTTTCTCGGGATCATATTTGATTGCCACTGCATAATGTGTAGGATTTCGTATAATTACATCAGCCTCCGGAACCTTCTGCATCATACGCATCGATGCCATCTGCCGCTGTTTCTCTTTAATTTTCCCTTTGACCTGCGGATCTCCTTCCGACTGTTTATACTCCTCTTTGATCTCCTGCTTGCTCATACGCAGATTCTTTTCATAATCCCACCATTGATAGAGATAATCAAAGACACCGACCACGAGAAATATAATTCCGACCGTATTGACAAGTGTCATCAGACTGTCTCCGATAAACGCAAGTGTTGCTCCGATGGATTCATCCATCAGCCTTGGATATTCGTAGATTTTGTTCTTAATCAATATAAATATAAGATAACCCAAAACGGATATCTTAATCAAAGCCTTAATTACCTCCACTGCGGATCTTGCTGAAAAAAGCCTTTTAAATCCCTGCAGCGGATTAATCCTGTTCGCCTTAAACTTAATGGCATCCATGGAAAAGAGCATTTTCGTCTGAAATGCCGTGAATATAACTGCACTCAGCATCCCGACAATCAATATCGGCATCACAGCCATAAAAAACAGCATCACACCTTTGGCAAGAAGATCTGTAATGTTATCGGCTGTCACCGGATAATAAGATGCTGCATAAGAAAAATACACCTGCACTGCCTGGTTCATATATTTGTACATATACGGTGCCAGCAGTTTTAAAGCATTGAACAAGACGAGCAGCGAAAGTACCGAAGTCAGGTCATGGCTCTGATACGCATTCCCCTTCTTCCGCTCGTCACGCCGCCGTTTGGGCGTGGCTTTCTCTGTTTTTTCATCTGCCGCCATCTGTTCCTCACCCCTTTATGTACATCTCAGGCCATTACCATCATTAGTTTCTGAATATTGTCCATCAGCACCGTGATGTAATTATCTATAAAATTCCCTAATGGCTGGGCAAAAAGCAGCATCAGCAGAAGCCCCGCCAAAATCTTGCACTGCATATTAATCACAAATACATGGATCTGCGGTATCAGTTTCATCAGAATTCCCATCGCGGCCTCAACCAGAAATTCTGCCGCCACAAACGGCATACACAGTTTCAGAACCAGTAAAAATGCGGAATTAAAAAGTGTCAGCAGAAATTCTGCCACAGCCTGCATCTGAAGTGTCTGGACTCCCACCGGAATCACCTGAAAAGAGTACGCGAACGCTTTTATCATTACCAGATGGCTTCCTGTGGCAAAAAAGTATAGAACAAACGTAATCTGCAGAATCTGCCCCATCAGTGAAACCTGCAGCCCATTCACCGGATCAAATACTTTCGACATCGCAAGTCCAAATACAGTGTCCATCAGGTCTCCTGCGACGAAAATCATATAATAAAAAATCTGAAACACAAGACCAAAGCTGACCCCTACGGCAACTTCTTTAAAAAGCGCCATTCCCATCTCGATGCCATTGTATGCATTTACTGCCTCTCCTCCGAGTCCCGGCGCAATCAGAAGGCTGATCGCAAGTACCAGACCTGCCCGGACTCTCATCGGAACATTTCGTCTGGAGAATATCGGATTTGCAAAAATCATTCCTCCGATCCTGGCAAATACCAGCAGAAACACATTGAAATAACTCAATAATTCTTCCATCTTTGTCCTCCCGCAGACATTCTACAGATTGACCATGATGGCAAACAGTTTATGTACAAATTCATTCATCACATTGAACATCCATGAACCAAGGACCAGAAGTACGATTGCAATTACAACAAGTTTCGGCACAAAGGTAAGGGTCTGTTCATGAATCTGGGTTGCCGCCTGAAAAATCGCAATAATCAGTCCCACCACAATACTTACAATCAGCAGCGGTCCCGCCAGTTCAAACGTTACAAGCAACGCATCCTTTAATACTCCAATTACCTCTCCTGTACTCATAACTGCCTCCTATTTAAATCCCTGTACCAATGTCTTTATCACCAGATCCCAGCCGCCTACCAGTACGAACATCATAATTTTAAACGGAAGGGCAATCATTGTCGGCGGGAGCATTACCATACCCATTGACATCAATGTGCTCGACACAACCAGGTCTATAATCAAAAATGGAATAAATATTAAAAATCCCATCGTAAATGCCTTATTCAATTCACTGAGCGCAAAAGAAGGAACAATCACCGTCAGACTCAGAGGCATATATTTGTCAATCCCCTTTGCGTCTTTGGATTCCTCCGGCAGTTTCGTATCAGATATGGACATGAACAGATCCAGACTCTTCTTTTCTGTCTGTTTCAGCATAAATTTTTTCAGCGGAACCCCCGCCCTGTCCATTGCTTCTTCACGTGTGATTTCCCCGGCCTGATATGGTTTATATGCGTCCTCGTTTACTTCATTAAATACCGGAGTCATAATAAACACCGTCAGTATCAGAGCCAGGCCAATCAGTATCTGATTCGGCGGCGACTGCTGAGTACCGAGTGCATTTCTCAGAAAAGAGAGCACCACAATAATTCTGGTGAAGCTTGTCATCATGACCAGCAAAGATGGCACAACTGCCAGAAATAGAAAAAGGAATAGAATATCTAACGTTTCTATTCCGTCACCATTATTCGTACCATTTCCAAGTGAGATATTGACATCTGCTGCCGATACCTGCTTTCCTGCCACCACAAAAAAGACCACAATCAATAACAAGGAACCCAGAAAAGCAAGTCCATATTTGATCAAATCTTTCCGTGTATACTCTTTCCCTCTCATGATTTATCCCCTCTGTCCCTGTAACGGCTCTTGAGCTGACTCAGATTTGTCTTCATCTGTTTCGTAAGCACCGACCCGAAATCCTCTGTCTCCGGCAGTACACTTTCATCATACTCAGAAAGTTCTGAAAGCTTGCTGATCCCTCCCGGGGTCAGCCCATATAAAAAGATCCGCTCCTGAACCTTCACAATCAGAAGAAAACTTTCTTTCCCAACCGCTACCTTTTCCAAAACACGTATATTCGCTGATTCCTGTCTTACACCTGCAGTTTTTCCAATCAATTTTGTTGTATAATATGCAAGACATAAAATTCCTACCAGTACTACAAAATATAACAACAGCTTTACTAATATCATAACTAACCTTTCTGGTTCACAATCTCTGTGATCCTCGTGGCAAACTGATCCCCGACTACCAGAACATCTCCTTTCGCCGTAAGCTGTCCGTTTACCACAATATCTGCCGGAGAACCTGCCTGCTTATCCAGCATCAGTACCTGTTCCTCCTCCAGATTCAATATCTCCTGTACCGTACACACGACACTTCCAATCTCAACAGTCACCCCAAGCGGAATCTCTTTCAGAACCGTTCTTTCGTCACTGATCGCTTCCGCCACAGCTTCATTTTCCCTGACTTTAAACTCTGGGAACTGGACTTCACTCACCGCAATACTTCGTTTTTCCTTCACTTCTTCCAGAACATCATAATGTTCCGGCTCGTCATCAGCACTTTTTTTCTCCCTGTGGATTCCGGCGATAGTTAATATCTCTTCTGGCATCACTGCATAGATACAAAATTCCAGACTGTCCTGCACCGATAATTCCCAACGCACAAGCAGAACATCCTCTACTCCAATCTGACGGCTCCATTCCCTGATCTGGTTTCTGTGCTCAAGACGCCGAAGCCCCAGCAAATCCTGGGAAATCTCACTGCCTAAAAACTGCTCTGCCGCTTCTTTGGCTGATTCCAGGCTCTGCGAAATTACCTCTTTGAGTGTTCCCAGCATAATTTCATCCAGAGGCTGTATCATACCATCAATCCCCATCACAATCCCTGCCAAAGTTCTGGCCGCATCTTCCGGAATAATAAAAAGCAGACGTCCCTGTTCACTGCCCTTTACAAACTGTGTGGCAAATGCAACGGACGGACTGGGAATCACTTCCACCGCACGCTCTGAAGCCATACTCTGTACCCACGGGTCTGTCATTAAAACTTTCCTGCCAAGTATCATCGACAACGTACTGCTGGCCGGAAGCATTGACAGTTTGAATAATTCTTTCATAGATTCATAATCTAATTTCTTCATCCGTTTTTTCCTACCCCCGGTTATAATATCTTCTCTATCTGTACTGCTTTACGCAGTTTCGTATGCCCCGGCTTTGCACGGAAACCCGGAACGCCTTCTACAAGAATCTCAATATCACTGTCGATGCTTTTATTCAGCGGTATCACATCCCCCGTCTGAAGTTTCAGCACTTCCTGTGTATCAAGTTCAAACCGGTGAAGAATCGCTCTCAGTTCAATCTCAGATTCCAATACATTCTGTTCCAGTATCTTCCGCCTCTCATGCCCCTTATCCTCATCTTTCCTCCTGGAGTTCAGAGCAAATTTATAACCGAACTTCGACGTCAGTTCCTCTATATTGGATGCCGGCATAGCCAGGTGGAATTTCGTCTGTAGTTCCGTGACTTTTACATCCATCTCCACGATGATAATGACATCTTCCGGCGCACTCATCTGTATGAGATGTGCATTCGTCTCCATTCCGGTAAACTCTGCCTCGATATCCATATAGCCATTCCATGCATCCCGGATATAACCTGTGATTTTCACAAGCAGATATTTTAAGATAGCCTTCTCAATATCTGTAAATTCCCTGTCTATTTTATATTCTGTCCCCGGCCCTCCAAGAAGCCTCTCGATCATAAAAAAGCACAGCGACGGTTCCATCTCGAATACCATCGGTGATTCATTATATTCTTTATTCTCAGGCACAAGATTGATCAATCCGAACAATTCCATATCGCCGGCTGCATTGCTGTATTCCTGATATCTCCGTTCTTCGATGCTGGACACGCTGATTTCACAGTAAACCTGAAGAAGTCCCGTCAGATAAGTTGCAAGAGAACGTGAGAAACTCTCATACAGATTCTCCAGAGTACTCATACGCTCTTTTGTAAACTTTTTGGGTGATTTAAAATCATATGTCTTTATCACTTTGTTGTTCCTCCCCTAAGATGTGCTCTTACTGCGCATCCGGCACTGAAACCGGATCAGACGGATAAAAAATCTCCGCACTTCCGCTCCCGTCTCCTTCGATCGACTTCCAGTCAGCATCTTTTCCAATTATAATAATATCTACACGCCGGTTTTGTTCCCGGCCTTCCTTTGTACTGTTATCTGCAATCGGATAATTTTTCCCGTACCCTCTGGAAATCAGTTTCTTAGGGTCGATTCCCTTCTGCTCTTCCAGATATATTGCCACATTGTTCGCCCTGTCAGAAGACAGTATCCTGTCATTCCACGCAGAATTGGGAGCATCTGCCGTGTGCCCGTTAATATAGATGGCCGTGATCTCTGACTCTTTCACTTTCAGCACATCACCCATGTAATCCACCATTCCTATACCACTGTCCAAAAGTGTCGGGCTGTCCGGGCCGAAAAGAATTTCATTTTTAAAACGGATATAGAGAACCTCATCCTTCTGAGTTACTGTAGCCTCGATATTATTGGACTGCATATAACCTTCCAGATCTGTCTTTATCTCGCTCAGCGCCTGTGCAGACGGTGTGTTGCTCTGCTCCTCATTGATTTCAGGAAACTTTATATCTTTGGAAACTTCCTCAAGTTCCAGATCACTCTCGATTCCAAGCTTCTTCTGCATGGCCTGCGATATCTGCTCAAGCTTCGTAATGTTTACATTTGAAATGCTATACAACAAAACGAAGAAGGTCAGCACTAATGTAATCATATCTGCATATGTATTCAGCCATGCCTGACCGTCTCCGCTTTTCCTCTCTTTTTTCTTCACCGGGAACACCGCCTCTTCTTTACAATCTATTTCCCGATTTCAAGTGCTTTCATCGCCATTGATTTCGTGATATTAAGTGCCGTGATATTGGCCTCATATGCCCTGCTTGCTGCCATCAGATCTACCATCTCTTCAGCGCTGTTTACATTCGGCATCATAACATATCCATTCTCATCAGCATCCGGATTCTGCGGATCATAGACAGGATTAAAGGCTTCCTGGCTTTCAACCACTTCCTCAGCGATCACTCCGCCGTTCTTTCCTGTACGCTTCATGGCATTGGAAAGCTGTCCTTTAAAATTCATCTCCTGTTCCCTGAGGACCACCTGTTTTCTCCTGTACGGCCCGCCATCCTCTGTGCGGGTTGTATTCTGATTGGCAATATTCTGAAGAATAATATCACTTCTGAACCGCTCTGCGGTCAATGCAGAACCAGTAATATTCAATGAATTTAAAAATGCCATCTCCCTCTACCCCCTATTTCCCAGTATTGTTGATCACATAACGGAGATTCGCAAGCTTCCCGGAAATCCGCTGAGATACTGCTGTATATTTGGCATACGACTGCCACATTTTAAGCTCTTCGCTGTCCACATTCACATTATTGCCGTCCGGCCTTGATGATGTCGACTCATCTGTATGAACAACCGCTTTCTGCTCCCAGCCGGCTGGCTGGTCTTTTGATGCCTTCGTCAGCACTTCGTGAAAGCTTACACTTTTTGCTTTATAACCCGGAGTCTCACTGTTGGCAATATTATTGCTGTGCACCTTCTGTTCAAGCCAGGCCGCGTCCAGACTGTTTTTTAAACTTGCATAAGATTTGCTCTCAAATAATGACATGTCGTATCTCCTTTTTTACTGTTAACCGATGCTTCTCTGTATCCTTACATTTTTATCTGCCTGCGCAAATGTCTCCTGCAGTTCCACGATCATCGGAAGTATCTCCTCGACCGGTCCTGCATCCTTTCTGATATTCGCCTGCCGGATACTGTAATTAAAGAAATCATACAGAGACGCCAGACTCTCCGAAATCTCATACTGGTCATCCAGCGTGACGGACAGATGTGTGAAAATATTCTGCGCCTTCTGGAATGCGGTATTGCTTCCTTCGTAATCCTTTTCCTTCAAACAGATAATTCCTCTGTTCAGCCGGTTCACAGCTGTGTCAAAGAGAAGATTCACCATCTCTCCCCCTGTCATAGTCATTACCGACTGCTGTTTATATTTTTCATATGGATTCTTCATCATTTCACCTCTTAATTAGACCCCGAAAACTGCTGTGTAACCCAGGAACTCTGAGAATTCAGCTGTGACAGTGCCTGCTCCATCTGTGAAAACTGCTGCCAGTAACGTGATCTCTCTGTCTCATACTTTTTATTCAGAGTTTTAAGCCTCTCATTGATTTCACTCAGCTGTTTGGACAGTGAATTGTCTATGTTAAGTGCCGTTTTTGTCCCTGCGTATTTGACAAGAAGACCCGGCGATCCACTGCTGACATTGGCATTCTCTTTCAGTATCTCACTGATCTTATTGCCAACTCCATTCTCCTTATCCGTAAAAAGCAGCTGTACACTTTCAAGATTGTTGGAGAGTGCTGTGCGAAGCTTGTCTTCATCCAGTTCAAGCTTGCCATTCGCCTTATAATCCGCGCTTGTCTCAATCCCGATGTCGTAAAGCGCCATTCCTGCACTTTCTACTTTCTCATACATTACTGTACGCAGACTTCCAAGCATCGACTCAATCGTGGAATCATTGCGGAGCAATCCTTCTTTCGCCTTTTCCTCCCATTTTTCAATCTCTTTTTCAGACATTTCTTTCTTCTGGGCGTCCGTCAGAGGTGCGTATTTACGATAATTTGCATCTTCTGTTAAATATCCGTTCAATTCGTCTACAAGCCCATTATAAGCTTCGACAAAATCTTTCAATCCATTTACTATTTTATCAGTATCACGCTCTGTCGTCAAGGTAATTGGGTCGGCTGACTCTCCCATTAACTGGATATTTATACCCTCAAGATCGAAGGAATTACTGTTCCTTTCAATCTCTATCCCATTGACTGTAAGCTTTGCGTTTTGTCCTCTTTGTTCCACCAGGCTTGTACCTGTTGTATTGAACTCTATACTTCCCTGTCCGAACAGAGATGCCATTGCTGCGGTTCCATCCGCATCCCCACCGCTAAGTACTGCATTTCCGCTCACATCTGTGATCTCCAGAGTCTGATTTTCCTCATTGAATACCATCTTGGCTGAAAGCTTCGTCGGATCTCCCGGATCTGCCGCAAACTGATTATTGAATCTGTCAACCATCTCCTGTACAGTCTCTGTATCAGAAGTTTGAATCACAAAATTCTGTTCTGCTCCTGCAGGTCCGAATGTCAATGTCCCGGACAGCCCCGCATCCTTTAACACAGAAGTCTGTTTCAGTCCCTGATCCTGCACCACAGTAAGTCCAAGCGCGTCATTCAGGTTATACCCTGCGTCCTCCTCATCAAAACTTATATTGTAGCCCTCTGTCGTCTTCACCGAGGTAGTCTTTGTCGTTTCATCGTAGGTAAACACGATGTTAGCTCCGCCGGTTGCATCTTCCAGCTTCTTATTAATTGCTTCGATATAAGTTGCTCTTGTATACGGCGGATCTGTCTCCCCCGGAACAGGAACTGTAACTTCCATAGCCCTGCCGTTTAAATGGAATTTTACACCCTGAATACCGCCGTTATTAGTAGCATCAATAATGCTGTCCAGAAGCGCCTCATCCGCCTCCTCGCCAGTAAGGACATCCGTTCCTCTTAAGCTGCTTGTGCTGTGTGACACGCCGCTTCCGTTGCCAACGCCGAACAAAGCCGAAAGAAGATTACCCTTCGTCTGTTCAATTTTGATGCCTCCTCCGCTGGATGAGTCCCCAATATCTCCGGTAAGCTTGGACGTAATGACAAATTTATCTTCGATTGCGCTGTAACTGACTCTTACTCCGGCATCGCTGTTATTGATTCTGTTAATCACATCCCCAACCGTGTCATTCATCTTCGCCTGGATACTCACACCGTTGATGCTGAATTCAAAACTGTCACCCGTCAGCGGGGTTTTAAATGCCGCCTCACTGAGCAGGGCATTGTAGTTTACTTTATTGGATGCGCCATCTTCAAAGCCAAGCCCTTTCAGCCCGTCATTTGCCGCATTTGTATTTTTAGTCAGTACAACGGAATGATCCGAGGTTACATTAACTTTAATCTGTCCTGAATTTTCTTCGAATTTCAGTGTATCCCCCCAGATATTCTTCAGGCTTTGATTTAAATTTGCGACTGTATCATGAAGATTTGCACCTGCCTGAAACTTCACGGTTTTCTTGACCCCGTCCAGATTCACATCAATGGCATATTCTTCCCCGTCCGTAAAACTGGCAGCATCGCCTGATGCTTCCATTTCTTTTGTCACAGCCGTCTGAGACTTCGCCTGATACGCAGTCGCCAGCTGTGTCACTTTGTCAATTTTCACCTGGCTTGCCGCTCTCGTACTGCTTGATACAACCTTCACGGCACTGGAACTGCTGATTGAAGTCATTGTATTATAAAAAGCGTTGCTTAAAAGGTTGTTATTGCCTGTATATGTAAAATATTCATTCCGGAAATTATCCAGCTTTGTAATAATGTCTCTATAAATCTCCTGTTTCCAGGTAATTTTCTGTTTTTCCGCATTCTGTTTATCTATCTTCGCCTGAGTCCCTGACAGAAGCTTCTCTACCATACTTTCCGTATCGAGTCCTGAGACAAGTCCAGGCATCATATTGCCAGTTGTAACTCCGCCTGTTGGATCTATCGATGCCATACCAACTCCTCCTATCGTTTTTGATCATACAGAAATCCATTTGTAACGCTCTGCCCGGTACCCATATGATTAAAATATCCCGCAAAACGGATTTCCTTTTTATTCTGTCTTATTTTTGTCTGCAGCTGCTCCTTGATCTCCTGTATATTTAAAGCAATCTGCGGTTCCATACTTTGAATTCTTGCAATGACCTGAAAGATCTTCTGCCCTTTCTCAAACACTTCCTGACAGCTGCCGGTCACTTCCGCATAACCGCACCTGTTGTAAGCTGCCGCCAGAATCTGTGCTCCATTCTGATCTTCCCTGCAGGCAATATGGATATCCTCATCAATATAGTCTATTTTTTCAATCAGATCCTGTCTCGCTTCCAGCGCGTCCACGATTCTGTCGGTATCTTCGATTGAATTTGTCATCATCTTCTCTGTTTCCTTCTCATACTCCAGAAACAGTTTTTCTTTCTCATCCAGAAGTTCCAGCACTTTTTTACTCGTCTCCATTTTCTTCCTCCTGGAAAATCTCCTCACCTTTCGTACTGTTCAGGTTTCTTGATAACTGGAATACTTTCAGAAGATCCACCTTATCTGATGCCTCCTTGTTATTCTCCACAGTGAGATAAAGCTCTGTACGGGAAATCTTCTTATCCGGAGGCGCCGAAATTCCAAGCCTTACTTTATCTCCTTTGATTTCCGTGACAAAGATTTCTATATCATCACCAATCTTAATAGATTCTCCTTTTTTTCTTAATAGCACCAGCATCCGTTATCCCTCACTCTCCTGCTCCAGTATTGCCTTGCGGATCGGATAATCCTGTTCCAGAATTACCTGTATCGCATAGTTCGTCTTATGATTGATCAGTATCGGGCTTTTCAGATTCACAGTGGAATCCTGGAACCGTTCCCCTATCACTGTAAGCACCCAGCAGTCCAGATCATCTTCCGGAGCCGCCTGTAAGGTAAACAGAACATCCTGCATAACGATCGGTTCATAATCACTGCATATCTCCAGAGGGTTCATCATGATGAAGCAGATATTTTTCTCTTCAATTGACTGCAGCCAGCATATTCCGTTCCCCATATTAGAATCCGATACGAGTACAAATTGTGTATAATCTTCAAAGCCGAATATCGGCTGCTTAAATGTAATAATGTTATCCTGTTCAATCTCTATCATCCCAAAATCTCTGGTCTCTATCTGCAATGTCATGTCCTCCCTTTTGCTTATCCTGGAATACCGTCCCCATCATAAGATGGGTCAGCACTCGGCGGCACATACAATGGCCCGCCTATATATTCTATCTCCACCTTCGGAAACTGTTCTACATTGATTTGCAGTTCTCCCGGAATATAGGTACTGTTCTTAAAATCTGCCTGCGGCTGAAACTCTACTTCTGCCGGAGTGTACTCTCTTGATAACTGTGCAGGCTCCCACGAAATGTCCGCTCCCTGAGACGGAATGAATTTAATCCCCGTCATTACCGGCGCAGGAACTACGTACTGTTTCATGATATCCGCAATATCTGCGCCTTTTTGAATCTGCGCCATCTGATTCCCAATCTGTACATACTGGGCTGTCGCATTCTGCGCTGCTTCCATTCCCTTCTGCGCCGCTGCCTGCATCAGCCCTTTCGCCGTAGAATATCCCATGCTCTGTCTGGACTGGAATGTATCTATATTCACTTTTATATTCTCTGATTTCATCTGAAGCTTTCCCGGATGATTGATGATCCCTACCTCCGGATCCGGAATCTCTGATTCCAGTCTGGCTCTCTGTGACGTCATTGATAATTTGATTGGAGTAGTCGAAATCTGTAATACGTTCATTTTGCCACCTCACTTATCTCATAAAATCAAATATGGACGGCGGTATAATGCTTGACCCAAGCTGCAGTGTCACCATCCAGGCCATTTCATACGATTTATTATTAATGGACTCTTCTTCCAGAGACACACCTTCCAGGCTTTTCTGTCTTGCTTTCAGATTGATCGACTCTGCCTCCAGCCGGTCTTTCGCTCTGTCTAAAATACTCTGTCTCGTTCCAAGCTCTGCCGTCGCAGATGAAACTCCGTCTTCTGCCTTCTTAAGGCGTTCCAGACTATCTCTTGCCCCTTCCAGATCCCCGTCTTTCAGCTGGCTTCCTATCCTGGAAATCAGGCTGTAAATGTTCTTTGGCTGTCCCTCGGCATCAACTCCATAACCAAGAACATCGATTCCGGAAGTGGAAATTTTAATCCCTGTCTGCCGGTTGATACCGTCAGGGTCTGAAGTCATTCCAAAGCCGATATCCAGATAGACAACTTTATTCTCGTTAAAATCTGTATCTGCCGTAGCTGAATCCACATCTACACCGTTAAAAAGTAATTTGCCATCCGGCCCTACAGTGAATGGCTGTGCATCATTTCCTGAACCTGAGAAGAGGAATTTATCTCCGTACTTTGCATTCATAGTCTGCAAAATCTCATTATTCAGGCCATCCAGTTCCTCTGCAATTGCATCCAGGTTTTCCTGGGACATACTTCCTCCGGCCGCCTTTGTGACCCTTGCATATACATTTTTTAAAATCGAACTGATTGTCAGTATATTATCATCTGCCGTATCCAGCTCTCCGATTGCATTCTCAATCGTATTGGTATATTCCTGATTCTTTGCAAGCTGGTCTCTGACTGCAAATGCCCTCGCTGCCGATCCCGTATCCTCTGAAACGTGATTATATTTTCTCTGAGAAGTCAGCTTCAGATTCGATGCTGCCAGGTCAGACTGGCTGCGCTGCAGATTTCTCAGATATGTCTGTGTCAACCCACTATCTGTAATTCTCATACGATCTCCCTTCTGCTACCGGCCTACCATACCCATCTTATTGATCAGTACGTCCAGCTGTTCATCCATCGTTGTCATCATACGTGCCAGTGCCTGATAAGCTTTATTATAAGTCATCATCTGAATTCCCTCTTCATTCAGAGACACGCCCGATATTGAATTCCTGTCTTTTTCAATACTTTCTGCCGTTATCACCGAGGCATCCAGTCTCGAATTATTGAGTGTGATATCACTTCCAAGCGATGTCACTATATAGGTCACAAATTCACTGAATGTCCCCGTAAATTCTCCGCCAAAGTCAAAATCTTTATCGAGCAGATTCTTCATATTCAGTATGTTTGTTGTATCCATTGCACCGTCCGGATTCTTCTGGATCACATAAGCCGAATCCGCAAGCCATTGTGCACTGACCGTAAGATTTCCTGCTGTAATCTCACCGTCTTCCCCTTCGAGAAGTGTCTTGTACCCACCAGCTCCATTATCATTTGGAATCACATTATTAAAAGCTTCCGCAAGACCTTTTGCCAGATCGTCAAGCTTCTCTTTATAATATGGAATTCCTTTCTCAATCGCATTGCTGCCATTTAATACATCCATATATCCTTTCAGTACACCTGTCTGGATATCAATCTCTTTCTGTGTTCCCTGCCATCTCAGATCGGTCCCATTATCACCAATCTCAATTTTGTCCGCCTGATACTTATTGTTAGAACCATCTACCGCAATATGTCCGTTGAATACAACCTGTATTCCTCCGCCGTCCTTTGTATTGACCTGCAGATCCCCATACCGTGACAGATCATCCAGTATCAGATTCCTCTGATCCAAAAGCTCGTTGGGTCCATAATTCACCCCATCATAATCTGTGTTTGAAAACACTTCGTTCGCGATCGCCTCATTTAATTCTGCCAGCTGTTCGAATTTGCTGTTAATATCATCCACTGATATCTTCAGATCCTCCGTCTGCTGCTGGCGGATCGTGTCAAGCTTCTGGCTGTACTGCCGAAGTGTCTGGGTCAGTCCCGTAAATGATGCCATGACGATATTCGCCTGTGTCTCCTGATATGGATTCTCACTGAATTTTGTCATTGCTGTCAGCAATGTCGTCAGTGCATCTTTAATTCCTGTCCCCTCTACTTCCGGGTCACTGATTGCCTCTTCAATCTCACTTAACATGGCAGCCCTTTGATCATAGTATCCAACATCTCCATATTCCTGCCTGAACTTACTGTCCAGAAATGAATTACGGATCTGGCTGACTCCAACGGCTTCAACCCCCTGTCCTGCCAGGCTGATTGAAGATGTGGGAATCCGCGAGCTTCCTCCTGTATGTACTGATACTGTGTCAAGGCGCTGCCTTGTATACCCTTTTGTTTTTACATTGCTGATATTATTTCCAACGATATCAAGCGCTTTCTGGTTCACCATAATTCCACGCTTCATCGTCTCAAGCCCCATAAATGTCGGTCTCAAAATTCATTCACCCCTTCCCTTATATGGATTTCGTAAGAATCGATCCGCCTGTATAATCTGCCTGTCCATAACCTTTGATTTTGCCGTTCTCCGTAACTACAGGAACTTTCACACCAATCTTAGCGAGCGCAGACTCCGCAATCTTCATTGCTTTCTGATTCAGATATCTGATATTCGAAATATCACCTTCTAATTTCTTATAGAGAATCTCCAGTTCCTTTTTCTCTTCGCCCTCAGCTTCGCTGATCACTTCTTTAAAAGTCTTCCCTTCGATCCCAAGTTCCCGGAACAGGGCAAGTCTCTGCTGTTCCATGTACTGAAGCTGCTTGTCTGACGCCTGCTGAATCACAATTGCCTCTTCCACCAGCTTCAGTTCCCCCTCTGTCAGCACTTTCAGTTTCTCCTGCTGCTGCCGGTTGATCTCTTCAAAAAACACCACATATTCTTTTAGAAATTTAATTAATCGTTCCATATCCACCCGTCCTTTTGACCCAGTCCCTTATTTTCCTGATAAAATCCGGTCCGCCACTGCCTCTGCTGAAATATTGTATGTACCTTCTCTGATCTGCGTTTTAATCTGGGCTATCCGGTCTGTCTTTGCTTCCTGTCCCATCGCCTGGTACACCCTCTCTGCTGCCTGCATCGCTTCCTGCTTCTTTAATCCTTCACCACTGATCACGATCTCATCGCAGCGTACTTTTGTATCTGAACCTTTCAGGGAATCGGCTGATTTTCCGGTACTCTTTGTACTGTTCATGATCTGTTTGTAAACAGACTGTGTACCTGTTATTTTCATCTCCATAATCAACATCCTTTCCGTATTTATGATCTCTGTTATTATTATCGTACATGATTTTAAAATCTTTAGAGTGTTTCCGAACTTTCTTGTAAATCCCCTGTAATCTTGCTATAATTAATGGCAGAAATATTGACAGTTTCTGTCGAATTATGAGGAGGCTCTAAAATGGCGAAAACGATTGCTGTCTCGAACCAAAAAGGCGGAGTTGGAAAGACAACAACTACAAACGCGCTGGCCGTCGGCCTGAAGCAAAAGGGTTATAAAGTGTTGACAATCGACCTTGATCCGCAAAGCAATCTGAGTTTCAGTGTGAACGCTGACACAGAAATCAGTGCGACTATATACGATGTTTTGAAAGGGGATCTGAAAGTCCAGTATGCCGTTCAGAGACTTTCCCTGATAGATATTATTCCTTCCAATATTCTCTTAAGCAGTATTGAGCTTGAATTCACAGGCAATCAGCGCGAATTTCTTTTGAAAAACGCCCTTGTTCCGCTGATGCCGCTCTATGATTACATACTGATTGACTGCCCCCCTGCCCTTGGAATCCTGACAGTCAATGCATTTACTGCCGCCGATTACATTATCGTCCCAATGCTTTCGGATATTTTCAGTCTGCAGGGAATGACCCAGCTGTTTGAAACCATCGAACGTGTAAAAACATACTGTAATCCTGAGATCGAAGTGCTCGGAATGCTTCTCACAAGACACAATCCCCGCACAAGGTTCAGCAAAGAAATTACCGGAACGGTGGAAATGTTATCTGAGGATCTGAAAATTCCTCTCTTTGACACGTTTATCCGCGAAAGTGTGGCACTGAAAGAGGCGCAGTCGTTACAGCAGTCCATTATTGAGTACGCCCCAAAATGTAATGCTGTCAAAGATTACATGACTTTGGTTGATGAACTGCTGGAAAGGGGGATGTGAGATGGCAAAGAGTAAAAATGAACTCGACAAGGAAATTATGTACCGTAAAATTATGCCGACAGTCAGCCGTCCCCTGAAACAGTCAGTTACATCTGCTGAGAACGAACCTTCCGCACCATCACCTCAGCAGTCCAATATTCCTGCCGCCTCCACAGCGGTTTCTTCCACAAAAAGTGCCGTCAACCGCACATCTGCCGTCAGTATGCAGATTCAGGAATCCAGGAATATGATTCTTGTCAATGTGATGGAGGATCTTGTATTATCAAAACTTGACAGTACGCTGGCCCGGTTCAACTGCTGTAAATGCAACAAATGCAAAAAGGACATCGCTGCAGTGGCACTCAACCGCCTGACACCGCGTTACATGGTAATGAAAGAAGATGATGCCGTAAAACGCCAGTCCGTAGAAGAAGAGTATGGCTCCGAAGTGACAAGTGCTCTGATTCAGGCAATATTGATAGTAAAAAAATCACCGAGACATTAATTTTCCAAATCACCACATTCAGACAAATAATAACGAAGTGGACAAGTCCACTTCAACTCCCTGAATCCCTCACTCATGAGGGACTTGTAC
>URQQ01000023.1 GCA_900549995.1 uncultured Lachnospiraceae bacterium | reverse complement strand
AGCATAGGGTTGAGTGTCTCCATGCCATCTTGAAAGACACAGCCGGAGGAAGAAGTACGGCAGTGGTCACATGCGATGCAGGGATGGATTGTCTCGGAAGCTGTATCGAAGATCGTTACCTGATGTCCATTTTCTTCGGCACCTCGCTTGAATTCAGAAATCAAAAGTGCAGAAGTTCCTTTCTTGTGAGGGCTTCCGTTTAAAATCAGTATTTTCATAGTTGGCTCCTTTCATATCTGTGGGTACGTGACCGTTTTATAAATATTATAGTACAAAACTTTGAAATGTAAATGAGTTTTACCGAAACAACAGGAATTTTATCAGAGATGAGAGGTGACATATAGTAAAGTTAAACAAATAATATGTAATATATACTTGACATTATGTAAAAGCAGTACTATATTATAGGTATAAAGAAAATGGTTCGTTGAAAGAGGAGGATGTGTCATGGAACATAGCATAGCTTATTTGTTGGGAATGGTAGTAGGAGTCGCAGCCGTAGCAGTCATAGGTATTATAGGCAAAGTAGTATTTAAGAAGAGAGTATTTAGCTGTGATTATGATGAACGGCAGGAACTGATCCGGGGACGGGCATTTAAATATGGATTCTGGGTGATGGCAGCTTATTTCCTTGCGTATGGACTTATGGCGGAGTTCCTGAATCCAAAGTACATCGGAACTGGATCTGTCAGCATTCTTGGTGTGGGAATCGGAATTTTAGTATTTGCGGTATATGCCATCTGGCATGATGCATATTATGCGCTGACAGAGAATCCAAAACGTTTTACAATGTTATTCGGTGCACTGATGGTATTGAATCTTGTGGGCGGCATCCGATACATCAGAGAAAATAATGGTGAAACTGAGATGATATCCGTCAATTTGATTTTTGCGGTTGTATTCATGGTGATTTTGCTGGTGCAGGTTTTGAAAATCATCAAGGATAAGAAGAATAAGGAGATGGATTAAGAGATGAAAAACCTGAGATTAAAATCAGCCCGTGCCGCCAAAGATCTGTCACAGCAGGAACTGGCGGATGCCGTGGGGGTGTCCCGGCAGACGATCAATGCCATTGAGAAGGGAGACTATAATCCGACCATAAAATTATGTCTTGCTATCTGTCATACATTGGATCGTACCCTTGATGAGTTGTTCTGGGAATGAAACCCTCAAGATTGCTAATCGGCTTATAGAGAAATGATAAAACTGCCGGGAACTACAGGTTCCGGCAGTTTTTGCTGCACAGGAAAGCTGCTTTACGGCGGTATTTTCGCGTACAAAATGTACAGGTTTCTCATGAGTGACCGATTTGTCTTGATTGATAAACAACATAAATTTATTGACAATCGATAAATAAATATTGATTTTCAGGAAAAGTGATGATATAATCCATGTAAGCAACCGGAAACGATCAGAAAGGAAAAACAGGTATGGAAGATAAGAAAATGGTCAGGTTTACGAAGAGAATCCTTGATATCATGCTGTTCTTGGGAATGATAATACTGGCAGGAGTACCGGTGATTATTAAATATGCAGGAAAATATTATTCCGCTTCGATTGCAGAGCATTATTTTGAAATGGTTTTGGTGTTTATGCTGGCGGGAGTGTGCGGGCTTTTGATTGTCTGGCAGCTTCGGAAGATGATGAAGACGGTGGTGGAGCAGGATTGTTTTGTGGCCGGGAATGTGAAGAGTCTGAGAATCATGGGAATGTCTGGGTTTGTGATAACGGGGCTGTTTATAGTAAAACTGTTCTTTCTTGTGACTGCCGCGACATTTATCATTATTATCACCTTTTTTATAGCGGGACTTTTCAGCAATGTGCTGGCGTATGTATTTTCGGAAGCTATCCGTTATAAAGAGGAGAATGACTTGACAATATAGGAGGTACCAAATGGCAATTATTGTGAATCTGGATGTCATGATGGCAAAACGAAAGATGAGTGTCACGGAACTTGCCTGCGAGATAGATATTACGATGGCAAATCTGTCGGTTTTGAAAAATAATAAGGCGAAGGCTGTGCGTTTTACCACACTGGACGCGATCTGCAAGGTGCTGAAATGCCAGCCGGGAGATATTCTGGAATATATTGATGATGAAGAGGAGGAAGAATGAGATGGAACAGCCGCTTGTAAAAAATATGAGAGAAAATTTCACCGTTTTCGGCGGAATCAGTTTGCTCTATGGATTGATTTCTGTGATTTGTCTTTATCAGAATCTGATGGGTATCACAGCGCCTTTGTTTGTTTTAGCTACAGTTGCAGTGGCGGAAGTCTTTATGAAGATGTCCGGTATGAAATTAGAGAAATATGCCGGGATGTATTTTACGGGGATGCTGCTCCTTGGAATTCTCTGTTTCTTTACATCTAATTTCCTGCTTGTTTTGTCTGCATGGACAGGGATTTTGATGGTGTTCACAACAGCGATGATGTACCAGTTCTATGGAGACGGCTGGGAGTTTCCGGATTATATCTGCAGGTTTGTGGTTCTGGCAGTAACGACCGTACTGTCATTAGCAGGACCGTTCTGTCATCTGGCAGATTACCTGGAGGAGAAAAATGCACAGAAACGGAAAAACATCCTGGCCGCATTATATGGCGGCGGCGCTGCCCTGATTTTTCTTGCGGTTGTATTTCCGCTGCTTTTGCAGTCTGATGAGATTTTTGGACGTTTTTTCACCGTACTATTAAAGAATTTGAGGCTTGGAAATATTGCTGCAGTACTTACGATATTTGTTATATTTTCGCTGTCCTGCTATGCATTTTTTCTTGCCCTTTGCAGCAGGAACTTAAGCGGGGTTAAGATAAAAAGAAATGCCGGGGCAAATGCCGTCTCGGGGATTACTTTTACATCAGTTCTTGCAGTTGTCTATGTCACGTATTGTTCGGTTCAGTTCACCCACCTGGTGCTTCGCCTGGGGGAGGGGCTTCCGGACGGGATGACATATTCACAGTATGCACACTCCGGTTTCTGGCAGCTGATTGTTGTAGCAGGCATCAATGTGGTTACTGTTCTGGTCTGCAAAGCAGTGTTCAGTGACCATAAAATATTGAAATTCACACTTAGTATTGTCTCATTCTGTACGTTCTTGATGATGATCTCGGCGGCGTATAAAATGCTGCTTTATGTAAAAGAGTATCAGCTTACATTTTTAAGGTTTCTTGTACTTTGTTTTCTCTGCCTTCTTTCGATCATCATGTGTGGGATTATCGTAAGCATTTACAAAAGAAAGATGAAATTATTCCGGTTTATGGCGGTGACCGCATTCTGCTGGTTCCTGGCCTTTTCATTTTCCAGGCCGGATTATCAGATCGCGAAGTATAATATAGAGCATATTGAAAACCTTACTGTCGGCGATGTCAGATATCTTATGGGACTGTCGCTGGACGCGGCACCTGTCATTGCACAGATCGATCCCAGACAGATACAAAACAGCAACGATTCTTATGAATACGAACAGTTAGATACGAAAGAACTGATGGAAAATTACTTTCAAGATATTGAGTTGATGACAGATCATATGTCAGTACGAAAATTCAATTTATCCAAATATAATGCAAGAAAAACAGCACAGGAATATCTGAACCGCTAGAATTTATGCGGCGATGACAGCCGGCAGTAAACACAGTACACGGTACTGTCCCTATTTGCCGCCATACCCGTCCCTTGTTGCCGCCAGACCTGTCCCTTTTTGAAAATCAACCTGTCCCTAAATGAATTTAAGATCAGTTTCAGGTGAAAAACAGGGTTTAAATATAGTGTTATTCAAAAAGGGACAGGTTAAAACGCAGAAAGGGACAGGTTAAAACGAAGTTGGGGACGTAATCTTTTTAAAAAAGATTACGTCCCCAACTTATCTATTAGGCAGTAATGTTTACGTACAGGAAGATGAATCAACGATCCATTTCGAGTTGTTTTCCGACGGTTTTATGGGCTTTGATGATGGTCTCGATCTCTGTCAGGTCGGAGGACGGGAGATCGCCGGGAATTGTATTTTTTACAGCACCGGTAGCATTCCCGTATTCCAGTGCTTTTTGATAGTTGCCGGGATGGGCAAGGAGTCCGTAGAGGACACCGGAGATATAGGCGTCTCCGCTGCCGATCCGGTCGACCACGTCGATATCGCGGTAAGGTGTTTCTTCGTAGTATTTATTTTCTTTTGTGCTGTAGATCACAGAGCCGAAGGTATGAACTTTCGGGCTGTGTACAATGCGCTGTGTCGAAGCTACAATGGAGATCGGGTATTCGTCGGTAAAACTTTTCATGATCTCTTTTGCAGAGCCTTCTTTTAAAAAGGTAAGGCGTGCAGTGTCTTCGGAACAGAAGAAGATATCTACGTAGGGAAGAATTTTTTCAATGCATTCTCTTGCTTCATCGCCGCTCCACAGATTTCCGCGGAAGTTTACGTCAAATGAGATCAGTGCTCCGTGTTCTTTGAATTTCCGGATCATCTGAATGGCAGTTTCTCTGACGTGTTTATCGAGTGCAAGGGTGATGCCGCTCACATGGAAACACCTGGTATTGGCGAACATGCTGTCATCGTAGTCGGAGATATCAATTTTCCGGATACTGGTGTGCATCCTGTCGTACATAATTCTTGGCTTTCTTGGATGTGCCCCTCCTTCATAGTAGTAGACTCCAAGCCGTGCATCGTGGCTTTCATCATAAGTGAGATAGTCATCACTGACACCGTTAAACCGGATTTTATTTTTTACGTATGTGCCAAGATCGTTGGCAGGTAATTTCGATATAATTCCGGTATGGAGCCCTAAAAGAGACACGCCGGAGACTACATTTAATTCAGCGCCGCCGACCTGTTTCTGGAAGGAGTCGCTGAGTATAAGCCGGTCATTGGCCGGAGGGGAAAGGCGGAGCAGAAGCTCGCCAAGTGCCAGAAGATCAAAATCTTTTTTCTCTGTACTCATATGAAATGATACCTCCTGTATTGATACGGACAATTAGCGCTGAACACGGCCGGAACCGTCGCCGCCTGCGAGCTTGCTCACTTCATCCATAGAGACGAGGTTGAAATCACCCTCTACAGAATGCTTCAGACAGGATGCAGCTACTGCGAACTCGATGGCAGACTGAGCGTCATATCCGTTTAAGCATGCACAGATCAGGCCGCCTCCGAAGCTGTCCCCGCCGCCTACACGGTCTACGATATGCATTTTATATTTTTTACTGAAGTAAAAATCTGTGCCATCATATAACATTGCAGACCAGTTGTTGTCATTTGCGGAAAGAGATTCACGCAGAGTGATTGCAACTTTTGAGAATCCAAAGCGGTCTGTCAGCTGTTTGGCAACATCCTTATAACCTTCATGGTTCACTTCACCTTGAGTAACGTCTGTGTCAGCAGCATGGATTCCAAAGACATCAGCAGCATCTTCCTCATTGGCAATGCAGACATCTACATATTGGCAGAGTTCGCCCATTACCTGACCGGCTTTTTCCTTGCTCCATAATTTATTGCGGTAGTTCAGGTCACAGGAAATCGTGACTCCGGCTTCTTTTGCAGCTTTGCATGCTTCCAGACAAATCTGTGCAAGGCTGTCACTGATTGCAGGTGTAATACCTGTAAAATGGAACCATTCTGCTCCGTCAAAGATTTCTTTCCAGTTAAAATCTGAAGGAGCAGCAGTTGCGATTGATGAGCCTGCTCTGTCATAGATAACTTTGGAAGGTCTCTGGGAAGCACCTTTTTCAAGAAAATAAATTCCAATCCTGTCGCCGCCGCGTGCGATAAATGATGTGTCAACGCCGTATTTGCGAAGAGAGTTTACGGCACACTGCCCGATTTCGTGGGATGGAAGTTTGGTAACAAATTTTGCATCAAATCCGTAATTGGCAAGTGATACAGAGACATTGGCCTCACCGCCGCCGTAAGTTGCCTCAAAATCATTGGACTGCACGAAACGATAGTAACCGTGCGGCGCAAGCCTTAACATAATTTCTCCGAATGTAACTACTTTTTTTGACATAATTTCAATCTCCTCTGATGATATTTATTTCTGAATTAAATGGACTGCAAAACCGTTCACTTCGTTTTTCAGGTAAATAGCCGCAACTTTCTTGCCGTTTAATTTGACAGAAGATTCGTCAAATTCTACGCCCTGAGTTTCCAGATAGTTTTTGGCACGAAGGACAGAATTGGTTCCGATGGCTATATGACCTTTTGCACCGGCTCCCGGTGTCTTCATAGCTTCTATATAAGAGCCTGCGAATACAGAACTGTTGCCGGCTTTTTTTGTAAACCCAAATAAACGGTCAAATGCATCTGCTGTGGAATCTGCTACAGCTTCATTTTCACAGTTGATACCAATATGTTTTAATTCAAAACCAAGCATTGTCTGAACCGCTTCTTTTGTCAGTTCTCTTATTTTATCAAAATCTCCAGCCTTGATCAGATCACCTTTTACCATCCAGCTTCCGCCGCAGGCGATAATTTTGTCAAAGGCAAGGTAAGAATTGATGTTATTGGCATTGATGCCGCCGGTAGGCATGAATTTTACATTCGTATAAGGAGCGGCCAGAGATTTGATCATATTAAGTCCGCCGGCTGCCTCGGCAGGGAAGAATTTCACAACTTCGAGGCCGAAGGAAAGAGCTGTCTCGATATCGCTTGGATTGCTTGTTCCTGGTGTGATAGGAATCTCTTTGCTGACACAGTACTTTACAACTTCCGGATTCAGGCCAGGGCTTACAATGAACTTCGCACCTGCGTTGACTGCGCGGTCAACCTGCTCTGTTGTGAGGACTGTTCCGGCACCGATTAACATCTCCGGGAATTCTTCTGCCATGATGCGGATGGACTCCTCAGCTGCGGCAGTACGGAAAGTTACCTCTGCACAGGGAAGTCCGCCTTCGCACAATGCTTTTGCAAGGGGCTTGGCGTCCTTTGCGTCATCCAATACAACCACTGGTACAATGCCGATTTTCTGAATTTTTTCTAATACTTCGTACATAATTTGCTCTCCTTTAAATGTTTCATAATATGGAACTTAGTTTCACGATGTGGTGTTTATAAGTTGAATTATACTCCGTAAAGACAAAATGTCAATAAAATATGAGAAAAAAAGTTGAAAAAATTTCAGATTGTGGTACACTGTTTCATATAATGGAACTACAAGGGAGGGAAAGATCGATGGAAGAAGAAAAAAATCCAATACAGGTGGCTGACCGTTTGTTTCAGACACTTGAGAAACTGGCTGCTAACGGCCCGACAGGACTTATGGAGCTGAGCAGCGAACTTGGTTTACATAAGAGCACGGTTCACCGCATTTTGAATTCACTGATTTATATGGGATATGCAAGGCAGGATACAGAGACGAATAAATACAGCCTCACATATAAGATTCTTGAGATTTCTCATCAGCTTCTGAATAAAACGGATATTATTGATACACTTCGGCCGCATTTGAAAAAACTTGTCAATCAGACGGGGGAGACGGTGCATCTGGTATCCCTCGACGGCAATGAGGCAGTGTACATCGATAAAGTAGAGTCTTTTCAGAATTCCGTGAGGATGGTATCGAAAGTGGGGAGCCGTATCCCGCTCTACTGTTCCGGCGTTGGCAAGGCAATCATGGCAGAGATGAGTGAGGAGAGGGTTAAAAAGATTTGGGAGAGCAGCCAGATTTTGAAGATGACAGAACACACAATTATAGAATTTCCGCAGCTTTTAAAAGTACTCGAGGAAGTAAAAACTAAAGGATACGCAATGGATAATGAGGAAAATGAGATCGGTGTCAGATGTATCGCGGCCTGCCTGAAAGACTACAGCGGAAAGCCGCAGTATGCATTCAGTATTTCGGTTCCGCTGAGCCGTTTCCCGGATGAGCGCCTCCTGGAACTTTCAGAGGCAGTATTAAAGGCAAAAGAAGAGATGATGAAGGAAATTATATAGATTAATGAAAGGCACGCTTACAATGGAAGCGTGCCTTTTGCGCGGGCTTTTCGATCTTCGATTGACCGTATGACAGGAACCATAAATGCCGCGATGATTCCTCCGGCAAATCCGTTATTATAAAGATTCATTCCGCCGTACACGATGCCCACATTCAGAGCCACGGAAGAGTGGAGAAAACCGGCAATGATTCCGGGAATGATTCCGAATTCCCCGGCAATGGGAGCAAGTGTCGTGGAAAAAAGAAGTGCCAGTATGGGGGATGGATCACTGATATTCCATGTTTTTGTCAGACTGGCAAGCCATACGCCAAGCATGACAGGAAGAATGTTGCGCAGATGCTTTCCGGTTGCGCCAAAGCCGACGATCGTAAAGATACCTCCCATTGTGGGACCGTTAAGATCACCTCCCACAAGAAGCAGAAAGACAGTTGCGGTGATTCCATTAATTCCCATATTGACAAGGGATGCGCTGAAACCGTCTTCCTTTACATAATCTGTCCCCCCGATTCCGGAAGATTTCAGGATTCTCAAATACTGGTGAAACGCCATTTTAGAGTGCAGAAGTCCAAGCAGAATCATAAGTGCAAAGAAGACAGACAAAATAACAGCAAACAACCGGTTATTACCGTCTGACCAGATCAGTCTGGATTCAGTCTGAATTCCAAATGATTTAAACAAAGAGACAATGATCGTTGCAATAATGCCGGAAGAAAATCCTACATTATATAAGGAATATCCCTTGTGGAAATAAAATACATGGGTGGACAAAGGAGGCAGTACAAATCCTATCAAAGTGCCGACAATCAGGCTTAAGAGAAGCCGGAGCGGTGAGGAGAGATGGCCAAGCTGCAGGATCTGTGTGATGATCGGGGAGAGACTTGTTCCGTAAAATCCGATGTAGATATATTTGGATACGGATACTTTATGATATCTGGCGTAGCACCAGACTCCAAACAGAATCGCCCAGATATTCAGTATGTTTTTTCCAAACAGGGAAAATCCCATCATCAGAAAAATAGATGTTACGGTATGACCGTCCATTTCCAGGCCGAGATAATAAAGGATTGCAATGCAGGCAAGCGTAAGGACCCCTGCATTGATAAATGCGGCTCCTGCGCCCCCAAGAGCAATATAGTCTGTAATGAGGAAATCAGGTTCCTTTATAATAGTATAAATACCGTTTAATATTTCCGGCAAAGGCTGAAGGAACAGTCCGGCCACCAGAAAATATGTGGGCAGAAGGGTAAGGTAAAGATATTTTTTCTTTCGCGTTAAAGGTTTTAACTGTATGTTCATCGATCAATCCTTTCTTTATTTACCCATATTATATCCAGGCGCCATACAAAAAAGCAAGAAAAGATGCAAATTTTATAAGGTATTTATAGTAATTTGGCCTGCGTGAATTTATAATAGTAGAAAAGGGAATTACTACCAGAAGAAACTTCAGTTCATGAAGGAGGATTTGACATATATGAGAAGAACAGCAAAGACGGTCACTGAAGCGGAAATCAGAGATGAGAGGATTTCGACAACAAGATATTCACCCGGGTATAAAGAAGGACTCACAGAGCAGCAGGTTCAGGAACACAGGCTTCACGGATGGACGAATGAGGCAGTGAATCCTCCGGCCAAGACAACGAAAGAGATTATCCACGACAATGTATTTACGTATTTTAACTTGATTTTCGTTGTACTTGCAGTGCTTTTATCTATCGTCGGTTCCTTCCGGGATCTGACGTTCCTGCCGGTGATTATATTAAATACTCTGATTGGGATTGTCCAGGAAGTCAGGGCGAAAAAGGTGCTGGACAATCTCAGTATGCTGAATGCCCCCCAGGCAAGTGTCGTCAGGGATGGAAAGAAACATGTAATTGATGCCGAACAGCTTGTGCTTGATGATATTGTAATATTTAAAGCGGGAAATCAGGTCTGTGCGGATGCGCAGGTAGAGGCGGGAGAGGTGCAGGTCAATGAATCGCTTCTCACAGGTGAATCTGATGAAATTACAAAGAAAAAGGGGGATCATCTTTTATCCGGAAGTTTTATTGTATCGGGGCAGTGCCATGCACGTCTGGAGAATGTCGGGAGAGATTCTTATATCTCGAAACTGACGCTTCAGGCCAAGGAAATGCAGGAAGGTGAACAGTCGGAGATGATCCGGTCACTGGATAAACTTGTGAAAAGTGTGGGGATTGCAATTATTCCGATCGGTGTACTTCTGTTCGTACAGGCATTTTTCTTCCATCACGATCCATTTAGGAGCAGTGTCACATCGATGGTCGCGGCAGTCATCGGAATGATCCCGGAAGGGCTTTACCTTCTGGCGAGTGTTGCACTGGCAGTAAGTTCCATGCGGCTTGCGAAGAAGAAAGTACTGCTTCATGACATGAAATGTATTGAGACACTGGCCAGGGTGGATGTGCTCTGTGTAGACAAGACAGGAACCATCACCGAAAATACGATGAAAGTGCAGAAGGTGGTTGAGGCTTCCGGCTATAAGAAAGAAGAAATGCCTGAACTTTCAAAAATGATTGGTGATTTTGCCCAGGCGATGACCAGTGACAATATCACGATGGCAGCGTTGAAAGAACATTTTACAGAGAATACGGGGAAGAAAGAACTTGGTAAAACAGCGTTTTCATCGGCAGTAAAATACAGCAGTGTTACTTATGAAGAGAACTCTTACGTGCTTGGCGCACCGGAATTTGTGCTGAGAGAAGCGTATGAGACGCATAAAGAAGAAATTCAAAGTTATACCTCGGGCGGAGCCAGGGTGCTTGTATTTGCCGAATATGACGGGAAACCGGATGGAAAAGCGTTGTCTGGAAAAGCGGAACCCCTCGGATACATTCTTCTCACGAACCCGATCCGTGCACAGGCGAAGGAGACTTTCCAGTATTTCGCAGAGCAGGGAGTGGAGATAAAGGTAATCTCGGGAGATAATCCGGTCACAGTCTCAGAAGTGGCTAAGGAAGCAGGAATCCAGGGAGCGGAAAATTATGTCGATGCTTCTGCACTGGAGACAGAGCAGGAGATCAGGGAGGCTGTCCTTTCAAAGACGGTCTTTGGGCGGGTGACACCGGATCAGAAGCGCCAGTTTGTAAAGAGCCTGAAAGAAGCGGGCAGGACGGTGGCGATGACTGGAGATGGTGTCAACGATGTCCTGGCACTGAAAGATGCGGACTGCAGTATCGCCATGGCATCCGGCAGTGATGCTGCGGCACAGGCATCCCAGCTTGTGCTGCTGGAATCGGATTTTTCATGCATGCCGTCCGTCGTGCTGGAAGGAAGACGTGTGGTCAATAATATCCAGCGTTCGGCAAGCCTGTTCCTGGTAAAGAATATTTTCTCCTTCCTGCTGTCCATTTTCTCCGTGATTTTCATGGTGACATATCCGCTGGAGCCGTCGCAGGTATCACTGATCAGTATGTTTACGATCGGAATCCCGGCCTTCTTCCTTGCTCTTGAGCCGAATAAGAGCGTGATAAAGGGACACTTTTTGACCAATGTATTTCTAAAAGCGCTGCCTGCCGCACTCACAGACGTTTTGGCAGTTGGGGCGCTGGTGGTATTTGGAAGAACCTTTGGGGTAAATTCGACGGATATCTCGACTGCGGCAACGATGCTTCTTGCGATCGTCGGGTTTATGATTCTGTTTAAGATCAGCCAGCCGATGAATGTGCTTCGATGGGTCATCTGGTTTGGGACAATTGCAGGACTTCTGTTCTGTAGTATTTTCCTGCATCAGCTGTTTGCGATTACCGGAATGTCGACCAGATGTGTCATGCTGTTCGTCGTATTTTCCATTGCGACAGAGCCGGTACTTCGGTATTTGACGCTGTTTGTGAGCAAAATCAGAGAGTGGTATAAGAAGTTATTTGCAAAGGAATAAAAGTATGCAGGGAAAGTGGCATGATTCTTATGCCACTTTTTTTCGGAAATTTCCGCTGTGTGTTGACAACTGACAAGACATGTGTAATATTAATATGTAAAGTCTTAAATGGACCACACAGGAGGAAGTTATGTCTGAGTTAACGAAGAAAATCGAAGAATTGAAAAAAGAACGGGATGCTGTCATTCTTGCTCATTATTATGTAGATGATGAAGTACAGGCGGTTGCCGATTATGTCGGTGATTCTTATTACCTGAGTCAGATTGCAACCAGGGTGCCGCAGAAAACAATCGTCTTCTGTGGAGTGAAATTCATGGGAGAGAGTGCCAAACTCTTAAATCCAGAGAAGACAGTGCTGATGCCGGATGATCAGGCGGACTGCCCGATGGCACATATGGCGGCAAAAGAGAAAATTAAAAAAGTAAGAGATGAGTATGAAGATGTCGCTGTTGTATGTTATATCAATTCAACAGCGGAGATAAAAATGTATGCAGATGTCTGCGTTACCTCTGCAAATGCGATGAAAATTGTGTCTAATCTGCCGAATAAAAATATATATTTTATTCCGGATGAACATCTGGGAAGATATATTGCAGCGAAACTTCCTGAGAAAAATTTTATCTTTAACGACGGGTTCTGTCATGTACATACAGCGATCACAAAGGAAAAAGTAGAAGCGGCGAAAAAAATACATGAAAATGCCAAAGTGCTTGTTCATCCGGAGTGCATGGCTGAGGTAGCCGGTCTGGGTGATTATGTCGGCAGTACTTCCGGAATTATTAACTATGCAAAGGAAAGCAGCAGTAAGGAATTTATCATCTGTACGGAACCAGGGGTGCTTTATGAACTGAAAAAGCAGAATCCGGACAAGCAGTTTTATCCGGCAGGTGAGTGGAGCTGCTGTAAAGATATGAAACTCATTACGCTTCAGAAAGTGGCAGATGTGATGGAGCAGATGGAGAATCAGGTAGAACTTCCGGAAGAGATGTACCGGCTGGCGAATAAACCGTTGGAGCAGATGCTGGTTCTGGCCAGATAAGAGGGGATGAATGAAATGGATACAGAATATGATGTCGTAATTGTCGGGACAGGAGCGGCAGGGCTTTTTGCCGCATTAAGCCTTCCGGAGGATCTTCGCATTCTGATGATCACAAAGGATGAGATAGAGAACAGTGATTCTTATCTTGCACAGGGGGGAATTTCAGTCTTAAGGGATGAGGAAGACTACGACGCGTATTTTGAAGATACAATGCGTGCCGGAAGGTTTAAGAACAGGGAAGAATCGGTGGAAGTGATGATCACATCTTCTCAGGAGATCATCCGGGATCTGGTTCGCTATGGTGTAGAGTTTGACCTGGATGAAAATGGAGAGCCGGCATACACAAGGGAAGGCGGACATTCCATTTTCAGGATACTGCATCATAAAGATGTGACCGGACGGGAGATTACGAGTAAACTGATCAGGCGTGCGAAGGAAAAAGAAAATATTGAAATCCGGGAATATGTGACGATGATTGATCTCATTGAATCTGGCGGGAAAGCCAGGGGAATTGTGACCGAGGAACAAGACGGAACAAGAGGGCTGATTTATGCGAAAGAGACGATTCTTGCGACGGGAGGAATCGGCGGGCTGTTTGAGCACTCTACGAATTTCAGGCATATTTCAGGGGACAGTTTTGCGATCGCGCTCAGACATCGAATAGAGCTTGAGAATATCAATTATATACAGATTCATCCGACGACGCTTTACTCTGTGAATGAGGGAAGAAGCTTTCTGATTTCCGAATCGGTGAGAGGAGAGGGGGCAGTTCTCCTCAATGAAGACGGGGAACGGTTTGTGGATGAACTTCTGCCGCGGGATGTCGTGACAGACGCCATAAAAAAAGAAATGGATAAGTTCCACAGCAAATATGTCTATCTCAGTTTAAGGCATATGCCGGGCAAAGAGATTCAGAGCCGCTTCCCGAATATTTACAGCCGCTGTATGGAGGAAGGGTATGATCTGTCGAAGGATCTTCTTCCGGTCACCCCTGCCCAGCATTATCTGATGGGCGGGATGCATACAGATACCTTGGCCAGAACATCAATGCCTCAGCTTTACGCTGTCGGTGAGACGGCCTGCAATGGCGTGCACGGAGCCAACCGCCTGGCCAGCAATTCCCTGCTGGAAAGCCTGGTATTTGCGAAACGGGCGGCAGAACGGATTGCAAAAGAGATTGATATGGTTCCGGTGGAGAGGCCGGAAGTACCACTTGGAAATTATCAAGGGAAAGAAGAACGGGATAAAGAAAACCGCAGGCTGATCATGGAAGAAATTCAGAGAAGGGATGGAGAGTTTTATGATAAATGGTGTGACCATGAAAATTAATACGGACAATTATATATTAAACGCACTCCGTGAGGACATTACGAGTGAAGATGTAACGACAAACGCAGTCATGAGGGAAAGCAAAGACGGACGTGCAGATCTGATCTGCAAAGAAGATGGGATTATCTGCGGACTGGATGTCTTTTCCAGAGTATTTGAACTTCTGGACGAAACATCATGGTTTGAAACGACGTACAAGGACGGGGACCAGGTGAAAAAAGGGGAACTGATCGGTGTGATCCATGGTGATATCAGGGCGCTTCTTTCAGGAGAACGTACAGCACTCAACTATCTGCAGAGAATGAGCGGCATCGCCACGTTCACGAAAAGCTTCGCAGAAGAAATCAAGGGATATTCTACGAAACTCCTGGATACAAGAAAGACGACACCCAATATGCGTCCATTTGAGAAATATGCGGTGAAAGTGGGCGGGGGATGTAATCACAGATACAACCTGTCAGACGGAGTGCTGATCAAAGACAATCATATCGGCGCTGCCGGAAGCGTTACAAAGGCTGTACAGATGGCAAAAGAGTATGCACCTTTTGTGAGGAAAATTGAGGTAGAAGTAGAGAATCTGGAGATGATGCAGGAGGCTTTGGATGCCGGTGCCGATATTATCATGCTGGATAACATGGATAATGAGACAATGAAAAAGGCTGTCGCGATGGCAAAAGGAAAAGCAGAGACAGAGTGCTCCGGCAATGTGACAAAGGAAAGATTGAAAGAGATTGCCGAGATCGGGGTTGATTATGTTTCCGCGGGTGCGCTTACGCATTCCGCACCCATCATGGACATCTCATTGAAAAATCTTGCGCCGGCTGTCCCCAAATAGCTGGTGAGATGTAAGAGAACGATAAGATGCGGTTCTGCAAAATGCAGAGCCGCACTTTTGGTAAGTGGGAGAGTTCCTGCAGCTTGCCAGTATCACAGAAAATGTGGTAAAATACGAAGCATCTGTACAAATGAGGGGGTATAAGATTGACAATTCAGGAAATAAAAAATCACAAGACGGCGGTAAAACTTCTGGCTGCCGCAGGACTGATTTTCACTACGATTATATGGGGGAGTTCTTTTGCGGTTATGAAAAATTCCCTGGATATTCTGCCGCCGGCATATCTGCTGGCGATACGGTTTTCTATGGCAGCCATCTGTCTGGTAGCGGTATTTATTAAAAAAATAAAGAAAATGAGTAAACAGGATCTTTTGTATGGAAGCATTCTTGGCATCTTTCTTTTTCTTGCATATTTATTTCAGACATATGGGCTGAAATATACAACGGCAAGTAAAAATGCATTTATTACTACACTGTATGTGATACTGGTTCCGTTTCTGCATTGGAAAATTAATCATACGAAGCCGAAACCGAACAATATTACGGCTGCTGTTTTTGCGGTGGCAGGTCTTGGGCTGCTGACTTTAGAGGGAGATTTATCCGTGAATCCGGGGGATTTGCTGACATTTCTATGCGGAGTCTGCTTTGCAGTGCACATCGTGTATATTGAGCGGTATACGGTAAAGCATGATCCGATTGTGCTGACGGTGGTACAGATTACTGTCTGCGCGGTATTGAACTGGTGCGCTGCGCCGCTGCTGGAAGGGCGGCTGGATCTGAAACAAATGAATGGAAATCTCATGCTGAGTCTTATGTATCTGGCTGTACTATGCACGATGCTGGGGTTTCTGCTTCAGAATGTGGGGCAGAAGTATCTTGCGCCGGGGATTACTTCACTGCTTCTGTCGTTTGAATCTGTTTTTGGCCTGATTTTTTCTGTCATTTTGCTCGGCGAACGTCTGACAGTGAAGTTAATGGCGGGATGTGTATTGATGTTTGCGGCAGTGCTGATTTCGGAGGTACAGTGGAAATCAGGAAAAGCGCAGACAATCCCGGAGCACACCTAATAGATCCCGATCCGGTTTAAGTACTGATCCACTTTTTTCAGTTTTTCTTCGTTGCCGGTGCCGATTTTACTGCTCAAAGAGGCACAGATTGATTCCATGAGGAAGTTTACTCCAATATAAGAGTTAAAAAACATATTGCTGTCTATGCCCGCCGTGAACACAACATCCGCATAGGGTGTGAGAAGGGCATTGGGTCTGTCCGTGATGACGATGATCCGGGCGCCGGCATCTTTCGCCATTTCGGCAGCAAGTTTGTCAAGCTGTGAGTAGCGGGGAAAGCTTACGATGATAACACAGTCATTTTCGGAAATGTCAATCATCTGGTCTATGAGGCTTACTGCTGCATTGTTGGCCATATAAACGTCCTTGAGCATGTGTTTCAGGAGCAGGTAAAAATAACTGCTCACTCCGGTATTGGCCCTTGTACCCACGATGTATTTCCGATGGCTTTTCAGCAGAATTTCAGTGGCGCTTTCATATAATTCCCGCCCGTTATTTTTTAAGACAGAAGCAATATTTTTTTCTGTATTTTTAGCAAATTCTTCCATGTAATCTTCGGCGCCGTGCTCGATACTCATTTTGAGCCGTTCGTACGGTACATGCACCGTGTTTGAAATACTGTACGCATTTTCAGTAAAGTCTTTGCGGATACTGCGCTGAAAATCAATAAATCCGGAATATCCCAGGGAGCGTGTAAATCTGATCACAGAGGATTCACTGACGGATAGTTTGACAGCGATATCGGTAGATGTCATGAAGCAGGCTTCCTCAAGATGGTCTATGACAAAGTCTAATATTTTATTTTCTGTTTTTGTCAGTTTTTGTGCGCGCCCCAGGGCCTTTTTTAATTCACTCATCTATTTCTTCTCCAATTCTGTCAATGATTACTGAGTTCATTTAAACATAAAAATCTGAAGATTGCAACCAAAGCTGTAGATTCATAGGCATGTTTAACAAAAAAAAGAAAGAAAAACTTAATAATTTGGTAATTGTATTCTAATCTTTGCTGTGTTATATTGAAAACAACCAGTAAAGGATAAAATTATCCAAAAAGTATTTAAAAAAAATAAAATCCACCAAAACAGGAGGGCTTCAAAATGAAAATCGGATGTGTAAAAGAAATCAAGAACAACGAGTTCCGTATCGGACTGACACCGGATAATGTAAAAAGCTATGTCAATGCAGGGCATACCGTTTATATTGAAAATGAAGCGGGAATCGGTTCCGGATTCCGGACAGAGGAATACAGGGCAGCCGGAGCTGAGATTATTGATCATGCAGCTGATGTGTGGGCGAAAAGCGATATGATCGTGAAAGTGAAAGAACCACTGGAAGCTGAGTACCAGTATTTTCGGAAAGATCTGATTATCTATACGTATCTCCATCTTGCCGCTGACAAAGCCCTGACAGATGCGATGCTGAAATCAGGTGTTAAAGGTGTGGCATATGAAACTTTGATGGATCAGAAAGGAACACTTCCGCTTCTTGCCCCGATGAGCCAGATTGCAGGGCGTCTCAGTGTACAGGAAGGCGCGAAATATCTTGAGAAGACATTCGGCGGTTCAGGAGTCCTTCTTTCCGGTGTGCCTGGAACACCGAAAGCGAATGTCGTAATTCTCGGAGGAGGAAATGTCGGAACAAATGCGTGCAAAATAGCAGTCGGAATGGGCGCAAACGTGACAATTACGGATATCAGCCTCGACAGACTGGCTTATCTGGATGATTTGTTTGGATCAAGAGTTCAGACGCTTTACAGTACAGATGCGGCGATTGAAGATGCGGTTTCAAAAGCGGATCTTGTCATCGGATCGGTGCTGATCCCCGGAAAAGCGGCTCCGAAGATTATGAAAAAAGCGTATCTCAAGAATATGAAACCGGGAAGTGTCATTGTGGATGTGGCAGTGGATCAGGGCGGATGCTGTGAGACGACAAAAGTGACGTACCATGATGATCCGATTTTCGTAGTAGACGGAATTGTTCATTATTGTGTGGGAAATATGCCGGGGGCTGTTCCGAGGACGTCCACCATCGCACTAACCAATGCCACGCTGAAATACGGCCTTCAGATTGCGGCAGAAGGGCTGGAACAGGCATGCCGCAATCATCCTGTAATTTATTCAGCTGTAAATACTTATGACGGTGTCTGCACTTACAAGAACGTCGCAGACGGGTTTGGAATAGAGTTCCAAAAGCCGGAAGATTTATTTTAAGATCAGAATCACAAAAAAGACCCTGGAACCCCCAGGGTCTTTTTTATGAGACAGAAGCCGGAGCTTCGTGATTATTCCATGACCGGCAGACCTGCAAATCCTTTTGCAAGATCATCATCCGTTGGAATGTAATCTGTCATTTCACCGTCGTTGTATTTTCCGTAAGCAACCATATCGAAGTATCCGGTTCCGGTCAGGCCGAATAAAATCGTCTTTTCTTCCCCGGTTTCTTTACATTTGAGAGCTTCGTCAATTGCCACTTTGATTGCATGACTGCTTTCCGGTGCCGGCAGTATGCCTTCGATCCGGGCAAACTGTGTAGCTGCTTTAAACACGGCAGTCTGTTCTACAGATACCGCCTCCATGAGTTTATCATCATAGAGCTGTGAGAGTACAGAACTCATGCCATGGTAACGGAGGCCGCCTGCGTGGTTTGCAGATGGAATGAAGCCGCTTCCAAGAGTGTACATTTTGGCGAGCGGGCATACCATACCGGTATCACAGAAGTCATAAGCATATTTTCCGCGGGTAAGACTTGGGCAGCTGGCAGGTTCTACAGCGATGAACTGGTAGTTCTTTTCCCCTCTGAGCTGTTCACCCATAAACGGCGCAATCAGTCCGCCCAGATTCGAACCTCCCCCGGCACATCCAATGATGACATCCGGCGTGATTCCATATTTGTCCAGGGCAGCTTTGGCTTCCAGGCCGATCACTGACTGGTGAAGCATTACCTGAGCCAGGACAGAACCAAGGACATAACGGTAGCCGTCCTGTGTTGTGGCAGCTTCGACTGCTTCGGATATTGCACATCCGAGACTGCCGGAAGTTCCCGGGAAGCGGGCAAGGATATCACGCCCTACACTGGTGGTATCTGATGGAGAAGGAGTGACATTGGCACCATATGTTCTCATGACTTCGCGGCGGAATGGTTTCTGCTCGTAAGAACATTTTACCATGTATACCTGGCAGTCCAGTCCAAGGTATGCACAGGCCATGGAAAGTGCAGTGCCCCACTGTCCTGCGCCGGTTTCCGTTGTGACGCCCTTAAGCCCCTGGGCTTTGGCATAATAAGCCTGCGCGATTGCGGAGTTTAATTTATGGCTTCCGGAGGTATTGTTTCCTTCGAATTTGTAATAAATCTTTGCAGGTGTATCCAGCTCTTTTTCCAGACAGTATGCTCTCACCAGCGGAGACGGGCGGTACATCTTATAGAAGTCCTGGATTTCCTGGGGAATGTCAAAATAAGCCGTCGTATCATCCAGTTCCTGCTTTACCAGTTCATCGCAGAAGACATGACCCAGTTCTTCGGCCGTCATAGGTTCATGGGTTCCTGGATTTAACAGAGGGGCCGGTTTATTTTTCATATCTGCACGGACATTATACCATTGCTTTGGCATCTCACTTTCTTCCAGATAAATTTTGTAAGGGATTTTTTTTGTTTCATTCATCACTAATACCTTCCTTTCAATTGTTTTGGATGCAGTTTTTTGGGAAAGAACAAAGTGGACAAGTCCACTTTAACTCCCTGAATCCCTCACTCATGAGGGACTTGTACACTTTGTGCACCAATGTGCAGCTGCGAAGCAGCTTTCCTTGGCACATTGTGTGCATCCTGCCCGGAGGGCTTTTTATTACATAGGCAAGTTCGAAGAACTTTCCTATGTAATAAAAAATCCTGCCCTATAATTTATATAGGACAGGAGTAAATTCCTGCGTTGCCACCTAAATTCATTCTTGTAAAGAATGCGCTCAGCCATGTACTATCATACATGTTCCACGATAACGGATGGAATCCGTCGCACCTACGTCAGCAAAGCTGCTGATTTCAGATTGCCCTCACAAGTCCATTCGCCTTAATTGATACTGCCGCGGTTCCACCATCCGAAGCTCTCTGGAAATACTGGATTAAGGTTACTACTCTTGATCATCGGTTCTTGATTTCATTCATTATAATCCTGCGGGCCTTGTATTGTCAAGATGGAATTTTCATACAGGTGGCTGTCCGCAGACTGTGGATGGGATATTAAACGATGTTGCAGGCTGGCGTCACATGGAAAATGCAGGTCAATGTCTTTGAGGGCATATTTTTGATCCGAAAGCATAAAATATTCATAAATGATTTCTCGTCTGTGAGGAGAAAAATGAAGAAATTGCTTCATTATGGTGTGTACCTTGAAATGCTCGTATGTCTTATCATTGGAGCCATATACATAAGCGGCAGAATAGAAGAGCAGAAAAAATTACAGACTTCCCGGGAAACAATGATGTATGAAGTCAGCAAAGAAGGAGGAACGGAGAAAAAATTCATTAAATGGGTAGAATTCGATGTGCCCTATGAGGCGCTTCAGAAAGCATACGAGGCGGATCGGGATTCCTATAAAGAAGAAGTACATCTGAACTGGATCGAACTTCTCGCTTATCTTGGAACGAAGTACGGAGGGGATTTCTCACAGTATCGGGCAAAAGATATGGATCAACTGACAGAAGAACTGAAATCAGGAACGAAGCTTTCAAAGCTGACCGAAGGGAAAAAATATTATTCTTATTATCTGGAAGCATATACGGCAGTGCTTGGAGGGATGGTCGGAGAATATGAGATAGAAGTCCCGAAAGGCGGGAGTGAGACCGAGAAAGAATGGAAGAAGATGTATGGATTGAAAGCATTTTCTCCCGTCGCCAAAGGATATGAATACAGTGATTATGACGATTTTGGTACGTCCAGATCTTATGGCTACAGCAGGCCGCATCTCGGGCATGACATGATGGGACAGGTCGGGACACCGATCATTGCTGTGGAGTCAGGGTATGTGGAGGCGATTGGCTGGAACCAGTATGGAGGCTGGAGGCTTGGTATCCGCAGTTATGATAAAAAACGATATTATTATTATGCGCATCTGAGGCAGAATTTCCCGTTTCACAAGTCTTTAGAGGAAGGCAGCGAGGTGACGGCAGGAGATGTGATTGGCTATATGGGGCATACCGGCTACAGTGCGAAAGAGAATGTCAATAATATCGATGAAGTGCATCTGCACTGGGGGCTTCAGCTTATCTTTGATGAATCTCAGAAAGAGGGGAACAACGAAATCTGGGTGGACTGCTATGCGATTACCCGGTTTCTATCTCAGAACCGGAGCCTGACGGTCAAAAACCAAGAGACAAAAGAATATTCACGGGTATATCAGATGAAAGAATCTCATTAATCCGGCGGGAAATGGCATATTTTCCCGCCTGTTTTATTACAATAGTAACAGAAGATACATAAAAAGGAGCTGTTCCATGAAAAAATTTCTGGCAGTAGCTTTCGCTTTTTTACTTTGCCTACAGAATGTCTGCATCCTGCCTGCAGCCGAAGTACTGGCATATGAAGATGTGGAAACTGAAGATACAAAGGAGGTACAGGAGACACAGGGAGAGGCCGCAGATGGGAATCAGGAAGAGAGCAATGAGGATACAGTAGCAGCAGGAGGAACGCAGATCAGTGCACCGTCGGCAATTCTGATGGAAGCATCTACAGGACAGGTGATTTTTGAGAAGGATGCGGATAAAGAGATGCCCCCTGCAAGCGTGACAAAGATCATGACACTTTTGTTGATTTTCGATGCGCTGGAAGAGGGAAAACTGAAACTGGAGGACCAGATTACGACTTCTGAATATGCTGCATCCATGGGCGGATCACAGGTATTTCTTGAGCCGGGGGAGTCACAGACTGTTGATACGATGATCAAATGCATTGCCGTAGCCAGCGCAAATGATGCATGTGTTGCGATGGCTGAGCAGATTGCGGGAAGTGAGGAAGAATTCGTCAATCAGATGAATGAGCGGGCGAAAGGTCTTGGAATGGAACATACACATTTCCTGAATTGTAACGGTCTTGATACAGATGGGCACCTGACAACAGCAAAAGACATCGCGCTCATGTCCCGGGAACTAATTACGAAATATCCGCAGATTCACGATTATTCTACGATATGGATGGAAAATATCACACATACTACAAGCAAGGGAACGACAGAATTCGGACTTACAAATACGAACAAACTGATCCGGCAGTATCAATATGCGACGGGACTGAAAACCGGATCTACAAGCAAGGCAAAATACTGTGTGTCAGCGACCGCAAAAAAAGATGGGATGGAACTGATTGCCGTGATCATGGCGGCACCGGATTACAAGGTGAGATTTCAGGATGCGCAGACACTTCTGAATTATGGATTTGGCAAATGCGCCCGGTATATTGATGACAAACCGGTAAAACTTGACCGGGTGAAGGTATTGCGCGGTACAGAAAAAGAAATAAAGGCTGAAGTTCAGGGCCAATTCCAGTATATTGATACGACGGGAGCAGACTTAAAGACCGTGGAAAAGAAGGCCAAAGTAAAGAAGGAGATAGAAGCTCCGGTGAAAAAAGGTGATAAATTGGGAACTCTCGTCTATTCACTTGGAGGGAAGGAGATCGGGAGCCTTCCAATCGCAGCGGGGGATTCTGTAGACAAAATGACATATAAACATGCACTTTTCGATATGGCTTCGAGCTTTCTATTGTAAAAATCCCGGAAAAATTATATAATAGCTTCATATTGGATTTTTATGAACCAGGGAGAATGTGAAAGAAATATGGCAATCACGATATTATTGACGGCAGCAGCGCTGTGCCTCCTGGAATGTGTGAGAGAACTGACAAGGTTTAAGATGACGGAGTATGAGATCTCTTCCCGGGGGCAGGAAAAGAAGGGGAAAGACCTTCGGATCGTATTTTTGAGCGATCTTCATAACCATGTGTATGGAGAAGGAAATGACAGCCTGGTTCGTGCAGTCAAAGAGCAGAAACCAGATCTGATATTGATTGGCGGAGACATGTTGATTGCAAAACCAGGGAAACCATGGCAGGCAGCCGCAGAATTTATCAGGCAGCTCCCATCCATCTGTCCGGTTTATTATGCAAATGGGAATCACGAATATCGTATGAAAGTCCATCCTCAGAAATATGGAAACGAATTTGTGAAATACAAAAAATATCTTGAAAAGAACGGAGTTATTTTTCTTGAAAATAACTCCGTAAAGTTTGAATTTCAGGATGTGCCGATACAGATACACGGACTTGAAATCCCGGAAAAATATTATGAGAAACTGCAGAATAATAAAATGCCGGCAGAAGTGATACGTCAATGTATCGGAAAGCCCCAAAAGGGGCATTTTCAGATCATACTTGCCCATAATCCGGAGTATTTCGATGCATACAGAGCGTGGGGGGCAGACGTTGTGCTCTCCGGGCATCTTCATGGTGGGGTGGCGAGAATCCCGGGATTCAGGGGTGTCATCTCGACGCAGGGGAAACTGTTCCCCAAATATTCCGGAGAAGTCACTTTGAAAGATGGTGCTTATATGGTTGTAAGCAAAGGACTTGGGACTCATACCGTGAATCTCAGGTTTCTGAACATGGCGGAGGCGGTAGTGCTGAAGATACATCTTTAAAAGCAGCGGGAGGCCGCCTTGGTCTGCTGACAGAAAATACGGAAAATGAAGGAAAAGGAACCACATATGGGAATACCTGTAAAATTACAAGTATTTGAAGGTCCGCTGGATCTTTTAATGCATTTGATTGATAAAAACAAAATAGACATCTATGACATCCCGATTGTTGAGATCACCAATCAATATATGGACTATATCCATGCCATGGAGAAAGAGGACATGAATATCATGAGCGAGTTCCTTGTCATGGCTGCGACGCTTCTTGATATCAAGTGCAGAATGCTTCTTCCAAAAGAAGTGAATGAAGAGGGAGAAGAGGAAGATCCGCGGCAGGAACTTGTAGAACAGCTTCTTCAGTACAAGATGTATAAATATATGTCTTATGAGCTGAGAGACAGGCAGATTGAAGGGGAGCGGTCGATCTACAAAGATGCAACAATTCCTGAGGAAGTTGCGAAATACGAAGAACCTGTAGATATGGATCAACTGATCGGGGATTTGACGCTGGCACAGCTTCGGAGGATCTTTAATGCTGTGATCCGCCGCCAGAATGATAAGATTGATCCGGTAAGGAGCAAATTTGGCAAAATTGAGAGGGAGTAAATCTCCCGGAGAAAATTGCTTATGTAGAACAGTTTGCGGCTTCTCATAACCGGTTCAGCTTTCGGGAACTTCTGGAGCGGCAGAGTACGAAAATGCAGGTGGTAGTCACATTTCTGGCGGTTCTGGAACTGATGAAAGTTGGGACAATCCATGTGGATCAGGAGCATACATTCGATGATATTATAATTACATCTCTGATATGATACCAAAATATAGTCTAAACGTTTTTTGGATTGCGGAAACACATGGCGTTAAAGAAGCCTGCGGCAGCATGAGAGAGAAATAAAGTGAGGAATAATAGTGGAAGTAAAGAAACTGGAAGCGGCAATTGAAGCAATTTTATTTACAATGGGGGAGTCTGTAGAGCTTGAAAAACTGGCACTTGCAATCGAGCATGATACGGAGACTACCAGAAAGATTCTGCATAATATGATGGACCGCTATGAGGAAGCCCGGAGCGGAATCCATATCATTGAGCTGGAAAATTCTTACCAGATGTGTACCAAGCCGGAACTGTATGATTATCTGATTCGTGTGGCAAAGCAGCCAAAGAAGTATGTTCTTACGGATGTCCAGCTTGAGACACTTTCGATCGTTGCGTATAAACAGCCTGTGACTAAAATCGAGATTGAAAAGATCAGAGGCGTAAAATCAGACCATGCAGTGAACCGCCTGATAGAGTATAATCTGATCTGTGAGGTGGGAAGGCTGGATGCGCCGGGAAGGCCTATTTTATTAGGGACAACGGAAGAGTTTTTAAGAAGGTTTAAGGTACATTCGCTGGATGACCTGCCAAGCCTTAACCAGGAACAGATTGAAGATTTCAAAGAAGAGGCGGAGGAAGAGGTACAGCTGAAGCTGAATATCTGATGATATTTTTCTGCTTGACAGAAAATAGTGAATCGTCTATAGTAATAGCAACAGAATATTAAGGGAGCTTTTAGAAAGGCTGAGAGGAAACTGTGAGTTTCGACCTTGAACCTGATTTGGATAATGCCAACGTAGGGAAATATTTCAATTGTGAAGTGAATCATATGATAAAACGAATCAAGGGATATATGCCTGGCGGAGGCGTATGTCCCTTGATTTTCTTTATTTGACGAAAAGAGGAGAAGAAAACGTATGGATTACACAACACAGATGGATGCCGCGAAAAAAGGGATTGTCACAGAGGCAATGAAGAAAGTGGCAGCTTATGAGGGAATGAAGGAAACAGAACTGATGGAACTTGTCGCTAAAGGGCAGGTGGCAATTCCGGCAAATAAGAATCATAAATGCCTGACACCTTATGGAATCGGAGATCGGTTGAAGACAAAAATCAACGTAAATCTTGGGACGTCCAAAGATTGTCTTGATATGGAGGTGGAGATCGCCAAGGTGATGGAAGCGGTGAAGATGGGAGCAGAGTCGATCATGGATCTGAGTTCGTTTGGAGATACAAGAGTCTTCCGGCAGAAACTCACCAGTGAATGCCCGGCGGTCATCGGTACAGTCCCGATCTACGATGCGGTTGTATACTACAATAAGGCGTTAAAAAAGATCACCACAGACCAGTGGATTGATATTGTCAGGATGCATGCAGAGGATGGGGTTGATTTTATGACGATCCACTGTGGCATCAACCGCTCTACAGCAGAACGGTTTAAAAAGGCAAAGAGGCACACGAATATTGTATCCAGGGGCGGATCGATTATTTTTGCATGGATGGAGCTTACCGGCAATGAGAATCCATTCTACGAAAGATACGATGAGATTCTGGAAATCTGCCAGGAGTATGATGTGACGCTGAGCCTTGGGGATGCGTGCCGTCCGGGAAGCATTGAGGATGCGGGGGATGTTGCCCAGATTGAGGAGCTGGTAACCCTCGGGGAACTTACGCAGCGTGCGTGGGATAAAAATGTGCAGGTCATCATTGAGGGACCGGGGCATATGCCTCTCAACCAGATCAAGTCGAACATGGAAATCCAGAAGACGGTCTGCAAGGGTGCGCCGTTTTATGTTCTTGGGCCTCTTGTGACAGATGTTGCCCCGGGATATGACCACATCACAGCGGCGATCGGAGGGGCAGTTGCTGCCACCTATGGGGCGTCATTTCTTTGCTATGTCACACCGGCAGAACATCTGCGTCTTCCGACGCTTGAAGATGTGAAAGAAGGAATTATGGCCTCGAAGATTGCAGCTCATGCCGCAGACATTGCGAAGGGAATCAAAGGAGCCAGAGACTGGGACTATAAAATGAGCGAGGCCAGAAGAGAACTTGACTGGGAGAAGCAGTTTGAGCTTGCCATGGATGGCGAAAAGGCAAGGAGATACCGGGCAGAATCTACACCGGAGAGAGAAGATACATGCACGATGTGCGGAAAAATGTGCGCTGTCCGAAATATCAATAAGATATTAAGGGGAGAAGATGTCGATATCATGGATTAGGAGGGAACGGTTATGAAAAAAATGAATCTGAAAAAAGAAATGCTGCTTGCGATGTTTGTTGCACTTGGGGTTATCATTTCCCCGATTCTGCGGGTGGAAGGCTGCTGTCCGATGCAGCATTTTATCAATGTGACGTGCGCGGTGATTCTGGGGCCTGGGTATGCAGTTTTATGTGCTGTCCTGATTGGTCTGATCCGGATGATGCTGATGGGGATTCCTCCGCTTGCACTGACAGGGGCCGTGTTCGGGGCAGGACTCTCCGGATTGTTTTACCGCTGGTCGAAGCAGAAGCTGATCGCTGCAGTTTTAGGAGAAGTAATCGGGACGGGAATCATCGGCGCTGTCGTATCCTATCCGGTGATGGCAGGATTGATGGGAAGAACCGGGCTTACATGGCTTTTCTATGTTCCTTCGTTCCTGCTTGGGACAGTGATTGGGGGCACCATCGCGTTTTTCTTCCTCGGGGCATTGAGAAGAGCAGGACTGTTGGAAACGTTTAAATCCCAGCTGAATTCGCAGACAGCAGGAGTCTACACAGGTGGTAAAGCAGATGGAAAGAATAAACAGAGTATTTGAGAAAAACCAGGCGTCTTACAGGCAGAGAATCAGAGAGCAGAGTCCGCTGGTCCATTGTCTCACGAACCACATCAGTATTACAGACTGTGCCAACATCGCGCTGGCGCTTGGCGCTAGACCGATTATGGCAGAACATCCGGCGGAGGCAGAAGAGATTACGCAGAATGCAGATGCGCTCGTATGCAACCTGGGAAATATCACAGATGAGCGGATGCAGTCAATCCTGATTTCAGGCAAAACGGCAAAAGACAGGCAGATTCCTGTGATCCTTGATCTGGTAGGTGTCGGCTGCAGCAGTCTGAGACGCAAGTTTTCACAGGAATGTTCCAACCGGTTTCATCCGACTGTGCTCAAAGGGAATATTTCAGAGATCAAGGCATTTGCTGGTGAAGAGAGCCATGCAAGCGGTATCGACGCAGGTACAGCAGATCAGGTGACAGAAGAGACGCTGGGAGAGACTTGCAGATGGCTGGCTGGTTTATCCAGGAGATTTGGCAGTATTATTTTTGTGACGGGAGCATATGACCTGATCACCGATGGGACAGATACATACATCGTATCCAATGGCTGCAAAGATATGGGAAGAATTACGGGAACCGGCTGTATGCTGAGTGTGGTAGCTGCAGCATTTGCAGGAGTACTGGGGAATGTCCCGAAAGAGGCGCTTGTATATGCGTTGGCCTATGCGGCTGCCATGTATGGAATCTGCGGGGAAACTGCGCTTGATGGATTTTGTGTGGGCAGCGGGAGAGTCCGTCTGTTTGACTGTGTGGATCAGATTACAGACGAAGAAATAAAAGAAAAAATGAAGGTGGAACAGTATGAATTCAGTTGATTTGACATTGTACCTGGTGACAGACAGGCTTGACTATGAAGAAGAGGAGTTTCTCGGGAAACTGGATGCGGCGCTGAAAGGTGGAGTGACACTTGTGCAGCTTCGGGAGAAGAAGATCGGAGGAAGAGAATATCTGGAACTGGCAGAGAAAGTAAAGAGGTTGACGGACAGATACGGGGTTCCTCTGATCATAGACGACCGGGTCGATGTGGCAATGGCAGTAGATGCGGCCGGTGTCCACGTCGGACAGAGTGATCTGCCGGTATCTGCCGCAAGGAAGCTTCTGGGAGCTGATAAAATTGTAGGAGCCACAGCCAAGACCGTAGAGCAGGCAAAAACTGCGTGGAAGGAAGGAGCAGATTACCTGGGAATCGGTGCGATTTATCCGACGACGACAAAAGTAAAAACAGTTCTGACTCCTGTCTCGAGACTGAATGAGATACTGGCGGAGGTTCCGGTTCCGGCAATCGCAATCGGCGGGCTTGGCAGGGAGAACATGCATGTGTTAGAGGAGAGCCTTGTGTCTGGGATTGCGGTCGTATCTGCGGTTATGAAGGCACCAGATGCACAGAGAGCGGCCAGTGAGCTGAAGGAGGCCGTGGAAGCAATGCCTGGATTCAGAAAGAGGCGTTTAAGGGCATGATGAAATGTGTATTGAGTATTGCAGGATCTGATGCAAGCGGCGGCGCCGGAGTGCAGGCAGATTTGAAGACATTTATGGGACATAAGGTATATGGAATGTGTGCGATCACGGCGCTGACAGCGCAGAACACAAAAGGAGTGCAGGGGATCGAAGGCGTCCGGCCGGAATTTCTGAAACTGCAGCTGGAAAGCGTATTTACAGATATTTATCCGGACGCGGTGAAGATCGGCATGACAGGTACCGGCCCAAATGCACAGGTGATCGCTGAAATGCTGGAAGTTTATCCGGTGAAATCGGTGGTCATTGACCCGGTCATGGTTTCGACGAGCGGGAGTACACTTTTACTGGATTCAGCGAGAGAGATCTATGAGGGAAGGCTTCTGCCGATGGCAGATTTGATTACACCGAATATCCCGGAGGCGGAAGTGCTGAGCGGGATCAAGATTGATTCTGAGAAAAGTATGGAAAAAGCGGCAGATGCGCTTGCCCTGAAATACAATACAAACATACTGATCAAAGGAGGCCATTTTGCATCCTCGTCCTCTGATCTGTTATGCTTACAGGGCGGACGTCTGATCTGGTATCCGATGGAGAGGATAGAGACTCAGAATACACATGGCACCGGATGTACGCTTTCATCCTCCCTGGCTGCGAATCTTGCTTATGGATTCAGTCTGGAAGATGCTGTGTTAAAAAGCAAGATCTATATCACCGGACTTTTGAAGGATGAAATAAATCTTGGGGATGGGAACGGTCCGTTAAACCACGCCGGAGCCGGAAGATAATCGGCCTGGCGGGTAGACATGTCCGGCGGAATCCGTTATAATGATTTCCATGTATTACGTATGGAGGTAGAAGATGAAAAATGGATCAAGTGTCCTGCTCTATAATCTGGCAGGGACACAGCGGGGCAGAAAATTAAAATTTATTTTGGTACAGATCGGTGCCCGGATTAAGAACGTAGAAAAAGAAGAATATCTGAAACCCATTGGTGAACTTTTAAAAGCCGCCCCTGCGTCAGAATCGCCAGTTTATGAAGGGGAAGGGTTTTCGGAGGAAATGCTCGTGATGGATGGATTTACCGGGAGACAGATCGATGAATTGTCCATGAGAATGAGGAAATGCAAGCTGGAGCGAATTGACCTGAAAGCTGTTGTGACTGAGACAAACCAGAACTGGAATTCAATAGAACTTTATAAAGAAATCAAAAAAGAGCATGAGCAAATGCATCAGACAAAGTCCTGATGGTACGTCTTTTTTTAGAGTCCCCCTCATATACATGAAGTATCTTGAGTGAAATGTGGGGGAGTCTATGAAAAGACTTTTTTTATTATGCCTGATGATGGTAATCGTGTCGCAATTAATGATACCCGGAAGTATGAAGGAAGTGTATGCAGGGGAAGAGACGAAAACCGTCGTGCAGCCAGAGGCATCAAACGAAGAAAAAGAGCCGGGGCAGCTGTACGCACAGTCCGCGGTGCTGATGGATGGTGATTCCGGACGTATATTGTATGAAAAAAATGGTTATCAGAAGAAAGCGATGGCAAGCACAACCAAAATCATGACATGCATTGTTGCGCTTGAAAATGCGGAGGAAGAAGCGGTTGTAACAGCCAGCGCATACGCGGCGTCTCAGCCGAAAGTACACCTTGGGATGTACGAAGGTGAGAAATTTTATCTGAAAGACCTTCTGCACTCTCTGATGTTGGAATCACATAACGACAGTGCGGCAGCAATTGCGGAACACGTGGGGGGATCGAAAGAAGGTTTTGCAGATCTGATGAATCAGAAGGCAAAGGAGATTGGCTGCAATGACACTTATTTCATAACACCCAACGGACTCGATGCCTCCGATGAAAATGGTACGCATTCAACGACCGCGGCAGATCTTGCCCGTATTATGAAATATTGTATTACAGAGTCTCCGAAGAGAGAGGAATTTCTGGAAATAACGAGACAGAAAAGTTATTCCTTTTCTGACGTGGACAAAAAGGGAATGTTTTCGTGCAACAATCACAACGCGTTTCTGGGAATGATGGAGGGGGCATTGAGCGGAAAAACAGGCTTTACCGGGGATGCGGGATATTGCTATGTCGGGGCGCTTTCCAGAGATGGCAAGACTTTTATTGTGGCGCTTCTTGCCTGTGGATGGCCCAATAACAAGAGTTATAAATGGGCGGATACGAAGCTTCTTATGAACTATGGACTGGATTATTACAATTATAAAGATGTATTTGACAAAGAAAAGAAATTCGACCCAATCAGGGTGGAAGATGGAATTGCTGCCAGCCAGGAGCTTTATGAAGATGCTTATACCGAAGCTGATCTTGCGCTTTCGGAAGAGAAACGGAGTCTTGAACTGCTGGTAAAATTATCAGATCAGGTCAATGTAAGTTATAAGATTGCGGATTCACTTACAGCGCCGGTAAAGAAAGGTGATGTTGTCGGAAAAGCAGTCTATGAGCTGAACGGGGAAGTCATCAAAGAATATCCGGTAATCGTGAAAAGTGATGTAGAGAAAATCTCTGTGAGATGGGTCGCAGAGAAGGTAATAGAAATGTATCTGAAAGGAATTGACATCAGAAAAGCGATGGCTGGATAGAAGAAGTGTGTAAGATAAATCACATAAATTGATGAATTTTTATATAAAATAGTAAATTTGATCAATATAGGTGATTAAATTTATCACTGTTCAAAAGGCAGAAACTGTGATATTATCTAAAACAGAAAGCTAAGAAGAGGAACAGTAGCTATGGACCGGAGCACAGAAAGCTGTTGGCAGATGAAAAACAGCGGAAGGGAAATAGTGAACTCGCCTTGGAGCTTCCGGCTGAAACATCGAAGGATGGAAGTAGGTCTGGACGGTTACCCTTCGTTACCGGGGGAGAGCATATGGCGGCAAGACAGCCCGTGCTTACTAAAGTGCATGTGAATCATGAATTAGAGTGGTACCGCGTAAGATAAATCTTTCGTCTCTAGTTACAGGAAACCCCTGTAATCAGAGGCGTTTTTCTTTGGGTTTGTCGAAATTACGGAAGAAATATGCTAAGATAACAATAAGCCTGCCTTTGCAGGAATGTGAAAAAGGAGAGCGAAAAGATTATGAATTATAAGAAATATGAAAGAAGTTATTTTATGCCTCCGGTCGTTACATATGACTGGGTAAAGAAAGATCATGTGGAGAAAGCGCCCCTCTGGTGCAGCGTGGATTTAAGAGACGGGAATCAGGCATTGATTGAACCGATGAGCCTGGAAGAAAAACTGGAGTTTTTCCAGATGCTTCTGGATGTCGGATTTAAGGAGATTGAGGTAGGGTTTCCGGCTGCTTCTGAGACAGAGTATCAGTTTTTAAGAACTTTGATTGAGAAGAATATGATTCCTGAAGATGTGACTATTCAGGTTCTGACACAGGCGAGGGAGCATATCATCAAGAAGACGTTCGAGGCAGTAAAGGGTGCACCTCATGCAGTCATCCACCTCTATAATTCAACATCGGTTGCTCAGCGGGAACAGGTATTTAAGAAGAATAAAGAACAGATCAAACAGATTGCAGTGGATGGGGCAAAATTGTTAAAGAGCCTTGCAGATGAGACGGAAGGGAATTTTACATTTCAGTACAGTCCGGAAAGTTTTCAGGGAACAGAAGTCGACTATGCCCTGGATGTATGTAATGCAGTACTGGATGTATGGCAGCCGGGAAATGGAAAAAAAGCAATCATCAATCTTCCTACGACGGTTGAAAATGCAATGCCGCATGTGTTCGCAACTCAGGTAGAATATATGAGCAAGAACTTGAAGTACAGAGATTCTGTGATTCTCTGTCTTCATCCTCACAATGACAGAGGATGCGGTGTCAGCGATGCGGAGATGGGAATGCTGGCCGGTGCAGACAGAATTGAGGGAACACTTTTTGGCAATGGAGAGCGTACCGGCAATGTGGATATTATCACACTGGCAATGAATATGTTTTCACAGGGGGTTGATCCAAAGCTTGATTTCTCCAATATGACAGAACTGGTAGAGAAATATGAACGTCTTACACGAATGTCAGTCTATGAGCGTCAGCCATATGCCGGAGAACTTGTATTCACCGCATTTTCAGGCTCTCATCAGGATGCGATTGCCAAGGGAATGGCGTGGAGAGAAGAAAAGCAGTGTGACACATGGACGGTTCCGTATCTGCCGATTGATCCGGTGGATGTGGGAAGACAGTACGAATCCGATGTCATCAGAATTAACAGCCAGTCAGGAAAAGGCGGGGTAAACTATATTCTGAAGCAGAGCTATGGCTTAAGCCTTCCGGAGAAGATGAAGGAAGAGGTAGGATATCTTGTCAAAGATGTGTCTGACAAGGCGCACAAGGAACTGACCCCAGACTGGATTTATCAAATTTTTGAAGATCATTACATCAATGTAAAAAGCGTATTCCATATTGATGACTGCCATTTTAAACAGGCAGACGGCATTATCGCTGAAGTGACATTCAGTCAGAGCGGAGAGAAGAGAACGGTCCTTGGCAATGGTAACGGACGTCTTGATGCGGTGAGCAATGCAATCAAACAGTTCTTTGGAGTCAGCTACGAGCTGTCAATCTATGAGGAGCATTCTCTGACACAGGGATCATCATCGAAGGCGGTTGCCTATGTCGGGGTAATGTGCCACGGCAAGATGCAGTGGGGTGTAGGCATCGACCCTGATATTATCAAAGCATCCATAGAAGCGCTCACAGTTGCGGTGAACAAGATTGAGGAAATTATGAATTCGGAAGGGCTGAAGGATGAGAGAACTTTAGATATCATGAATTATATTCAGGAAAACTATCTGGATGTGACGCTGGATGATTTATCTGAGAAATTCTTTCTCTCAAAACCGTACCTTTCAAAATATATCAAGGAAAAATCGGGACTGACCTTTGGAGATAATGTTAAGAAAATCCGGATGAAAAAGGCACGTGCAATGCTTAAGAGCAGTAATATGACGGTAGAAAGTATAGCGGCGGCTGTCGGGTATCAGAACGTAGAGCATTTTAACCGGTTGTTTAAGAAGACATATGATATGACACCGATACAGTTCAGAAACCAGAAATAGAAAGGCATTGAATACGGATTTCACTGCATTCAGGCAGAACCCATTGAAATGATGGAATAAAGGGATTAAGTTATAGATAAGAAGAAACGAAATCATCTATTTTCATCATTTCAAGACAAGGGGGTAATGGTCATGACGAAAGAAGACAGAAGTACAGGAATCCGTGCAGAAAATCGTCCGCATCTGGACTGGAAGGCGTTTGTCTTTCTCATTGCGGCGTCTGTTGTATTCTTTGCATTCAGATGCTTTGTCATCAGCTCGGCAGGCATCTCGGTGATGGGGGCAAAAATGCTGCTGATCATCGGAATTGCGTTTCTTGCAGTTGGTATTTTAGATGCCATTGTTGAGGCGAGAATGGATCTTCCATTTTTCTATGGCAAGAGCCAAAGGGGAGGCTTTAATTCTAATTCATACTTTATGTGTGCAGTTGGAATCGCCTGTCTGGCCGATGGTATACTGAGATTTATCATTTATACAGCTGCGGTGTGTGTGGTAGTGGCATCTGAGCGTTATGCAGTGGAAGAAATGAGGTGCAGGAAAAAAGATAAGTATCTTGGGCTGAAAGGAATTGCAGAGACAGATATTGACTACAAGGGCAGAGGAAGATTTGGAAATCAGATTCTGAAAGTCAGGGTAACAGATAAACCGATTAAGAAAGGGACAGCAATCTGTATTACTGATATTGATGGTTTCAATATTGTTGTAAGAAGCAGAAGAGATAAAGACAGCTAAGTAAACAGATGACCCCAGAGCAGATTATTTTGAACTGCTCTGGGGTTTTTATTGTAAAATTACTTAAAGTTTTTAGCTAGATGGCTCTTGTATACTCTTTCAGCCATTCAGTTTCTTCTTCATTAAGATAAGGAGAAATCTTTTCGAATACTTGTCTGTGATAGTCATTCAGATAATTCTTTTCTGTTTTGGTCATCTCTTCTGGGTCGATACCGTCCAGGTCGATCGGCACAAATGTGATTGGCTCAAAATACATAAACTGTCCAAACTCATTTTGTTCCCCTTTTCTGACAATCATTTCATTCTCTGTACGTATGCCGTGGGAACCATCAATATAGATACCCGGTTCATCAGTCAGAACCATTCCTTCTTCGATTACATGTGTTTCGTTTTTCGCAGGAACAATGTACCATCTGAAACCAGTAGGTGCTTCGTGGATATTCAGCATATAGCCAACGCCATGGCCTGTGCCGCATTTGAAGTCGATGCCAAGATCCCAGATCGGTCCTCTTGCCAGAACATCCAGGTTATATCCCTTGCATCCATATAAGAAATTAGCTCTTGCGAGATTCATCATTGCACGGCATACGGCGGTAAAATGTTTTTTAAGTTCATCGCTGATTGGGCCAAGGACAAAAGTTCTTGTAATATCGGTAGAACCCTCGTAGTAATTTCCGCCAGTATCATTCAGGAAGAAATGTTCCGGTTTTAACTCGACATCGGTTTCTTCGGTTGGAGCATAATGCATCATGGCAGCATGCTCTTTGTAAGCACAGATTGGTTCGAAACTCTGCCACAGATAACCTTCCTGCTCCTTGCGGAATGACTCCAGCTTCTCAGCAGCGGACAGTTCCGTAATTTTTTCCTTGCCAACAGTAGTCTTCATCCAGTGCATGAATTTAGTAACAGCAACACCATCTTTGATATGTGCTTTGCGGATATTTTCGAGTTCTACAGGATTTTTCATTGCCTTGAACAGAATGGTTGGATTTGCATGTTCTATTTTTAAAGCTTCTGCGGCAATATTATTATAGATTGCATAGTTGACTTTCATCGGATCAATCATGACAGCATCGTCTGAACTGAAAGCTTTTACGCATTCATAAATGTCATCATATGGATGAAGAGTCACATTATTTTTAGAAAGTTCTGCTTTTGCAGCGTCATTTAATTTGCTTTCTTCCATAAATAAGTCCATACTGTCAGTTCTTACGATCGCATACGCAAGGATGAGCGGTGAGTATGCAACATCGTTGCCTCTCATGTTAATCAGCCATGCAACGTCATCGAGAGAAGCAATAATATGTGCGCTGGCGCCCTGTTCTTTCATAACTTCGCGGATGCGTGAAAGTTTAGAAGCTGTACTTTCGCCGGAGTATTTTTCATCTATGAGAAATACAGGTTCATTTGCAAGAGAAGGGCGGTCTTCCCATACTTGTCCGATAAGGTCATAGGAATATTCAAACGTAACATTTTTAGAACTCAGGGCTGCTTCATAAGACTGGCCTTCTTCCATAGATACAACACGCCCGTCAAATCCAAGGATTCCGTTTTCAGGCATTTTATCTGCAAGAAATTCTTCAATTGTCGGATACCCTGGCTCATTAATTTTCATCAATTTCACACCGCTTCCGGCAATCTGCGTTTCAGCCTGAAGGAAATATCTGCCGTCAGTCCACAGATATGCTTCGTCTTTTGTGAAGACAGCTGTACCGGCAGAGCCAGTGAATCCTGTGATAAATTCTCTGGATTTGAAATATTCCCCAACATATTCACTCTGATGGTTGTCAGCAGATGGAACGATATAAGCGTCCATGTTTTTTTCGCTCATAAGAGAACGAAGTTTTGCGATTCTTTCTGTTACTTTCATTTGAAAAACCTCCTTAATAATCCGTGTACAATCATAGTTTTGTTATGTAAATTCAGATACACGTTACTATTGATACTGTATCATAAATTAGACTAAAGTACAAATAGAATTATGTTGATAAATACGGGGTTTTTACTTTGAAAATAGTGTGAAAAATGAATACAAAAGGCCTGTCTTGACAGGAAATGTGAAAGGATGATAGACTGGAGTACAGAGTCGTGAAAAGAGGGAAGGAGGGTTGGGAAAATGAAGAAAAAAATAGCGAAACCAATGTTGTTTGTAACTGCCTTTATCTGGGGCAGTACATTTACAGTGGCAAAGATAGCATCGGAGACTTTTTCAGCAGTATTTATCAACGCGGTTCGGTTTACAATTGCAAGTATGTGTCTGATAGTTGTAGCTTATCCTCTGAGGAAATTGCTGGACAGAAAATATGTGATTTATGGTACATTGATGGGAATTACATTGTTTGGAAGTTATATGATGCAGACTGTTGGACTTACCTGGGATACTTCTCCTGGGAAGAGTGCATTTCTGTCTACCACCTATTGTGTATTTGTACCGTTTCTGTATTGGGGTGTCACGAAGAAAAAACCCAAACTGCAGCATCTGGCATGTGTACTTCTGTGTGTAACAGGTGTTGGAATTCTGTCTCTGAAAGGCGGCGGAGGAATGACGAACGGTGATATCATTACGGTGTTAAGCGGAATTCCCGGGGCAGCGAATATAGTAGTATCTTCGCTCGGGTGTAAAGGAAGAAACTCACTGCTCCTTACAACGATTGAACTGGGAGTTGTCATGGTTTTGTCGTGGGCAGGAGTTTTACTTACAGGTTCTATACCATCATCCTATCCTGCAGCGGCAGTCGGAGGGCTTGTATATCTTGGAATCTTTGCAACCGCGTTATGTCTGGCTTTGCAAAGTTTTGGGCTCAAGTATACAGAAGCTGCAATTGGAGGAATGATCTTAAGCCTGGAAGCGGTGTTTGGCGTGATGTGTTCTATCGTTCTTTATCATGAACAGGTGACGGGCAGAATGATTATAGGATTTATAGTGATTTTTGCGGCGATCATTTTATCGCAGATTGAAGTGAAAGGCAAGGCATTGCAAGAAGAGGAACTTGAGGCAGAGGTGTAAAAGAGGCCGGAAGGATTCGAAGTTTATTACATCAAAGGGGAAATTTAAAGATCGTGGTGATAAAAAACAAAATAAGATGAACAAAAAAAGTTGTATGTGCTCACATACAACTTTTTTGTAATAAATTATTTGTCGTCTTCAACAAGTCTGTTTAATGGTTTTGTAACAAGGAACATAACAACCGCGCAGATTGCAGATACAACTGCAAATGTAACGAAGATTGTAAAGATACCAAGTTTTTCAACAAATCCCTGAACGTATCCGTTAACTTTTGTAGCAACGAATGTAGCAAATGTCCAAACACCCATTAATAATGATAAGTATTTCTTTGGAGCAAATTTACTTACGAATGAGTTACCAAGTGGAGAGAAGCAGATCTCACCAAATGTTAAGAATACTCCAAATAATAACAACCATATTACACTTGCCTGATTTGCTTCAGAAGAACCAACACCTCTGAGAACCTCCATGATGATTAATACAACGTAAGAAAGACCAAGGAATACGAATGAAAGTGTAACTTTCTGGAACATAGATAAGTCACCCTGAGGTCTCTTTGCCAGGTGTGCCCAAAGTTTAGCAGCAGCCAGGCTTAAGAAGATACATAACAGACCATTCCAAGATGTTGTTACAAGTGGTGGTGTCAGTTTAAAGCTTCCAATGTTCATGTTGACAAATTTGTCCATGTAAATTGTCAGCGCTAAATCCTGCTGATAATATGCAAGCCAGAAAATGATAGAAACAAAGGATACTAAGATGATAGCAAGTACACCTTTTTTCTCTTTTGATGTAAGAGGAGCTGTTGATTTCTCTGATTTTTCTTTTTTGTGAGCCATACCAACAACATTTCCCTGCGTATCTGTAAGATATTTGAAAGGCTTGATACCCTGTCCCTGTAATTTACTGTAACATAATGTAAATACGATACCACCAATAAATACAAGAATACCACAGATCAAGAATACAGGTCTGAATCCTAATACTTTACCATTTGCCAACGCGCCAACGTACAATAATCCACAAACAGATGATCCAAAGAATGAACCAATATTTACGAATGAATACTGAATAGAGAACGCTGAATCTAACATAGCCTGATCATCAAACAGACGTCCGATAATAGCAGCAAGGTTTCCTTTGAATAAACCAGTACCGATTGATACAACGATGATCATTGCATTAACCATTGCAACACTGTTTGCCTGCCATCCGATGAGGTAACCAAGACCCATCAGAATAGTACCGATTGATACAGCATATCTGGCGCCAAGCCAATGGTCAGATACATATCCACCGATAACCGGTGCGATATATGTAAATGCTGTTAAGTTAGATGCAATAATAGCTGCATCAGCAGCGTCGATTCCAAGTCCGCCTTCTGCAACGGCTTTGATCAGGAATAATACCAATAATGGTTTGCTGCCATAGAACGCAAATCTCTCAAATGTGTAGGTTATACAACATACATAAAATCCTATTGGATAACCACCTTTTTTAGCTTTTGCTTCACCCATAATTTCTAAAACCCTCCAATAACTGTTCTTTTTACTAAAAAAATAAATACAATACTTTTTCCGGCCATGTGCCTTCTGCACACCGGCGAAAATAAATGACTTCTTGCCTCCTTTCGTAGTTAACATCTAGCAACGACACGTCTATTCAATCCCAGCTTGAATGTTACACGACATTACATTGTCGACGGTCTGCAGATGAGAAATTTCTCTTCTGTGCCCTTGTGAATTGCTAAGAATACTTTAACATAAAATAAACTAAAGTACAAACAAAAAATAAGTTTTTTTGAACAATTTTCACAAAAAAAGAGTATACTTTAGTATTAAAAAATGTAAAATGTATAAATAAACTGCCGAGAATTATAAAAAAAGTATAAAATTCTTCTAACTGTCACACAACTGAAAGCAGAGCGGTTATAAGATATCTCTGAAGTCTGTATCGTATTTCTGTACGGAATATAAATTCAGCTATCCCCCTTTTCTTTTGTTTCGAATGGCACCGTACCTGCAATATTCTATCATAGGAACTGTGGTCTGACAAATAGAAAATTTTAAAATTTAAAATGGAAATATTTGTAATGATATATATGAAAGACTTTTGCGTAGTAATGGGATAAAATAAGTCGTGAAATAATTAACAGTTTTTTGCAAAAACAGTTGAAGTTTTTATGCAAAACGGGTATAATTATAATCGGCAGAAAATTGGTTTTACTTTTTTAAAAATATAGAAAAAATGGAGGGCTAGATTTATGAGCAACACAACAGCAGAAAACCCAGCAAGTGAAAGAATTGCCGCTTTACTTGATATGGGAAGTTTTGTTGAAATCGGTGGGGCAGTTACCGCCAGGACAACGGATTTCAACATGCAGGCAAAAGAAACTCCTGCAGACGGTGTAATTACTGGCTATGGAGTAATTGAAGGAAATCTTGTCTTTGTATACAGCCAGGATGCGACTGTTTTAAACGGAGCAATCGGGGAAATGCATGCAAAGAAAATCGCAGGCATCTATGATATGGCATTGAAGATGGGTGCACCTGTCATCGGTCTTGTAGACTGTGCAGGAATGAGACTTCAGGAAGCGACAGATGCATTGAATGGATTTGGAAGCCTCTATATGAAGCAGACACTGGCTTCAGGTGTTGTACCTCAGATCACAGCAATTTTTGGTATGTGCGGCGGCGGACTTGCTGTTGTGCCGGCGTTGACTGATTTTACATTTATGGAATCAGAGGATGCGAAACTTTTCTTGAATTCACCAAATGCAATTCCGGGAAATCAGATTGCAAAATGTGATACTTCTTCTGCAAAATTCCAGAGCGAAGAGTCAGGTCTCGTAGACGGTGTGGGAACACAGGAAGAGATTCTTGCCCAGATCCGTTCACTTGTATGTATGCTTCCTTCTAATAATGAAGATGACGCGTCTTATGATGAGTGTTTTGACGACCTGAACAGAGTATGCGAAGGAATTGAAAATGCAGCAGAGGACACAGTAATTGTTCTTGCTGACATTTCTGATAATCATACATTCTTTGAAACAAAAAAAGATTATGCAAAAGATATGGTGACAGGATTTATCCGTCTGAACGGAATGACTGTCGGTGCCATTGCCAACCGTTCGAAAGTATATGATGCTGAAGGAAATGTGGAAGAAGAATTTGATGGTTCTTTATCTACAAAGGGATGCAAAAAAGCGGCTGATTTTGTGAACTTCTGTGATGCGTTTAATATTCCTTTTGTAACCCTTACGAATGTGACTGGCTTTAAGGCGAGCAAACATGATGAAAGAACACTTGCAAGAGAGACTGCAAAATTAATCTATGCTTTTACAAATGCGACCGTTCCGAAAGTGAATGTTATCATTGGAAAAGCTTATGGAAGCGCATATGTTGCAATGAACAGCAAATCTATTGGTGCAGATATGGTCTATGCATGGCCGGAGTCAGAAATCGGAATGATGGAAGCAGATCTTGCAGCAAAGATTATGTATGCAGACGCAGATGCAGATACGTTAAAAGAAAAGGCGGCAGAGTACAAAGAACTGCAGTCAAGCCCGATTTCAGCTGCGAGAAGAGGATATGTTGACACGATCATCGAACCGGCTGATACAAGAAAGTATCTGATCGGCGCATTCGAGATGTTATTTACAAAGAGGAAAGATCGTCCAGCAAAAAAACACGGAACAGTTTAGTGAGGTGAGGCAAAGTGAAGAAAAAAATTAGCTTATTAGCATGCGTCCTTGTCTTCGTGTTAAGTTTCACTGGATGTGGAAGTTCTAAGGCGGCAGTGGATTATGATACGGACGCCATGGAACAGACAGCGGATACGATCATTTCCAGTTTTTCACAGATGGGTGATGCTGATTTCAAACAGTTCCAGGATGGTTCAGAGCTTGAGGTGGATCTGACGCTGATGCAGTCAGGACTTCCGGTTGAGCGCGAAGAGTTTCTTGGTATGATTGAAGCGTGGCAGGCAGGACAGAAAGAATGTGGCGCTTACATAAGCCACGGTGATTTTGATGTTGAAGTCACAAGCAAAGAAGTGAAACTTATAACAACGGCAGAGTTTGAAGACAGAGATGCAGAAATTGAATTCGTTTTCAATGATAAATCAAATATCAGTAATATGACAGTGAGCGGCGATTATTCAACAGGTGAGATTTTGAAAAAGGCCGGCCTTAATACACTCCTTGGTATGGGAACTGTATTCTGTGTATTGATTTTTATTGCATTTATCATTTCTTTATTTAAATACATTCCTGCAATCCAGGAAAAATTTGCGAAGAAAGAAACTCCGGAAGCTGCAGCAGAGACGCCTGCACCTGTAATTGTAGAGACAGAGGCGGAAGATGTTACGGATGATCTGGAACTGGTTGCTGTTATTTCTGCTGCGATTGCAGCGAGCACAGGAACATCCACCGACGGATTTGTAGTGCGTAAAATAAGACGTAAATCATCAAATAAATGGAATTAATTATGTGAATCAGGAGGAAAGAAAGATGAAGAATTATACAATTACAGTGAATGGAAACGTATATGATGTAACTGTGGAGGAGAACGGAGCAGGCGCAGCAGCTCCTCAGGCAGCACCTGTTGCGGCACCGAAAGCAGCACCAGCCAAAGCACCGGCAAAACCGGCAGCAGCTGCAGGCGCTGGAAGTATTAAAGTAGAAGCAGGGGCAGCAGGCAAGGTGTTTAAAATCGAGGCATCTGTTGGACAGAAAGTATCAAAGGGAGATTCCATCGTTGTTGTAGAAGCAATGAAAATGGAGATTCCGGTTGTTGCACCAGAAGATGGAACAGTTGCCAGCATTGATGTAGCAGTCGGAGATGCTGTAGAAGCAGGTAAAGTACTCGCTACATTAAATTAAAACTGGTAATTACAGGAGGTTATAAAATGGACTATATTACATCTACATTAGGAAACCTCGTGCACCAGACAGCCTTCTTCAATTTGACTGTAGGCAACTATATCATGATCGCTGTCGCATGTCTCTTCCTATATTTAGCAATCAGGCGTGGGTTCGAACCTCTTTTGCTGGTGCCAATCGCATTTGGTATGCTGTTAGTTAATATCTATCCGGATATTATGATGACGATTGAAGATTCAGCAAATGGGACAGGTGGACTTCTGCACTATTTCTACCTGTTAGATGAATGGGGAATTCTTCCGCCACTTATTTTCATGGGAGTTGGAGCGATGACTGACTTTGGTCCGCTTATTGCGAATCCGAAGAGCTTCCTTCTTGGAGCAGCAGCACAGTTTGGTATTTTCTCTGCGTATCTGGGAGCCATGGCACTTGGGTTCAGCGACAAAGCAGCAGCCGCTATTTCAATCATCGGCGGAGCTGATGGACCTACTTCTATTTTCCTTGCAGGTAAACTGCAGCAGACAGCGATTCTTGGACCGATCGCTGTAGCAGCGTATTCATATATGTCTCTGGTACCTATTATCCAGCCGCCGATTATGAAACTGCTGACAACGGAAAAAGAACGGAAAATTAAAATGGAACAGTTACGTCCGGTATCAAAACTGGAACGTATCTTATTCCCTATTATTGTAACAATTGTAGTAAGTATCATTCTTCCTACAACAGCACCATTGATTGGTATGCTGATGCTTGGTAACTTATTTAAAGAAAGTGGCGTTACGAGACAGCTGGTTGAGACAGCATCCAATGCACTTATGTACATCGTTGTTATTCTTCTTGGAACATCGGTAGGAGCAACAACAAGTGCAGAAGCGTTCCTGAATGCGACGACGATTAAAATTGTTGTTCTTGGACTGGTAGCATTCTCATTTGGTACTGCGGCAGGTGTGCTCTTTGGTAAGATCATGTGCAAGGCAACGGGAGGCAAGGTCAACCCGCTGATTGGTTCAGCTGGTGTATCTGCGGTTCCTATGTCTGCAAGGGTTTCCCAGAAGGTGGGGGCAGAAGCGGATCCGACGAACTTCCTGCTCATGCATGCGATGGGGCCGAACGTGGCAGGTGTTATCGGTACTGCGGTAGCAGCCGGAACATTCATGGCTATATTTGGTGTGAAATAAATCAGCATAAGGTTATACATTTACAATAATAGAAGGAGAATGAAAATGGCAGAAATAGAAAAAAAACCGGTAAAAATTACAGAAACCGTTCTGCGTGATGCACATCAGTCCCTGATTGCAACCAGAATGACGACAGAACAGATGCTTCCTATCGTGCCGAAAATGGATCAGGTAGGATACCATGCAGTAGAGTGCTGGGGCGGTGCAACATTTGATGCATCTCTTCGTTTCCTGCATGAAGATCCATGGGACAGACTTCGCAAGTTCCGCGATGGATTTAAAAATACAAAATTACAGATGTTGTTCCGTGGACAGAACATCCTTGGATACCGTCCTTACGGAGATGATGTGGTTGAGTACTTCGTTCAGAAATCAGCAGCGAATGGAATTGATATTATCCGTATCTTCGACTGCCTGAATGATCTTCGGAACCTTCAGACAGCTGTTACAGCGGCGAATAAGGAAAAGGCAGAGGCTCAGGTTGCGCTTTCTTATACCTTGGGAGATGCTTATACAGAAGAGTACTGGATTGACATCGCAAAACGTGTAGAGGAGATGGGAGCGAATTCTCTGTGTATCAAAGATATGGCTGGTCTTCTGCTTCCGTATGAGGCGACAAGACTCGTGACTGTACTAAAAGAGGCAGTCAGCATCCCGATTGATCTGCATACACATTATACATCTGGTGTTGCTGGTATGACTTATCTGAAAGCGGTGGAGGCCGGAGTTGATATTATTGATACAGCAATGTCTCCGTTTGCGATGGGAACTTCCCAGCCGGCAACAGAAGTTATGGTAGAGACGTTCAAAGGAACCCCGTATGATACAGGCCTTGACCAGAATCTTCTTGCTGAGATTGCGGATTACTTCAGACCAATCAAAGACAAGGCTTTAGATTCAGGACTTCTCAATCCGAAGAACCTTGGTGTTAATATTAAGACTTTATTATATCAGGTACCGGGTGGTATGCTTTCTAACCTTACCTCTCAGCTGAAAGAGCAGAATGCAGAAGACAAGTATTATGAAGTGCTTGAAGAAGTTCCGCGTGTAAGGAAAGACCTCGGAGAGCCGCCGCTTGTTACACCGTCATCTCAGATCGTCGGAACACAGGCTGTATTTAATGTTCTGATGGGTGAACGTTATAAGATGGCAACAAAAGAGACAAAAGATGTATTAAGTGGAAAATACGGAAAGACTGTAAAACCATTTAATCCGGAAGTAGTGAAAAAATGTATTGGTGATACAGAAGCAATCACATGCCGTCCGGCAGATTTGATTCCTGATGAGCTTCAGACTCTTGAAAATGAGATGAAACAGTGGAAACAGCAGGATGAAGATGTACTTACCTATGCATTGTTCCCGCAGGTAGCTTTGGATTTCTTCAAATACCGTGAGGCACAGCAGAAGAAAGTAGATCAGACTGTAGCAGATACAAAGAACGGAGCATATCCGGTATAGATGAAATGACAATGCCGCATGGGTGCATCTGCACCCATGCGGCATTTTTCGGCGGTCGTATCTTGAACTGGAAGATCATATTGTGTATAATAGGAAATTAGAATTGCCGATACAGGATAAGGGAAAAAGGCAATGTTTGGCGGTACCCAAAAGAGATGGAGGATCAGTTGAGTAATCAGGATACGAATGAACTATTAAACAGAATAAAGGCGAATTACAATGATTTCAGCAAAGGTCAAAAACGGATTGCTGATTATATATTGAAAAATTATGATAAAGCTGTGTTTCTGACGGCAGCGCGGCTTGGAAAGATTGTGGGAGTCAGTGAATCTACGGTAGTAAGGTTTGCTACGCAGCTTGGATATAAAGGATATCCGGGGTTCCAGAAAGCGTTAGAGGAGCTGGTGCGGAACCGTCTGAATTCCATTCAGAGAATGGAAGTTACGTATGGCCGTATCAGTCAGTCTGAAATTCTTCAGTCGGTGCTTCAGTCGGATATTGAGAAGATAAAAATGACGCTTACGGAAATTGATCACGCGGCATTTGAGGCGGCGGTTGATACGATGTTGAATGCCAGACGCATTTATGTTGTGGGGATCAGAAGCTGTGCACCGCTTGCAGAATTCCTGAGCTTTTATTTAAATCTGATTTTTGATAATGTGACCTCGGTTCACACGAACAGTTCCAGCGAGATATTTGAACAGCTGATCAGAATCGGTGAGGAAGATGTGATTATAGGAATCAGTTTTCCGAGATATTCTATGCGTACTCTGAAAGCGTTGGAGTTTGCCACAAATCGAAGTGCCAAGGTAATCACTTTGACGGACAGCGTGCATTCCCCAATGACAATCTATTCTTCGTGCAATCTGATCGCAAGAAGCGACATGGCTTCGATTGTGGATTCGCTGGCAGCCCCGTTGAGTGTGATTAATGCATTGATCGTAGCTCTGTGTATGAAGAAACAAAAAGATGTTGTCGCAACACTTGAGATGCTGGAAGATATCTGGGATGAATATCAGGTGTATAACAGTGATGAACTGAATCATGTGAATGACACAATGTCCATGAATTATAAAATTAAAGAAGAGGGAACGAATGAGTAAAATTTTAATAGCAGGCGGCGGCGCGGCTGGAATGTTTGCGTCTGTTTTTGCGGCACAAAACGGACATGAGGTTCATGTGTATGAAAAAAATGAAAAACTAGGGAAGAAACTTTTCATTACGGGCAAAGGCCGGTGTAATGTGACGAACGCGGCAGACATGGAGGAGTTATTCGATGCTGTTGTTTCGAATCCAAAGTTTCTATACAGCAGTTTTTATGGATATACCAATCAGGATGTTGTAGATTTTTTCGAATCACGCGGTGTGAAGATGAAGACAGAGAGGGGAAACCGGGTTTTTCCGGTATCTGACCATTCATCGGATATTATTCAGGCACTGGAACGGGAGATGAAGAAATCCGGGGTTAAAATACACCTGAATACAGGAGTAAAGGCAGTCAGAACGAAAGATGGGAAGTTTTATTCTTTTCTTTTGAATAACGGGCAGGAAATACAGGGAGATGACTGTCTGATAGCGACCGGAGGTTTTTCTTACCAGACAACAGGTTCCACTGGGGACGGATATCGGTTCGCACAGGAGATGGGACATAAAGTGACAGAACTTTCCCCGGCGCTTGTGCCGCTGAATATTAAAGAAGCGTTTGTGAAAGAATTGCAGGGGCTTTCTCTTAGAAATATCAGCGTCGCTGTGAAAGATGGCAAAAAGGAACTGTACAGTGAATTTGGTGAAATGATGTTCACTCATTATGGTGTTACCGGACCGGTCATCTTAAGTGCCAGCAGTGTGATCGGGAAGAAACTGGCCAAAAAGGAACTGACGCTTTCGATTGACCTGAAACCTGCATTGACGGCGGAACAGCTTGACCAGAGAGTTCTCAGGGACTTTGAAGAGAATAAAAACAGGCATTTCAAGAATGCTGTGACTAAATTATTCCCTTCAAAACTGATTCCGGTCATGATAGACTTAAGTGGAATTGATCCGGATAAACCGGTCAATGAGATTTCCAGGGCGGAAAGAGAAGGATTTGTCCGTTTAATCAAGAACTTTACAATGACGGTGACAAGTCTTCGGGATTATAATGAAGCCATTATAACAAAGGGCGGTGTCAGTACCAGAGAAGTGAATCCGTCCACCATGGAATCAAAACTGGTGAAAGGGGTTTATTTTGCGGGTGAGGTCCTGGATCTGGATGCACTGACGGGAGGGTTTAACCTTCAGATTGCGTGGTCAACTGCTTATATAGCAGCGGAGAATCTGGGGAAATAATATAAAAGTAAAGAGAAGAGGGTAAACATGGGATATAATATAGCAATTGATGGTCCGGCGGGAGCCGGAAAAAGTACGATCGCCAGAAGAGTGGCAGAAAATCTTGGATATATTTACGTGGATACCGGTGCAATGTACCGGGCGATGGCGGTACATTTTTTAAATCAGGGAATTGCTTTGCAGGAGACAGAGAAGATAAAGGAATCCTGTAAAAATGCAGTGGTTACAATTGAGTATATAGAGAACGTACAGCAGGTTTTCTTAAACGGAGTCAATGTGACGGACAGGCTCCGTGATGAGGCGGTCGGCAATATGGCGTCTGTCAGTTCTGCGGTACCTGAAGTCAGAGAAAAACTTCTGGAACTGCAGCGGGAACTTGCGAGGACGAAAGATGTTGTGATGGATGGACGGGATATCGGGACAAACGTGCTTCCGGATGCGGATGTTAAGATTTACCTGACGGCGAGTGTTGAGACAAGGGCTATGCGGAGATATACAGAGCTGAAAGAGAAGAATGAAGAATGCAGCTATGAAGATATCGCCAAAGATATTATAGAGCGTGACAGAAGAGATATGACGCGCGAAACGGCACCGCTTAAACAGGCAGAGGATGCAGTGTATATAGATTCTTCAGATATGAATATTGAAGAAGTGACAGAAGCAATTCTGAAGAGATGTGTCAGGTCATGATGAAATCAGGAGAAAAAAGTATGAAAGTAAAGACAGCCAGAACTGCCGGATTCTGCTTTGGTGTAAAGCGTGCGGTTGAGACGGTATATCAGCAGGTTGAAAAGTATGAAGGTGCGCAGATCTATACTTACGGACCGATTATCCATAACGAAGAAGTAATTAAAGACATGGAAAAAAGGGGAGTTAAGGTTCTTCATACAGAGGAAGAACTGGATCAGCTGGCTGATGGCGTAGTGATTATCCGGTCACACGGGGTGGCAAAAAGGATCTATGACAAGCTGGAGGAAAAGGGAATCACTTATGTGGATGCAACCTGTCCTTTTGTAAAGAAAATCCATGAAATTGTCAGAAGAGAGAGTGAAGCCGGCAGTCAGATCATTATTATCGGCAACGCCACACATCCCGAAGTTGAAGGAATCAGAGGATGGGCTGCAAATGGTGCGGAAGTATTAAATACAGAAGAAGAGGCGGAAGAATTTACGGCAGAATCTGATAAGAAAATATGTATTGTCGCTCAGACGACATTTAATTACAATAAATTTAAAGATTTAGTTGAAATTATTTCTGAAAAGGTTTATGATATAAGTGTTTTAAATACGATATGCAGTGCGACAAAAGAGCGCCAGACGGAGGCTCTGTGCATTGCGGAAGAGGTAGAGGCTATGATAGTGATAGGAGATAAACATAGTTCCAATACTCAAAAGTTATTTGAAATTTGTAATAAAGCATGTAACAATACGTACTATATACAGACACTTGACGATTTGGATATGAATCAATTAAGGTCCGTGGAAACAGTAGGTATTACAGCAGGGGCATCCACGCCCAACAATATAATTGAGGAGGTTCAAAATAATGTCAGAATTAACTTTTGAACAAATGTTAGAAGAATCATTTAAAACAATCCACAACGGGGAGGTAGTAGATGGAACTATCATCGGTGTGAAGCCAGATGAAATCATTCTGAATATCGGATATAAAGCAGATGGTATCATCACAAGAAGCGAGTACACTAATGAGCCGAACATCGATCTTACAACTGTTGTAGCTGTTGGCGATTCCATGACTGCAAAAGTTTTAAAGGTGAATGATGGAGAAGGACAGGTATTGCTGACGTATAAGAGACTGGCGGCTGAAAAGGGCAATGAAAGACTGAAAGAGGCTTTTGAGAATAAAGAAGTGCTGAAGGCACCTGTTACACAGATTCTCGGCGGCGGGCTCAGCGTTGTTGTCGATGAAGCCAGAGTATTCATACCTGCAAGTCTTGTATCAGACACTTATGAAAAAGATTTAAACAAATATCAGGGACAGGAAATTGAATTTGTAATCAGCGAGTTCAATCCTAGAAGAAACCGTGTGATCGGTGACAGAAGACAGCTTCTTGTTGCTGAGAAAGCGGAGAAACAGAAAGAATTATTCGCAAAACTTCAGATTGGAGACCGTATTGAAGGAACTGTCAAGAATGTAACTGACTTTGGTGCATTTATTGATCTTGGCGGAGTTGACGGACTGCTTCACATCTCAGAGATGTCATGGGGCAGAGTTGAGAATCCTAAGAAAGTCTTCCAGGTAGGCGATAAAGTAGAAGTACTTGTAAAAGATATTAATGATACAAAAGTTGCATTAAGCCTGAAATTCCCAGAATCAAATCCGTGGGCGAATGCAGCGGAAGATTATGCTGTAGGCAACGTTATCACAGGAAGAGTCGCACGTATGACTGATTTCGGAGCATTTGTAGAACTGGCACCAGGCGTGGATGCATTGCTTCATGTATCTCAGATTTCACGTGCACATGTGGACAAACCGTCAGATGTACTTTCTGTTGGACAGGAGATTACTGCGAAAGTAGTTGACCTGAATGAAGCAGAGAAGAAGATCAGCCTTAGCATGAAAGCATTAGAACCGGATACAGCGGAAGAATCTGTTGAAGAGTAGTATTGTTAGTAAATAAAAGCGATGTAATTAGAATAGAGACTACAGAAGTGACGTAGTCTCTATTTCTTTGTGCTGACAGGTGGATTCATTCAGCTGGCAGGTATTCATTCAGCCATGAACTCAAAAATACTGCGTATTTTCTCGTTACGGCGAAACGCCGTATACAAATAACATAAAACAAACTTCTGCAAGCAAGCTTGCGCCCGTTTATTTTATATTATTTGTGCATGGCTGAATGATGGATAATATTGTTAAAAAATCATCAAAATGTATTAATAAATATACAATAATTTGTGTATTATCACTAGATTTTTAGAGAGATTTCTTGTATAGTATAGAAAGACCATATTGTGTGGATCCGTTGTTTTATGGGGGGTACCTGTAAGAAAGGGAGCAATACAATAACTATAGATTAAAGGAAGGAAGGAAGAAAAGATGGGACTTTTAACGTTCAAGGGTGGAATTCATCCAGACGATGGCAAGAGCCTGGCGAAAGACAAGGCGATTGTTCCGGTACTGCCGAAAGGTGATCTTGTATATCCGGTATCTCAGCACATTGGTGCTCCGGCGAATCCGATCGTAGCAGTGGGTGATCAGGTGCTGAAAGGTCAGAAGATTGCAGAAGCAGGGGGATTTGTATCTGCACCGATCTATGCATCAGTGTCTGGAACAGTAAAAGCAATCGCACCGCATTTTAATCCGGCTGGCGCAAGGGTGAACAGCATTGTGGTTGAAAATGACGGCGAGTACAAGGAAGTAGAATATGGCCCTGTAAAACCTTTCGATGAAATGACGAAAGAAGAGATTCTGAATGCCATTGGAGAAGCAGGAATAGTAGGACTTGGAGGTGCCGGATTCCCGACCCGGGTAAAACTTTCACCAAAAGAGCCTGACAAAATTGATTATATTATTGCAAACTGTGCTGAGTGTGAACCTTATATTACATGTGATTACAGAAGAATGCTTGAGAATCCGGAAGAGCTGATCAGCGGTATGCGGGTTGTGCTGCGTTTATTTGACAATGCAAAAGGAATTTTCGGTGTGGAAGATAATAAACCTGACTGTATTGCAAAACTTCAGGAACTTGTGAAAGATGAGCCAAGAATGGAAGTAAAGGCGCTGAAGACAAAATATCCGCAGGGAGCAGAGCGTCAGCTGATCTTTGCTACAACAGGACGCGCAATCAACTCAACAATGCTCCCGGCTGATGCAGGCTGTGTTGTTGACAATGTGGAGACGATGATCGGAATTCACAACGCAGTAATTAACGGCAGACCGCTTACAGAGAGAATTGTGACAGTCAGCGGAGATGCTGTGAAAAATCCTGGCAATTTCAAAGTACTGTTTGGTACAAATCAAAGAGAATTGGTAGAAACAGCCGGTGGATTCAAAAATGATCCTGAGAAAGTGATCTCGGGAGGCCCTATGATGGGACAGAGCATGTTTACACTGGATGTTCCGGTTACAAAAACTTCTTCATCTATTCTATGTATGACTAAAGATGAAGTAGCCGCATATGAACCAAGTGCATGTATCAACTGCGGACGTTGTATTGATGCGTGTCCAAGCCGCATTATCCCGTCAAGACTTGCTGACTATTCTGAATGGAATGATGAGGCAAACTTTACAAAGTGGGAAGGCATGGAGTGTATTGAATGTGGTTCCTGCAGTTTTGTATGTCCGGCGAAAAGACAGCTGAAACAGTCCATCGGTTCTATGAAAAAGATCGTGGCTGCAAACAGAAGAAAAAAATAGAGAGAATAGAAAGGAAGAGGTGAACAGACGTGAGTGATAATTTCAATATATCATCTTCACCACATATACGTTCTAAAGTGACAACGAATAATATCATGCTGATGGTACTGATTGCGTTGCTGCCATCTACAATCTTTGGTATTTACAACTTTGGAATTAAGGCACTGATCGTTGTACTTGTGACAACGGTAACAGCAGTGCTTACAGAATTTGTCTATGAGAAACTGATGCACAAAAAGATTACAATTGGAGACTACAGTGCCGCTGTAACCGGACTTCTGCTGGGATTGAACCTTCCTGCATCTGCGCCATGGTGGATGGCTGCACTTGGAAGTATCTTTGCAGTTCTTGTTGTAAAACAACTGTTTGGAGGATTGGGGCAGAACTTTATGAACCCTGCACTTGGAGCCAGATGTTTCCTTTTGATTTCCTTCACAGGCCGTATGACTGACTTTGCAGTCAACTCCTATACAGGGGCAACTCCTCTTGCACAGTTAAAAGCAGGAGAAAGTGTTGACACAATGAAAATGCTGATTGGTAATATTTCAGGTACCATCGGTGAGACATCTGTGATTGCGATTATGATTGGTGCTATTTTCCTTCTTTTGATCGGAGTTATTGATCTTCGTATTCCAGGTACATATATTGTAACATTTGTTATTTTCATTCTGCTTTTCGGCGGTCATGGATTTGATCCTCAGTTCATCACAGCGCATCTCTGCGGAGGCGGACTGATGCTTGGGGCATGGTTCATGGCGACAGACTATGTTACTTCTCCGATTACAAAGAACGGACAGATTCTGTATGGTATCTGCCTCGGTGTGTTTACCGGACTGTTCCGTCTGTTCGGGGGATCCGCAGAAGGTGTATCTTATGCGATCATCATCAGTAACCTTTTAGTACCATTGATTGAGAAGGTTACTCTTCCAAAACCATTTGGTAAAGGAGGAGAAAAATAATGAATAAAATTGTAAAAAATACTTTGATTCTTACAGCAATTACTTTAGTATCCGGACTCCTTCTGGGATTTGTCTATGGAATTACAGAGCAGCCGATTAAGAATGCGCAGGAGAAAGCAAAACAGGAAGCATATAAATCTGTTCTTGCTGATGCAAAGGAATTTGAGGAATACAGTGATTTTGATTCGAAAGAGGCAGAATCCGCACTGAGTGAAGCAGGGTATTCTTCTGACAGTGTCAATGAAGTAGTTGCAGGAAAAGATGGCAGCGGCGAGACCATTGGCTATGTAGTAACTGTTACTTCAAAAGAAGGGTATGGCGGAGATATCAAACTCTCTGTAGGAATTTTAAGTGATGGTACAGTAAAAGGTATTGAGATGCTTTCGATCAGTGAGACGGCTGGTCTTGGAATGAAATCTACAGAACCTGAATTTAAGAATCAGTTCAAAGATAAGAACGTTGAAAAATTTTCTTATACAAAAACAGGAGAAGAAGGCGACGATAAGATCAATGCGATCAGTGGTGCCACCATCACAACAAATGCTGTTACAAATGCAGTAGATGCAAGTCTTGTATATTTTCAGAATGTGATAGGAGGTAGTGCAAATGAATAAATGTGCAGAGAGACTTTATAATGGTCTTGTAAAAGAAAATCCTACCTTCGTCCTGATGCTTGGTATGTGTCCTACACTTGCTGTAACGACATCTGCAATCAATGGTGTTGGTATGGGATTATCAACGACAGTCGTACTTGTACTGTCCAATATGCTGATTTCCATGCTCAGGAAAATTATTCCGGATTCCGTCAGAATGCCGGCGTTTATCGTAGTTGTTGCATCATTCGTTACGATTGTACAGTTCCTTCTCGAAGGATTTGTTCCCAGTCTCTATGATGCGCTTGGATTATATATTCCGTTGATCGTTGTTAACTGTATCATTCTTGGCCGTGCAGAGAGTTATGCATCCAAGAATCCGGTTCTTCCGTCTGTCTTTGATGGTATCGGTATGGGACTCGGATTTACGGTCGGCCTTGCTGCAATTGGTGTTGTGAGAGAGATTATCGGGTCAGGGAAAGCATTTGGCATCCAGATTCTTCCAAGTGCCTATGAGCCAGTGACAATCTTCATTCTTGCACCGGGTGCGTTCTTTGTTCTTGCAGGGCTTTGTGCTCTTCAGAATAAAGTGAAAAATAACGCGGCTAAAAAAGGAAAAGAGACAGTCAAAGCCGGATGCGGAGAAGGCTGTGCATCCTGTGGCAATAGTTCCTGTGGTGGAAAAGTATTTTCAACAGGAAATGAAGAATAGGAGGGTACATAATGAAAGAATTATTAATCATTGCAGTTGGGTCTGCACTTGTGAATAACGTTGTACTCAGCCAGTTCTTGGGAATCTGTCCGTTCCTTGGTGTATCCAAAAAGGTGGAAACAGCAGCCGGAATGGGCGGGGCAGTTGTCTTCGTTATCACGATTGCGTCATTTTTTACAGGACTGATTTATCAGTTCATACTCGCGAATAAAGCGATTATGGGAGGGAAACTTGTATACCTTCAGACAATCGTATTTATTCTTGTCATTGCGGCACTTGTACAGTTTGTAGAGATGTTCCTGAAGAAATCAGTTCCGTCTCTCTATAAAGCGCTCGGTGTGTATCTTCCGCTGATCACAACGAACTGCGCTGTTCTTGGAGTTGCGCTTACGAACGTACAGAAATCTTACAATCTTTTACAGAGTGTAATCAATGGTTTTGCAACAGCAGTCGGATTTACAATCGCAATTGTAATTATGGCTGGTATCAGAGAAAAGACAGAGAACAATGATGTGTCACCGTCATTCCAGGGAACTCCGATCGTACTGATCACAGCTTGTCTGATGGCGATCGCGTTCTGTGGATTCTCAGGATTAATTTAGGAGGACATAAAATATGATGGGAATAGTTATGGCTGCAGTCATCGTAGGCGGAACTGGTTTATTCATCGGTGTCTTCCTCGGTATTGCAGGTAAGAAATTTGCAGTTAAAGTAGATGAAAGAGAAGAAGCTATCATGGAAGTCCTTCCGGGAAACAACTGTGGAGGATGTGGTTATGCAGGATGTTCAGGTCTTGCGGCGGCCATTGTAAAAGGAGAGGCAGAAGTCGGCGGATGTCCGGTAGGAGGTTCTCCTGTGGCAGCAAAAATCGGCGAGATCATGGGTCAGTCAGCCGGAGACCAGGTTCGTATGACCGCTTTTGTAAAATGCGGCGGAACATGTGAGAAGGCGAAGGATGAGTATAAATATTACGGTGTTGAAGACTGTGTGATGGCAAACATGATGCAGGATCAGGGACCAAAAGGCTGTAACTACGGCTGTATGGGATTTGGAAGCTGTGTAAAAGCCTGTCCGTTTGACGCAATTCATGTGATTGACGGAATCGCTGTTGTAGACAAAAATGCATGTAAAGCATGTGGAAAATGTATCGCTGCATGTCCGAAGAAGCTGATTGAACTTGTACCTTACGACCAAAAACACCTTGTACAGTGCAGTTCGCAGGATAAGGGCAAGGATGTAATGTCTGTCTGCTCTGTCGGATGTATCGGATGTAAAATGTGTCAGAAGGTATGTCCTTCCGACGCGATTACTGTGGAAAACAATATCGCACATATTGATCCTGCAAAATGTACGAATTGTGGATTATGTGCAGAAAAATGTCCGAAAAAAATTATTCAGTAAAACGGGCATTTGGATTATTATGGAATGACATAAGAGGGGCATGGGTTGGAATAGCTGCGGCTGCAGCTTTCCTGGCCGTGTCCCGTTTCTTATTTCATACAGTCTGCCCGATGGTGATGGTTACCGGGGTTCCGTGTCCGGCCTGTGGACTGACACGGGCATTTCGCGCATTGGTTACGGGACACTTTACGGAAGCATTTTCAATTCATCCATTTATTTATCCAATCGTTGTTTTTGCCCTTTTTCTTCTGGTATGGAGGTATTATTTCCAGAAAAGCCTCCGGCCTTTTGTGAAATATATTATATTCCTGATGATTGCAATGGTGGTTTATTATATTTACAGAATGGTACGGTATTTCCCGGGAAATCCGCCGATCAGCTATTATTACGACAGTGTCCTGGGGAGAATTTTCTCACATATCCATGTTCTGCGCAGGTGACGGAATGAAATAATCATTGTGTAAAGCATTTTCTCATGATAAAATATGGAAAGAGGAAAAAGGAGTAAATAAGGAGGCTACGAATGGAAGAACAATTTGACAACACACCAGAACAGAATGAAAAAATGGATACTGATTCTGTGGAACAGACACAGGAGACTACAGAAACAGTGCAGAAACCGGAAGTGAAACCAGAACCTGCGAAAGCAGAAGAGCAGCAGCCTGAGCAGGAGAAGCAGGCTGACGAAAATGTTACTTATACAGATCCAAATGCAGGAATTGTACAGACGAAAGCGCCGGAACGTGAGGGGTACTATCAGTACGGACAGAATAATTCCAGCCAGCAGCAGGGGCCGCAGTACCAGCAATATGACAATAATTTTGAATACAACACTTCTGCAAAGGCGACCGGATATAAGGCAGACTATTATGAAGGAAAAGAAGATACTTCACCGATGTCGCTCGGTGACTGGCTTCTGACAATTCTGGCGTTGATTATACCTTGTGCAGGCATTATCCTTTACTTTGTATGGGCATTTGGCAAAGATGTTAATGTAAACAGAAGGAATTACTGCCGCGCAGCTTTGATTGTTGAGGGAATTAAGATTGTACTTGGAGTGATTATCGGTGTGATTTTTGTATTTGCAATTGCGGCGAGCGGAAATTATTATTATTACTAAAAGGAACAGTTACAGCTGTTATATGAAGAAAAAGAAACCATAAAGGCACATCACAGTGTCCTTATGGTTTCGCTTTTTATAAGATTATTTATTCGAGTAGTGAAGCTGATAATCATCGGTAATGAAAATAGCTTCTGTATGATCGATGCTTTTGATCAGTTCCATACCCTTTTCCAGACCAAGTGCAAAGCAGGTTGTGCTCAGAGCGTCTCCGTCTGCTGAATGATCAGAAATAATTGTGACGCCAAGCAGATTGTTCTCATAAGGATATCCTGTCTGCGGATTGAGAATGTGGTGATATATTTTTCCATCGATCTTAAAATAGCGCTGGTAAATGCCGGAGGAGACAACAGACTGGTCATGGACACTCACAGTTGTAATGGCAGTATTCTGCTCATCAAACGGCTTCTGAAGGCCGATTTTATAATCATTTCCATTCGGCTGGTTTCCGATGACAAGAATGTTGCCGCCGAGGTTGATCAGCGCATGTTTGACGCCTTCTTTTTTCAGATAAGCTTTCAGCTGGTCGGCAATGTAACCCTTCGCGATGCCGCCAAGATCAAGAGCCGCTTCCGGGTCTGCCAGGGTGACGGTATTGCCGTCGACAGTGACATTTTGATAACCGACATGGGTCAGCGCCTCCGTTATCGCTTCCTGTGGCGGGATTTCTTTTTTGTCACCTCTGAAATCCCACAGCTCACTGACAGGGGCAATGGTAATATCAAATGCGCCGCCGGAGAGCTCACTATAGTATAATCCTTTTTTTATAAGGCTGGCAGTTTCCGCAGATACTTCCACCGGGGTTCCTTTTGCGGAATTAATTTTGGATATTTCACTTGTCTCAATTTCTTTGCTGAACATGTTTTCATACTGTTTACAAAGATCGAAACAGTGATCCATAATAGAGCTGTCTTTCAGCCCTGAAATTTCTATTTTAACAACAGTGTCAAAATACATTCCGCTTTTAGAGACGGTTTCGTTCGCCGGAGGAGTACTGCATCCGGTCAGGACAATGGCGGCGGATAAAAAGACTGCTGATATACATTTTAGTTTCATAGATTTTCCTCGTTTCTGAAATAATATTCACATAGCGATATTATACACAATCCAGGCGTGAAAATGCAATCGAACGTTTGGTTGCATTTGATGAGCCATTGTGTTAGAATAGTTGGCAGAGACAGAGAGGACAAAACTATGAAGAAAAAAGACTGGCTGCTTATTATCATTGTACTTGCCGTCGCGGGGGCAGGATTCGGAATCCATACACTGAATGGGAAAAAAGATGCAGGATTTGTAACTGTGACTGTGGATGGGAAAGTGCAGGGAGTATATTCTCTTGATGAAGAGCAGACGATAGATATTAACCATACGAATACACTTGTAATCAAAGATGGAAAAGCAGATATGACTGCGGCTGACTGTCCGGATAAATTATGTGTACATCAGAAAGCAATCTCGCGCAGGAATGAAAGTATTATATGTCTTCCCAATAAGGTGATTGTGGAAGTAACATCGGGGGAAGAAGGAGAACTGAATGCGGTTGCGAATTAGGAGGCTTGGATGTGAGAAGTAAAGTGGCTTATTTTGGGGTGTTTACAGCGCTTGGATTAATTTTCAGTTATGTGGAGTCACTGATCCCTATTCAGCTTGGAATCCCGGGAGTGAAGCTTGGGCTTGCCAATCTTGTTATTGTGATCGCAATCTACAAGATGGGTCTGAAAGAATCACTTTTGCTTTCGGTGACAAGAATTGTTCTGTCCGGGTTTATATTTGCGAATTTGTTCAGTATTATATATAGTCTGGCGGGAGGGCTTTTGAGCCTTGCTGTTATGTGGAATCTGAAAAAAAGAGACGGCTTCAGCGTGGTCGGTGTAAGCATTGCGGGCGGTGTAAGCCATAACATCGGCCAGCTACTCATTGCAATGGTTGTTGTTGAAAGTTTCAGCGTATCTTATTATATCCCGGTACTTCTCGTGGCAGGAGTGATTACCGGTTTTGTGATTGGGCTTGTTGCAGGTGAGATGCTGAAAAGACTGGCAAAACTGAATATTTAAAGAAAGAGGTTATAATATGATATCTTATATAAGAGGTGAACTTTCAGATATCGAAGGGGATAAAGTAATTGTGGATGTCGGAGGCGTAGGATTTGGGATCTATATGCCGGGCAGGGCTGCAGCGATGCTCCCGCCGCCTGGGACGGAGGTTAAGCTTTATACATATATGAATGTAAAAGAAGATGCGATGCAGCTGTTTGGGTTTTTGACGAAGGATGATCTCATGGTGTTCAGACTTTTGATTGGCGTCAACGGAATCGGGCCGAAAGCAGGATTGAATATCTTATCCAGCCTGTCGCCGGATGATCTCAGATTTGCGGTCGTGGCAAATGATGTAAAAGCGATTATGTCTGCGCCGGGGATCGGGAAGAAGACTGCTGAAAAACTGATTCTGGAGCTGAAAGATAAGTTGAGTCTGGAAAATGTATTAGAACATAGTGTGGACATGGCGGATGTGGGGCATGTCTCCGGAACAAACCAGATACAGTCTGAGGCGGTACAGGCGCTGACAGCCCTTGGCTATGGCAGTACAGAAGCGCTTCAGGCAGTGAAAAAAGCCGGGCAGACAGAAGAAGATGACGTGGAATCGCTTCTGAAAAAAGCCTTAAAAAATATGGCATTTTAAATGAAGGAATGTCTGGATTGATATTAATAGAGGGATCATATGAGTAAAAGAATAATCACAACGGAGAATCTGGAAGAAGATCTGAAAATTGAAAATCATCTGCGGCCTCAGCATCTGGAGGACTATATCGGGCAGGAAAAGGCCAAGGAAACACTTAAGATCTATATCGAAGCAGCGAAGGCGAGAAATGAAGCGCTGGATCACGTGTTATTTTATGGCCCGCCCGGGCTTGGAAAGACGACACTTGCGGGAATTATAGCAAATGAGATGGATGTGAATATGAAAATCACCTCTGGACCCGCGATTGAGAAGCCGGGGGAGATTGCTGCGATTTTAAACAATCTGAAAGAGGGAGATGTGCTGTTTGTAGATGAGATTCACCGGTTAAACCGGCAGGTGGAAGAAGTACTGTATCCTGCAATGGAAGATTTTGCGATCGATATTATGATTGGAAAAGGTGCCGGCGCAAGATCTATCCGGCTGGATTTGCCTAAATTTACGCTTGTCGGAGCGACTACAAGAGCGGGAATGCTCACTGCGCCGCTTCGTGACCGGTTTGGCGTCGTGAACCGTCTGGAATTCTATACGGAAGAAGAATTGCGGACGATTATTATCCGTTCAGCAAAAGTACTGGAAGTCAGTATTGAGCCAAATGGTGCACTGGAACTAGCAAGACGTTCCAGAGGGACACCAAGGCTCGCCAACCGTCTGCTGAAGAGGGTGAGAGATTTCGCCCAGGTCAGATATGACGGCGTGATTACGGAGCATGTGGCTCAGGAAGCACTCGATCTTTTGGAGGTAGACAAGCACGGGCTGGATCAGATTGACCGGAATATCCTTACCACAATGATCGAACATTTCCAGGGCGGCCCGGTAGGGCTTGAGACACTTGCAGCGACCATTGGAGAGGATTCGGGGACTCTTGAAGATGTCTATGAACCGTATCTTCTGAAGACCGGATTTCTGCAGAGAACCCCACGCGGACGGGTGGTAACTCCTTTGGCATACCGGCATTTAGGAATTTCCCAGGAAAATGAATAAAAATAGTTGGATTTTTCCAGATTATAGTTTATAATAGAGAGAAGTATTAGGAAAGTTTCAAGGAGGGTTCCCATGGCATCGTCAAAAAATTATACAGAAGTTCTGATTGGTGGGAAGGTTTTTACACTGAGCGGATTCGAAAGCGAAGAGTATTTACAGAAAGTGTCAACATATTTGAATCATAAAATTGAAGAGTGTACGAGCAGTGAGGACTACCGTAAACAGAGTGCAGAGACAAGGAGTATCCTGCTGGCTCTTAACATTGCTGATGATTATTTCAAGGCGAAAAAGCAAGGTGATACTTTAGAGAGCGACATCGAGGAAAAAGACAAAGAGATGTACGAGCTGAAACATGAGCTCATCTCAGTTCAGATCAAGCTTGAGAATGCAGACAAAGAAATGGACAGGCTGAAAGAAGACAATAAAGAACTGCAGATGAAAATTGTAAAACTCGAAACAGAAATGAAAAACCATAAGAAATAGGCTGTCCGCGGACAGCCTTTTTTATGATATGGAAGCTTTGTCCGCATATAAGAAATGAAAATGATAAGGAAGTTAATATGGAAAGAAAAGTAGAAATTCTTGCGCCGGCCGGCTCATTTGAATGTTTTGAGGCGGCAGTCATGGCAGGTGCTGACGCGGTATATCTGGGCGGAAGTTCTTTTGGAGCCCGCGCTTATGCAGATAATTTTACAGAAGATAAACTGCTGGATGCGATTCACTATGCGCATCTTCACGGCAGAAAGATATATTTAACAGTGAACACACTGCTGAAAGAGAAAGAGATTAATGGACAGCTCTATGAGTATCTTCTGCCGTATTACAGGTATGGTATAGATGCTGTGATTGTTCAGGATGTCGGGGTTTTGGAATTTGTCCGGGAATATTTTCCGGATCTTCCGATTCATGCCAGTACCCAGATGACGGTCACCAATGTTTCCGGCGCCAGATTCCTTGAACGCCAGGGGATAGAGCGGGTTGTTCCGGCAAGAGAAATTTCACTGGAAGAGGTGAGAGAGATTCACGAAGGAACAGGGCTTGAGATAGAATGCTTTGTACATGGAGCACTTTGTTACTGCTATTCAGGGCAGTGTCTGCTGAGCAGTCTGATCGGACAGCGAAGCGGCAACCGGGGGCAGTGTGCACAGCCGTGCAGGCTTCCCTATACTACAGGGGAGGCAGCTCCATCCTATCTTATGAGTCTTAAGGACATCTGTACACTGGATTTAATTCCGGACCTGATAGAGGCGGGTGTTGATTCCTTTAAAATTGAAGGACGGATGAAAAAGCCGGAATACGTAGCACTTGTGAGTGCCATGTACCGTAAATACACAGATCTTTATCTGGAAAACGGAAGAAATGCATACACAGTAGATGAGAAGGACCGCCAGAAACTTCTGGATCTGTACAACAGAGGCGGCTCACATTCAGGATACTACAAACAGCACAATGGGGCGGATATGGTCTCAAAAGACAGACCCAATCATGCCGGGGTGCCTGCACTGCAGGTTCAAAAGGCTGGCGGACGCTCAGTTTTTGCGAAAGCATTGACAGATATCCATAAGGGAGATATTATTGAGTTTCCAGATGGAAAAGAAAATTATACATTTGGACAGGAAGTCAGGACAGGAGCTTCCTGTAGTTTTGTCAGCAGGAAAAATCAGAATCTCAAAAAAGGACAGATTCTCAGCCGGACAAGAAATGAAATGCTTTTAAATGATGTGCGAAACAGGCTGATGAATGGTGAGCTAAAGGAGCCGGCAGAAGGAGTGCTGCTTCTTAAAAAAGGCCGGCCGTCTGTATTAAGGCTGACATGCAGAGATATCACTGCGGAGGCTGTGGGAGAGGCAGCGCAGGAAGCTATGAGCCAGCCTCTGTCAAAAGACCGTATCGAAAAGCAGATATCGAAACTGGGGAATACGGGCTTTGTCTTAAAAAAGCTTGAGGTGCAGATGGAGGATGGTCTTTTTATTCCGATGCAGAATCTGAACGAATTAAGAAGAGAAGCGGTCAGAGCACTGGAAGAAAAAATCACGGGACAGTATATGCGGTCCTCGGAAAAAGAATTTTCAGCTGACTGCGCATCAAAAGAAAAAGCGGAAAATAAAATTACAAAAGTTTATGTATATGCCGAAACAGTAAACCAGGTGGAGGCTGTGCTTCAGTTTCCGGGAATAGAAAGGGTATACCTGGATTGTACTGCTTTCAGAGAAGCGTGGAAGAACAGGGAACAGAGGCAGCTTGTAAAGAAGGTACATGACAGTGGAAAAGGAATTTATTTTGCGATGCCGCATATTTTCCGAAAGGATACGAAGGAAAAATATCAGGATCATCTGGAGACATTTTTAGAAGCAGGGTACGATGGTTTTCTGGTGCGTAATTTTGAAAGCTATGAATTCCTTCAGGAGAACGGGATCCATCTGCCGGTTGTACTGGATCATAACCTGTATCAGTTCAACCATTACGCAGGGAAATTCTGGGAGCGGCAAAATGTAACATCAGCGGCGGCACCGCTGGAACTCAATGAAAGAGAACTGGCGCAGGCCGGCATGGATGGAAAAGAGCTGCTGGTCTATGGCTATATACCAGTGATGATTTCTGCACAGTGCATTGTGAAGACGACAGAGAAATGTTCCCACAGACAAAGAGTGCAGTTCATAAAAGACCGGATGCAAAAAGAGTTTGCCGTGAAAAACTGCTGTGATTACTGTTATAATGTGATGTATAACTGTTCGCCGACAGTTCTTCAGGGAGAGCGGGAAGCGATTGAGAAACTTCAGCCGGAGGCTCTGAGAATTGCATTTACAATCGAGGATGAAGAACAGACGAAAGAAGTAGTAAAGCTGTATCTTGATACATTTATGAGAAAGGATACAGATACGGTATATCAAGGCGATTTTACCCGCGGACATTTCAGACGAGGCATAAAGTAGGTGACAAATTGGTTAATATTATAATTGAGATATCAAAATATCTTTTGATTGCACTGATGGCGGGGTATACTTATCAGTGTTTTACGGTGTTTGCACATCAGGATGAATATCAGAGAAAAAGGATATTGATCAGACAAAATGAGCTGATGTTTGCAATTCATTTTATAGCATTTTTAATTTTATATCTGAAGACGAATGAGAAGAAGATGCTGATGTTTTATGGGGGACAGGTGGCACTCCTTCTGGCAATCCTTCTCTTGTATACATTGATATATCCGAAAGTTTCAAGGCTTGTTGTCAATAATATGTGTATGCTTTTGGGCATTGGATTTATTATGATTACAAGGCTTTCATATGACCGGGCAGTGAAACAGTTCGTGATTGTCGGAGGATCTGCGGCGGCGAGTCTTGCC
>URQQ01000022.1 GCA_900549995.1 uncultured Lachnospiraceae bacterium | reverse complement strand
GGCCAAGTCTTATCAATACCCATAACTTTATCTTTCTCAACATACTGGGAAAGGATCTGTACACCGTCTTCAATATCATTATACCAGATCACGTCTACCCCAAGGTCCCCTTCCTGTGGGAATAACTCGTTGATCATAAACTTATGATTTCCGTTTACATTTAAGTACAGAGCTAATAATCTCTCGCCCGGATTGATTTTTCTGCCTGTCAGGTAGAAAATCGCCATAGGGTCAGATACGATCATCTGAGGGATTCCCTGTTCCTCCATCGCTTTTAATACTCTGCTTACTTTGTTCATATCCATCTTGCATGTCCTCCTATTTTCTTGTTGGCATTTCCCCAACGCTCTTGTAACATCGTAATATTTTTCATACAATATGTCAATATGACTGTAGAAATTTCACAAAAATGTTATAACTAATAAGCCATGCACGAATGATAATGAGAAAACCGGCGCAAGCTCGCTTGCAGAGATTTTCTTATTATCATTCGTATGCGGCGTTTAGCCGCACTGAGATGGAGCAGCGCGGAATCGAAGTGGCATGGCTGGACGGCTCCCATAGCTCGCTTGCAGAGATTTTCTCGTTATGATTCGTATGCGGCGTTTAGCCGCACTGAGATGGAGCAGCGCGGAATCGAAGTGCCATGGCTGGACGGCTCCTATAGCTTGCTTGCGGTGTTTAGTATCTACCGTTTTCCAGCCTTAATCACCGTCTTCTGATAATCAAAACATTCCTGTGCGACGATTTTATTCAGTACAAGCAGGGAAATCAGGTTTGGAATCGCCATCAAACCATTCATCGTGTCTGAAAAATCCCAGACAACCTGCAGCTGGGTTGTGGCACCTACCAGAACAACGAGACAGAAGATAATCCGGTAAAGCATGTTGCATTTTGTTGATTTCACGAGATACTCCAATGATTTTTCGCCATAGTACTCCCATCCAAGAATGGTAGAAAATGCAAAAAGCGCAATACCAATGGTGATAATATAGCCGCCTGCATTTCCGAGTGCAGTCTGAAATGCCGCGATTGTAAGATCACTTCCTGTCACAATCTCTCCTGCACTGTCCACGGTTCCCAGTGCCCCTGAGGATGCAATTGCAAGACCTGTCATCGTACAGACTACAATCGTATCAAAAAATGTCCCTGTCATATTGATATATCCCTGTCTTGACGGATGGTCTGTCTGGGCAGCGGCTGCTGCAATCGGTGCAGACCCAAGCCCGGCTTCATTTGAAAAAACTCCCCGCGCCACACCCCAGCGCATAGCGCTGAACATGCTTGCCACGATCGTGCCCCCGACACCTCCTGCCATGGATTTCATCTGAAACGCCATCCCGAAAATTTGTGAAAGACCGGAAGGCACATTCTTATAGTTGATACAGATGACCACCAGTCCGGCAATGAAATACAATACCGCCATAAACGGAACGATCAGGGAGCATACTCTTCCGATACTTTTGATTCCTCCTACCAGTACAAACAACGCAAGTATTGTTAAAACTGCTCCCGTAATGCGGGTGTCGATATGGAATGTATTCTGTACCGCACTGGCGATTGAATTTGCCTGTGTCATATTTCCAATTCCAAAAGAGGCAAAAACAGCAAAGAGCGCGAATAAAAACGCGAAAATCAGTCCAAGTTTCTTTATTTTAAATCCATTCTTCATTGCATACATCGGACCGCCGGCCATCTCTCCGCGGTCATTCTTCTCACGGTATTTCACGGCAAGAACACTCTCCGCATACTTTGTGGAAAGTCCAAACAGCGCACTGATCCACATCCAGACAATGGCTCCCGGGCCTCCCAGTACCATGGCCGTCGCTACTCCTACAATATTACCCGTTCCTATCGTTGCGGCAAGAGCCGTCATCAGTGACTGGAACGGAGAGATATCCCCCTCATCTTTACTTTCCTTATCACTTTTAGTAAACACAGATTTCAGTGCATATCCCAGGTTCCTCCATGGAAGGAATTTCAGCCGGACCGTCAGGAACACTCCGGTACCTACAAGAAGCACAAGCATTACCGGTCCCCATACAAACTCATTTACTTTGGACAAAATCTCAGAAAAACTCATTTTGATCCCCTTTCTCTCCTGTTATTTTTTTATCATAGACAACAGATGGGGTACGGCAAAACCTGCCGCACCCCATCGCTCTACTATGGTAACGTATTATACACTTTTTTTGATCATCTGTCTACTTTTATTACAAACTAGTGATCTTGCTCTTCAAATTCCAGATCTTTTGCCAACTCCTTTTGTTCTTTGTTGAACTTATCTGCCTGTCTCTTCTCATATTCAGTTGCTTCCCTCTTCTCTGAAGGCTGATTGATTACAACCTGAGGGAATGGAATATTAATATTATATTTGTCAAACAGTAGTTTTACTTCTCTGTTCAGATCTCTGCCAATCTGTATACGGTCAGTTTCAGCACACTGTGCCATAACGCGTATATTTACACTGCTTTCGCCAAGTTCCACAACTCCCTTATAGAATGGACCATCCTGTATTGCTGGTATACGCCTCCTGATATTCGGAAGTTCTTTCTCCAGAATGTTTTCTACCCGTTCCAGAGATTCACCATATTCAATGCCGATATCACTAAAGGCAAAGGAATGTTCTCTTGTCATATTGACAACACCTGAAACTTCACTGTTACTGAATATCTTAATATTCTTGCTGGCATCTTCGATTTTAGTTGTCCGTATTCCAATCTCAATTACGGTTCCCCGCCAGTCACCTATCGTCACAATATCTCCAACCCGGAATTCCCCTTCAAATATAATGAACAATCCGGCCAGAATATCTGAGACAAGCTCTTTTGCTCCCAATCCCACAATCAGCGATAAAATACCAGCAGATGCAAGAAGGGTAGTTGTATCTACACCAAAGAGTGCAAGACAATAGTACAATATTGCAAGCACCGAAATATATTTGATAAAATTGTTGAGCAGACGGCATACCGTTTCTCCTCTGGCTCCAAAGGTTCTCGCAAGCATCTGAAGTATCTTCCGAAGAATCATGGTTACTACATTGATCACACAGAAAATCATGATACTTGCCGTAACCGCAAAGATATTAAATCCGCGTTCCCATTTCCCGTTTAATACATACCAGAAGATAGAATTACTGTCAAAAAGACTGTTTTCAAAACATACACCGATACATATGATAATGGCCAGCACCGACAGTATTCCTCTCATTATCGTCGAAATTTTCTGCTCCGGAGTCTTATCATCCCATCCAATCGATACGTTTGCCCAGCGGCTTGCAGCAGATTCCGTCTTCCTCACGCTGCCGTCAGGCATAACAACATCGATCATCGGCCCGGTTTTTTTCATTTCTTCATCCGTTTCTTCCTCATTTACCTTCTTATCCCTGCCAAACACCAATACAAAAAATACCAGGAGCAGGCTGATCAGGCTCGCCGCTGCTGATGCCACTACAATCGGCATTCTTCCGCTTGCCATCTCATAATCCGGAATTGCCACATAGACATAGTACTCTTCCGTCTCCAGAGAAGAAGCATAATACTTATCTGTCCCGATCTGAATATAATTACTGTAACCATCTTTAAACTGGGTTTTGTCCATACCATATTCAACTGCGCTTCGTCCAATCAGCCGCTGATCCGGATAATATACAAATGTTTTATCCTTTTTATCTACTGCAAAAGCAAATCCGTCAGTCCCTACTCTCACACCGCCTAACACTGAAGAAATAGTTACATTTGAGAGAGCTTCTTCAAGTTTTGACGGTTCTACTGCAATCTGTACAAATCCATCCGCATTCCCGTTTTCATCTCTTAAGGCTACTCCTATATACTGCTGATATTCGCCTGATGTCTCATCCTTCTGCGCTTCCTGTATCACATACTCGGCTCCCATCAGCAGTCTGTTAAATTCATAAGACTGATCTTTTGGATCATCGCTGAGTTTGAAATTGTTAAACCCTGTATTCGAAGATGTCACCATCCCCTTGTCATTAAATACCTCTGTTTTCTGTACTCCCAGAATACTGCTTAGTTCTTCCAGATCATCCCGGGTTCTGAGCTGTGGATTTTCACTGAGAATATAGGACGCAGTTTTGCATTTGCTTAGATAGCGCTCGTTGTATTCCTCTGTGACCGTTCTGATTTCTTCGTCATACTTATCTGCTGTTTTCTGAACTTCCGCAGCCTTCTGATTATTGCTCATAGACTGTCTTGAAAGAGAAAACAACGTCTGCATATAAAATGAAATTACAATAATACACAGAAGCCCAATCACAGCAACCGTTCCTGCTTTTCTTCCAACCTCTTTATTAAAATATAATTTGCCGGCGCTGATTCCACTGTCCCGCTTTGCCTTTTTATTCCTCTCCTCATCTCTCATCAGAATTACCGCATATGCCACAACAAGCGTAATCACTGCAAAAAATATAAAGAGAACCATACCAACGGTGATATCTCTTGACGCTGTTATTTCATCGGCTGCCACAGCACAGATAATATATGCATTGTCTGCCTTTTTCACGCCGCAGTACAGCCGCTTCCCCTCCACAGTCATCCATGTATAATTATCATCTTCCAATTCTTTTACATCAATCCCCGCACCGAGAGCATCCGTGCCGTTCAAAGCTTCATCAGGATAGTATAAAAAGGTATATGTCTGTGCAGATACAGCAAACGTATAGCCGTCCAAACCAACGCTGACATTCTCAAGCATACTCCTCCATGTAGAAGTATGTTCCAGAATTTCATACAGCTCCGACGGATCCTGCTCAATCACAGCCATCTTCTGGTCATCAATTCTGGCTCCATAATATCTTCTGTTTACTTCTCCGATTTCTACCTCAAATGCTTCTGACACTTTTCCATCTCTAAACACAGTGCGGAGCTGATTGTAACGGTTATATGTAAAATCTGCATCTGTTTTTTCTGCTTTTGCAGCCACATTTCCCGACTGGTCTACAATCAGAGCATTTGTAACACCGCCAAGGTTTTCTCTTACTTCCTGCATATATGAGTCTGTATATTCAAAACCCGGCAGTTTCTGTGCCATGTAGGCAAAACTTTCCACCTTCGACTTGTAAATCTCATCGTAATTATCTGTCGACTGTTTCGCTGCATTTTCCGCTGTCTCCAGCACTTCATCCATCTGTCTGAGTTTCTCTTTTGTATCCTTTTTCTGGGCATCGACTGACAGTCCAGTCTGCATTATGGTCAAAAATGCTCCCAGCAGAATCACACTCACGATCTCTATAATAACCGCAATCACTACTTTTTTCTTTAATCTATTTGACATACTGCATCCCCTCAATCCCATTTATCAATCAACTCGTTTATTGTTCCGTCATCCAGCATTTTCTGAATAGCATCCGCAACCGGTTTGCTAAGTTTTGAGTCCTTTTGAGTTGCAACACCATACTGTTGTTCTGCAATCGATATATCGAGGAGTTTCCGGTTGTCATTCATATATGTCTCAGCAAGGCATTTATCCATGCACACTGCATCGATGCTTCCTTCTTCAAGGGCAGTTGATAATTCACTGTACGACTCTGCTTTTGTCACATGCATCCCCTCATATAATGTATAAGTATCGGTATTTTCGATCACCTGGTCTGTAATCATTCCAAGCTCAAATAATTTTGCCGCAAGCAGCGGGCCTGCATTTGCTCCTGCCAGAATCCCTATGTTCTGATCTGCCAGGTCTTCTATATTATCAAACATTGATGACTCTTCCACCATAACCGCCGTGGTATCTGTATAATATGGTTCTGAAAAGTCAAAGTTCTCTTTTCTGGTATCCGCAATGGAATAGGTAGCAATCAGACAATCCACATCTCCATTTAGAAGAACCTCTTTCCGTGTATCTGGCTGAACCGTGGTAAACTCCACTTCTGCGTATCCAAGCTCTTCCGCCAGCCGATAAGCCAGATCAACCTCCAATCCGTAATACTTGCCAGTTTTTTCATTAAAATAACTGAAGTTCACAATATCATCACGAACCCCTACTTTTAATACTCCGCTGCCGGATGTTTTCCCGCATCCCGGCAGCACCGCCGCAGCCAGGATCGTAAACATCAGCAGTAAAATGCCGCATTTTCTTTGTTTTCTCATTCTTCTTTACGCCTCTCTTCCTTGGTATATATAAAATGATTTACGAAACTCATCATTTTACCTTTTATCACGGTCAATAAATTCTAAGCTGATGACACAGACCAATGCATACAGCATCGTAAACACTGCAAGATACCCCCATCTGTTCAGCACCAGCTTCTGATCATATCTATATATTCCGCGGTAGGTATAGTCTTTCAAAAAAGCCTGAAGTTCCTCTTTTACCGCGTCATCGATCTCCTGATTTACTTCTTCCGGCAGCAGCGCTTTCACTTCCTGGATCATTTCCATATGCTCTATCATCTCCATCTCAGAATCCAGAAGTTCTGATGGAAGCTCATTTAGATTTGCCTCGATACACAGAACCCTCTGTCCCCATTTGCTGATTGTGAGATCCGACACCATTTTTCCCACGCCGGTCAGCGGGAATATGGAGCCTGAAAATATCAGCTGTATAATCAGGATAAACGGCATCACTGTCATGGCCGCTGTAGTAGTCTTTACAATAGATGACACAGAAAGTCCGAGGACATCTGCCGCATATAAAACCAGAAAGAACGTAAGAAACAAATCACAATAAAAACTTTGAAACACCAGCCCATATTTCGGAAGCGGCGTGAAAATACCATAAATGATAACCATTGTAAGAGCCTGTACTCCGCAGATCGCTGCCTGATAAATCAAATGTGCCGCCACATAGGAAGTAATATGGAGCCCTGTCCGGTGTTCTCTTTTAATGATCTCCCTCTCCCTGCAAATCGTCTGAATAGAATTAAAAATACCGATCCAGATACAGGAAGATACCACCGCAAAAAAGCCCTCTCTCGTTCTTTCTTTTACCTGAAACATGCTGCTTCCAAGCACTGCTGATAAAAGTATCGAGATGATTACCGCAAAAACAAGAACTTTCCAGTCTTTCTCATAAATAAAAATACGGAAAAACTTTCCCACATAGACTTTGATCTGGCTCAGTCTTCCTCTTCTCTCGTTCTCCATAATTATCTCCCTTTTATCTTTTCATACTTATCTATGAAAAAATCGGCCATTCCCTCGCCGCCCTCTTCTACCCTGTTGACTTTTCTTACAATTTCTTCCAGTTACTGCGTATCAAAATATCTCAATGCCTCATCGATACCTCCGAAAAATGCCAGTTTCCCCACATCATCCAACTCACTTTTTGCAAGTACTATGACTTTATTAAAAAGATCCGCCACACGATCCGGTGAATGCGTGATCACCAGCACAATTTTTTTCTCATCGGCAATATTTCGAAGATTTTCCATCAATGATCTGGCCATAACACCATCCAGTCCTGAATCCGGTTCATCCAGAAAAAAGAGCTTGGGATCTGCGATATATTCCACCGCGATACTCAATCTCTTTCTCTGGCCTCCTGATAACTTACCCACAAGTGAATGTTCCTGTCTGGAGAGGCCTAAAAGTGCTGTCACCTCCTGGATTCTCTTTTCTCTTTCGTCTGCACTGGCTGTTTTTGGCATCTTCATCATCGCCGCATTGTTCAGCGTATCATATACATCATCTTCCATGCGGAGTAAATCCTGCTGAGGTACAAAACCAATCTCGTATTTCATCGTATTGTAATTTTTATATATATTTACATCACCTGCCAGAATTTCTCCCTTTGCTTTCTCATATCCCATCACAGCATTAATAAAAGTAGTTTTACCCGCACCTGATCCTCCAAGGACAAGTACCATCTCTCCGGGATAGATCGTCAGGTCAATGTCTTCCAGCAGTATTTTCCTGCGGAATAAGTTCCATACACTTCTCTCTTCGATATGTATCACAAGTGAATTTTCTGATATATCTCTATGATCATAATAAAGATTGCCGTTCCAATATAAGAATAATGTATTTCCGATTCTGATCAGATCCATCTCTTTAAGCGCTTCTTTCTTTTCGATCTTCCGTGCGTTTAAAAAGACTCCCAGCATTGTATTATGATCCTCTATGTACCAATCCCCATCCTGTTCAAACATAACTGCATAATGAACCGGGAGCTCTAACGATCCCTCCGGATGTATCTCTGCATCTTTTATCTCCTCATGACGGCTGAGATAAAACTTCTTTTCAGTTCCATGGAGTTCAATCGCCCTCCAGGTAACTTCACTGTCAAAATGTCTGTGAAAGACTATAACTGCCCGGCATTCTCTCCGTCCTGTATCCGTATCTTTCATAATACATATCAGATCTCCTTCATGAAGTACCGCTTTATTTTCCCCTTCCATACTTTCACTTCCAAGCAAAATCCCATTATAATATGTATGATTTGTTCCGCTTAAATCCCTGTATATATATTTCCCGTCATCATATACAATCTCTCCTTGCGTCTCCTCCATTCCCTCCTCTTCGATACAGATATCCGAAGAACCAATGCTGTGTTTCCTTCCAAACATGGCTTTCCCATTCACCTTATATTGCTGTATCCCGCACTTACGTGAACATACTACAAGCATTGCCGCATGTTGCTCCGTATTTTGCATCTTCTCATCCCCCTCCGCGAATGCTTACTGTAAATCATCATAGCATAGCCCAAAATTCCGATCAATTTCATTACCAAACTCGTACTTTATATACCAAAATAGACCGTATATTACGATTTTCCTCAGAACCAATCAGACGGACAAGTCTACTTCGATTCCCTGAATCACTCACTCATGAGGGACAAGTTACATAACAAAGATCAAAAAGGAGGCTGCCGCTTCGCGATTTTTCAATCGTTGAAGCGACAGCCCCCAAAATAATATTACTTTAAATATTTCTCATAAATACACCCGGCATCATAATCATAATCCACACGGTACCAGCCATTCTCATAATCAATCACTGTCACTTTTGCCCCTTCCGGCACCACTTTGATCACGCGGGCATCCATGCTGCTGTTCGTGCGCATGTTTACCGCCGCAGTTGTCACAAGCTGTTTTCCTTCTACACTTTTATCCACTGTCTCATTCTGTGTATTCGATGTGATAAAATCAAGATATTGTCCATAGACAAATCCTTGCTTCCCCTGATACTCCACCTGATACCATCCACTTACTTTTCCGGTTACATTGACATATTCACCTTTTGAAAGAACACCTATGACATTTCCGCTGTTATTATGGTCTGCACGTACATTGACATTCGCAGTCGCCTTCATCTCTGTCTTTTGTCCGTTATTCACATCTCCTGCCGCTGTTCCTTCAAAATCCAGATATTCCTGATACACATAAGCCTTTTGCCCTTCATATACCACCTGGTACCAGCCATTTTCCATACCACTGACCTGAACCGCTTCTTCCGGAGAGAGAACACCAATGACCTTTCCCTGCATTCCCGGCATAACTCTCACATTTACATATGTTGTTGCCGCCATTGTTGTTACGTCTTCTGTCGCCATGCTTGAGAATCCACTGGCAAGTAAAAGTCCTAATGTTCCCGCTGAAACTAATACCGCTCTCTTTAATTTACCGATACTCATCTTTTGTATCCCCCTTTCAATTGTTGCTGTATAATTCCACTATATATACAATGCACACAGGTTGTCAAAATCTATTTTGGTAGTAGCTAGACAAGTTTGGTTCCTTTTTTTGCAAACCGGGGATATTTATTTTTTTCTTATACTTTACAAATCCACTCTTCTATCTTACAGATACTTTGATCACTTAAATTTTTCTTATAGATTACTATAATTCTTCTCATTCCAATCTTGATTTTATAATAGTCCTTTCTTCTTTTTACATAAGTAACATATTTTTTAGGATAATGCACACTTTTACCATATTTTAAATATAGTAACTTCAAAGAATTCTCACAAAAGGAAATCTCAACTTTCCCATCAAGCATCAACACTTTTCTTTTAATTATTTCAATAACCCCGCATATTACCGGAAGTATTTCTGTATCAAAGAACTTTGTATACTCTGATAGATTACCTTCTATTTCAATTATAAACTCCATACTTTTCTCCTCTTACATTGTTGCATCGTTTTAAACATGGGCTTTTGTTAACCGAATAATAATCCTTATCATTTTTAATAGCTCAAATTTATGCCCTCTTTTTTCAAACTCTATACTCGCCATATTAAGTTGTCAAAAAGAATATCCTTTTCTTTATATTCATAATCAGGCATACATTTTACCGCTATTTTTCTTAAATAAATATGTTCCTTTATTTAAAAAAGAAAGAGAAATTCCCAAAATATGAGAAAGTTCTCTTTCCTACCTGTCTTTTAGCATACCAGCACCAGGCAAACAGCCCCCAGTATACCAACTATCAGGATCGTCCATTCAATGTTTTTTTCTATCGTATTCAAGGAAATTCTCGCAATAGATCTAATATCTTCCTCCAGCATCTCCGGAATTTTAATTCTTATTTTTTGAAAGTCATCTTCTAACTCTGTAGTAGGTTCAATTGTAAAAGTTATATCAACCACTAGTATTAGATCTTATTAATCCATTTTTCTAACATTACATAACTTTCATCATCTAGTTTTTCTCTTTCTATAAATATGCTTTTCATTCTACCAACTCTAATCTTATAAAAATACTTTTTTTTCTCTATAACACCTATTTCCTGATGCGAGAAATGTTCGCATTTATTACTATATAAGTAAACTATATCCATAGAGTCTTCATGAAAGTAAATCTCACATTTTCCATAGCGTCCTGTCACTTTTCTTTTAACCCTTCGTATACCTGCACCTATTTGTGGAAACATTATCCATATCAATGCAGTAACAATGCTTATTAAAAAATTCTTCCATTCATCTGCCACTGTGCCCCCATCTAATGTATGAAAGATTATAGTCCCCGCATACAGCAACACTAAAACTAATGCGATTACCCTCATACATATAATGAGTATTCGCAATTCACTTTTTATTAATTTTATTAAAGTCCTTGTATCAAAGTCCATCTCTATTCTAAAATCCATACTTATCTCCTCTACGATAGAGCGTGTTTGGTTATTTTCAAAGCTTACGCTTATTGATATAACTTGTCAATAGCCAGCCCTCTAATTCAATTATTAGAAATACAGACAGAATTGCTTTTTTACTCTATTAATATATTGTCTGGACATACCCATCTTTTTTGCAATTTCATAATCTGTATACCCCTCTATTAAATAATTAAAAATCTTTTTTTGTTTATTCGATAACTTTTTAATTTTATCTCTCCAATCGTAAATAGTTTCTATATCTCCATATTTTTCATTATATATTGTTAATTTTAGATTTAATTCATATGTTTCTTCCATCTTTTCTTTTTTTATATTTCGGTTACATAAACGTGCAAATCTATATTTTACAGCATTGTTTATATATGTAATACATTGTCCGTCCGTTTCACATTCTGTTATATTTATTATTGCTTCAATTATCGCTAAACATATTTCCTGGGTTGCATCTTCCGAATCCAAAAAGAATAACTTTTTCGAATACATGTTTATCAATGGTTTCATTTGATTTAATAATTTCATCTGTGACTCTGTATCCTTCTTTGCTTTTTTAACCAACATAGCATATCTTTGTTCTTTCATTTTATCTCCGCCTTCGTAAACGCCCACTACCCTTAAAAATATCTGCTATAACTTTTAATTACTAATTCTTAAAATGCCTGTAATTAAAAACACCTCCAAAATGAGTCTCTAAATATACATCACTTTGGAGGTTCTTCTAATTATTCTACCTTATTATCAAATTTCCTCTTTTCATTATTTGATTATCGATCATCTAATTAGTAAAATACAAAAAAGAATGTATCTGTCAACTTGTATTTAAGATTTAATAAATTTATAAGAATTATAACTTACCTTCACATAGATATTAATTTCACTCTGAACTAGAACTATATGTAAAAACATCCAGTATAGTTCCAATATGATTTAGCTCATTATATAAAAAAATCCCTGGGAACAGGCCTCTCTTCAAAGCCAGTTCCCAGGGATCGCATTTCCCTATGTATTGTCTTAATGTTTCATCCTGTTTATCACTGTCCCGATGCCAGCTCCGATCGCTGTTCCCAGCACCAGACCATAGCACATCACGATTCCGATTTTTCCATGAGAACTGCCGACCGCAAACCCAGCCACAATTCCAAACGCTGCACCTAAACACATGCATAACGCAGTACAATTAGACTTTTTGTCCATAGCAATTCCTCCACAGTCTTTTACTCATCATCTTCGAGCACATAAGGTGTCGCCTGATATACATAGTAATTAAGCCAGTTCGTATACAGATTGTTTGCATGGGAACGCCAGATCAGCTGTGGCTTCTGCTCACAGTCATCACCGGGATAATAATTCTTTGGAACCTCAATATCAAGCCCCTTATTCTTGTCTCTTTTATACTCTTTATCGAGCGTGATCCTGTCATATTCCGGATGTCCCATCACGAAGATCTGACGGCCTTCTTCCGCAATCGTCAAAAATACCCCTGCTTCCTCTGACTCTGCCAGAATGGTCAGTTTCTCTTCTTTCTCGATCATTTCTTTCGGCACAGTAGTATGCCTGGAATGCGGCGCATAAAAAATATCATCAAATCCTCTGACGAGAGGCGTTTTCCTGTTTTTTACCGTATGCGGAAACACACCGAACATTTTATGGTCAAGAGGCACTTTGTTGATTCCATAGTGATGGTAAAGCCCCGCTTGAGCTCCCCAGCACAGATGAAGTGTAGACGTCACATGCGTTTTTGTCCAGTCCATGATCTCTTCCAGCTCTTCCCAGTAATCTACCTCCTCAAATTCCATCTGCTCCACCGGCGCACCTGTAATGATAAAACCGTCAAACCGTTTTTTCCGTACCTGGTCAAACGTCTCATAAAATTTATTCAGGTGACTCGTCGGTGTATTCTTTGCCTTATGCGTTGATACATTCACAAAACTCACATCCACCTGAAGCGGAGTGTTTGACATGGAACGCAGAATCTGAAGTTCAGTATCTTCCTTTAAAGGCATCAGATTCAGAAGTCCTACCTTCAGCGGACGGATATCCTGGTGAACCGCCCTGTTTTCATCCATCACAAATATATTTTCTTTCTCAAGTATTTCCTTTACAGGAAGGTCATTCTGTACTCGAATCGGCATCGTTTCATTCCCCTTTTCCTATCATTTGTTTTCTTTATCTTCTGTATATCTGAATTTTCCGTTCTCATCTACATAACTTACCTGATTGTAGTATTCCCAGTCCACCGGGAGTTTCTTTTTCTCCAGTTTCTGATTGAGTATCATATCCACAATGTAATATAACACAGCAAACGTAGGCACTCCCATGATCATGCCCACAAAGCCAAACAGGCCTCCGCCGAGAAGAATCGATACAACAACCCAGAACGCAGATAACCCCGTAGAATTTCCAAGGATCTTAGGTCCGATAATATTCCCGTCAATCTGTTGTAGTACGAGAATAAATAAAATAAAATACAGACCTTTCATCGGATTCGAAAGCATAATGAGAATTGCACTTGGCACCGCACCAATATAAGGCCCAAAGAACGGAATTACATTCGTAACTCCTACAATAACGCTGACAAGAACCGTATACGGCATCTCCATAATCGACAGGCAGATAAAGCACAGGATACCAATGATTGTGGAATCAATAATTTTGCCGATAATGAAGCCGCCAAAAATCTCATTGCTTTTTCTTGTCAGATGAATCGCCATATTCGCATGATCCGGTTTCATCAATGCATAAGCTATCTTTTTACACTGTCCGCCAAAAACTTCTTTGCTGAACAGTACATATACAGATACAATAATTCCGATCACCGCATTCATGATCTCACTGATCACATTCAGCATACCAGCCGTCAGATTTGTCATAATAATATTCGTCTGTTTCATCAAATCTGTCTTCAGCCAGTTCTGCAGTGCGTCTGTACCTTCCTTCACAAGATTTTTCACAATCATGGATACCGTGGAATCGTCCATAGACATTTTACTGATTTTGTCAACTACCTCATTCAGCTGATCCGGAAGCGTAATAATCAGATCTCTGATACTTTTATAAAGTTCCGGTATTACCATGTTGCACAGCGCTACTACAAGAGCAATACCCACGATCAGTGCGACAATCACTCCAACGCCTCTGGATACTTTTTTCGCAAACTCTCTTTTTTTCACGCGTTCTAAAATAACCGGTTCCACATGTTCCTCTACGAATTTTACAATTGGATTCAACACATACGCAATTACAAAACCATAAATCACCGGTTTTAAAATAGCAAAAATCTTACTCAGTATTCCTGAAACTACCGAAAATCTCAGAAACAGGAAATAAAACATGATACAGCAGGCTACTACCAGAAATGACGTCAGCCCTCTGTTAAAATGCTGCCTTAATTTCGACGGCCCTTTATCACCGAATTTCGGCATTTTATCATAATAATTTTCCTGCGGCTTTTGATCCGCATTCTGTACAGTATGTTTATTGATCTGCTCTTCTTTCTGCTGTTCCATACCTTTTTTCACATTGCCCTTAAGTAATTTCCAACTTACGGACTCCTTTCCAACATATAGAGTCATTATAACCCGCAAGCCCCAGACACGTCAACAGCGTGTTTTCTGTGAGGTTTTCCATAACACAAAAAATCCCTGAGGCACCGATCTGGTACTTCAGGGATTTCCCCGGTATTATTTACAGCAGAAACTTGCACATTCTGTCTGGTCACAATGACAGGCCTGGCTTCCTTCCACGCTGATTTTTCCGGCATGACACTTACAATCACAGTTATACATACACTCTGTTGCCTTACAGTCAATCTTGCTTGTTGGAGATGCTTCCCCTGTTACATTGCTGTAACTTCCTTCTTTTCTCTCTACAAAGCTTCCACAGCATGTCTCATCTGCTTTTCTTGCTGTATTACCTTCTACTTTGATGGCATCAAGGTCACAGTAAAACTGTTTGTTGTGCTGGCATGTCTGTACTGTACATTTTAATTCTGGCATTTTCAAATACCTCCTTTATTTCCTTCTGATTTCAAGAGGTATTATGCCCAAATGGAAATTACTTATGCCTGTTTTTTCTCTTCCTGCTCAATTTTACGTATTTCTTTTGTACGGATCTCTCTGCATATGTCATTGATAAATTCATCCAGAATTTTAGAACCTTCGTCTCCTTTGAATCTGCTTCTGACAGATACCGTTTTTTCTTCCTCTTCTTTTGCACCTACGACAAGCATATAAGGAACTTTATCGAGTCTTGTCTCACGGATTTTATATCCGATCTTCTCAGCTCTCTCATCAACTGTACATCTGATATCATTTGCCTTCAGTGCATCAGCCACCTCATTGGCGTACTCATGATATTTTTCTGAAATCGGAAGAACTCTGACCTGCTCAGGACAAAGCCATGTCGGGAATAATCCGGCATATTTTTCAATCAGCCAGGCAAGCGTTCTCTCATAACATCCCACAGAAGTACGGTGGATAATGTAAGGGCGTTTCTTTTCCCCGTCTTTATCTACAAATGTCATATCAAAACGTTCTGCAAGGAACATATCCAGCTGAATGGTGATCATTGTGTCTTCTTTTCCATAGACATTTTTTGCCTGGATATCAAGTTTCGGTCCATAGAATGCTGCTTCATCTTCCGCCTCTGTATAATCAATCTGAATGTGTTTCAGAATTGTCCTCATCATACCTTCTACTTTATCCCAGGTCTCTCTGTCTCCAAGATATTTTTCCATATGGTTCGGATCAGAAAGCGACAGACGGTATGTCACATCCTCTTCCAGCCCAAGTGTAGTGAGACAGTATTTTGCAAGGTCCACGCAGCCTTTGAATTCTTCTTCAATCTGTTCCGGCGTCACTACAAGATGCCCTTCTGAGATTGTAAACTGTCTGACTCTGGTCAGTCCATGCATCTCGCCGGACTCTTCATTCCGGAATAATGTGGATGTCTCTCCATAACGGCACGGAAGATCACGGTAACTTTTCTGGCTCTGTTTGTATACATAATACTGGAATGGGCATGTCATAGGACGCAGGGCAAATACTTCATCGTCTTTTTCTTCATCTCCAAGCACAAACATTCCTTCTTTATAATGTTCCCAATGATCAGAAATCACATACAGATCCTTTTTCGCCATCAATGGAGTTTTCGTGCGCATATAACCGCGCTTTGCTTCCTCATCCTCGATCCATCTCTGCAGAGTCTGAATCATCTGGGCGCCTTTTGGCATCAGAAGCGGAAGTCCCTGTCCAATCACATCCACAGTCGCAAAGATCCCCATCTCGCGTCCCAGCTTATTGTGGTCACGTTTCTTTGCCTCTTCAAGCTGTTCCAGATATTCATTGAGCTGCTCTTTTTTCGGAAATGCTGTTCCATAAATGCGGACAAGCATCTTATTTTTCTCATCGCCTCTCCAGTAAGCGCCGGAAGATGAGATCAGTTTAAATGCTTTGATCTGCTTCGTATTCATCAGATGCGGCCCTGCGCACAAGTCGGTGAAGTCTCCCTGACTGTAGAAGGAAATCACTGCATCTTCCGGAAGATCTCTGATCAGTTCCACTTTATATGGTTCCTTTCTGTCTTCCATATATTTGACAGCTTCTTCCCTCGGTAGTTCGAACTTTTTAAGTTCGGCACCTTCTTTGATGATTTTCTTCATCTCTTTTTCAATTGCATCCAGATCTTCCTTTGAAAATGGGTCACACTCAAAATCATAGTAAAATCCAGTATCAATGGATGGCCCAATCGCAAGTTTCGCTTCCGGATAGAGCCGTTTTACAGCCTCCGCCATCACATGTGATACCGTATGTCTTAAAGCTGCAAGCCCCTTTTCGTCATTCGCTGTAAGAATGTTAAGTTCACAGTCTTCTGAAATGACTGTGCGAAGATCTCTCACTTCTCCATTGATCTCAACAGCAGTTGCAGCCCTTCTTAATCCATCGCTGATATCTGCTGCAATATCCACTGCTCTCATACTCTGTCCGTATTCTTTGACGGAACCATCCTTTAATGTAATTTTCATTTTATTCTACCTCTCTGTCGATTTTCTATGCTTTTCTTCTTCCATGCTGTTCTGAAACATCTCATGAAAATGAGGAGACTTTCTTTTCAGTGAAATTGGCCGCCCGCTTTCCTGTTCCAGGAAGCAATGCTGTGTCTCTCCTTCTGTATACACGACCTTTTCTTCCAGATCCATCACCTGATATTCCAGTGTCATTTTAATTCCATTGTATTCTTTGACAATGGCGGCAATCTTTACTGTCTCCCCAAAATGCACCATTTTCAGATACTTTGCCTGTGCAGACAGAACCGGGCATATGATGCCTTCCTGCTCCATCTGGCCATAAGAAAGCCCCAACTCTTCCATCAGGTACGTCCTTGCTTCTTCAAACCACCGGATATAATTGGAATGATGCACAATCCCCATCTGATCCGTCTCATAATACTGCACTTTATGCCTGTACAATTCCATATTCTCTCCTATCCGACAATCCAGCTTTCCATGTCTCTGGCTCCTGCATATTTCTCAAAATATGCCGCCCCATACTCTAATGCCTTTTCCAGATCCTCATTCTCTGAAAATGAATAAATCAATGTCAGAACCTCCATTGCATCTTCTGTGATCATTGCCCGCTCCGAGTCACTGGTTGAGCTTCCGACTGCCCCTTCACTGTCGGCAATCACCGGAAGGAATTCGATATTCAACACATCTTTTCCGATCCCTTTATACGTTTCGCCTTCTCTGCCAATCCGAAATTCCAGCTCATCGGCGATCTTTGCCGTATCGTAAGATCCCACCGAGAACCCTGACTGTATGGAAATCAGATTATTTACATCCACCACCGTATTGACTTCATAGAGTCCCTTTCCCTGCCCGATCCGGCGGATCAAAGCCTCGGAAGATACCCTGTATCTGCTTGGGTCTTTGCCAAATGCTTTATAGGCACTTCTTGACTCTTTGATATTCGGGATCTCATTTACACTGTAATCGAACAGCTGGTTCCTTACTTCTTTGAATGTGTGCTGTTTCAGATATTTCCACAGTTCTTCATTTTTCTTCCCGACATTCACCCGATACTGAAGGCATCCCACACGGACAGCCGGCCACTTGTTTTTCATCTCTTCATTTATTACCACTGTTTTTCTCATTTTCATTCTCCTCACATCAGGCGGATAGTTCTATCCTTATTCCCAGTCACATTTTCCATAAGATTATACGGCTTCCCGTGCCCGGTCCGGATGTTCTCCTGACCATCCAGTCTGCGGCATCGTCTCCAGCCGGTACATATCCTCCTTGCTGATTTCAAAAGAGAAAATATCCTGGTTCTCTTTCATCCGTTCAAAGGAGGAGGATTTCGGAAGAGGAATGACACCCCTCTGCAGTGCATACCGAAGACAAATCTGCGCTTTGGAAACACTGTACTTCCCGGCAAGTTCCTGAATCAGCAGCTCATTCATCAGTCTTCTTCTGCCAAGCGGGCTCCATCCCTGTACGCGTATATTCTTTTCCTCACAGTACCTGACTGCTGCCTCCTGGGAATATCCGGGATGGAATTCCAGCTGATTTACCGCCGGTACCACCGTGCAGCTCTCCAGCAGATTCTCGATATGATGCGGAAGGAAATTACTCAGCCCGATCGCTTTTACTTTTCCCTCGCGATAAAGCTGTTCCATCGCTCTCCATGTCTCTTTGTCCAGTCCCCTCCAGTCTTCATATTCCAGAGACGGCCTTGGCCAGTGGATCAGATACAGATCCAGATAATCCGTCTTCAAATTTTCAAGCGTCCTGTCAAATGCCTGAAGAGTATTCTCATACCCCATCTCTTCTTTCCACATCTTAGATGTGATAAAAAACTCCTCACGCTTCATGCCGCTGTTCTTTATCGCTTCTCCGAGATACGTTTCTGTTCCGTAAAAAGATGCAGTGTCAAAATACCGGTATCCGGCATCAATTGCCATGCTCAGTACTTTGATGTCTTCTCCTTCTGCCGCCTTGTATGTCCCGAAACCAATGCACGGAATCTCAAGGCCATTGTTCAGCACATAACAGTCATACATATGATTCATCAGTTCTCCTCCTTTATAACATCTTACATAAATGAAAAAAGCCCCCTGCAATGATCATTGATCACTGCAAGGGACGAGTTGTTCTTCTCGCGGTTCCACCCTGATTGTACTGACACTGTCAGAACCACTTATTATGATGATAACGGAATCACCGGACTGTTTTTCAGCCGCTCCGAGGTAGTCTTCAGATGTTTCCGCGATAAGAAGCTTCCACCGTATGCTTCTCTCTCTGTATCCATTCACATCCTACTCGTCTCATCTGCGCGTTCAAATATATGCATTTATTATAGCATCCGCCTGTCATTTGTCAACGCTCTTTTTTTATAACAAACTGAACTATCGCAAAAAACTCTCTCACCATATAGTTCAAAAGAACGACAGGATTCGAACTTGCACTTATCCCGTACACCTGCTGATACCCAAGTCTTTCCGCCAGCAGAAGCGCCCGGCGTACATGAAAGTTATTCGTGGCAATCCCTACGGTTTTAAATTTTTCTTTTATAATTTCTGCTGAAAATTCCAGATTCTGCCGTGTTGACTCCGACTTGTCTTCCAGATAAATCCTTTCACGGCTGATTCCACAGCTTTCCAGATACTCTGCCATGGCAAATGCCTCTGTCACCGCTTCGCCCTTTCCCTGACCCCCGGAAACAATCACCTTTGTATTTTTATTTTCAGAAAGATAAAAAGCCGCAGCATCAAGCCGCCTTTTCAGGGAATTGGTAATTTTAGTGCCGCGGACCTGTGCGCCGAGTACAATGATCCAGTCAAGGTCCCCAGGAGTCTTTGCTCTCATCGCACCTATAATCCATACCAGCACAGCAAGCATTACAATCCAGTAAGCACTGTACAGAATGAACACCGCCCTGCGTACAAAGTCACTGCAGAATCCAAGCGCCCAGGCAAGACCAAGATTGCCTGCTCCAAACACCGCAAAGAACCAGGAAAAAGTAGTTGTCCATCTTTTCGTATACAGAAGCATCAGCAGATAGTACAGAAGACTCGCTGCACCTGCAGCCGTCAGGACAATTGTAAAAACTGTCATTATTTACCGCAGCAGTGTTTATACTTTTTACCACTTCCGCAAGGGCACTGGTCATTTCTTCCGACCTTTTTCCCTTTCCGTACGGTTCCTGCATTCTTCTGCTCTTTATATAATTCTTTTAATTTTTCGTCTGAGAATATTTCTTTCCACTGCGGAAGTTCATATAACCAGTCAGCCTTGGCATCCACCATATTTTTGTACAGTTTTTCCTTATCAAATGCCAAACTTACAACGGTATCCTCTTCCATTTCTTCAATTGGGTTTGGCTCTTTTAAGCTGTCGTTGATCCCATCCAGAAATCCTGTCATTGTAAATACTTCAATTTCATATTTTTCTGCAAGTTCTTTTACTGTACCCTTTACTTCTTCATCCGGGTGATCCAGCAGCTGTTCGTAAATTGCTTTTTCAATTCCAAAGTAAGTTCCCCAGAACTTTTCAAGCTGCTCTCTTGTCATATCTTTTGAATACGCGGTATCTCTCCATTGATCTAATAAACTCATTGTTATATACTCCTTTGTACTGATTTCGATTTCGTAAGCCCTATTATATACTATTTTTTTTCTTTTTTCAATCAATTGATCATATTCTGTACTGACACACCCGTCATTGTCCCTTCATACACCCTCTGCGGTCAAAACCCCTGTCCTTGGACCACGTCCAGACAGGGGTTTTAGATACAATTTGCTTTTTTCCTGGTTTCTTTATATAATATGATGAAAGGGTCAAAAGGTATTTTGACCCTGTCACATTTAAATACTTTGCAAAGGATGATTCTAAATGAAAAAAACAAGACGGATTCTCGCAATCCTTGGTGTAATCCTTCTGGCCGGAATGTATGTAAGTACCCTGGTTTTCGCATTCATCGACCACTCCCGGTCACTGGGACTTTTAAAAACTTCCATAGCACTTACAATTCTCGTACCTGTACTGCTCTACGCCTACACCCTGATTTTCAGACTTACGAAAAAAGACGATCCTGATTCTGATCCCAAATGATTCAGGCGGTGTTACACATAAAGTTCCGCATAGATCAGTGCGGAGCTTTTTCCGTTAAACGCACTGCCTGACCGTCCGCTTTTCTTTTTCTCCTGTTCCCTTATTGCCTGCCGTTTGCTTAAGTACTCCTCCATAGATATTATCTCCTGGCTGTTATGCTTTTCACCTAGCTGCATAATAATACCTCCATTTCTTTGTCAAATACCGACTCTATTATTATATGTTTACTTCCCTCAACATATGCCAATTCTTTTCCTTTTGTTCACATTAGTTATTATATCTTTCAATTGTGGCTAACATGTGTCACTAATCTAAAAAATATATAATGCAAACCTTAAGAAATTCTAATCGTACACTTGACAGATCCTCCCTGTGCACACTAAACTAATACTAACGCATTTTACCGGCTGGCATTTATAATCTGGCAGCCGCACAGACAAAGGAGTTATAACCATGGAAAATCTAATCATACCCGCAGATTACTCTTCTCCCCTCACAATCCGGGAGACAGAAGTCGCAATCAAAGAAGTCAAAGACCATTTTGAACGTTCTCTTGCAAAGTCACTTCATCTTACCCGAGTATCTGCACCGCTTTTTGTAAAACCATCTTCCGGACTGAACGACAACTTAAACGGTGTCGAAAGACCCGTCGCTTTCGGAATTAAAGAACAGCAGGATGACATCGTAGAAATTGTACACTCCCTGGCAAAATGGAAACGATATGCTCTGAAACGTTACTGTTTTCATTCAGGCGAAGGTTTATACACGGATATGAGCGCCATCCGCCGGGATGAAGATACAGATAATATCCATTCTATCTATGTTGACCAGTGGGACTGGGAAAAGATCATCTCCAGAGAAGAGCGCAATACAGAGACGCTCCAATACACAGTCCGCAAAGTATACAGTGCTTTGAAAGAGACAGAGGATTACATATCAAGACGTTACAATTATATAGAACAGATCCTGCCGGATGAAATCTATTTTATTACCTCTCAGGAACTTGAAGATCTCTACCCAGACAAAACGCCAAAGGAAAGAGAACACCTGATTGCCAAACAAAAGGGAGTCGTATTCATCTCCCAGATCGGTAAAACTCTGGCTTCCGGCAAACCTCATGACGGCCGTGCGCCGGACTATGATGACTGGGAATTAAACGGAGATATCATTGTATATTATCCTCCTCTTGACATCGGCCTCGAACTCTCCTCCATGGGAATCCGTGTCGATGAGGATGCTCTGAGACGGCAGCTGAAAGCTTCCGGGTGTGAAGACCGCGCGGAACTTGAATTTCAGAAGTTACTTCTGAATGGAGAACTGCCCTACACTGTAGGCGGCGGTATCGGCCAGTCCAGAATCTGCATGTTCTATCTCAGAAAAGCACATATCGGAGAAGTTCAGTCTTCTATCTGGCCAGAGGAAATCATGAAATGCGCTTCAGAAAACGGGATTCAGTTATTGTAATTTTGGTCATAAAAATCTCCGCACCAGCTGTTTGGTGCGGAGATTTTTTAATGTTCACTATTTACTTAATGCAGACTCTCTGTAGATAATATCATCTCTTCCTGGTCCGTTTGAAACCATCGTGATCGGATATCCAAGTTTTTCTTCAATGAATTCAATATATTTTCTGCAGTTTTCAGGCAGATCTTTATATTCTTTGATCCCTCTGATATCACAGTCCCATCCCGGGAGTGTCTCTACCACCGGTTTTGCTTTCTCAAGAAGATGTGTCACAGGGAAATCTGTTGTGATTTCACCGTCAATGTCATATGCAACACATACCGGAATCTCTTTCAGATAGCCAAGTACGTCCAGTACAGTAAAGGCAACGTCTGTCGTTCCCTGCATTCTGCATCCGTATTTGGATGCTACAACATCGAACCATCCCATACGTCTTGGTCTTCCTGTTGTCGCGCCGAATTCGCCGCCGTCGCCGCCGCGGCGTCTCAGCTCATCTGCTTCCTCGCCAAAGATTTCACTGACAAATGCGCCCGCACCCACAGCGCTAGAATATGCTTTGCATACGGTGATGATCTGTTTGATCTCATATGGAGGAATACCTGCGCCGATTGCACCGTAAGCTGCAAGTGTGGAGGAAGAAGTTACCATAGGGTAGATTCCGTGATCCGGGTCTTTTAAAGAACCAAGCTGTCCTTCCAGAAGGATTTCCTTTCCTTCTTTGATTGCATTATGAAGGAATAAGGATACGTCACACACATACGGCGCAACCATATCACGGTAACTTCTCAGTTCTTCAAGAAGAGCCTGTCTGTCAATGACAGGTTTATGATACAGATGTTCCAGAATAACATCTTTCTGGTCACAGACACGATCCACTTTTTCTTTCAGCAGTTCTTCGTCAAACAGTTCATTGACCTGGAACCCGATTTTAGCGTATTTGTCTGAATAAAACGGTGCGATTCCTGACTTCGTAGATCCAAATGATTTACCGCCAAGTCTTTCTTCTTCATATTGGTCAAAAAGAATATGATACGGCATTACAACCTGAGCCCGGTCAGATACAAGGATCTTCGGCATCGGCACTCCTCTGTCGATGATGGACTGAACTTCTTCAAATAAAACCGGAATATTCAGTGCGACACCATTTCCTATAATACTTGTTGTATGATCATAGAATACTCCTGACGGCAATGTATGGAGCGCAAACTTACCATAATCATTGATGATTGTATGACCTGCATTGGCACCTCCCTGGAAACGGACGATAATATCCGCTTTTTCGCCAAGCATATCTGTAATCTTTCCCTTACCTTCATCGCCCCAGTTAGCTCCTACTACTGCTTTAACCATAACATATCCTCCTGCATGTTCTTTCACATATATATCGATTGTTTATCAGTCCTAACGGACTACCTTACGATTATACTATTTTTTTCATTTCTGCACAATAGTTAATTACATCAATGGCGCAAATATCCGCAACACATTGCCTACAATCTTCTGGAATATACTCCTTCTTCTTACCTCATCCATCGTCACTTTCTGACATTTCTTCAGTGTTGCCTGAAAATCTTTTTCAACTTCTGATACGACCGGGTTATTATAGATAAATGTCCCGCATTCGAAATGAAGGTACAGACTTCTGAAATCCAGATTAATGGTTCCCACAGTTGCCGTATCATCATCGGAGACAAATACTTTTGCATGTACGAAGCCAGGCGTATACTCATAAATCTGTACTCCGGAAAGAATCAGCTCCTTATAATACGTCTTTGCCAGTGCAAACGCATACCATTTGTCCGGAATATGGGGCATAATAATAATTACCTCAATTCCCGATTTCGCTGCGTAAGTCAGATTTGTAACCATCTCATTGTCAAGAATCAGATAGGGAGTCATGATATGAACATACTTCTTCGCATGATTCAGAATATGAAAATAAACCTGCTCTCCGATATTTTCATTATCATAGGGACTGTCCCCATACGGCAATACATAACCAAGATCTTTCCTGATTTCAGAAGATTTTGGTGTCAGATAGCTCTCATAGTTTTCGTGTGCCCTCACATCAATATTCCACATCTGAAGAAACAGCATTGTAAAACTCTGGACTGCCTCCCCTTCTACCATCACAGCGGTATCTTTCCAGTGACCAAACCTCTCTTTTTCATTGATATACTCATCTGCAAGATTCACACCGCCGGTAAATGCGACCCGTCCGTCAATCACACAGATCTTCCTGTGGTCCCGGTTATTTTGTTCCGTTGACAGGATCGGCTTTACTGAATTGAACTGTTTACACTGGATTCCCAGTTTTCTAAGCGTTTTCGGATAATTGTACGGAAGCATCGCAATGGAACACATTCCATCATACATGAAGCGTACTTCTACCCCTTGTCTTACCTTCTTCTCCAGAATCGAAAGGATTGTATTCCACATTCTTCCCTCTTCTACGATAAAATACTCCATGAATATATACTGTTCTGCCATTTCAAGCTGTCTTACAAGTTCTTTGAATTTATCTTCTCCCAGTGGAAAATATTTCACAGATGTATTTCTATAAGTAGGAAATCCTACCTGATGAAACATATAATACGACAGGTTTGCATTCGCCGGCTTCGACATCTTCAGCCGCTCCACCACGTCGGCATCCTGCTCCATATACGGTTTTGTCTCTTCTCCCAGAATCCGCAGCCTTCTTCCCATATATTTTGTCCCGACCTGAAGTTTCACATAAATGTAAAAAGCAGCCCCGACAATCGGAAGTACCATAATCGGAATAATCCAGGCCATCTTAAACGCCGGATTATCATTGCTGTTAATAATTTTAATCACTACAATCACGCTGATGACAATAAACAGAACATAAATCTGCGTCTTGTAGTCTTCCATCATCTGAATAATACCAATAAAAATCAGTACCTGCACTATAAGAAGCATGAAAATGATAGCTGTTCTGCTGAAAACAACATGAAACAATCCCTTTTTCGCTTTTTTCGCAGTACCTTCTTTCATATATACCCTCTTTTCTATCCTGCTTTTCCTTCCTTGCCCTACCGCTGTGGTTTGCCCGGATATCATCAGATTCCTCAAGTCCAGCCACAGCGATTTGCTATATAGTGTATCACATTTTGCATTTATCTACAATATCTTCGGTATTTTCATCATTTTTGACAATAAGTCAGGGAAAATGGACATTTTTTCTGTGCCCCCTTTCCTTTTCCGTTCAAAAGTATTACAATGGTTAATCATATTACTTTTTCTTATGAAAGGAGAATCTTTATGTCTAATAAATGGGTGAAGACTATTCTGGCACTGATTGCTGCCGGTATTACTCTGGGGGGAATCCTGTGTCTTCTCAAAAAACCAGGATGCTGCTGTTCGGGCTGCAAAGAGGACGAGGAAGAAGAGGACGAGGATTACGATCTCGACGCACTTTCTTCCCGGGAATACGTTTCTTTGACACCGAAACAGCCGGTACAGGAGGATTAATCCTTTCCTGGATCTTTTAAAACAAGTCAAGGCTGCTGCCAGATTCTGTTCAGAATCCCGGCCGCTTTCTGAAGGTTTTCTTCTGTCATATTGGCGTAACCAAGCAGAATAGTGGCCTGGTCTTTTGGCGGAGAGTCGATGTAATATTCCGAAAGTCCATACACTTTAATTCCGTTAAAGAGGGCTTCCTGAATCAATTCTTCTTCTTTTCTTCCCTGAAATGTAAGCAGAAAATGCACTCCTGCGTTTTCTCCCGAGATCCTGCATCTCTTCGCAAGGGGTTTCAGACCATTTAAAAGCGTATCATGTCTGTTTTTATACAAAGCCCTCGTCTTATTCAGATGTCTTTCATAATATCCTTCTTCAAGAAATCTCTGCACAATTCTCTGATCCACCTTTGAAACTGTAGTGTTTAAAAATTTGCTTTTCTTTTTGTAAAGTTCTAACAGCGGCTGCGGAAGGACCATATAACTCATTCGGATCGCCGGGGCAATGGATCTGGAAAATGTCCCGAGATAAATCACCTTCTCATTGGCATCGTATCCCTGCAGAGCCGGAATCGGCTTCCCTTTATATCTGAATTCACTGTCATAATCGTCCTCGATAATATAACGCCCCTCACGGCCTGACGCCCACGAAAGGAGCTGCATCCTTCTTTTGATCGGCATCACGACTCCCAGCGGATACTGATGGGATGGCATCACATAAGCCAGATCAATATCCATCTCCGACAGCTTTTCTACCTCCATGCCCGATTTATCCATATCCACCGTGTAAACATCATAAGACAGGTTTTTAAACAGCCGGTATGCCTGCTTGTATGTCGGATTTTCAAACGCTATCTTGTAATGATTCCCCAGAACCGTAGACAGAAGCATCAGAAGATAATCATTCCCTGCGCCGACGATAATCTGATCCGGCGTACAATTCACCCCCCTGGCCTGGTGAAGATAGCTGCAGATGGCGCTTCGAAGCCCCTCTTCCCCCTGAGAATCCCCCAGCCGAAACATTTCAGACTGATCATCCAGCAGGACATCTTTTGATAATTTTCTCCATGCATTGTACGGAAAACTTTTAAGATCAATACCGCTCGGTGTGAAGTCGAATTCATATTTCTGCTTTTTTATGTCTGGTTCTTTCGCTGCCCCGACTTCTTTTTTGACGAATTGAAACAGTTCGTCAATCTGAAGGACAAAGTACCCCTTACATGGAACTGCCTCTATATAGCCTTCCGATATCAGCTGCTCATACGCAAGATCCACCGTACTCCTGCTCACTTCAAGGCAGCGCGAAAGAGCCCTGGTCGACGGCAGTTTCTCATGGCAGGGAATCTGCCCTTTCTGAATCTCAGACTTGATATAATGGTAAATCTGTTCATAAAGCGGAATCTCAGATGACGTATCCAGATTGACAGCCAGCTCATTCATAAACTCTTGCCTCCTTTCCTGTAGAAAGAAAAAATGCAGCATACACTGCCCGGTTCCCCAAAATGGAGACCCGGTTTTTGTGCTGCTGCTTTTCCTGTTATTTTGGAAGTTTGAAGGAACTCTTCAGTGACACAATTCTGTTAAATACAAGTGCATCAGGCCTGGAATCTTTGGCATCGATACAGAAGTATCCATTTCTGACAAACTGGAAGCTGTCATAAGCTTTTGCATCATCGAAACTCGGTTCCACATAGCAATCCTTTAATACCTTAAGAGAATCAGGGTTCAGGTTCAGTGAACCATCTTCATTATACACTCCCTTTTCCTCATCGATGATGTTTTCATAAAGACGTACTTCCGCTTTTACTGCATATTGTGCCGGTACCCAGTGGATTGTTCCCTTCACCTTCCTTCCGGTGAATCCGGAACCTGCCTTTGTCTCCGGGTCATACGTACAATGGACTTCGATTACTTTCCCATTTTCATCTTTTACAAAACTCTCGCATTTTACAAAATACGCATGCATCAGCCTTACTTCATTTCCCGGGAAGAGACGGAAATATTTCTTCGGAGGTTCTTCCATAAAGTCTTCACGCTCAATGTAGAGTTCTCTTCCAAATGGTACTTTACGGAATCCCAGTTCCTCATTCTCAAGATTATTGGCAACATCCAGATACTCCACTTCCCCTTCCGGATAGTTGTCAATCACAAGTTTAATCGGATCAAGCACTGCCATCATTCTCGGCTTTTTCATCTTCAGATCCTCGCGGATACAATACTCAAGCATTGCATAATCCACAGAGCTCTGGCTCTTAGATACACCGCACATCTCTACGAACATCTTGATGGATTCCGGGGTGAAACCTCTGCGCCTGAGTGCCGCAATGGAAACAAGACGCGGATCGTCCCATCCATCCACGATCCCCTCTTCTACCAGCTTTTTAATATAGCGTTTTCCTGTCACCACGTTCGTAAGATATAATTTTGCAAACTCAATCTGCCTTGGCGGCATCTCAAACTCACATTCTTTTACAACCCAGTCATACAACGGGCGGTGGTCTTCAAACTCCAGTGTACAGATTGAGTGGGTGATCTTCTCGATCGCATCTTCAATCGGATGCGCAAAATCATACATCGGATAAATACACCACTGATCTCCGGTTCTGTGATGTGACATGTGGGCAACACGGTAGATGATCGGATCTCTCATATTGATATTCGGGGATGCCATATCGATTTTCGCACGGAGAACCCTCTCCCCATCCTCGAATTTGCCTTCCTTCATATCTTCAAAAAGTTCCAGATTCTCTTCCACAGTACGGTCACGGTATGGGCTGTTCTTTCCCGGCTCTTTCAGTGTTCCTCTGTATTCCCTGATCTCTTCCGGCGAAAGGTCACACACATAGGCCTTTCCCTTCTTAATGAGTTTGACAGCGCATTCATACATTACTTCAAAATAATCTGACGCAAAATAAAGATGATCTTTCCAGTCAGCCCCGAGCCACTTTATATCTTCTTTTATTGATTCGACAAACTCTACTTTTTCTTTTGTAGGGTTCGTATCATCAAAACGCATATGGAATTCCCCGTTATATTCCTGCGATAATCCGTAATTTAAAAGGATGGATTTGGCATGTCCAATATGAAGATATCCGTTAGGCTCCGGCGGAAATCTTGTACAGACATGGTCATATACACCTTCTCTCAGGTCTTTATCTATCTCCTGTTCAATAAAATTCTTAGAAACTACTTCTTCACTCATGGTAGTCCTCCTTCTGGTTACTTACATTTCTGCCCCTTATCTTACCATTTTTTCGACATGAGCGCAAGACTGGAAAAAGCCGGATTCTTTCACATATTTCGGTAATAAAAATCCAGTTTTTGTTGACCTGCTTTTCTTTTTGAGAATGGGCGGCTACAATATCTTTAGACACCAGACAGGTGTATGAATGATTCATACCCTGCCAGACAAATTTTATCACTGACATGTTCAGTAAAACACATCTCAGAGGGGGAATACAAATGAAAAAATATGTTGCTGAATTCATTGGAACTTTTGTTCTTACATTTTTTGGATGCGGGTCAGCCGCACTCTCAGGCGGAGTAGACGGGGTACTCGGCGTTCTCGGAATCTCAATGGCTTTCGGACTTTCCATCGTTGCCATGGCATACTCCATCGGTAACATCTCCGGATGCCACATCAATCCAGCGGTATCGTTCGCCATGCTGCTCAGCAAAAAAATGAGCGCAAAAGACTTTGCCGGTTACGTCATCGCACAGTGTATCGGCGCCATCGCAGCTGCCGGCCTTTTAAAACTGGTAGGCTCTATGTGCAGTCCTGCCATCACAGGACTTGGAACCAACGGGTTCGGTTCCGCTTCTTACGTCGGACTCGGAATGGGCGGAGCAATCGTAGTTGAAATCGTACTTACCTGTGTTTTTCTGCTCGCAATTCTCGGTGTTACTTCCAGCGAGAAAACAGCAAACGTCGCAGGTCTTGTCATCGGACTCACACTTGCATTCGTGCATATCATCGGAATTCCGCTCACCGGAACATCCGTAAATCCCGCACGAAGCCTTGGCCCGGCTCTCTTTGCAGGCGGACAGGCTCTGTCGCAGGTCTGGGTGTTTATTGTTGCACCACTTGCCGGTGCTGCAATCGCAGCTTTTATCTGGATGTTCCTTACCTCAGATGAATCAGCCGCTTCCTGATAATATCCTTCCTTTATTATTCTTTATGATAAAGAAAAACGCCGGAGTAATCTCTGGCGTTTTTCCTGTCTCCATCTGTCAGCTGATCTTTACATAACATTGATATGGCCTCTGTTTCTCATCACTGTACCCATAATAAAACTGCAGGCACATATCCTTTAGTTCATCCTCATCCACAGCATAAACCAGGGTATATTCAAGTTCCTGATTTGCCTCAAGCTTAACAAATGTAAAATCTTTCAGCCGGTCTATCCCTTCCGTAAAGTACGGGGCGTCAAAATAGAAAGCTCCGACACCATTCATTACGAATCTGCTCCTTATATGATCCGTGTCATAATCCACAGGCCTTAACTCGGTTCTCGGATAATCATAATCTCCGTCTTCACGTTTGGACAGATGTGTCAGGACAGGTGCAATATCTTCCTCACTCGGCGTCTCAACACTTCTCATATTCCTCAGCTTCATCCTGACAACAAGGAACTTGGAATTTACAGTTTCAATCTCTTCCTCTCCCATTCCCAATCCTCTTGTGTCAACCTCAAACTTCGCACGCTCGTATGGTTTCAGTGTGCCATCTTCCTTCAGTACCGGTGCAACTTCCTTCTCATAATCTCTGTAATATTCCTGTGGATACTCCGAGGCCGGAAGTGAATCCAGTACTTTCACATCTTCCACTGTATATCTGACATCTCCCAGTGAATCCAGTGTCAGGCCATACTCGTCCGGTTCATCTGTCAGGCTTTCCACCATCGGATTGTGAACCTCTTCTCCTATCTGATGCACATTTTCAGCCTGAATTCCTGCCGCATAGATCTCTTCGTCCCTCTGTCTTACGGACTCCAGTTCTTCTGCTTCTGCTTTCTTTTCTTCCTCTGTTCTGTACGCAACCTGCGTATCAAGCACATGAATCTTCATTGTGTCCGCGGTCTTTTTCAGATCATCGTCTGAGATTCCTCCGTCTGTCCATAACTGAATGACATACCCGTCTTTCTGATTGAATATAAACAGACTTTTTCCTTCCCCATCCAGTTTACTCTCTGTCGTAATCAAATGTGCCTCCATGTTCTGTACCGTCAGTTCCTCCACACTTTTCACATGATCAAAGGTCAGCATATCGTTGTCTCTGAATTCATCCAGACTGGCAAGATTATATGGAAGCATTGTAATCCCTTTTCCCGTCTCATCATTATGAATCTTTCCTCCGTAAGGGCTGTCAGGTCCCTTCAGTTCATACCCATCCGGAAGATACCCCGGTGAAACTTCGACATCATACGGTGTCAGTTCATAGTCAATTTCGAAATGATGGGACAGCTTTTCCCCTTCTTTTGAAACCGTCTTCTGAAAATACCCGTTGGCCGCAAATCCCGCCAGTACACCGACACATGCCACCACAAGCACTGCCGCAAGAATCAGAAATCTTTTGTGCCTTTTATATTTCTTCATTGATGTGGCCGCAGGCACTTCTATCTGTTCATAAGCACTCTTTATTCTCTCCTCCACCACAGGGGGGATTTCCAGTTCTTTTTGCATAATCCGTCTCATCTCCTGATCAGAATACTTTCTTTTCATTCATACTCCTCCCTTCTCCAAATCCATATTCTCTGGAAAACTGCTTCCTGCCTCTTACAAGCCTCGTCTTTACTGTATTCTCTGCTATTTCCAGTATTTCTGCTATCTCTCTTGTATTAAATCCTTCCACATAATACAAGGTTAAAATGACTCTGTATTTCTCATCCAAAGCACTCATCAGCTCCTCAAATTCCAGATTCTGCTCATATCTGTATGGATCTTCTGTATCCGGAAATTCTTCCAGAAGACACTCTCTTTTGTTGTCTCTCCATATATCTTTGCATTTATTAATCAAAATCCTGGTCATCCACGTCTTAAAATATTTAGGCTCCCTCAAATCCGCGATTTTCTCGTAACAGGAGAGAATGGCTGCTGCCATCGCATCTGCAGCATCTTCCTCATTCCTGAGATAACTTTTCGCAATCTTGTACATGCTTTGCCTGTTCAGTTCCATCAGTTCTACAAATGCCTCTTTATCATGCTGCTGCGCTCTTTTTACCAGATACTTCACCCCTTCATCTCCCTTCTGTTTCCCCAGGTGTCTGAAACCATTGACTCCTTAAGTTTTAAAATGCTCTTTAATGTACCGGAACATTATACTTATTAGACGGCACTTTACAAAGATCCGTTTCACCGCAGAAAAAAAGGTATGTATATTTTCCTATACATACCTCATCATAGCCTATTCTATTTCATAGTATCAAGCCCTGCGTTAGCCGGATTATCCATCAGGTTCCCTTCATAGTCAAATCTTGACCCATGGCATGGGCAATCCCAGCTCTTTTCCTGTGGATTCCACTCTAGCTGGCATCCAAGATGGGGACACTTGACAGATACTACGTGAAGCCTTCCGTCTTCTTCCTTATAGACGCCGGCCTTCTCCCCATCGTACTCAACGATTCCGCCGTGTCCGGCTTTCAGCTGCTCCACTTCAAGAGATGCCGATGCAAACATTCGTTTTGTTAAATCTTTCGCTGCATGGATACCGTCTTTCATAAAATTCTTTGCGGAGGCTTGCGGTGTAAATCTTAACGGTGAAAATACATCCGCATTTTCATCACACTTCCCTGACACCGCACTGCTTATGATTCTGGCAGCCACCATGGAACTTGTCATTCCCCACTTGCCAAACCCGGTCGCAACATACCACCCTGGTGTTTCTGATGAAAATCTTCCTATATAGGGAACCCCGTCCAGAGTCATACAATCCTGGGCAGACCACTGTGCTTTCACCTGGCAGTCCGGCCAATACGTCCTGGCCTGACGGATCAGCATCTCATACTGTCCGCCAGCATGGTTCTCCCCTGTGCGGTGTCCTCCTCCGCCGACCAGAAGATCATTGCCATAACTTCTGAAAGACAGTCCCCCTTCATCGATTCCAAGATACATCCCTTCCAGAAGTTTCGCCCCTTCTACCGCGACGACATAACTCCGCTCCTGATGCATTCTCATAAAATAATACCCCGGCCTGTTGATAAACGGATAGTGGACAGCAAATATAATATGAGACGCATGAATGTTTCCCCGTTCTGTAATGACCTTGTTCTCTTCTACATCCAGAACTCTCACGTGTTCATATATCTTTAATTCCCCTGCAACCGCGTATAGGAATTTCAGCGGATGGAACCTGGCCTGCTTCTGGAAACAGACGGCTCCCGCATTGTGAAACGGCAGTTCCGTCTGATCTGTATAAAAAGCATTGATCCCAAGCTTCAGGGCTGCATCGGCCTCTTTTCTCAGCTCCTCCGAATGATTGATGGAATAAAGATATGCCGGACATCTTTCCCAAGCACAGTCAATCTGCAGTTCATCGATGATGTTCTTATAGCATCCAATCGCTTCTTCATTCGCTCTTGCATATTGAAGTGCTTTCTCTTTTCCCATTGATACCAGAAGTTTATCATAGATCAGTCCATGCTGTGATGTGACCTTTGCCGTCGTATTCCCGGTCTGGCCGCTGCCAATTTCATTTGCCTCAAGGATCATCACATTGATTCCCTGCTTCTTTAAAAACCATCCCGTCAGTATCCCGGCCATTCCTCCTCCGATAATGACAGCGTCCGCTTCCTGTTCAGGAATGCCTTCACTTGCCCTAGGTCTTTCTGATGTTTTCTTCCAGATTGATTCCATATTGTTCACCACCCATACTAAATTCCGCCATTTTCAGGCATTTGGAAATAGTATGCCCAGAACCCGGTCGGTCATACAATCGAAATATCAATACTGTTCTGCGAACAGGCAGCTTGCACCGGACTGGTTTCCGGACAGATAAAAATGTGTTGTCTGTTCAAAACGCAGTGCCTGATCGGACGGTGGGAAGAATCCTCCGGATTCTTTATTGAGACGGAAGGTATCTCCGCCGACCACTCTCTCTACCTCAGGGATTGTGTACGGCTTCTCAATTGATCCTCCGCTGATGACCGCATCTGCCTCTGGCACATCATCTACGAGAAGAATTCCTTCCGTTCCGTCTTCGCCTCCGAATTCAAATGTAATCGTAGATGCCTTAATCCCATGCTTCTCAGCACACTGAACGGTCAGCATTCCGTCAACCGCCGCATTTCCTCCGCCTTCCCAGGCCATCACAAGCCCGTCGGCCTCCAGATACTGCGCGATTTTCACTGCGAAATTGGCACACCTTGTCTTATGCCAGTTGGACGGATTGTGGCTTCTTCCAAAGATCACCCCTCTGAAATTCAGAGTTTTTCCATGCTCCTTGTATAATTCCAGTAAAATCGGACTGTTCACATATAGATAAGTAGGAACCTTAAAGGCCGGCCATACATAGTTCCCGCTTACCACACAGCCATCCATCATCTCGTTTGGATGAATCAGAGTCGGCACCAGATTGTCGATCGGATGCCCATAGATGAAGGTATTGGAATATGGCCCCTGATTCTGGGAATTCCACACAAGAACGACATTGGGCAGATTGGGATCCATCTCATCGATGGAGAACTCTTCTTTGGAATCCGGTTCCAGTTCTTTTGTCACCGATGCCAGATATCCCGATACCTTAATTCCGATATTACGGATTTCATTGTCATATTCGATCGAAGAATTTCCTTCCTTCAGCTCATACAGAATCACCATGTTGATCGTCTTTGCGAACGGAGTCATGCCCGCAATCGGTCCTGTCATATCAAGAATCGCATCTCTTGGGTATAAAAGCCCGGAGCTTGCGCTTGAATCATCCCACGGAAGTGCAGCGCTTTCCATGACTGTAAACCCGGACAGAAGATTCGTCCTGCCAGTCCCCGTCATCACCGGATCCGAGAAATATCCCGGATACTGGCCTCCTTCTCCTTCTATTTTCACCATCGGCTGCAGTGTATCTAAGATATGTATGATTCTTGCATTTTCGCCTGGTTTTACAATCTCAAAGTCAACAGATTTCACAGCTTTTAACATTGGCTCTACTTCCTGCCTGAGCTCTTCTTTTGAGATATACAAAACCCCGTTTTCCAAGGAGGTTTTTTCTGCAAATACGGCATCTGTAATCTCATAATACTGCCGGATCAGTTTTTTGTTCATCTTCATCTTAATTTCCCTCCTTCTCATCATCTACGGTAAATAATGTCGGGCCATCCACATCCTGTGTGAGTGTCTCAAGACATTGATCTACAATCCTTCTGCGGTATGCCTGTTCCCTGTTCTTTGGAAGCTCAGGATTGCCGCTTGGCGATGTAAAATCTCCGCCAAATACAATTCTGTTGGCTCCTACACTGAGAGCAATTGACGTAAATGCCGTTACATGTGTATTCGGTATTCCGGCACGGTCAAGCTCTTTTGCCAGCGTTGCACAGCAACGCGTACAGGTGCCTCAGGTGGATGTCAGAATTGCCGCTCCTACTCCTGAATCCTTCAGGTCTCTGGCAATATTGCGTCCCATCTCCTTGCTGGTCTCCACATTGGTTCCAACACCACAGGTCGTATAAAAATAACGGAATACTGATTTGATCTTCCCTTCTTTTTCCAGATCACGCATAGCATCCAGCGGGATCAGACGGTGAGGGTCATTGCTTGCATCTGTCGTATCATATCCTCCATGGATCGATTCATAGACTCCTTTTTCCAGCGAATCCAGGCCATCCATATCGTATTTGCCATAACTTACGGAGAATGCCTGTTTTAATTTGTCCGGATTTCCAACCGGTACAAGCCCTCCTGTTGTAATCAGGGCAATGGATGTATCTTTCATATTCTGTACCTTCGCCGCCGGAGGCACCTGTTCAAAACCACGAAGCGGAACTTCTGTCTGATAAGGACGTCCGTACAGCTTATCCAGCAGAATCTCCGTCACACGCCTTGCACCCGTCTTTTCATGGTACTCATTGTAACGGTGTCCGGTCGGCAGATATCCTTCGCATCTTGCCGGGCCGATGGGCTCTTTTTTCGCAAGTTTTAATGCGAGCGCAGCTACTTTCGGCAGGGATTTCCTCATGCCGCTTGCGGTTTCCGTCGTGGAAATGATGTAATTGTCTCTTCCATACATCCCGACCGCAGGATTTTCCCACCACATTCCGGTGACACTTGGTATCCCGAGTTCTTTTTTCACGTAATCACACATCTTGGCACATGCAACCCCGTAACGGCCTGCATTGAACGCCGGCCCTGCAACGAATACATCCGGGGCTGATTTTTGTATTTCTTCCCGAATCTGCGGCAGTATTTCTTCGAACTTCACATCTGTATTGATGAAATTATCCCCGCATACAAGAACTTTGACCACTTCCATCTCCCCATTCCACATAGGTTCAATCCCAAGTGCAGGGCCTTTCTTTTCCTCATATACGCTAAGACCTACATCTGCCATCTCTTCTCCGCCGATCCCTGCGTAAAACTGGTTGATATAATATACAGCTCTTAATTTTGCCATGCTGTTTCCTCCTTGTTTCGTGTCTTATTTCTTCCCAATCATGTATTTGATCCCAAAAATAATCAGCCCCAGCGCAAACCATCCTGCCGTCAGGACATAGGCGAAGATTCCTCCGTCACCAAAGCACAGAAGGACTAAGGTAATCAGAATAATGACGAGGGTGATCACCGGAAATGCCAGTCCTCCCGGCACCTGAAATGCGCCTTCCACTTTGATTTCTCCGGTTTTCTGCTTTTTCCTCAGTGTAATCAGTGTGACCGCGATGATCGTCACCGCAATCGCAGAACAGATAGAACCTGTGTTGATCAGTATTCCGATAAAATCTGGATTCAATGTCAACAGACCAGCTACCACTGCGACTAATGTAAGTGCCGCTACCGGAGTCTGCCTCGTCGGATGGAGTTTTGCAAGTTTTTCCGGCAAAAAGCCCGACTGTGCAGTCGCCATCACGGTACGGCTTGCATCCAGCACAAGAATACTCATATTCGTCGTAAGCGCAAGGAGTGCTGCAAGCGGCACAATCGCAACCGCAAAACTCAATTTCCCGCCTCCGAGTGCTTTGCCGAGTGCATAGGCCAGTGGATAATACTGTCTCCCCGGATCTGCAAGGAAATCCTTGACCGGAGCCATCCGAAAGGTCGCGAACAGGATCAGGCCGAACATTACCAGCGTGATACTGACTGCCGTCACCATGATTTTCGGGACATTTTTCTTGGGATTCGTAATTTCTCCTGCAAAGGATGCGACTGCAATAATGGAACCATAAGACAGCATTGCAATTGGAATTCCAGCCAGAATTCCCATGCCTCCCATCGAACCGCCTACAAATGGATGCAGGTTTTCGCTGTTTCCATTGAACAATCCCAAAACAACATACACTGCCAGAATAAACATCAGACATATGGTGAGTTTGTTATGGATTTTCCCCATGGCATTGATACTCTTGGCATTCAGCCACCACACAAAGAATATCCATGCCAGCGGAATGATCTTCTGAAGCAGGGCACTGTCCCTTACTATGGGAAGAAACTCCTGCAGATATGTGCTGACGCAGATTGCAGAAAACGCAGTACCGAATAACGTTGTATTGAGCCATGCCCACGCCGCCATCCATCCGATCAGATCTTTCTTTACTTTTGTCTTCCCAAGCACTTCATGCGGATACACATAAATACCGCCGGATTTGGGAAATGTGGTTGCCAGTTCTGAGATATTCAGGGAATATAAAAGCAGTACTGTACCGGCGATCATCCATGCCAGTATTGCCGCCGGCCCCGCCATCCCGTAGGTGACCCCGGAGAGTGTAAATATCGCGCTTCCCACCATTCCTCCAATTCCCATCATGATACAAGTTTTCGGTGAAAGGCCACCTTTCTTACTTCCATTTTCGCCCATTCTTTTCGCTCCTTTTGTTTCCCTTTTACATCATCGGGATGCTTCCTTCCTGTGTATCGATAAATACAGTCTTAGAAATCATATATTTCTTTATTCCTGCAACTCCGACGCCACTTTCTTTCCATCCTGTTCCCGGGGATTCTGCAACTCCCTTGCTGAAATATGAGTTGACATAAATCTGCCCGCCTTTAATTCCTTTGGCAACTCTCAGCGCCCGTTTCATGTCTTTCGTAAACACACCGCCGGCCAGACCAAATTTCGTCGCATTTGCCAGTGCAAGCGCTTCTTCCTCCGTCTCAAACGGTGTGACACATAACACCGGCCCGAAGATCTCTTCCTGGAAAATCGTCATCTCTGGTGTGACATCTGCAAACACTGTAACCGGCACGAAATTCCCTTTCTTCAGTGTCTCGTCTTCGTATGGTTCTCCGCCGCAGATCAGGCGTGCCCCCTCTTCTTTTCCTTTTCTGATATACTCCCACACCGTACGTGCATGATTTTTATGTATCAGTGTTGAAAGCGTAGTCTTTGGATCAAATCCGTCTCCCGGTATGAAACGCTCACACTCTACTTTCAGTTTCTCCAAAAATTCATCATAGATACTCTTGTGAAGAATCAGTCTTGTCCCTGACACGCAGACTTGTCCGGCGTTCAGTGTAAATGCCCATCTTGCCCACTTCACTGCATCATCCACATCCACATCGCCGAAAATGATGTTCGGACTTTTGCCGCCAAGCTCCAGCGCAATGTCCTTTACCGTATCCTTCGACGCACCGATGATGCTCTTCCCTGTATCTGTGCCCCCGGTCATCGCCACCATATCGACAAGAGGGCTTTCCACCAGGATATTACCCACAACGGATCCTGAACCTGTCACAACGTTTACGACCCCTTTCGGGAATCCGGCTTCATCAAACACTTCCGCCAGAAGCAGCATACTTAAAGATGCCCAGGAGGAAGGTTTTACTACCACCGTATTTCCTGCGGCAAGAATCATGGATAATTTCTGGCAGCCCATCATAAACGGGCCATTCCACGGCAGAATCTCTCCGACAACCCCGCACGGTTCCCACTGTACCATATTGACTGTAGTGTCATCGATGGGAACAATCTTTCCTTCGATGCATCTCGCTTTTCCTGCAAAATATTCAAATGCGTCCACCCCATGAGGAGTATCATAATACAGGGTACTCATATATAATTTCCCGCATTCCATCGTCTCAGCTGCCGCGAATTCCTCTTTTCTGCTCTCCAGAATTCTTCCGGCTTTCAGAAGCAGCTTGCTTCTCTCCCTGGCAGACATGTGTCCCCATTCGCCATGGTCAAAAGCCTCCCTCGCAGCCCTGATTGCGTCATTTGTCTCTTTTTCTCCCGCTTTGTAAGCTTTTGCAAACGTCTCATTATCGACAGGGTTTACAATATCAAAGGTTTCTTTTGACTCAGGCACCACAAATTCTCCGTTAATATAAAGCTTGTATGGTTCTGTTTTAATATATTCCATTGGTCTCATATAATCATGTACCTCCTTTGTATAAAAGGGAGTCTTTTACGACCCCCTTTTCATTGGTATATTCTTATGCAATCTTCTCCAGAAAATCCCTCACCTGGCCCAGATCAACCTGAACCTGCTGCTGAACTTCTTCTAAATTATCAAATTTTCTGACTCCGCGGATAAATTTGTGGACTTCCAGTAAAAATGGTTCCCCATAGATATCCTTTTTAAAATCAAGCAGAAATGCTTCGATCGTCACGTAATCATGGCTGTCGACAGACGGACGTCTTCCGATGTTGGTCAGGCTTTTATAAACTCCGCCTGCCACATGTCCAAGTGTCGCGTAGACGCCATCGATCGGTTTGATTTTATTCTCCGGAACTCCGACATTGGCTGTGGGCATGCCCACGGTTCTGCCCAGTGCTTTTCCATGGACCACTTCCCCCATAATGATAAAAGGATGTCCGCATAATGTCTCGATTTTCTCATAGTCAGAATCCTGATACGCCTGCAAAATGGTATCTCTCGTAATCGTTTCGCTGCCTTCCTTCTCTGTCTCCACAACGAGGACTTCCATTCCATTTTTTTCTGCCTGCTCTTTTACCTCTGCAAGGTCACTGTGATTTTCGCCAACGACCAGAATCTTGACTCCAAGTTGTTCAGAAAGGATTTCCTTCACAAATTCGGCAATGTCCATCTCTTCTTCCACTGTTGATATAAAAGTATCGATTCCCTCTTTTTCAGCAAAATATGCTTTTTCCTGCTCAGTTGTCAATACCTGTTTCTCACCGCTGAAACTGACAATTACGGATGCAAGCCCGGCCTTTTTCGCTTCTTCTGCCACTTTTTTTACGACTTTCAGATGTCCCCTGTGCATGCCGTCGAACTTCCCGTATACTGCACATGTATTCTCTAATTTTAGATACTCTTTTGTATGTCTCATTTTTCCCTGTCCTCACTTATTTTATTATTTTCCGAACGATGTCCTGGTTATTTTACTCTCGCCTTGAATATAATCAGTCCTACAATATACCAGGCGATTGTAAATGCCCAGATCATCCAGCCCCCGCCGATAATATCAGGGATATAACAAATACAGATCAGGATCAGTGCTATGACAGGAAGTGCATTCCCGCCCGGTGCACGGAATTCGCCAGGCTGCCGTACATGAGTCTTTCTGGCTACGATCAGAGAGATACAGTTAATAGAGATCGTTACTACTGCGAACAATGCCGCGAGACTTACAATAATTTCTGTAAACTGCGGGAAACAGGAAATTGCCGCACTGATAATGGTAATCACAATTGCTGCGTAAACCGGCACGCCTGCTTTGTTGTTCTCTGCCAATTTGGCCGGCAGAATTCCATCCTCCGCTGCTGCCTGCATTGCTCTGGATGTCAGCGCCATTACAACTAACATTGTTGTAAAAAGTGCCAGCGTCGCAGAGATAGAGATCAGCTTCGGAAGCCATGAAATATCTGCCAGTTTTGTAAACGCTGCCGCATACAGCGGAATATATCTCATTCCAGGATTCTCTTCCAGAAACTGTGCACTTACAAGTCCTACAGTCGCAAGAAGAACTAATAAAAATAAGATAACAACGAGTCCCATCGCAATTAAAATAGATTTCGGAACGGTCTTGTTCGGATCTTTTACTTCAGATACCATAAATGCCATTGCGACGATCGAACCATATGCAACCATCGCAGTTGGAACAACTGCAAGGAATCCTGCGGATCCGCCGCTGCCCTGTGAGAAGAACGGTATCATCGTTCCTGCATCCCACTGCCCATGTGTGATGCCAACAACCGCATAAACAACCATCGTTACAGCAAGTCCCACTACCATGATTGTATTTGCCTTCCCTGCCAGAGAGAAAGATACACTGTTCAGTACAAGGATGATCAATACCGATACAATTGCCAGAGGAACCTGTTTATTTGCAAAGATTGGGAATCCTGCGCCCAGATATGTTCCTACATAAATCGCCGCGAATGCGATAGCGATCACATTTGCGTTAATGTAACCCCACACAGAAATCCATCCAAGCAGTTTGGATTTCTTTTCATTCTTCGCAAATGTTTTTCTTGGGAAAACAAATACACCCCCTGATTTTGGGAAAATTGTTGATAATTCTGCAACTACAAGGCCATAGCCAAGCATGATGACTGCTGCGATTACCCAGGTAATCAGCGCTGCAGGACCCGCCTTGTATATTGTGAGACCAGAAAGCGAGAAAATCGCGCTTCCAATCATACCTCCAGCTAACATTGTTACACATGTAACTAAACCAATAGATCCACCACCATTATTATTCTCTGCCATAGATAAAACGTCACCTTTCTTACAAACTCCGGGTGGTTTTATCTATGCCACCCGTTCCTTATAGTAACTTTTCAGCAGTCTGTAAGTCAGTTATCAGCACGTTAATGTACTTTCCTTTCAGTGCGGCACGGATCGCTTCTGTCTTCTCAAGTGATCCCGCAACACCTATGCGTACTGGAATTTTCATGTAGTCATCAAGCGTAATCGCAATAATCCGGTCACGGAAAGGCGGCTTTACCTCTTCCCCCTCGTAATTGAAGAAATGTGTGCAGACTTCTCCCGCTACATCTTTCGTCCACTCATAAGCCAGTTCGTCCTGGGAATCGTAAAGGGAAACCATATGTTTCCACTGGCTGTGTGCAGTTCCGATTCCAACAACCGCAATCGTACACGCCTTTACAATCTTATATGCCTCTTTAAAATAAGGCTCCTGCACAAGTGAATCTCTTACTTCATTGCTCTTTAAGATCACAGGTGCGTACAGGACAGAAGGAGTGGCGTGGAATTTCTCAGCAAACCGGTAGATCATCTCATCCACACCAATATTCTCTTCTTCTCTTCCGTTTCCTATTAATTGTGTCACCACAAGATTTTCAATATTCTCTGAACCCTGGATGCTTTCCACCAATGCAGACGTTGTCCGTCCTCTTGTAAGTCCGATTACGTCATTATCTTTTAAAATTGTCTGCAAGTATGCGCTTCCGGCAGCTCCAAGCTCCTGATATATATTTTTGTCAAATACGCTGTCTACAATTCTGACTTCTCTCAACTGATATTTTTCTTCCAGCGCGGTCTCCATCTGCAGATTACTCTTATCAAGCCCTTTGATTGTAATTTCTACAATCCCCAGTTCTATGCAGGCATTCACGATCCGGTTCACTCTCTGTCTGGACATCTGCATTCTGTTTGCAATCTCCTCCTGAGTAAGCCCTGCCTTATAATAGTAGTAAGCGACTCTTCTGTATTCTGCAGTCAGTTCTTCTGTCATGTTCTCTTTCTTCATAAGCCTATCCTCTCAATCTAAATGTATGTACGAGTTTTTACGTTCTGATAGGTTTATTTTAGCCCATTTCTCAGGGGGAAACAACAAAAGTTTACCGCTTGTATTGTTTTTATGCTTAAGGCTTTACTACAATCCTGTATGTATCCGGAAGTACTGCCTCTTCAAACGCTCTGTCGATTTCCGCAAGCGGTACTCTGTCAGAAATAAGTTCCGATACGTCGATCAGGTTGAATGATAATAATCTTGTTGCAATCAGGAAATCTTTCTTCTGCGGATTTACAGTTCCTGTAATAATCTGCTCTGAAGAGTGGACTTTATTCGGGCTGATTTCAATCGGTTTATCCGGATGGAACGAAGTGTAGAATACCGTTCTTCCCAATTTTCCTGTCATATCAACTGCCTGTTTTGCCAGCTCCGCAACCGGTACTGTACAGAAGACTGCATCAGCTCCCCTTCCGTCAGTCAGATCCTTTACAGCCTGAACCGGATCTGTCTCACCGGAATTGATCAGAATATCTGCACCCATCTTTTTCGCAATCTCAAGGCGTTTTTCATCTAACTCACATGCAATGACTCTGGCACCTTTTAATTTTGCGAGCTGGATATGAAGCGCACCCATAATTCCGATCCCGATCACCACAACATCATCGCCAAGTTCAATTTTCCCATTTTCAATACTGTGTACACAGCAGGCAACCGGCTCAGACAAAGATGCATGCGCAAGATCAATGTCATCTGCCATTTTATATACATCCTCTGCGTTCACCATCATATATTCTGCAAGTCCTCCAGGTCCCATCGCACACTCCTGTGTCTCTGCAATAAAGGATACGACACACTGATTCTCATGGCCATTTCTGCAATAGTAGCATTCTCCGCAGGAATTGAGCAGACGTACTGCAACTTTGTCTCCCGGTTTTACCCCTTTGACTCTTTCCCCGACTGCCTCAACAGTACCTGCTGCCTCATGTCCCCCTGCGAACGGGTAACGTTTCATGACACCGTTGTATACTCTCTGCTCTAATGTACAGATTGCGCAGGAATCTACTTTGATCAGTACCTGTTTGTCACCTGGCTCTCTTTTTTCTACTTCACGGGTTCCAATTTTGTGAACATCTTCCAAAACACTTACTTTATATGTAGACATTACTGATTTCCTCCTCTGTCCAAACCAACTATTTCACTGGATAAATTTTATTCATTTCTTTCATTGCCGCTTCAACACTGCAGTCTTCATGGATCAGTTTTGCAATTGCTGCTGTATAACCGACCGGATTTTCATGTCCCCAGATGTTTCTTCCCATTGCTACTCCTGCGCCGCCGACTTCAAGCGCGTCTTTTACTTCCTGAAGAAGCTGTTCCACCGGAACTTTCTTCGCTCCGCCAAGAATCACAACCGGTTTATATGTAGCTTCACACAGTGCTTTGAAAGAATCCTGATCACCGGTATAATTGGTTTTTACATAGTCCGCACCAAGTTCTACGCTCTGGCGGCAGGCAAATGTCAGATTCTCAGGAGTTCTGGAATCTTCTGCCGGTTCAAAACCTCTTGGCAGCGCCTCGGCAAGTACCGGTATCCCCCATTTGTGGCAGTCCATACATACTCTTGTAAGATTGCTCAGAACCTCATTTTCAAATTTTGATCCCGGGAAACTCATTGTGATCACTGAGTCTGCCCCGATTCTTACAATGTCCTCAGCATTGACTGTGATCTGCATTGCTTTTGATTTGTCACCGAGGAAAGAAACTCCTCCGTCAATTCTCACGATAATTCCTTTGCCTAAAAAAGAATCCGTCAATGATTCTGCCATTCCAACAGTTGACAGAAATGCATCTGCACCTGCCGAAGCAATTTCTCTCACCAGCTTCTTTGGATCTTTCAATGCCGGCAGTGTATTAAAATTCTGTGCGTGATCCATCGCCAAAATAAATGTTTTCCCGTCTGGCTGGATAATGTGATTCATTCTTGCATTTGTACTCATATTGATCTCCTCTCTTGATGCGTTACTTTTGTAACACTTTCGTTTCATTTGTAATTGCTGTAACTTTTGTCACTATACTATTACTTTTGTTTTGCATTGTCAATACGTTTTATTCCGAGAATTTCTTTTCTCCTGTTTTGCACAATTTGCCCTCCAGCTTTTCGTTACATTTTACCTATTGCAGGACATATGTAATGCATGATATAGTGAATTTATATATAACATTTATTTTTTTAAGTTAAATCGACAGAATATATCGAATAAATTCTTTATACAGAGGTAAACAAATGAAATATAATACAATAATTTTCGACATTGACGGAACACTCATTGACAGTGCCAAAGCAATTCTCTGTACACTGCAAAGCGCTGTCTTCCTGACTACCGGCAAACACTATGAACTCTCCGAGCTGACATTCGCACTTGGCCTGACAAGCAGGGAAGCTGTCCGCAGGCTTATCGGTGATGACTGTGAAGAGGCATGCCAGCTTGGTCAGAAACTCTATGGTGAATATATGGAACACATTTCCCTGTTTGACGGCATGGCTGAGACAATTTTCTCTCTCCATAACTGCGGTGTACGGCTCGGAATCGTAACATCAAAGACACGGAGGGAGTTTACCCGTTCCTTTCACTATCCCGTCGCGGACTGTTTTGGCTGCTGCATCTGCGCGGACGATACAGACTGCAGAAAGCCTGATCCCGCACCGCTGCTTGCCTGTCTTTCGCAGCTGGGATCTGAGAAGTACTCCTGTCTGTATGTGGGGGATTCCATCTATGATTACCAGTGCGCCAAAAATGCCGGCATAGAGTTCGGACTGGCTCTGTGGGGCAGCCAGAAACCAGAGGAAATCCCTGCCTGTCTCCGCCTTACTTCCCCTGCAGATCTCTGTGAGATTGCCGGACAGAATCCATAGCCGGACACACTTCATCTGCTGTCTGTGACAAAAAATCATTCCAAAAAAATAACCACCGTTCTCTCTTTCTTTAAAACCAGAAAACGGTGGCACTTGGCGTTCTATCGTACCGATGGATATTCAGATTTAAAACCATTAAAAAATAGATGCTAAATTTTCACTTTAATGATTGACAAATACGTATGTTTTATTGTATATTACTAATGTTGCATAAAGTGTATATGCTGTCTTGGCGCAGTCGGTAGCGCGTCGCCTTGGTAAGGCGGAGGCCGGGGGTTCAAGTCCCCTAGACAGCTTTTTTTATTTACTCCCGGTCTGGGGGTATTTTTTTTGATATGGGAAGTTTATTGTTCTAAAATATATTTGAAGTGATGAAGGATGTGATTACTATGAAAAACAGCCAGATTGATTTCGGTGGCTCCCATCTGTTCCGTAATTGCCTGCGTGCCGCACTCCCGATGATGGCAGCACAGACTCTGAATCTGCTCTACAATATTGTAGACCGGATCTATATCGGACGTATCGAAGGCGCCGGCGCGCTGGCCCTTGGCGGAGTCGGACTCTGCTTTCCGGTGATCATGATCATCACGGGATTTGCCAATCTCTACGGCGTGGGCGGTGCACCGCTTTGCTCCATGGCAAGGGGAAAAGGAGACCGTGCCCAGGCGGAACATATCATGAATACATCTTTCCGCCTTCTGATCATGACAGCGCTCGTGATTACAATCACGGTATTGATCTGCTGTGAGCCATTGATGCGGCTGTTCGGAGCCTCTGACATGAATATCGGATACGCAGTCTCCTATATGAAAATTTATGTCACAGGAACTGTATTTATCATGATTACTCTGGGTATGAATCCCTTCATCAATTCCCAGGGATTTGCCAAGACAAGTATGAGTACTGTTTTAGTTGGTACCGTCTTAAACATCCTTCTGGATCCGTTGTTTATCTTCGTCTTCCATATGGGTGTCAAGGGTGCCGCATTTGCCACCGTCCTGTCTCAGGCCGTCTCCTGTATCTTTGTCTTCCGCTTTCTTCTTGGAAAATCACCGGAACTTAAGCTCAGGTTAAGGGATGGATTTAAAATCGACCTTGGCACCGCAGTTGACATTGTAAGCCTTGGAATCTCAAGTTTTGTGATGCAGTGTACCAACAGCCTTGTTTCCATCGTATGCAATAAACTCCTGGCCGGTTATGGCGGTGAATTATATGTATCCATCATGACGATCATCAACTCTGTAAGGCAGATATTATCTACACCTTCCGATGCCTTCTGTGACGGGATTTCACCGATCCTCAGTTTTAACTATGGCGCCGGAGATTATAAGAAAGCAAAAAAGACGATCTTTTTCATCACCGTCCTCTCTGTCTCCTATTCCATCGTCGCATGGATTTTAGTGATTGCTTTCCCCAAACAGCTTCTTGGCATATTCAGCAATGACCCTGAGATCCTTTCCTTTGGCACACATGCGATAAAATGCTATTTCGCTGCTTTTATGTTCCAGACATTCCAGACCTGCGGGCAGACTGTTTTTAAATCTTTAAATAAGAGAAAGCAGGCGATCTTCTTTTCCATTTTCCGAAAAGTAATCATCGTTGTTCCGCTCACATTTTTTCTCCCGACGCTTGGGTACGGCGCTATGGGTGTCTTCATGGCAGAACCTGTATCCAATGTCATCGGAGGGCTTGCATGCTACACGACGATGCTTTTTATGATTCTTCCGGAACTGAAAAAACAGGACACCAGAATATAATTCTGATGCCCTGTTTTTTCTATTTCAGATTCAAATAATCTTCGAATACTTTGCAAAGTCCCTGTGCCTCGGCTTCTGACTTCATTTCGCAGAAAATGCGGAGGAGCGGCTCCGTCCCTGAGAATCTTGCGATGATCCATCCGCCGTTCTTCAGATAGACTTTACATCCGTCCAGATAAGAAATCTTTTCGACCTCATACCCGATCTCCGGCAGTAATTTATCTTCCATCAGAATCTTGTGGATTTCCTCTTTCTTCTCCTGGCTGAACTTATAATCCCGTTCTTCCATGTAGATTTCGCCAAACACTTCCCGGATTTCTTCCATCAATTCAGAAAGTTTTTTCCCTGTCACTGCAATCATTTCCACCAGAAGCGCAGCTGCGTAAATCCCATCTTTACCGTTGATATGGCCTCTGACCGTAAGTCCTCCTGATGATTCTCCTCCGATGACCGCATTGACTTCCTGCATTTTTGCAGAAATATATTTAAATCCAACCGGGACTTCATAGCACTTTTCGCCGTAAGCCTCTGCCACGCGGTCAAGTGTATGGGTGGTCGCGATATTGCGGACCGCTGCCCCTTTCCATCCTTTGTATTTCAGCAGATAATAGTAAAGCAATACGAGAATATCGTTCGGATGCAGGAAATTGCCTTTATCGTCAATGACTCCGATTCTATCGGCGTCACCGTCTGTCGCAAGTCCGATATCACATTTCCGGTCAATCAGATGGTTCTGAAGGCTCCGGAGGGTATGCGCTGAAGGTGCCGGCAGTTTGCCGCCGAACAATGTATCATGTCTTTCGTGGATCACATCTACATCACAGCGCGCGATGGAAAGCAGTGTCCGAAGAGCTGTCTGGCTCACACCGTACATCGGATCGAGCACTACATGGAGCTGTCTGTCACGGATCGCATCCATATTGATGTTGGTAATAATATTGTCAAGATATTCATTCATCGGATTAAACTCAACAACCAGTCCTTCTTCCACGGCTCTGTCATAATCCATGGTCTCGATGCTGCCGCCTGCACGTAACATCTCTTCCACTTCTTTGATATAGCTTTCGATCTCGGCAGTCTGGACTTCGTCCGCGTCCCGTCCGCCTGCTGTGAACACTTTGATACCATTGTATATCGCCGGATTATGGCTTGCAGTTACCATCATTCCATAGGGATAGTCATGTTTCATCACATAATACATGATCAGCGGTGTCGGTGAGGAGCGGTCGATAAAGTGTACTTTGATTCCTTCCTTCGCAAACACTTCGCATGCCCAGAATACGGCTTCCTTGGCAAGAAATCTGCGGTCATATCCAATGACTGTCCCTTTCTCTGCCACCCCTTCTTCCTTCATTTTCAGCACAAGTGCCTTCGCAAGAATCTGAATGTTTGCTTTTGTAAATTCATCCCCGATGACTGCACGCCATCCGCCTGTTCCAAATTTAATCATGGTTTTGCCTCCCTATCCCATAATAATCTCGATTGTATGTGTACTTCCTTCTTCCTGCGGAAGTATTTTCTCTGTTTCCTGTCCATCCATCATGCATTTGCGGACACCCTTCATCACATGATCCGGATTCTTCACTGTGATTTCAAATCTCGCGTTCCGCCATTCTCTGACTGCTGTAAATCCATCCCATTGATCCGGAATACATGGATCAATCACCAACTCTTCCATCTCTGGTCTGATTCCGAGAATGTACCTTGTCGCCGAAAAGTACGCCCATCCGCCGGAACCTGTCATGAACGGATGTCTTGCCCTTCCATATGCACTGTGGTCTTTTCCCATAATGAACTGGCAGTATGAGTATGGTTCTGCTTCGCGGACTTCTATATGGTCATTCTGGTAATACGGGCAAAGCGCGTCGTAATATTTCACTGCCCGGTCGCCTCTTCCAAGCCTGCATTCTGCTGCCCAGACCCATGGGTTTGGATGGCTGAAAACGGATCCGTTTTCCTTGAGTCCCGGATAGACTCTTGTCACAAATCCGATGTCATCGTCGGGCTTTGTGTATGCCGGCGCATTCAGCATCAGTCCGTAAGGTGTATAGAGGTACTTTTCCACTGCATCCAGCGCCATTTTTCCGTGTTCCTCATCCACCGCACCGGATAGCACCGCCCATGCATTTGACTCCAGATGGATTTTCCCTTCTTCATCTGCTTTGGTTCCTACTTTACGGCCATTTTTCGTAATTCCGCGGATATACCAGTTTCCATCCCACAGTTCTTTTTCTGCTGTTTCCCTGATCTTATTCTGAATCCTTACATATTTTTCCACATCTTCGGATCTTCCGAGGTCTGATGCCAGGTCAATGAAATTCTCGATCGCCCAGTAATGAAGGAAGGATACCATTGCGCTTTCACCGCCGCCGAGGTTCAGGCAGTCATTCCAGTCTGCACGCAGTCCTTTACATACGCCGTTTGCCCCCACCTGTCTGGCAGAGAAATCCAGGATTCTCGTCAGGTGTTCGTAAACCGTACCTTCTCCCTGGTCTGCATATGTAAATGTTTCCTCCAAAAATGCTTTGTCTCCTGTCTCTTTTACATATTCTGCGACGGCTGCGACAAGCCAGAGCGCATCGTCGGAACAGGTGTCCTCGAGACCATGAATCATATCTTTCGCATTTGGTGTCGGGACAACTGTCGGCGATTTGAACGGTTTCACCTCGTGATCCGGGTCAAACCATTCCGGCTGGAACAGATGCAGGCCATACCCTTCCGACACAAGTCCCCTTAAAAGTTCCACAATTCTCTGACGGCATTTCTCTGGATTTGAGTGAGGAATCGTCATGGCATCCTGCGCCGTATCGCGGTAACCAAGTCCGGTTCTGCCTCCAACTTCAATGAACGATGCAAATCTTGAAAACATCACATTGATTTCTGCCTGATAAAGTGTCCAGGTATTGATCAATGTATTCATACCTTCATCCGGAGTCTGAATCTGCAGTTTGTCAAATTTACAGTCCCAATAATTCTTTAATTCCTGATATACCCGGTCTACCGCAGCATGGTCTTTGTATTTCTCACGGATTTTCTTTCCCACTGCCCGGTTTCCTTCTCCAAGCATAAATACAAGCCGTTTTTCCTCTCCCGGTTTTAATACGATCCTTTTCTTCAGAGCTCCGCAATGGTTATTTCCCTTCTCAAAGCTTCCGCTGCACTGTCCGCTCTCCACCGCCAGCGGATTGTCCTCTGTCCGGTAATTACCGATAAATTTATCCCGCAGACAATCAAACCCGTCCGGGTCAAAATCTGCCGTGAAATACTGATATCCAAACTCTTCGTAAAACAAATCATGCTCAATGACTCCATCCTCATAGGAAGAACCCGACGCATACATGCTCATCTGAAAATTCATGTTATCCATATTGATCTGATGGAAAGAAAGCTCACAATAAGAAAATACGTCCAGCACCCTCTCCTTCGTATCTTCATTTTTAATCTTCACATCCCACAGCTCAACCGCATCCCCGAGCGGAACCACCAACGTCTGCTGCGCCTTGATTCCCTTATAATTACAGCTGTACTTCGTATACGACATTCCATGGCGGCACTCATATTTTGCCTCATCAAATGACTTCGCCACCGGCTGCCACGAAACACTCCAGTAGTCACCATCCTCAGCATCCCTCAGGTACACATAATGCCCCGGACGGTCCATCGGTACTGCATTTGCCCGGAATCTCGTCATCCGGTGATACTCCGGCGACTTATAAAACGCATATCCCCCCGCAGTATGATTTACCACAACACATAATTCCTCCACGCCAAGATAGTTCGTCCACGACACCGGAAGATCCAGCCTGTCAATCACATACTCCCGGCTCTCATTATCAAAATAACCATATCTCATCGCTCTACCTCCCAATTACTTTCACTATCCCAATTATAGCCCCGCATCCGCCGAAATCACATTGCTGTACATGGCAATAATTGTTTGAAATTGGTGAATTGGGGACGTAATCCTTTTAAGGTATATTACGTCCCCAACTATAAAACAACCTGTCCCCAAATGACTTTAGACCTGTCCCCTATCGGAAAATTATCCAATGATTCCTTCTAAAAGGACCCCTTTTACCATGATGATTTGGTTATTATTTTTTATTCTGCAAAAAGGGACAGGTTATTTTGCAATTGGGGACACGTTAAAACGCAATTGGGGACGTAATCCTCTTGAAAAGGATTACGTCCCCAATTGCTTCAAATCGTATTCCGATATTCATTTGCCGACATGCTGCACATTTTTTTAAATACGCGGGAGAAGTGGGCCATATCCATGAATCCAACTTTTTCTGCGATGTCTCCGATGCGAAGTGCCGGGTCTTTCAAAAGTTCTTTGGCTTTTTCAATACGGATATGATTGAGTATTTCGGAAAAATTCTGTCCTGTATGTTTATTTAGCAGTTTGCTTAAGTGCCACTGGCTTACATATACTTTCTCCGCCAGTTCGCACAGGGTGATTTTTTTGTCGTAGTTTTCTTCCAGATACTGGAGTGCGTTTTTTACAATAAAGCTGCTTGCTGTGTTTTCGTGAGTCTCGTGTTTTTCCTGTGGCTCACAGTCTGGCTCAATCTGTTTTTTCTTCAGATTATTGACCATCGTCTGTACGGCTTCTTCGAGTTCATCCATATTGGACGGCTTTAAAAGAAACCGTGTGACGCCAAGCCTGATGGCCTGCTGTGCATAATCGAAATCGCGGAACCCTGTGAGTATGCTGATCTCCATATTTTCAAACTCGGATTTCAGGCCGGCAACCATCGTAAGCCCGTCAAGTCCTGGCATGGAGATATCGGAAATAATGATATTGGGCTTTTCTTTCCGGATCACTTCCTGGCCTTCGATTCCGTCGTTTGCGGTTGCCACAACTTCACAGTCCCATTTTTCCCATGGGATACTTCTCGATATTCCCTCTACAATAATTGGTTCATCATCAATAATCACAACTTTATACATATTGGCCTCCTCATAAGCCTGGCAAACTCTCAACTGCCTGCAGGATCTGGCAGTCAGAATACATTTTTTTGCCGCAGACATACCTTCTTTAAAAATCTTAGCCTTTTACTGCACCAGCTGTCAACCCTTTGATGATATTCTTTTGAAGCAGTATATATACAATCAGTACCGGCACAACAATAATTGCAACCGATGCCGCCATCAACCCATAATCTGTACCGTACTTGGAACTGATTTCCTGCAGAAGCGAGCAGACCGGATATTTTGTACGGTCACGGATCATGATCATCTGCACGAACAGATCATTATATGACCAGAGGAAACTGAAGATTCCCACGGTTGACAAAGATGATTTGCTGAGCGGAACGATAATTGTCGTAAACACTTTGAATACGCTTGCGCCTTCCATATACGCAGCTTCCTCAAGTTCAATCGGAATTTCTTTCAGGAACCCAATCATAATAATGGTTGCAAAGCTCAAGTTTCCGGCAATCTGCGGCAGGATTACCGCGATTTCCTTGTTCACCAGATTCCAGGAGACCATAATACGGAATACCGGGATAATGGTGGAGAATACCGGGAACATCAGGCTTGCCACAATCAGATTGTTCAGGAATTTCTTCCCCTTAAAATTATATCTCGTAATTGCAAATGCCATCATTGTGGAAAGAAGCATAACTCCGATCGTAACACTTCCTGAAATCAGGATACTCGTTTTGTAAGCCTGAAGTACATTCAGATTCGAGAACGCATTTTTATAATTCATCAGCGTAAATGCCTTCGGAAGTGAAAATGAACTGGAAAGCACTTCTGCTGAAGGTTTGAATGAATTTACAATGACCCACAGGAATGGGAAAATTGTTGTAACCGCCCATGCGATCAGGAGAGCATAAATTATGATTTTCCAGATATTTATCTTTTTCTTAGCCATCTTTCTTCCCCCTAATACTCTTCTGCCTTTAAGACTTTATTGACAATCTGCGATACTACAATACCAAGGACTACGATCACAATCGCAAGCGTAGAACCATAATCGAAGTTGTTCATGCCAAATGTTGTCTGGTACATATATGTTCCCATAAAGTGCGTCATTCCCTGCGGTGCTCCGTTTGGCACCATCACCCATGGAAGGTCGAACACTTTGAGTGCTCCTGTCACCGCCAGAGTAATACATGTACAGATGACACCTCTTAACAGCGGTACTGTAATATAGAAGACTTGTTTAAATTTCCCGCATCCATCGATTGCTGCCGCTTCATAAATATCATCGGAGATATTGGTAAGCCCCGTCAGCAGTATGACAAAGTAAAATCCTACATAACTCCAAAGTGTCGGTATACATACCATAATAAACGCCAGTTTCGGCCCGAGCCAGTTCACCGGGCTCATTCCCACAGATTCCAGAAGCTGGTTGATCATACCGCCGTTATAATTGTAGAACAGTTTGAACATCAGTCCGACTGCCGTTGCCGCGATGACGATCGGGAAGAAATATACGGTCCGGAAAAACTGCTGTCCCCTCTTTGTCTGGCTTACTAAGATTGCAAGTACCAGTGCGATTCCAACTTCGAAGATCACCGTCAGAAACATCATTTTTACAGAGTTTAAAAGAGCAACTTTCACATTCGGATCTGTAAAAAGCTTCTTAAAGTTATCAAGTCCGATAAACTTCCATACCTGACCCGGCATCTTTACGATCGACGTCATATCGTAGAAACTATTCTTGATATTCTCAATAAATGGTATATACAGAAAGACTGCAAGAAACAAAATTCCCGGTACAAGAAAGACAAATAACGGCCATTTTTTCTTATATAACATAATTTACACCTCACAAACATCCTCTATCGACTGAATTTTCCTTTAAAAATGGCAGAAAGGAAAAGGTCCTTTCTGCCCTCAAACATCCGCCTGTTACTTGGATCTCTCTGCGTTCAGCTCAAGTGCCTGATTCAGAAGATCCTCTGCAGACTGCTGCCCCGCAGATACGCCTACTGCACCCGCAATAATTGTCTTATAAGCCTCCGGATCCATTCTTGCATCCGTAGGTGCTACCGTCTGTGATGCTGAATTGCTCAGATCAAATGCACATTTTGCAAGTGGAGTCATATCTTCCAATGGCTGCATTCCATCTACAGCTGCTTTGCCGATTCCGCCGCCTGCTTCCCAGTATTTTGTCACACCGTCTTTTGATGTATGTGCCATGACAAATTTCACTGCTGCGTCACGTTTTGCTTCGTCATCCCATGCTTTTTTCGTTATGTAGAAACCTGAAGAAATACCGCCGATCATCACACCTGTATCTGCTTTCGCATCTTTGATTCCAGGGAATGCCACTACGACTGTGTTGTCCTGATCTTTATATCCTGCAACTTTCCATGATCCATCAAGCTGCATTGCCGCTTTCTTATCTTCAAACAGCTGTCCTGCATAAGAGTCGTCTACGGTGTCTGTATCTTCCGGAAATGCTCCCATGTCTCTTAATGTTTTCAATGTCTCAAGTCCCCTGATCCAGTCCTTCGGTGCTTTCTCCGGAAGTTTTGTATATTCATCCACACCAGATGCTGATAACAGAAGATGCTCAACCCAGTAATGAGGTACATTGTTCAGTGAACATGCAACCGGTATAATGTCATTTTCCTTAAATGTCTTGATTGCCTTTTCCAGTGAGTCCCAGTCTGTCGGAAGTTCCAGTCCATATTTATCAAATAATTCTTTGTTGCAGTAGAGTCCTTCCCAGTAACCTGTAGTAGGTACGGCACGCTGCACGCCATCTGTATTCTGTGCCAGCCCCATTGCTTCTTCTGTTGTATCTTCCGCATATTCCGGATACTCTTTTTTGATATCCTCAATGGTCATGAGTTTATCTGTCGCTACAATAGAGTTTGCAATTGCATCCGTGAAGAAGTTAATGACATCTGGTTCGTTCCCTGCTGAAAAGTCTGCCGCTACTTTGGCTTTCCATTCTTCATCTGATTTCTGTGAATCATCTTCGATTACGATGTCCGGATTGTCTTTCATAAACTGCTCGTTGATATCCTGGTAAATCGGAGCATTGGGATCCGTTCCGCCGAACATGGATACTGTCTTCAATGTCACCTTTCCATCTTTTGATTTTGACTCCTCTTTCTTCGAACCGCATCCGGCTGCCATTGTCACTGTCATTGCCATCGCCAGAGCTAATGCTGCAAATTTTTTGAACTTCATAAATTTTCCTCCTTTTGAACTTTCGTTCATCTCTTTTCTCTATGATTCAATTATAGGTGCAATTCGCCCAAAAAGCATTAGACCTAGTTGACATTATTTGTTCATTCTTGCCATCTTGCCAAATCCGGCACATTTTTATACAAGAAATCTTCTAGTTATCTTCCTGAATTCCGATATTTTTTAGTTCATTCTGCACTTTTTCTTTCTCGCTTTCCCTGCATTTCTCTGCCTCATCCTCATAAGGCAGCGTAATCACAGACCTGGTCTTATCTTCCCCATAAGGAGTGATCGTAAGCCCATAATCTTCTCCATAGATCAGCCTGATACGCTCATTTACATTCCGGATTCCAAGAGACGTATGCTGTCCCTTTCCCTTTTTGATCTGAGACGGATCAGCATTCAGTATCTGTTGTATTCTCTCCACATCCTCCTGAGACATTGGTTTCCCGCTGTTGATAACCTCCAGGTAAATGTTTTTTTCATCATGGTAAATATGAATCTTGATCATACCGCTTCGAACCTGTTCGATGCCATGCACTACTGCATTTTCAATAATGGGCTGCAAAATCAGACGCGGAACCTGCATCTGCATCAGTTCCTCGTCGATCTCCTTTTCCAGATTCAGCCGTTTCCCGAATCTCATGGATATAATATAAAAATACGCATCTGCACAATGAAGCTCTTCTGCAAGGTTGATCAGATTTTTCTGATCCCGGCTCATACGGTAATCAAGTACGGTTCCGAGCGCCTCAATCATCTTGCAGACGGTAATATCTCCCGACATTCTCGCCTGCCAGTTCATCATCTCCAGTGTATTATTCAGGAAATGCGGATTAATCTGTGCCTGCAGAGCCATGATCTTGGCATCTTTTCTCGCGATCTTCTCATCATAAGCATAGTCAAAAAGACACTTCACCTGTCTGGACATCTGATTGAAAGACGTCCGGAGATAGGAAAACTCGGCGTTCGGCATCCTGGTCTCAATCTTCGTCCCCAGATTGCCGGCCTCCATCTCTTTTGATGCCCTGATCATTACCTGTACCGGGTCTGTAATATGTTTCTTCATAAAATAAATCATGTAGAGCAGCACAGGAACCGCAACGGCAATCACAAATACAATGACTTTATAGAGATTATAAAGTTCTGCATACAATATTTTGTCTTCCACCAGAAACGCCATCCCCAGAGTATAGTCTCTGTATTTTCTCATCTCTGCAAATCCTTTATATGGATGGCTGTCAAAGCTCTTCATCTCCCGGTCAGACAGTAACTTATACTGACTCCGAATCTCGGCCGTCTGATCTTTTTTTAAAGTTTCTCCCTGAGACTCGCCGATCTGTATCCAGGATGGACTCCCATTTACATTGAACAGAATCTGGTTTCCGAGGTTCCCTTCCACGTCCTGGAAAAGATATTCTTTATTCACTTCTGCCGCAAGTGTTCCGAATTTTTCATAATTTGTAGTTGTATATAAATTCCGTATAATAAAAACACGGCCATCAATGATCTCAAGATGGGCATCAGAAGAATCCAGGCTTGTATATTCCGCCACCTGATGATTCACCTTTTCCATATAATCATTGTAACTGATTCCCGCTCTTGAATTATAAGAGACCGGATCCTCTGTACCCAGCATATAAAAAACTGCCGTATCGAATTTTTTATCCAGATAGAACTTGCTTCTCATATTGCTGTTGATAATATGATACAGCATTGGCTCTGTCATCCTGTCTGCCTGATAATCTTTCCACGCCTTCTCTAAAACCATCTCATAAGATAATTCTTTTGTCTGGGCAACTGCATTATCAATCCGTACTGCAAGAAACTCCATCTGCGCCCTAAGTTCATCTTCCAGAAGTCCCTCTGTTTTCGTAAGGATCCCCCTTCTGTAACTCACACTCATAAAACTTACAATAATGACCACCGGAATAATCCAGCATAAAAGAATGACCGTCAACAGTCTCCTGTTGATTGACATCGGTTTGCCTGACCTGAATTTTTTCATCTCATCTTCCCCCTGCATACATCTGATAGGTTCAGTATAGCATAACAGGAAGGCCTGCGGCCTCCCTGTTATGACTTATCGCTCTGTTTTTCTTCCTTTACAATCTTCCATGTTTTCGCCTTAATTCTCTGAAGTGCATTGTCCACGGTTTTGGGACTTTTATCCAGCAGTTTCGCTATGGTCTGATAGTCCATTCCCTTCAGTTGAAGATACATCACCCTCGCCTCAAGGCTGCTTAAGTTTTCTTTCAGCTTCTGCTCAATGGTTGCCATATATTCTTTATAAAAAAACATCTCTTCAGGATCTCTGTACTGCTCTGATTCCAGAACCTCAATCAAAGGCGGCTGTTTGCTCTCCTCTGATTCTCCATGTTCCTCATAAAGGGACACATACGAATTCAAAGGAATATGCTTCTTCCTCCGGGACGCCTCGATCGCGCTGTACATCTGACGGGAGATACACAGATCCGCAAAACTGTAAAAGGTCATTCCCTGTCCCTCTTCAAAATCCCGGACCGCCTTAAATAGTCCGATCATTCCTTCCTGAATCAGGTCATCATTTTCTCCGCCCAAAAGATACATGGCCTTCGCTTTTTTCTTTACCAGAAACTTATATTTGTCCATGATAAAGTCTGTGATTGCTGTATCCCCATTCCGGAGACTCTGTATCAGCTCCTCATCTGTCATAGCCTCATAATCCGCCATTTTATGCGCCTCCACATGTACTTAATGAATTACAAAAGCCGCTGCCTCACAATCTCGTATGCAAGTACTCCTGCCGCAACCGATGCGTTCAGGGAATCAATATCCCCTTTCATGGGGATCGATGCTGTAAAATCACACTTTTCCTTTACCAGTCTGCCGACACCCTCTCCTTCACTTCCGATGACAAGGCCGATCGGTCCTTTCAGATTCAGACGGTACATCGATTCACCGCCCATATCTGCACATACAAACCACAGACCCTGTTCTTTCAGTTCTTCCATCGTTCTGACCAGATTGGTCACTTTGGCTACCGGAGTATAGTTCAGCGCACCTGCAGATGTCTTGGCAACTGTCGAAGTAAGCCCTACCGCCCTCCGCTTCGGAATAATGACACCGTGGGCACCTGCCAGATTCGCAGTACGGATAATCGCCCCCAGGTTATGAGGATCTTCTATGTTATCCAGAAGAATGAGAAATGGATCTTCTCCTTTCTCTTTCGCCAGGGAAAGCATGTCCTCTACCGAAGAATACTCATATGCCGCGGCAAATGCAATCACTCCCTGATGTTTCCTTGACTCAGACAGCTGGTCAAGACGCTCCTTCTGAACAAAGTTCAGAATCGTATCATGTTTTTTTGCCTCCCGCACAATCGTACGGATCGGCCCGTCCTGGCATCCATCCAGAATATACACCTTGTCAATCGGCTTTCCGGAGCGGAATGCCTCCAGTACTGCATTTCTTCCTTCTATTAACAACTCATTTACATTTGACACACTTGTCTCGTTTTCCATTTAATCATTCTCCTGTATTTCGATTTCTTCCCGAAGACTTTGAAGTCCTGCTTTCACCAGATCCACCATCCGGGTAAATTCTCTTTTCAGATAAAGATATCCCATCAGTGCCTCGAACCCTGTCGCACGCCTGTAATCTGTAATTGACTGGTTTTTCGCAGGCGATACCGACTTGGCATTTCTCCCCCGCTTATAGACCACATGCTCTTCTTCTGTTAACATCGGCTGCAGCGCCCGCATCATCTGCGACTGCGCTGAAGCCTGCACCATACTGCTTGTTTCTTTATGAAGTTTCTGAACCTGCTTATTGCCATCATTAATCACCAGACTCTTAATCATTAGATCATAGATGCTGTCCCCGATATATGCGAGCGTCAGAGGTGAATATGTTTTGATATCCACCTCTTTCATCTCAAATTCCTGTTCCATATAGGACAGGAAATCCTGTTCTAAGCTTTTTTCCATTTTACTCCTTCGCGGGTGTCTTCAAGCACAATTCCTTTGTTTAAAAGTTCATCTCTGATTTCGTCCGCACGTTTAAAATTCTTTTCTTTTCTTGCTGCCTGACGTTCCTCGATCAGCCGCTCTATTTCCTCCGGAAGAATCTCCTCTTCCTTCTCCACGATGACTCCGAGTACATCTGAAAGTCTGAGAAGATAACCCTTCCAGGTATTCTTTTGAACTCTTCTCATCCGCCGTTGTATTGGCATATTTCACGAGTTCAAAGATAGATGCGATCGCATCTGCCGTATTAAAGTCATCTTCCATCGCAGCTTCGAATCCTTTGACAAATGTATCTGTCTCCTTAAATGCTTCCTTTTCACTCTCAGACATTACCTCTGCCTGTGCTGCGCCTGCCAGATGTTTCAGGTTGTCAACCGCCGTCAGGATTCTGGTAAGCCCGTTCTTAGATGCTTCCATAAGCTCTGCACTGAAGTTAAGCGGACTCCTGTAGTGGGCACTCAGCATAAAGAAACGCAGCACCTGCAGATCATATTTTTCACCAATTTCACGGACCGTAAAGAAGTTTCCGAGTGATTTTGACATTTTGCGGTTGTCGATATTCAAGAATCCATTGTGCATCCAGTATCTGGCAAATTCTTTCCCGTTAGCCGCTTCACTCTGGGCAATTTCATTTTCATGATGAGGGAAAATCAGGTCTTCCCCTCCGGCATGGATATCGATCTGCTCGCCCAGATATTTTCTGGACATCACAGAGCATTCGATATGCCATCCCGGACGTCCGTCACACCATGGAGACTCCCATGCTGGTTCTCCTTCTTTCTTTGGTTTCCAAAGAACAAAGTCAAGCGGATCTTCCTTTTCATCCTCTCCCGTCACGAGCAGTGAACGGTTGCCGGAACGCAGGTCATCGATATTTTTATGGGACAGTTTCCCATACTCATCAAATTTTCTTGTACGGAAATATACCGTACCATTCTTTTCATAGGCGTATCCCTTGTCGATCAATGTCTGAATCATCTCAACCATTCCACAGATCTCTTCCGTTGCAAGCGGATGTCTCGTTGCCGGCCTTACGTTCAGGTCCGCCATATCTTTTTTACACTCCGCAATATAGCGTTTGGATATCTCATCAGCAGAAACTCCTTCCGCAATTGCCTGTTTGATGATCTTATCATCTACATCTGTAAAATTGGACACATAGTTCACATCATACCCTTTATACTCGAAATATCGTCTGACTGTATCAAATACGATCATCGGACGTGCATTTCCTATGTGGATAAAATTATATACGGTTGGTCCGCAGACATACATTTTCACTTTGCCTTCTTCTAATGGTACAAATTCTTCTTTCCTTTTTGTCAGTGTGTTATATATTTTCATGATTTTCCTCCTCCTTTGGTGTGAAAGATACGTCCTGCTGTCCAAGACATCTGATACTGCCTTCCAGCTTCTGAAGTTCTTTCTTTAATCTGATATTGTCCCGCCTTAACTCTCTGATATCATTCAGCACCGGATCCGGCAGGTGGATCTGATCCATATCTGATCTTGGTACTTTCTGGTCACCCATGCGCACGACACGGCCCGGCACGCCGACGACCGTACAGTTGGCCGGCACCTCTTCAAGCACGACAGATCCTGCCCCGATCTTCGAATTTTCACCGATCGTGAATGACCCCAGGATCTTTGCTCCTGCACTTACCATCACATTATCTTTCAATGTAGGATGTCTCTTCCCCTTTTCCTTGCCGGTTCCTCCAAGCGTCACGCCCTGATACAGTGTCACATTATCGCCGATAATTGCGGTTTCTCCGATGATCACTCCTGTACCATGATCTATGAAAAGTCCTTTTCCGATCGTTGCTCCCGGATGAATCTCAATTCCTGTCTTTCTGACAGCCTTCTGAGACACCCACCTCGCAAGAAAATAATGCTTTTTCAGAAACAGCTTATGTGCCACCCGGTAGCGCAGAATCGCCTTAAAACTCGGATATAAAAACACCTCCATGTCAGACTTGATCGCCGGGTCTCTCTCCCGGATCACTGCTATCTCTTCTTTAATATAAGAAATCAGTCCCAATATGCCGCACCTCCTGTCTTTGCCTGCATCACCAAAAGTCTCCGCGGAGCGTTTATTTCATAGAGCACAGCTCTATGAAATAAAAAAACACCATCTCTTTACTGCAAGAGACGATGTCTGACCGCGGTTCCACTCTATTAAAAGAATCCAGATGAATTCTTTCCCTTTGCGCATGTAACGTATGCTTTTACGTACCCGGCTACTGACTTCGCCGGATCAACTCCCGGATGCACTTCACTCACCGTTCCCTCAGAATTGCTTTCAGCCGATGACAATTCCTCTCTGGCAGTTCCCGATCAGTTACTCTTTCCGTTCACGGTCTTTTTCTGTTTCTACCCATATATGTTATATAGTTTATGAAACTTTTGGTGATTTGTCAACTCTTACTGTCACAAGCTAGACAATTTCATTTAAAAATACTGGTGATGCCAGTATGATCTTACCAATCTCCTCCAATACTTCCGGCGATGTTATCCCCTGCAGAACAGCAGGTCCTTTATAACCGAACAATACTTCCGTAAGTAAAGCAACCGGGATGTCCGGCTGACAGGTATCCTCACTGCTGATTTTTTGGACTGATATCTTTTCCCCAGCAGAAGCGCTCAAATGATAACCTCCGCAGTTACCGGAAAGTATCGGATCATCAATCCCGAAAGATACTTCCATCTTCTCAGAAACCCGCAGACTTTCGAGCAGACTCTTAAGACAGAGGATCCTGGCCATAATCATTGGTTTCTCTTTGCCCTCTGTGCCTGCAAGACACGGCACTTTCTTCCCCTTTGACATGGCACGCACTTCTCTTTCGAATTCTTCTTCGAATCCGGGGCGGATCAGCGGTTCCCTCACCGCACAGTTCTCTGCCACCTCATAAAAAAAGCAGCCTGCAATCTGTCCATCATGCCTGAGAACCCGGATTCCTCCGTTTTCACTCTGCTGCTCTTTCAGCATTACCTCATAGTAGTGCTCGTCCCTTACTGCATACACGGTATATTTTGAGCGGAGCATCTCTTCTGCAAATACAGCCAGTTCCTTAAGATCCTCCCGTTTTGCATCTTCCCAGAATCCTTTTCTGTCCGGAGATTCTTTTTTATCCACGGCTTCTATGCATGTCTGTTTCTGCGCATAGATATACCGAAAATCAAACGGCCTGTAGATTGCTTCTGCCGCCGGCATTAAAAATGTGAAAGGCTCTCCATTATCATACATTTGCCCCATGCTCATCTTAAGCAGTGCTGCCATAAGTCCCTGGTGGCGGTATTTTTCATCGGTGGCAACTGCAATAATATACTTTGCATCGACCACTTCATCCCCCAGATGGAGTCTGTACGGATTCAGCTGCAGCATGGATCTCACCGTGCCATTGTCCTCTGCCACAAATATTTCGTTTTCCGCTGTTTTGACTTCATAATAATAGTCCAGAAACTGGGCACTGTCTTCTGTAAAGATCTCTTCCCACAGTTTCCTTGTCTTTATATGTTCATTTTTTTGAAGCTTCCGAAATTCCATCTTCTTTATCCCTCTGATGATGCCCTTCTGCATCCGCCGCATGACGCACAGGATCTTTCACTGTCAGCCACCTGGTAACTTCTGTTTCTGATACTTTCCACCGCGCAGACTGCCTGCGCAGATATCCCTTCCCCTGTTCCTGTGAATCCAAGTCCTTCTTCTGTTGTCGCTTTGACATTTACCTGGTCTGTTTCGATCTGCAGTGCCTGTGCGATGTTCTCTCTCATCTGGTCAATATACGGCCTCATTTTAGGCCGCTGCGCAATGATCGTCGCATCAATGTTCTCAATAATATAAAGCTTATCTTCCAGAAGCTTCCCGACTTCCTCCAACAGCTTCACACTTGAGATTCCTCTATACTGTTCGTCCGTATCCGGAAAATGTTTCCCGATATCTCCAAGCGCTGCCGCCCCTAACAGTGCATCCATAACTGCATGCAGAAGTACATCTGCATCTGAGTGCCCCAGAAGCCCTTTCTCATATGGAATTGTTACCCCTCCCATGATTAACGCTCTTCCTTCTACCAGTTTATGGACATCATATCCCATTCCTACCCGCATACATTCAACTCCCTGCTGTTATTCTGATTTGTGCTCAGTTTCCTCTGCATCCTCTTCGGATTCAGCCTCTTCCGCTGTATTGTCTGTGTTCGTCTCCTCGGTATTCTCCTCATTTTGAAGGACACCGTCTTCCATCCCGGCAGCCGAATCTTCTGCTTTATCTGCCTCTGCTTTCACCTGCTCCGGTTTATCCTGCCCGGCTTGTTCTGAATTTTCCGGCCCGCCCGCTGCCGGCTCAGTCAGATTGACAATCGCCGCCGGTTTGCGTTCCATCTGTCCATCCCGGTCATCTTCACCGTTCTCTTTTAAATCCTCTGCCTCATCATTCATCTCCGGCTCTTCCTCAATTTTCTCATGTTTAAATGTGCCGCGCATGTATAACACTACCGTTCCGACTCCGCACACAACAAATATGATGCCCATTATCATCATAAAAATGTAATTGCCTGGTTTCTCTCTCATTGCATCCAGAAAAAGTTTTCCTCCAACATATACAAGATATACTCCAGCCAAAGACATCAGCGTTTTCCTGCCCGATCCTCCCACTATTTTATCCTCCTTCGTGTTTTGTAATGATTCTACCACAACTAAAGATTCTTTTCTACCCCAACCAGCGAAAGATCACTGACAACATTGACACCTGTCCCTTCAAAAGCTTTTCATACTGAGGAACGAAGTTTTTTAATATTATAACAAAAAAAGCCCTTCTGAAAAGGACTCTCTTAAAATAGCGGGAACTGGATTTGAACCAGCGACACCACGGGTATGAACCGTGTGCTCT
>URQQ01000021.1 GCA_900549995.1 uncultured Lachnospiraceae bacterium | reverse complement strand
TTTTCAAAAGGATTACGTCCCAAACTGCGTTTAGACCTGTCCCTAAATGACGAAATTCTTTGCCTGGCATACAGTCTGGTAAAATATAGATTTTAAAATGCCGTATACAGAAAAAAACCTGCGCGGTCAGGCGCAGGTTGGAAAAGGTTAGAATATCCCCTTTGGAAATCGAATCTGTGCGCCTTTTTGTTCAGGTGTGACCCTTTGCAATTAGAACGTTTTTTCCAGTATATCACAGGTTCTTTGCGGATACAATCAATGTTTATTCTTTCACAGTTTTATTGTCGCTTTTGGGGAGGGCGTCTTCTCCGGGAGCACACCCGGCGGAACTCCGTCTGATGAGCTGGGCGTGCAAAAGCATCGTTCCGATGGATACGTGGTTCATCAGGCTGTCGAGCGCATAGTAACCGCATTTGCCAAGCTCGGGACGGTCCTGGCGGATGGTGGTGAGAGGGGGCTGCGTGTATGCGCAGATGGGGAGATCATCAAATCCTACAATGCTGACATCGTCCGGGATGTGGTATCCGAGCTCCTGGCACTGGACAAGCGCGGCATTGGCGAGCAGGTCATGGCTGCAGATGATTGCTGTGATGCCGAGGCTTAACAGGCGGGGAAGGTGTTTTTGGATACATTCGGCGACATAGTAGGAGCATCCGGCGAACTGGGGATCTGATTTCAGCCCATATTGTTTTAATGCGTTGAAGAATGCCTTATGCCTGACCTGGTGGACATGGGAACCCAGGGCACCGCTCAAATAACCGATTTTCTTGTGGCCAAGACTTTTCAGATAAGAGACGGCGAGATCCATACCCTCCTGATTATCAATCCCGATGTATGAAACCGAGGGATTGGCGCTGATATAGTTATCGTAGAGAACAGCCGGAGTGTGGCTTGTCCTTAAGTCATTGATCCATGGATCGTTGAGTGAGAGCCCCAGAATAAAGGAACCAAGATAGTCATTTTCAAGCATAAATACGTCGTAGGAAATATTTTTCTGCATTTTTGCATTGACGGGAATTACATCGACCAAATATCCGGCAGGTTCTGCCATCTTCCGGAAACCAATGATCAGATCATATCCGAAATGGTTCGGGTCCGTGTAATCCATGTTTTCTACAAGGACACAGAGTTTCTTCTGAACATCTTTTTTTCTGCGCATTTTTGTGTACCCAAGTTCCACTGCGGTTTCTAAAACTGATTTTCGTAAAGTTTCGCTGATGTCAGGGGCGCCGTTGAGTGCCTTGGAGACGGTACCCTTTGAAATCCCCAGTTTTTCAGCGATATCTAAAATTGTTGCCATAGTATTCTCCTATCCGGATATGATTCTGATGACTGGACGCCATCTGCTTTTATTATATAGTAACCGAACAGTGAAATCAAGAAAGTTTGGGGAAAAACAGAGAAAAGTGCTTGACGGGGAGAAAAATCAAATGTATGATAGGAACATACGAAACAATACGAAACTTTTATAGAAACAGAGAGGACGTTAGGTGCAATGAAAAGAGGATTATCGTTATTGATAGCAGGAGTACTTGCGGCATCGGTATGTGCCGGATGCGGAAAAACTTCTTCTGGAGAAGGAGGAGAAGCGCGGGAGAAAGTGCGGCTGATGGTATGGTCACCTTCGGAAGACCAGTCGAAAGACAGCGGAGAATGGCTGCAGACCAGCTGTGAAAAGTTTGCCAAAGCACATCCTGAATGGGATATCACATTTGTCTACGGTGTGGCGGATGAGGCGACGGCGGCAAATCAGGTGGCACAGGATCCGCAGGCAAGTGCAGACGTATTCATGTATGCAAATGATACGATCACCATTATGACCGATGCCAGCGGGCTTGCAAAGTTCGGCGGAAAATACGAAGAAGAACTGAAGGCGACCAACTCAGAGGAAGTTCTGAATTCAGTGACGATAGAGGGTGATGCCTATGGCGTACCTTTCACAACGAATACATGGTACATGTATTATGACAAAAGTGTGTTCTCAGAAGATGATATAAAAAATCTGGATACGATGGTCTCGAAAAGCACGATTGCGTTTCCATTTACCAATTCCTGGTATCTTCCGGCGTTCTATATCGGGAATGGATGTACGCTGTTCGGTGACGGAACGGATGAATCGGCCGGTGTAGATTTTGGCGGAGACAATGCGGTGGCAGTCACGGAGTATCTGATTGACCTCATGGCAAATCCGAATGTAAAAGTAGATGCGGACGGCTCCGGGATGGCCGGACTTCGCGACGGCAGCATCCATGCGATATTTTCAGGATCCTGGGATGCAGAGTCAGTGAAAGAAATTCTCGGTGATAACATGGGTGTTGCGGCACTTCCTTCCTATACATTAGACGGTGAGGAAAAGCAGATGAAATCTTATGCAGGCACGAAAGCGATCGGGGTCAACCCGAATACAAAATATATGGTGCCGGCGGTGGAACTTGCAGTTTATCTTGGAAGTGCCGAGGCGCAGGAACTTCACTATGAACTTCGAAATGTAGTGCCGTGTAATACAGAACTTTTAAAGAACAAAGACATTGCAGAAGATATGCTCGTTGCTGCGCAGAATGATACATTTGAAAGAACATCCATCCTGCAGCCGTTTGTGTCGAAGATGAATAACTGCTGGGTGCCGGTTGAGAACATGGGAAAAGGAATCCGCAACAAAAGTGTGACCCATGAAAATGCGAAGGAACAGACAGAGGCAATGAACCAGGCGATGAACAATGATGGAATCTGATAGAGGTGGGAGAGATACGATGGGAATATTTAAGAAAAAGGTAAATGATTTTCCGACACCATATACCTGCATGGCAGCAGTCAGAAATGGCGGGCTTGAGACAAAACTTTCTATGGTGTTGATGGGGCTTGGCAATATCGTACATAAACAGGTGATCAAAGGGCTGATTTATCTTGCCATTGAAGTGGCCTATCTTGTGTTCATGGCGGTGGCTGGGATTGACTGTATCCGGATGTTTGGAACACTTGGGAGTATACCGCAGAAAGAAGTGTGGGATGAGGCGCAGCAGGTTTATCTCTATACCCAGGGAGACCAGTCCATCATTATCATGCTGTATGGTGTGGCGGTGATTTTTCTGACAGTGCTTATGGTCTGCGCGTGGCGGGGAGCACTGAAAAGTGCATACAAAGCGGAATGTCTTCATAAAGAAGGAAAGCATGTGAATACATTTGCAGAAGATTTAAAGAGCCTTCTTCATGAAAACCTGTACAGACTTTTCATGACACCTCCGGTGACCTTCATTTTCGGGTTGACGGTTCTGCCGCTGATTTTCATGATCTGTATGGCGTTCACCAATTACAGCAAGATAGATAATCACCTTCTGTTATTCGACTGGGTGGGATTTGACAATTTCAAGACGCTGTTTGATTCCGGAAGTATTCTGGGAAGCACGTTCTGGTCTGTTCTTGGCTGGACCCTTGTGTGGGCATTCTTTGCAACATTCAGCAACTACATCTTTGGAATGATTCTGGCGATTGCAATCAACCGGAAAGACACGAAAGCGAAAGGATTCTGGAGATTTTGTTTTGTGCTTTCCTGTGCGGTGCCGATGTTCGTCTCTCTGCTCATCATGAGGACGATGCTTCAGCCAAATGGTGCCGTCAATGTCCTTCTGCGCAATGCCGGTATGATTGCGTCGGATGCAAGCCTTCCATTTTTCACGAACCCCATGTGGGCGAGGGTGACAGTCATTGTCATCAATATCTGGGTCGGTGTTCCGTACACGCTGTTACAGCTGACCGGTGTACTTCAGAATATCCCGGCGGACCTCTATGAGGCGGCGAGAGTGGACGGAGCCAATCCGGTGCAGATTTTCTTTAAAATTACATTGCCGTATATGCTGTATGTGACAACGCCGTATCTGATTGCCACATTTACGGGAAATGTCAATAACTTTAATGTCATCTACCTGCTTTCAACAGGAGATCCGGTGACAGACCTGTCCTCGACGGCAGGAAGCACGGACCTGCTTGTCACATGGCTCTACAAACTGACCATTGATAAGCAGTATTACAACATTGGTGCAGTCATTGGTATTCTGACATTTATGATCCTTGCGGTGGGGGCACTTCTGACATACCGCAACAGCAAATCCTATAAAGATGAGGAGGCATTTTAGAGATGGCTTCAAAAAGAACAAGATCAGCGAAGAGAGTTCGCACAGTAAATAATATAGCGGTACATACAGTTCTGGCGGTTCTGGCAGTGATCTGGGTATTTCCGATCATCTGGGTCATCCTGACCAGCTTCCGTGCGGAGAGGGGATCTTATGTATCTACATTTTTCCCAAAAGCATTCACACTGGATAACTATGCGAGATTGTTCAGCGATACGTCAATTCTGAATTTCCCGAGGATGTTCATGAATACTCTGATCATCGCAGTATGTTCCTGCCTGCTTGCGACATTTTATGTGCTGGCAGTATCCTACTGCCTTTCGAGGATGAAATTCAAAATGAGGAAACCATACATGAATATGGCGATGGTACTGGGACTTTTTCCAAGCTTCATGTCAATGATCGCCGTGTATTTCATTTTGAAGGCGCTGGGGCTTACAGAAGGGTCACTGATCCGCCTGGCTTTGATTCTCTGTTACTCCGGAGGTGCAGGACTGACCTTCCAGATTGCAAAAGGGTTCTTTGACACGATCCCGAGAGCCATTGACGAGGCGGCTCTGATCGATGGCTGTACAAGATGGCAGATCTTTTCAAGAATCACGCTGCCGCTTAGCAAACCGATCATTATCTATACAGTACTGACGTCTTTTATGGCTCCGTGGCTCGACTTTATCTTCGCGAAAGTTATCTGCCGTGCCAATTCGGATCAGTTTACGATTGCGATCGGGCTGTGGAAAATGCTGGAGAAGGAGTACATTGACAGCTGGTATACGAGTTTTGCCGCAGGGGCAGTGCTCATTTCCATACCGATTGCCATTCTCTTCCTCTGCATGCAGAGTTTCTATGTTGACGGAATATCAGGAGCAGTAAAGGGATAACCATGATGAAATTAATGACAGCAAAAGAACTGAAAGCAGTTTATTCCAGTGAGGAATTTGAAAAAGAATACCATTATGATGGTCCACTCGGTGCAGAGTATGCGAAGGATGGGACAAAATTCCGTGTGTGGAGCCCGTTTGCCGAGTCAATTACGCTGAATCTCTATCACGATGGGGAGAAGTCTTTGGTTTTCAGGAAATTTAAATTGGAGAAGAAAGAAAAAGGAGTCTGGGAAACTGCCGCTAAGGGAGATCTGTGCGGAGTTTATTATGACTATGACATCTGCGTGAACGGGAGGATCAGGAGGACGGCGGATCCCTGCGCGAAAGCCTGCGGGGTAAACAGCGCAAGGAGTATGGTAGTGGATCTTGCGCTTACGAATCCCGATGGCTGGGAGATGGATATACCCCCTTTTAAAGAATCAGAGCAGATCATTTACGAAGTTCATGTAAAGGAATTCTCCGATGATCCGTCCGGGGGATTTCCGGAGGAAGTCCGCGGGAAGTATGCGGCATTTCTTTGTGACAACACGACGCTTCATCAGGATGGCATTCATCCGACGGGCCTTTCCTATCTTAAGAAACTGGGAGTCACTCATATACAGTTGATGCCTTCCTATGATTATGGGTCTGTCAATGAAGCCGGGACGGGACGGGAATTTAACTGGGGTTATGATCCGGTCAATTACAATGTGCCGGAGGGGTCCTATTCCCTGGATCCCTGGCATGGAGAAGTCAGAATCCGTGAGATGAAGGAGATGATCCAGTCACTCCACCGTCATGGGTTTCGTGTGATCATGGATGTTGTATATAACCATACTTACTGTGCAGATTCCTGGTTCCAGAGAACTGTGCCGTGGTATTATTACCGTCAGAATGAAGACGGCAGTCTGTCAGATGGTTCCGGGTGCGGCAATGATGTGGCAAGTGAGCGGAGTATGTGCGGGCGGTACATCCTGGATTCCGTGTTGTACTGGGCGGAAGAATACCATATGGATGGATTTCGGTTTGATCTGATGGGGCTTCTGGATGTGGGACTCATGAACCGGATCAGAAGAGAACTGGATCAACGGTTTGGCAAGGATGAAAAACTGGTATTCGGGGAACCGTGGGCAGCGGGAGCGTCTCCGATGGAAGGGGCGCATATCCCTGCACTTAAGGGCAATCTAAGGGAATTGGATTCAGGAATCGGCATCTTCTGTGATTGTACGAGAGACGCGGTCAAAGGACATATTTTTGAGGCGGATGTCCCGGGATTTGTCAATGGCGGAAGTGGCTTTGAGGCATCCATTCTGCATGCGGCCGGTGCGTGGTGTGACAGGAATAATACATTGTGGGCGAAAGCACCTTCGCAGATTATCACATATTTATCCTCCCATGACAATCTGACGCTGTGGGATAAACTGGTGGATACGATGGATCCGAAGAGAAATTATCACCTCAGGCAGGAGCAGATTGTCCGGGCATATAAGCTTGCGGCAGCAATCTGTCTGACGAGTCAGGGAACGTTATTCATGCTGTCCGGAGAAGAATTTTTAAGGACGAAGGATGGGATTGAAGACAGTTTCCAGTCTCCGGTTGAGATCAACAGGCTGGACTGGGAGAGGGCTTATGAAAATGCAGATATCGTGAAGTACTATCAGGATCTTCTCTGTCTCAGGAAGAAGCTGCCTGGCCTCTGTGATAAATCGGACCGGGCAAAGTCAAGAATCACGAGAAAGAGGCAGGAAGCAAAAGGATGTGTAAGCTTTTGCGTGGATAACCAAAGTGATCAGGGCAGGGAAACATGGGAACAGTTATATATTGCCTATAATGCAAACGAAACGCCCGTGGCTTTAAAGCTTCCCAAAGGAGAATGGGAGATTCTTTCTGACAGCGAAAAGGCAGACCGTTACCGCTGTGAGGCCGTGGCAGGCAGGATATATGAACTGCCAGGGAAAGCATTTGTGATGCTTGGCAGAAAGTAAGGTGGAGGAAAGCGATGAGATTTATCTATGGAAGACAGGAGTTTAAAACAATGGAGAGAGGGCAGGAGAACTGTTATCTTCTGACCAATGGGCTTGGCGGCTTCTCTGGAGCGACGGTCATCGGATCGAATGCAAGGAACGACCATGCACTTCTGATGGCATCCTTAAAAGCCCCAAACCTCAGATATAATATGGTTCACCGACTTTCGGAGTCACTGGAAATCGAGGGGGAACAATTTTTTATTTCCAGCCAGGAATTTGCGGATGGGAAAGAGAGCGAGAATGGATTTTTGAATCTGTCCTCCTTTACATTTGAAGACTATCCGAGATGGATGTATCAGATCCGGGGAGTTGAAATAAAGAAACGAATCGGTATGAAGCAGAAGGGCAATACAGTTGCGGTCAGTTATTGTATCAGAAATGACAGTGATAAAGATTGCACGGTCCGGGTCGTTCCTTTCTTTCAGTTTGTAAAGAAGGGGGATGATCTTGAGGAAGGGAAAACGTTCCAGCTGATTGGAGACGGCCTGACTTACGATACGATTGCTTCCGGGGATCAAAACCTTTATTTCCGTACGACAGGCAAAGTGACAGAGACAGAGACGCAGGAGGAATCATATTACTATGCTTACGATGCCTGCGACGGGCGGAGAGAACACGGGAAGGCGGTATCAAACCATGAGATCACAGAGACGGTTCCGGCAGGTGCCCAGGGATGTCTGGAGATCATCTATTCCATGGAGCCGGAAACGGACAGCGCAGAGACGATCCTACGGGAGATGAAACGAATCCGGAAAGCTGCAGAAGAAAAGGCCGGATTTAAAAATCCTGCCGCTTCGGTGCTGGCAAAAAGCGCGATGCAGTTCATCTCAGAAAGAGAGTCTACGGGAGGAGATACCATCCTTGCGGGATATCCGTTTTTTGAAGACTGGGGACGGGATACGATGATTGCACTTCCCGGGTGCTGTATTTCCACAAAGCAGTACGAGACAGCAAAACGGATTCTCAGGACATTTATGGCAAATGAACGAAAAGGCCTGATGCCGAATCTTTTCCCGGAAGGGGGCAATGAACCGGCTTATAATACAGTGGATGCCGCGCTTTTGTTCATCAACAGTGTATATCTCTATTACGAAAAAACAGAAGATGAGGCATTTGTAAACGAGGCATATCCGGTGATGAAAGAGATCGTTGACTGGTATAGGAAAGGGACAGATTACGGGATTCATATGGATCAGGATGGCCTGATCATGGCGGGCAAAGGATATGACCAGGTGACCTGGATGGACGTGAGAGTCGGAGAGATTCTGCCCACACCGAGACATGGGAAACCTGTGGAGATCAACGCCTACTGGTATAACGCGCTCTGCTGTATGGAAAAGTTTGCCCTGCTCATGGGGGAAAACGGGGAGGTTTACAAGGAGACAGCCAGACGGGTGAAGCGCTCTTTCAGAGAGAAATTCTGGATAGAAGAGAAACAATATCTCCGGGATGTCATTTCAGGAACGAAGGCAGATACGCAGTTCCGCTGTAATCAAATCTGGGCGGTATCGATGCCGTTTACGATGCTTGACAGAGACAAAGAAAAGCAGGTGGTGTCGGCGGTGTTTGAAAAATTGTATACGCCATACGGACTTCGGACGCTGGAACCGGCAGATGAGGAATTCCATGGTACATACGGTGGAGAGCAGTTAAAAAGAGATCTGGCGTATCATCAGGGCACGGTCTGGGTCTTCCCGCTTGGAGGGTATTACCTGGCTTACCTGAAAGTAAATGAGTACAGTGAAAAAGCAAAGAACATTGTAAAGAGACAGCTGGAAGTGATGGAGGGCGCACTCAGGGAAGGATGCGTGGGCCAGCTGCCGGAAATCTATGACGGGCTTAACCCTACATCATCGAGAGGATGTTATGCGCAGGCATGGAGTGTTGGAGAGATCCTCCGGGTATATGAGGCATTGGAACAGTAAAAGAAAAGGAGTAGACGAGATGGAAAAATTATTAGCGCAGTTTCTTATGGAACGGTATGGAAAAGAAATCAAAGATGCATCCAGGGAAGAGATTTACATTGCTCTTCTCCAGATTACAAAGGATCAGATGCATGGGATGAAACGAAACGAAGGAGAACGCAAATTATATTACATTTCCGCAGAGTTTCTCATTGGAAAATTGTTATCTAACAACCTGATCAATCTTGGGCTCTTTGAAGAGACGAGGGAAGTGCTTAAAAACCACGGGCATGACCTGACAGAAATCGAAGAATGCGAGCTGGAACCGTCACTTGGCAACGGAGGACTTGGAAGGCTTGCTGCATGTTTTCTTGATTCCATTGCAACACTTGGACTTTCCGGGGACGGAGTGGGACTGAACTACCATGACGGCCTGTTTCGGCAGACATTTGCGGACCATAAGCAGAAGGAAGAGAAAAATCCCTGGATTACAGAGAACAGCTGGCTGGACAGGACGAAGGTACAGTTTGAAGTTCCGTTTAAAGATTTCACATTGACTTCTGTGATGTATGATATTGACGTGCCGGGATATCAGAACGGATGCAATAAACTCCATCTGTTTGACATCGACAGTGTGGATGAATCTATCATCCGGGATGGGATTGAGTTTGACAAAGATGATATCCGCCGGAACCTGACATTGTTCCTCTATCCGGATGACAGCGACGAAAAAGGAAGGCTTTTAAGAATTTACCAGCAGTATTTTATGGTAAGCAACGCTGCACAGCTCATTTTAAAAGAGGCCGAAGAGAAAGGATATGATCTCTATCATCTGCATGAACATGTGGCAGTCCAGATCAACGATACCCATCCGACGATGGTCATTCCGGAACTGATCCGTCTTCTTGTGATGCGTGGATTCAATATGGATACGGCAATCGATGTGGTCAGAAAAACATGTGCGTATACGAATCATACCATCCTTGCAGAAGCACTGGAAAAGTGGCCGCTTGATTATCTTGAGAAGACGGTGCCGCATCTGATTCCGATCATCCGTGAATTAGATGAACGGGTGCGGAGGGATTACCACGATGAAAGGGTGTATATTATAGACAAAGAAAACCGTGTACATATGGCGCACATAGATATTCATTACGGATACAGTGTCAATGGCGTGGCAGCATTACATACGGAGATACTGGAACAGTCAGAGTTAAAGCCGTTCTATGATATTTATCCGCAGAAGTTTAACAATAAGACGAACGGAATCACCTTTAGAAGGTGGCTTGTACACTGCAATCACGAACTTGCAGATTATATTGAAGAATTGATCGGGCCGGAATATAAAGAAGATGCCGCGAAGCTGGAAGGGCTTTTGAAATTCCAGGACGATGACGCTGTGTTAAACAGACTGGCCGGGATCAAGAATCATGCGAAGGTGGAACTTAAGAAATATCTGAAACAGACGCAGGGAATCGAGATCGATGAGAACTCCGTCTTTGATATCCAGATCAAGCGCCTCCATGAGTATAAGAGACAGCAGATGAACGCGCTGTATGCCATATATAAATATATGGAAATCAAGAAAGGAAAGAAACCGAAACGTCCGCTGACAATGATTTTCGGGGCAAAAGCAGCACCCGCTTACACGATTGCCAAGGATATTATCCATCTCATTCTCTGTCTCCAGGAAGTGATTGACAATGACCCGGATGTAAGCCCATATATGAAAGTTGTGATGGTTGAGAATTATAACGTCAGCAAAGCGGCGAAGCTGATTCCTGCCTGCGATATATCGGAACAGATTTCTCTCGCGTCAAAGGAAGCATCTGGTACCGGCAACATGAAGTTTATGTTAAATGGCGCGGTGACACTTGGAACAGAAGATGGTGCCAATGTAGAAATCCATGAACTTGTCGGGGATGAGAATATCTACATCTTTGGAAAGGAATCGGAGGAAGTCATTAAACTTTATGAGACGGGCAACTATTGCTCCAGAGAGATCTATGAAAATGATCCGCTGATTGAGGAACTGGTTGATTTTATCATCAGCAAGAAGATGATAATGACCGGAGATCCGGTGAACCTTGGAAGACTGTATAAAGAACTGGTGTCAAAAGACTGGTTTATGACACTTCTGGATCTGAGGGCGTATATTGATACGAAAGAGCAGATGCTTTCTGACTATGAAGATTCACGTGCATGGGCGAAAAAATCACTGATTAATATCGCGAAAGCCGGATATTTTTCCTCTGACCGTACCATTTTAGAATATAACCGGGACATCTGGCATCTGTAGGAAATGTTGTGAAAAAGTGAAATGGAGAAGGAACTATGAAAGAGACTGGAATTCTGCTTCCGGTATCCGCACTCCCGTCAAGGAGCGGAGTGGGGGAACTTGGGAAATATGCATATGAATGGCTTGAGATGCTTTGCGATGCTGGGATCACGATCTGGCAGATTCTCCCGCTCAATCCGGCAGGCTATGGAAACTCCCCGTATCAGCCGTATTCTTCCTTTGCCGGGGATGAGATTTATATCAGTCTGGATGGGCTTTACGAGGATGGACTTCTGAAGGAACTGCCGCCGGATTACCGGAAGGATGAGAGCAGGATCAATTATGAAATGATCCGAGAATTTAAGGAGCCTTACCTGAGGAAAGCTTATGAAGCATTTCAGACATCGAAGGAGTATGAAGCATTTAAAAGTCAGGAGTGGGTACGACAATACAGTGTATTCCGGGCGTTGAAACTGGCGAACGAAGGGCGGTGCTGGGTGGAATGGGAAGATTCCCTGAAGCACTGGCCAGAAGATGGAAAGGCAGATCTTTCTCCTTATCAGGAGGAGGCCGGGTACCAGGCATTTCTTCAGTATCTGTTTAGCCGGCAGTGGAAGAAGATTCATGAGGCGGCGCAGGAAAAAGGAATCAAAATTATGGGAGATGTTCCGTTTTACGTAGGAATTGACTCCGCAGATGTCTGGGCGAAGAAGGAGAATTTCCTCCTGGATACCGATGGCCGGCCGACGTTCATTGCCGGAGTGCCCCCGGACTACTTCAGTGCTACCGGGCAGAGATGGGGAAATCCGATCTATGACTGGGAGTATATGAAAGAAAATAATTATAAATTCTGGATTGACCGGATTGGTTACAGCCAGAAGATGTTTGACCTGATCAGAATCGATCATTTCCGGGCATTTGATACTTACTGGAAGATTCCGGCCTCCTGTCCGACAGCGATGGAAGGGGAATGGATTGAGGCACCCGGATATGAAGTGATGGACAGAATGCTTGCAGAGATTCCGGGACTGTCCCTTGTGGCAGAAGATCTTGGGATGCTCCGGGCAGAAGTCACGAAACTGAAAGATCACTATCAGCTTAAAGGAATGAAAATCCTGCAGTTTTCAATTCAGACCGATGGGAAATACGCCAGAGATGAGTTTCATGACACGGAAAACATGATCATTTATACGGGGACACATGACAATGCCACGCTGAAAGAATGGTATCAAAGCCTTACAAATGCGGGCAGACGAAAGCTTCGCAGGTGGCTTCGGAGAAACGGCCTGAAGAATGGTTCTGTAAATGAGCGGCTGATCTTCTATGCACTTGGAAGCGTCGCAGACTATGCGGTAATTGCGGCGGCCGATCTGATTGAAGCGGGTGAAGAGGCAAGGCTTAACACACCGGGAACGGTAGGTTCTCCGAACTGGGAGTGGAAACTTGTGGACTTTCGCGAGATGAAAATAAAACTTTCGCGTTATAAACAGGCAGTACATTGGAGGAAAGGGGGAACGTATGGAATTTCAGGCAGTTTATCATAAGACATCGGAGCAGATGAGTTACGCGCTGAATGAAAATGAGCTCGCAGTGAATTTAAAAACCGGATATGATGTGGAAAAGGTATACATTCATTATGGCGACCCGTTTGAGGCGGGGATTCTCGGCGGAAGTGAGACATGGACCGGGAAAAGGGAAGAGATCTGTTATAAGAAGCGTCTGAAGTATCAGATCTGGTGGACGACGACGTTGCGCCCGGAGTATAAGCGGTGTAAGTATTATTTTGAGCTGCACACCAGAGATGAGGTCTGGTATTATTTTGAGGATGGATTCGTGACAAAAGAGCAGTTGATGCTGGATGGAAAGATGCTGCAGTGCTTTACGGTGCCATGGATGAATCCGACAGATGTGAACCTGACCCCGTCCTGGGTCAATGATACTGTGTGGTATCAGATCTTTCCTGACCGGTTCTGTAACGGAACACCAGAGCAAAATATGCCGGATATCAAACCGTGGAGAACTGGTTCTGTCACGAATGAAGAGAGGTTTGGCGGAAATCTGAGCGGAATGATACAGAAACTGCCTTATCTGCAGGATCTTGGAATTACGGGAATTTATCTGAACCCTATTTTCGAGGCCGATTCGAATCATAAATATGATACGAAAGATTATCAGAAGATAGACCCCGCATTTGGGGATGAAGCATTGTTTCATTCTTTTGTAGAGAAAGCACACGAAAAAGGAATCCGGGTTATGCTGGATGGGGTGTTCAACCACTGCGGCAGTCAGTTTGCGCCGTGGCTGGATGTACTTGAAAAGGGGCCGGAATCAGAATATTACAGCTGGTTTATGATCAACGAGTGGCCGTTTGACCAGGGGAAGTATGATACAAGAGACGGAAGTTTTTATTCTTTTGCCTTCTATTCAGCCATGCCCAAACTGAACACGAACAATGACGATGTCATTGCGTATATTGCAGATGTATGCAGTTACTGGGTAAAAGAGCATGATGTCGATGGGATACGTTTCGATGTAGGCAATGAAGTGTCACATAAATTCTTAAAGAGGATCAGAGAGCGGCTTAAGGCAGTCAAACCGGAAGTGTATCTTTTAGGGGAAATCTGGCACCATGCCAGCCAGTGGCTGCTTGGCGATGAATACGATTCTGTCATGAATTATCCGCTGACGGGGAGCATCAATGATTTCTTTCTGGATGAAAGCCTTGGAAAAGAAGATTTTGAATATATGATTAACCGTTGCTATACGATGTATATGCAGCAGAATAACAATGTGATCTTCAATTTACTTGATTCTCACGATACTGACCGTCTGATCAACCGGACAAAAGATATGGACATTTTCTTCCAGCAGCTGGCAGTGCTTTTTACGATGCCGGGAAGTCCCTGCATCTATTATGGAACAGAAGTGGCACTGGAAGGCAGCCACGATCCGGACTGCAGGCGGTGTATGCCATGGGATGAGCTCAAGTTACCGGAGAATCAGGCAAAAATCAGAGATCTGAAACAACTGATCCGTCTGCGCAGGTCGGAGGATACATTCAAAAGCCTGCATTTCCATTTTCCGAATCTGATCAGTGAAAAAAGATGCGTGGAGTATATCAAACTTTCTGAAGATGGGGATAAGACAGAGATTCTGTTGAATTGCTGTGGAAAAGAGATTGCGGTTGAACAGAAAGGCGAAATACTGTACAGCAGGAGATATGAAGGCGGAATTCTTGGGAAAAATGGGACATTGATCCGGAGAATTTAATCTTATCAGGAAACTGACGAAGAAGCTGCAGGAATCTGTCTGACCAGCATATAAAGAGTGGAAAGCCCGTGAAATGAAAAGTGTTTGATGCTTTTCATTTCACGGGCTTTTGCTATGAAAGCAAGCTTATAAAACTTGCCTTCTGCTAAGAGATTTCGATGCTATTTGTTTAATTTTGTTCTTAATATATAGAAGGCTTCATCGAAATCATCTTTGTTAACATAGATATAGTATAGTGTGTCATAGTTATCATTCACTCCAATACTGGCGAAGTAAGTGCGGGTTGTACCTCTCCCCAGCCAGGTTGAATTTCTGCTGTTGAGGGAATATCTGCTTTTAATTCCATTTTCTTTTAGAATATTGACGATCTCTATTGCGTCTCGCATGGAACGAACTATTGTTAATTCTTTTCTGAGAAGTTTCATTTTTTCACCTTCTTTTATAATTTACAGATTTCCCATTATGCAGATTGTATTAATAATGTATGCGGAACATATTTTAAATAGAGTATAGGAAATAATAATTTAGTAAAAGTGCAGTTAATAATTTTTCCTACATTCTACACGAAGTGTATATGATCCGACAGTGGCAGTGGAATCACAGCCTAAAAATGAACTGGTACCATATGCGTATTTTCCAAACCCTGTATTATAGGAAAAGCTGTTCGATGTGGGATATTTGTCAACATGAGCTGATTGAGTAATTAATATGTAACCGTAACCCACACTTCTATTTGTTAATTCAATTGGCGTACTTGCATATCTAGACCAATACCCACTTACGTTTGTCAATTGGGCTTTGCTACCATCGTCATTATATGTAATACTTACTGATGCCAACCAGTTATTAACAACGTCTGTGTTTGTTTGTCCGGCTCTTGGCTGAACAACAATTCCTGTTTCCTGATCTATATTTACAGTAGCTTCAAATGTTTTTGTAATTTCTACTGCTTGATTAGCTGATCTGGAGGTTGTTGTTTCTTGTTCTGTTATTTCCATTGGGAAGGTTATAGCTTCTCCAGTTTCGTTGTTTTCGACAGTAATAGTAGCTGTAGAATATGGGTCTTTGGTGTTATCATTTGCATTTACAGTAAGTGAGCTTATCAGTAATAGAAGAATAGATAGAATGGATAATATTTTCTTTTTCATAAATTTTCATGATCCTTTCTTAGTTTATTCACGATTAATATGATTTATAAAGATAAATTCTTTTAAATAAGATAGAACTTATTAATAAATGACATTTCTTATTATTGCATTTAAAAAAGATTTCGTTTAATAGTCCACATTTTTATCCCCTCCTTTATTGTTTTATAATAACATAACAGAAATGAATTGTGTTAAAATGTCCGTGAAATAACCATTTTTGTCCGTTAATAATATGAAAAATATAAAATAAACTAAAAACAAAGAGACGAAGTTAAAAAAGATCTTATGCACTTGACAAACCTAACTGTAACTGATATAGTAACAGTATAAATGTAACTAAAATAATTACAGATAAGGAGGCCAAGAATGAAAAAAAGATGGATAGTTCCTGTAGTGGCAGGAATGGCGCTGTTATTTTCCGCATGTTCGGCGGCATCGGAAAGCAAGATGTCTGGTACGGAAGAGAAAGAACCGATGTCTTCTGACGGAGCCGTTTACCATAAGATCACGGCTGAAGAGGGCAAAAAAATGATGGACGAGGGAAATGTGACAGTTGTTGATGTCCGGACTTCGGAAGAATTTGAAGAAGAACATATTCCGGACGCAATTAACATTCCGAATGAGACGATTGGCTCTGAGATGCCGGATGAGCTCCCGGATAAAGATGCGGCATTGATTGTCTATTGCAGGACAGGAGTGCGGAGTAGGGATGCCTCAGAAAAGCTGGAAAAACTGGGATATCAGAAGATCTATGATATCGGCGGTATCGTCGACTGGCCATATCAGACAAAAAGTGAAAAGGTAAAAGGCTGAGGCTGGTAAGCGGCCGGAGGTTCCGGAGAGGGAGACAGTATTGCATACAACTTATTGAGATGAGTTTTGTTTTACTGTTTTGTGTAACAGTAACCTGAAGGTTTGATTCAGACACAGGAGGTGCCTTATGAATACACGTGAACATGAAACAATGAAAATGAGAGGCAGTGCGGATATCTCATATCTTGGTCAGACGGTAGATGAGATGATCTGGGAGTTTATGAGCGAGGAGAAGATTCCGGGACTGACACTTGCGATCGTGCAGGCGCCTTATATCCCTCGTGTTGTCGGATATGGATTTTCTGATGAGGGTCAGAAGCGTCTGGCTTCTCCTGAGACGATGTGGCCGGCAGGGCCTATATCGCAGGCGTATGCAGCTGTGGCGGTAATGCAGCTTTGCGAGGACGGAAAACTCACCGTAGAGGATGAGCTGGGAAGCCTGATTCCAGAAGTTTTGAAAGAGTGGAAAGAAATTACCGTGATACAGCTGCTCCGGCATTCTTCAGGTCTGCCGGATTACAGGCAGGCGGAAGAATTTGACCAGCACAAAACATGGACATTGGAGGAACTTTTGAACTTGGCGGGAAGACATTCACTTCAGTTTCGGCCGGGAACTGATGTACAGCAGAGTGCGACGAATTTCCTGCTGCTGACAGAGATTGTGGAAAGAGTCAGTAAAGTAAGCTATCATGATTTTATAACTAGGAGGCAGATTGAGTTTCTGGGATTGCGCCATACTGGATTTGCAGAAGATCTGGATAAATTTGTGCACGAAGATGTGTCGCTTTCGGGAAATGTCCATCAGCTGTTTAAGAAAGACGGATTATATATCAGTCCGACAGAACCGGCTGCAAGCTACGATGAGAATCATAGGCTGATACAGAGAGCAGAGTCATCGGCACTGCGTGGATTTTCTGATATCTGGGCAAGTGCGCAGGATATTTCCCTCTGGGATATCGGGCTGGCAGGAGCAGTGCTGATTCATGAGCCGCAGAACCGTGCTTTGATTTATAAACCGTGGATACTTCCGGATGGGCGGGAAGTTCCGGCTGTTGCGGGATGGCAGTTTTACCACCATAGAGGATTGATGGATATCAAAGGATCAGTGGAAGGATTTTCTTCCTTTCTCAGCCGGTTTACTGACCCGGAAGAATTGGTATGCGTCACATTGCTGGCGAATAAAGAGGGGGTGGATTTTACGAATTTGGGCCGTCGGATTGCAGCGGCTTTCGGAGACTTGTTATCTACCAATTATGATGATAACAGTTTATATCTGTCTGAAGGCCAGTTTTCTGTATCTGAGACGGTAAGCAGATTGGAAAAAGAGCTTGAAAGCCGGGGAATTCCAGTATTTGCTAAATTCGACCACGCTGAAAATGCGAAAAATGCCGGTTTAGATCTCCGCCCGACGACAGTTCTTGTCTTTGGTTCTCCGAGTGTGGGAACGGGACTGATGCAGGCCGACCAGAGCATTGCGCTGGAACTTCCGCTTCGCATTGCAGTGTGGGAGGATGGAGAGGGAAGTACATGGCTTGCGTTTCCAGGAATAAAGCGTATGATGGCAGAATACGGACTGGAATCCCATCCGGCGGCAGGCAAAATACAGAAACTTTTGCAGGAACTGGTGTATATCTGCGGTAATGTTTATAATGAAAGCAGATAAAGAGTTTGTTGCTGTAGAACAGGCACAAAAACGTTATAAATTAGACGGTAAAAATGCGGATAGAGCAGAAAACTCTCTCCGCATTTTGATATTTATAGAATAAACTGCTAAAAAGAAGTGATAATTACATGAAAACTTTAGCAAAAAGCATAGAAAATAATTGATAAAATCTTGACGAGCAAACGGGAAATTGTTATTATTAGACTAAAGTACAAACTATGGTCTAAAATGAAAGGAGGGATATTGTGCCGCTGATAACAAGCATTCAGAAATACTCAATTCACGATGGAGATGGTATCAGGACAACGATATTTTTTAAGGGCTGTCCATTGCACTGTGTGTGGTGCCATAATCCTGAGACACAAAACTATGACAGACAGGTCATGTATGATAAAGAGCGGTGTGCCGGATGCCAAAGCTGCAGAAAGGCATGCCCAAGCGGGGCAATCCATAAAGCAGACGGGAAAGTGGAGACGGATCCGGATAGATGTGACAGATGCGGAACATGTATTGATTACTGTATGCTGAATCTGAGGGAGATCGCAGGAGAAGAATATAGCACGGAGGAGCTTCTCGCTCAGGTGAAAAAGGATGAGATGTTCTATGAGGAATCCGGCGGAGGGGTTACATTATCCGGCGGTGAAGTGATGACGATGGATATGGATTATGTGGAAGAGCTTGTAAAGAAATTTTATAAAGCGGGAATCACGGTAACTATTGATACGTGTGGCTATGCGCCTTATGAAAATTTTGCCAGAATACTTCCCTATGTAGATACATTTTTATATGATATCAAAACAATGGATCCAGAGCTGCACAGGCAGTATATCGGCGTGGATAACAAGCTGATTCTTGGGAATCTGGAAAGATTAAGTGAGGCAGGTGCGAGGATATATGTGCGCATTCCAACGATCAGGGAAGTGAACGGCAGTGCAGAAAGTATGCAGCAGATCATTGATTATCTGACAGAAAAGCATATCAACGCTGTTCAGGTCAATCTGCTTCCATATCACAATACCGGGGCAGGTAAATATGATAAACTCGGTGAAAGCTATAAGGGAGTAAAGCTTCATGCACCAGAGCAGGAAGAGATGGAACAATTCGTAAAACTATTCCAGAAAGCAGGATTTCGGAATACAAAAATAGGAGGTTAGTAAAAATGGAAGGAAGAGGAATGAACGACCGTATTAAGAAACTGAGGCAGCAGAGCCTGGATACCCCGGCCCATATCGACATGGAAAGGGCAAGAATTGAGACTGAGACTTATAAAAAATATGAAGGTACTGTTTCGATTCCGGAACTGCGCGCACTTGTATTGAAAGACTATTTTTCATACAAAACACTTTACATAGGAGAGGGGGAACTCATCGTCGGCGAAAAGGGAGATTCTCCACAGGCATCTCCAACATTTCCCGAACTTTGCTGCCATACAATTCAGGATATGCATGTCATGAATGACAGGGAGCTTATCAACTTCAAGGTAAAAGAAGAGGATTATGGATTCCAGGAGGAGACAATTATTCCATACTGGGAGAACCGTTCCATCCGTAAAAAAATTCTGGACAATATGACACCAGAGTGGAAGGCGGCATATGAAAGCGGAATTTTCACAGAGTTTATGGAGCAGAGAGGACCGGGACATACGGTAGGATCCTTTAAGATCTACGAAAAAGGTTTCCTCGATTACAAACAGGATATTGAAGAAGCGCTGAACCAGCTTGATTATATGCATGATCCGGAGGCACTGGATAAGAAGAATCAGTTAAATGCAATGAAAATCGCATGTGATGCAGTGATGATTCTTGGCAAACGTTATGCGGATTATGCAAGAGAACTGGCAGAGAAAGAAACGGATGCAAAGCGGAAAGAAGAACTGCTTCAGATCGCGGCCAACTGCGATGCCGTTCCGGCGCATAAACCACAGACATTCTGGCAGGCAATCCAGACATACTGGTTCGTACATTTAAGTGTGACGAGTGAGCTGAATCCGTGGGATGCGTACAGCCCGGGACGATTAGACCAGCATTTGAATCCATTTTACTGCGAAGATGTGAAAAATGGAGTACTTGATGATGAGAAAGCACTGGAACTTCTGGAGTGCCTGTGGGTGAAATTCAACAATCAGCCGGCACCTCCGAAAGTAGGAATTACATTAAAAGAGAGCAGTACATACACAGATTTCGCAAATCTGAATACAGGAGGAATCACACCAGACGGACAAAATGGAGTGAACAATGTAAGCTACCTGATTCTTGACTGTATGGATGAGATGAAACTGCTCCAGCCAAGCTCAAATGTGCAGATCAGCAGAAAGACCCCTCAGAAATTCCTGAAACGCGCGTGTGAGATTTCAAGAAAAGGCTGGGGACAGCCGGCATTCTATAATACAGACGCGATCGTGCAGGAACTTCTCAATGCAGGAAAATCACTGGAAGACGCAAGACGCGGCGGTACAAGCGGATGTGTTGAGACAGGTGCATTTGGCAATGAAGCATACATTCTGACAGGATACTTTAATCTTCCTAAGATTCTGGAACTGACACTTACGAATGGCTATGACAAAGTAGCTGACAGACAGCTTGGATTGCAGCTTGGTAATGCGGTAGATTTTAAATCATATGAGGAACTGTTAGCAGCATATAAAAAGCAGATCGAGTATTTCCTCGATATCAAAATACAGGGCAGCAACGTGATCGAACGGATTTACGCAGAATACATGCCAGTGCCGTTCCTCTCCATCATTACAAATGACTGTATCAAGAGGGGGAAAGACTACAATGCAGGCGGCGCCCGCTATAATACAAACTATATTCAGGGCGTAGGAATCGGAACAATCACGGACTGTATGGCATCGCTGAAATACAACGTATTCGAAGAAAAGAAGTTTACGATGGAAGAGATGATGCAGGCAATCTTGGATAACTTTGAAGGTCATGAGAGAATTTTAAATCTTGTGCGCAACAAAACTCCGAAATACGGAAATGACGATCCATATGCTGACAGTATTATGAAAGAACTTTTCGAATTCTACAGAAAGTCTGTGACGGGACGCCCGAATATGAAAGGCGGTACTTACCGGATCAACATGCTTCCTACGACCTGCCATGTCTATTTCGGAGAAGTTATGATGGCAAGCCCGAATGGGCGTCTGGCTCACAAACCAGTGTCAGAAGGTATTTCTCCAGAGAAGGGCGCAGATGTCAATGGACCGACAGCAGTGGTTAAATCAGCTTCCAAGATGGATCACCTGCAGACAGGAGGAACACTTCTGAATCAGAAATTTACGCCAAGTGTTGTGCAGGGAGAAGAGGGACTGGAACAAATGTCGAATCTTGTGAGAACATATTTTAACATGGATGGACATCATATTCAGTTCAACGTCATTGATAAAGAGACATTGATCAATGCGCAGAAACACCCGGAAGATTATAAAGATCTGATTGTGCGTGTCGCAGGATACAGCGATCACTTCCGCAATCTCAGCAAAGCACTGCAGGATGAGATTATAGAGAGAACAGAACAAAGCTTTAATTAAGGAACAAAAAGAGTGCCGCATCAGCGAAAAGTCAGCTGGTGTGGCACTCTTTATCATGCTCTTGTATAAGATAAATCTATGTGTTACAATAAATTTGTTTCATGGAACGTTCCGTTCCATTTATCTTTTCATGGCGCTTCTGCCAGATTATCAATTGTGAAGAATTTAAAATTATATATGGAAGGAATGATGCCTATTGCCGGTCTAATAGTCCAGGGGATTGTATTTTTATCTAAAGAAGTTGAAGTTACGGTACATACCGGATAAAATGGAGGTAGTAGATAAATCCATGAGCGAGTCAGCAAGATAAAGGAAAGTGAAGAGATGGGAGTGAAATATATGCAGCTGTGGGAAGAAAAAATTTATATTCGGGAGGAAGGAAAACAGGAAGGAAAACGAGAAGGCGAGATACTGAAAATAATTAAAATGGTGCAGAGGAAGATAAAAAAGGGAAAATCGCTGGAAGTTACAGCAGATGAATTAGAGGAAGCAGCTGAAGTAATTGAGCCGATTTATATATTGGTGAAAGAGCGGCCAGATGCAGATCCGGGGGAAATATATAAGAATCTGGTTTCGTGATGGTGGGAATAAAAGAAAGTGTAAAAGCCCATGATAGACAGAAAGGAGGGAACCATGACTTTACCGGAAATTATAATGGGTGAATCGAAGAATGTGGAGTTTAAGATGGAGCTTCCGAAGAAAAGTGACAAGTATACAAAATCTGTGATTGCATTTTCTAATGCCAGTGGGGGAAAACTTATCATAGGAGTGGATGACAAGACCAGGAAGGTGGTCGGAGTGGATGAAAAGTCAGTATTTCAGATCATGGATAGTATTGCAAATGCAGTGTCTGACTGTTGTGAACCGCAGATTGTGCCGGATATAACATTTCAGACAATTGATAATAAATGTGTAGTAGTTGTGGAAATATATCCAGGCGCTAACAGACCGTATTATCTTAAAAGTAAGGGGAAAGATACAGGAACATATATCAGAGTTGGCGGTACTTCACGCCTGGCTGATAAAGTAAGGATAAAAGAGTTGGAGATGGAGGGTGCTAATCTATCATGGGATGAATTAACTTGTATAGGATATCCGGTGATCAAAGAAGCAGTTTCAAAACTGTGTAATGATATAAAACTGTATATGTCAGAGGCAGTTGGGGCAGAAGATGTAAAAGAGATTAAGGCAGTTTCCACCGAACAGCTGCTGAATTGGAAAGTGTTAAAAATGGTTGAGGGAGAATTGCTGGCTACAAATGCATTTGTATTGTTGACGAGTGAGTATTTTAAATTTTCCAGGATTCAATGTGCTTTATTTAAGGGTGTGGAAAGAGATATTTTCATTGATAAGAAAGAATACTCAGGACCGCTCTATGAGCAGATAGAGAATGCATATCAATTCGTATTACGTCATATTAATCTGGGGGCAGAGATTGAAGGAATTGTGAGAAAAGAGTCTTATGAACTGCCGATCGGGGCTATTCGTGAAATGATCGTGAACGCAGTATGCCATCGGAATTATATGGACAACTCTTGTGTGCAGGTAGCGGTATATGACGATAGAGTGGAAGTGACTTCACCAGGAATGTTATATGGCGGCCTGACATTAGAAGAAGCTGTGAGTGGAAGATCTAAGATTCGGAACTGCGCTGTTGCAGAAATTTTCAGCCGGATGGAGATTATAGAAGAATGGGGAACTGGGATCCAAAGGATTATAAAACGGGCAGAGGAATATGGCTTGCCAGAGCCAGAATTCCTGGAGATTGGAGATACGTTCAGGGTTGTTTTATATCGGAAAACCGATAAAAAACCGATAAAAATATGTGAAAAACCGATAAATGATTACAAAAGGCCGATAAAAGCCGTTAGAGAAGAAGCTGTATTAGCTTTTGTTGAGAAAAATGGAAGTATTACAAATAAAGAAGCAAGGGAACTTTTAGGTTTAGCAGAATCAACAGTGAAGCGTTTTTTAAAAGAGATGGTGATAAAAGGCCTTTTGGCAGAAGAGGGGGAAAAGAAAGCCAGAAGATATCTGAAATAGAAAGTTTTAGCCGCAGACGAAAGTAATAAGATACCTCTTAAGCAGACAAAGTAAAGAACTAAAATCTGCTTAGGAGGTATTTTCATGTCCAAATCATTCACAAAAAGTGATACATATTTGATGAAAAGCAATTTTCAAATACGCTCTAATTTACATTTCTTACGAACCCAATATATGTTGTCAGGTAGTAGAGAAGGTAAATCCCGACAAAAATGAGCAGCGACGCAGAAAAATACTGAAAAGCGTTGGTGGCAATTCCGGCATAAAAGATAAACCGGCTGCTCATATAGACAGAACAAATTCCGCTTACGATAACTGCGACGATGACGGGGCAGAGATAATAGAGCATGAGTTGTTTCTGAATCATCCTGGAAATCTGCCGTTTATTGTACCCTATTTTTTTCAATACGTTATAGCGGAACTTATATTTTGCAGAATCGCTTAACTGCTGAACCGAAAGGACAGTGAGCGCCACGCTTACGAATACAAGGCCGATATAAAACAGGGGGAAAATGACAGAGGCGAGAATGAATTTTACTTCAGGGATCAGGTTGTCACGCACGAGAATTTTGGAATTGTAGACAATCATTGTCTCGGATCCGCTGCAGGAATTGCTCCCCATCATGGAATGGCCTGCAAAATCCCGGTTTTCCTTGTCTGTTTCCAGAGCATCCAGTTTGATTTGGAGATCCTCAGGGGCATCCCCTTTTAAATCTACTGCCATGAGGGAGTAATAAGGAAAAAGACGTTCGATGGCGCTGTCAGGGACAATGATAACGTAATCCCCGCCGTTGTGCCCGTCCTGGGAAAAGTTATCTGTATAATATCCGCTGAAGGTAAGGGAACCGTTGGTGCCGGTTACTTCCAATGCTTTTTCCAGGCCGGCGGCCTGTTTCTTCACTCTCTCTTTTATCTGGATGGCATATCCATCTTCCGGCAAAGAGATTTCCGGGAAGCCCAGCATTTTTCGAAGGTGGTTATAGTCGCCAAGCTTCATGTAAGTATCATACGTACAGTATTCGTAGCCCTCTTTTTTTATCTTTTTTCGATCTGGCTTTCCGTCTTTTGTGCGGTAACAATCCCCGAACTGCTCCAGATTCGTGTAGAGCCATTCATTTACCTGGGCAGTCTGGTCGGTGTAGATGCGATAGATATATTCATCTTTGACGGAAGTGCTTTGTTCAATGGTTTCCCGCTCTTTTTGAAAATCATCTTCGGCGTTGCTGCTGTAGATAATAGTGTCAAATGGAAATTTATTTTCCAGCATTTTGTTCTGGAAATCGTTGAACATAAAAGCGATCGTACATCCAAGGAGAGCAATGGTGAAAAGGGAAGTCAGAGTCCCCATTGTAAAACTCATCGTTTTTATCTTCGAAGAAAGCTGCCTGAATAAAAAAAGATTCTGGTTTTTATAAATCAGGTTCCCGTGTTTTCTGACGTAGCAGACGATACAGGCAGAAAGTCCGGTGTAAAAAGTATACACAGCCAGTATGATTCCTATGATGAATAAAAGTACGGTCAAAGTGCTCCAGTTTCCGATAAAAACATAAATTCCAAATCCTGCGAAGATGAGCAGAGAGAATGGGAGAAGCCATTGTTTTGCGTTTTCATGTTTCTCACGTATCTGTTCGTTTTGTTTCTGGGCGTTCATCAGGTTATAGATATTCATCTTTTTGAATCTCCGGTGGCTCCGAAGCAGGGCAAGAAGATAACAGAGACCATAACATCCAAGTGTTGTGAGCAGACAGTAACGGTTAAGGTCAATTCGGATGTGGTAATCAAAATGAAGCAGCTGGTAGAAAATTGTCATCAAAATCTGCTGCAGGAAGATGCCGGCTCCAAGGCCAATGACAAATGCCCCGCATCCGAGCAGAAGATTTTCGCGCATATAAAGGCGGGAAATCTGTTTTTTCTTCATGCCGATCAACATGTAGATTCCAAATTCACGGCTTCTTTTTTCCAGCATAAAACGGACCATATAATTGATCAGCCATGCGAGGATCAGTACAACAAAGAAAGTTGCCATACCGACCAGTATGGCCATGAGTTCTGCCATCTCGAACAGTTTCAGGACATCTTTTGAGAAGATCATACTGTTAAATGCGAACATCAGTGCAGTTGCCAGGGTCATGGTTATGAAGAATACAAGATAATCTCTGGCGGAACGCCTGACATTGCGCCATGCGAGTTTATTCAGCATGGGAGAGCTCACCTCCTGTCAGAGATAACACATCGAGGATTTCGTTTAAAAAAGTTCTCCGATCCTTTTTCCCGCGCCTGAGTTCATGAAAAAGTTCTCCGTCTTTCAGAAACAAGATTCTGCGGCAGTAACTTGCAGAAAATGCATCGTGGGTCACCATGAGAATTGTGGCATCCATCGATTCGTTCATCTTCGAGAAAGTCTCAAGAAGTGTCTGGGCAGATTTTGAGTCCAGAGCTCCGGTCGGTTCATCTGCAAGAATCAATTTCGGGTTATTTACGAGCGCTCTTGCACAGGCACAGCGCTGCTTCTGGCCTCCCGATACCTGGTAAGGGAACTGGTTCCGGATTTCGTAGATTCCCAGAAGTTTCATGATTTGCAGGCATCGCTGGCTGATTTCCTTTTTGGACTTCTTATGCAGTGTCATTGCAAGAATAATATTCTCTTCAATCGTCAGAGTATCAAGCAGATTGAAATCCTGGAATACGAAGCCAAGGTTTTCTTTTCTGAAATCCGCCAGGCGGCTTTCTGAGAGTTCTGTAATATCGGTATTACCATAGTAAATATGGCCTGACGTTACATGGTCAATGGTGGAAATCATATTGAGAAGTGTCGTCTTGCCGGAACCAGAGGCTCCCATAATTCCCATAAATTCTCCATTTTCTACTGTGAAACTGACGCGGTTGACTGCTTTTGTAACATTTGTCCCGCTGCCATAATATTTTTCGATGTCACATATTCGGATGAGTTCATTCATTGTATTTATCCTCCCTTTCTGAACTTATCGTATCAGAAAAGATTTTGAAGCAGTATCAGTTTCGTTTACACCAGTCTTACAATTTTGAAAGATAAGAACTGACGGGAAATTCCAGAATGATTTTTGTATATTCATTTACTTTTGACTCTGCCCTGATGGAGATTCCAAGTTTCTGGCAGAGTTTCTTGCAAAGATACAGCCCCATTCCGGTAGAGCGCCCACGTATCCGCCCGTTTGATCCGGTGAATCCTTTATCAAAAATACGTGCCTGGTCTTCCGGTGGGATGCCCATCCCATTATCTTCTATTATAAGAAGAACACTGTGCTCTTCCTGGGCGGTGCAGATATGGATCAGGGCATTGGTTTCCCTGCGGTATTTGATACTGTTCAGGAGAAGCTGGTTCAGAATAAAGCCAATCCATTTTCCATCTGTAAATGCATGGTGGCTGCAGTCAACTTCAATCTGTACCTGGTTCTGGATCAGATATTGTTTATTTTTTGCAATCGAAAGAAGCACAATCTGGTTCAGGTCAGTTTCTGTAATCAGGTAGTCTTTATGGACATTTTCCGAACGGGCATAATATAAGACAACATCTGCATAATTTTCAATCCGCTGATTTTCCAGAAGGATTTTTCTTGTGAGTTTGTTTTTGTTGTTTTCACAGAATAATCCGATACTTGTGATGGGTGCTTTGATTTCATGAACCCAGCTTTCAATGTATTCCTGGTATTCTTTCCGGGCATCTTCCAGAGCGTGAATCCGCTCGATCACAGATTTGTTGGATTTCTGCATCATTTCCCTGTAAAGTCTGTCCTCATAACGGTGGGATGGGGGCAGCAGCTCACCGAACAGATATCGTTGGTCAAGTTTTTCAAGGACATCCTGTGCTTTTTGGAAGAACCGGTTTCTGTTGTAATATTGGACGGCAGAATAGAGGACCAATATAAACAGCCAGGCGATGAGAATAAAAGCGATATTAAGCGGCGGGTTCCCTGTCGCATAAAGATAGGCAGACAGAAGAAACATGCAGAAAATATTCAGTATAAACAGTGTCAGATGGTCTGTTACAAATTCTCCTGGTTTCATAGACGGTACCCCATTCCACGTTTGGTTTCAATCAGGTTTTCGATCCCGATTTCTTTCAGCTTGCTTCTGATCCTTGTGATGTTGACACTTAGCGTATTGTCGTCAATAAAAATCTGGTTGTCCCAGAGGTATTCAATTAAATCGGCTCTTGGAACAATCTCACTTTTGTGGAGAAATAAAAAGTGTAAAATCTGAAGTTCATTTTTCGTCAGTTCTGTAGTTTTTCCATGGGCAGATATGGTACTTCTGGCAATATCAAGCGTGGTCCCACGATACTCAAGAGACATGGAATGATCAGTGTTCTCTCTGCGGCTGCGTTTCAGAACAGCAGCAATCCGCGCCAGAAGAATGGGAGGCTGGTAAGGTTTGGTAATATAATCATCGCCGCCTTTTAACATTCCGTTGAGTTCGTCCATGGAATCAGACAGACCTGTGACAAAGATAATCGGGATATCGGAGACGGCACGTATCTGGGTACAGACGGAGAATCCGTCAGTTCCAGGCAAGGTGACGTCAAGCAGAATCAGATCAGGCGAACCGTCAAGAACCTGTATGGAGATATCAGAAAAATCAGTGACGGTACACACTTCATATAAGGCATTTTTTAAAAGAAGAGCGAGTTCTTCACGGATATTGGCTTCATCTTCAATTACAAGTATTTTCATTGGGAATTCTGGCTCCTTTTTTTACATATTCGTTCATATAATGTTCCATTTGTGACATGAGAAGGGCTGTGTCCGGGTCACTGTATGGGATCCGGTGAATGATCCGGGAGACGAAATCCTGTTCCTGAATGATGGACAGGCTTTCGCTGAAATTAATATCAAAAAAATAAGCGATATAGGAAACCCAGTAATCCATTTTTGTGACACGGTCTGAGGAAAGAATACATTCATTTCTGAAAAATGTTTCGGCAACTTTGGAAGTGACGGAAGTCTTTCCAACTTCTTCTTTTGAAGCACCAAGCAGCGTCTCGACGGATTCTTGAAGTTTAACCCTGCAGTTATCCAGCTTATCAGCATCGCGGATCAGTTTTGCGTGGAGAAGAGCCTGGGAAGATTTAAGTTCGGGTAACTGATACATACTGTGATATAAAATCGCATCACGGATGATGGAATCAAAGGAGGAGTCTTCTACAAACTGGCGGATCATTCCTTCTTTAAACAGAAGTTCGGCTCCATAAGCCGCATGATCCATCGTATCGGGCTGAAAACTGTCAAAACGTTTCAGCTGTTCAAAGCGGCCGATATCGTGAAGCAGGGCAATAATTCCGGCTAGATCTGTATCTTCCGGTGAAAGAGACATCCGCCTGGCAAGTTCAAAAGAAGCGTCCATTACACCATAGGTATGTACAATTTTGAGATTTATTTTATCATTGGTCCGGTCATAGCCGTCCAGGTATGTTTCAAATGCATTTTTGGCGTTTATAAAGTCAATCATTGGAATCGTCCTTTCTTTTGGTGGATGGTATTATCAGCAGGCATCAATGGCCAAAAGACCTTTTACCCCAATATCATAACATGGGCCAAGGGACAAATGGACATGATTTTCATGTTTACATGTAAAATCATGTCTATGTGACCCGTAAAACATGAGAAACCAGCCCGAGCAGGGCGGATTTCGAATGTTTTCAGCATGACGGGAGCATGAAATGCGGAGTCATGCGTAGGCTCAAGGCCGGCAAATGAAATTTGTCGGGCAGCTTATAACATAACCAGATGAGAAAAAGAAATCCATAAATCCATGTAAAACCGTTGCGCTTCGCAGGAAAACTTTCTATAATGAAGGTCATAAAAGGGCTGTTTGCATGTGAGTACAGACCCTGTAATTGAAGAAAGCTGAGGATAAAAGAATGAAAATTGTATTGTTAGAATCATTGGGAGTTCCGGAAAGTATACTGAATGCGTGTGCAGCACCTCTTGTTGAGGCGGGACATGAGTTTACTGCTTATCCAAAGGATACCGATCCATCTGTGCAGATAGAACGTGCAAAAGATGCAGATGTGATTATGATTGCCAATATGCCTTTATCTGGAGAAGTGATCCGTGCCTGTGAGAACCTGAAATATATTGATGTTGCATTTACCGGGGTAGACCATGTGGATCTTGAAGCGGCAAAAGAGAAGAATGTAAAAGTCAGCAACGCAGCCGGATATTCTACGGATGCAGTGGCAGAGATATCGCTCTGCATGATGCTGTCTCTTCTGAGAAATATCCCGCAGGTGGAAGAACGATGCAGAAATGGGCAGACAAAAGACGGACTGGTAGGCTCGGAGTTAAAAGGAAAAACCGTTGGTATCGTAGGTGTCGGTGCAATTGGAAGAAGAACAGCAGAGCTCTGCCATGCATTTGGATGTAAAGTGCTTGGATATAAGCGTCATGTTGACGGAAACGAACCTTCGTATATTCAGTTCATAACATTAGATGAGCTGCTTGCGCAGTCAGATATTGTATCACTTCACTGCCCGATCAATGACGATTCACGTAATATGATCAATAAAGAGACAATTGCCAAGATGAAAAAAGGCGCTTATCTGATCAATGCTGCAAGAGGCCCGGTTGTAAATTCACAGGATCTCGCGGATGCGCTGAATGACGGATATCTTGCAGGTGCCGGAATCGATGTATTTGAAAAAGAACCGCCGCTTGATACGACACATCCATTGTTAAACAGCAAAAATACGATCGTGACACCACACGTTGCATTTGCCTCAGAAGAATCGATGGAAGCCAGGGCAAAAATCGTATTCCAGAATATTTTGGACTGGATGGCAGGGGAGCAGAAGAATGTGGTTCTGTAGATAAGCTTACGTTCGCCGTGGGATTCTTTCGCCACGGAAAGAATCCCACGGCGAACTCACGTTATCTAAGCCAGAAGTGCCGTTGCGGTCCGGGGGGCCGCGGCTTGGGAAGCGCGGCAGTGGCTGCGGGAGGAGAGAATGGTTTAGAAACATCTGGAAGGTTTGAACACTGTGGGAGGATTGATGAGACAGAAAGGGCGTGGGGAGCTTTTGGGGGCGGGGGAAGCACCGGAGAGTGGATCCGAAGATCGCCTGCATCAGATTCCCCGAACGCAAAAAAGCATGTCAGCTGACATGCTTTTTCGCATTCCTGGAATCTGAGCAGGAAGCTTCGGAGGAACGTGTGCGCCGCCACCAAAAGCTCCCCACGCCCTTTCGTCCCCCATATATCAAACTCCCCTGTCATTGGTCCATTTGAGTTTATCGAAGATGTAGAACAGAAGGGAGAGGATCATACCGACGATGCAGGCGAGTACCATTCCGGTCAATTCTACGTTGCCGAAGCGGACGGTGGCTTTGGATAATCCGGTGACGAATACGACGGAGGTCAGTGTCAGGTTACGGTTTTTGCTGTAATCGACGTGTTTATCGACCAGGATGCGGATGCCTGAGGTACCGATCATTCCGTAGAGCAGGAAGGAGATTCCGCCGATGACGGGACCTGGGATCGTGTTGATCAGGGCAGACATTGGTCCGATGAAGGAGCAGATAATCGAGAGGATGGCAGCGCCTGCGATGACGCGGACGGAGTAGACTTTCGTCATTGCCATGACTCCGATATTCTCACCATAGGTTGTTGTCGGGACAGAACCGATCAGCCCGGACATCATAGTGGAGAAATTATCTGCGAATAAAGACCGGTGAAGGCCTGGATTTTTCAGCAGGTCACGGCCGACAATCTCGCTTGTGACTACCTGATGCCCGATGTGCTCTGAGGTGATGACGAGAAGCACTGGCAGGATGATCAGGATCGCATCGATACTGAAATGCGGAAACTGGAACGCCGGGAGTGAGAAAAATGGTGTTGCCAAAGCATCACGGATTGTAGACATTCCTGTCACACCAAAGATGATAGAGGAAACGTAACCGCAGATGATTGCAATCAGTACCGGGATTACTGCAAGGAATTTGCGGAACAGTACATTTCCAAGGACAGCCACACCAAGGGTAATCAGGAAGACGATCAGGTTGTTCATCTCTACCTTTGTGACCGTCTGTTCAAAAAGTCCGGTTGCCTTGTCCAGTGTATACTCAGTAGATTCCAGGATTCCTGCATTGGATGCCGCGGTGCCTGCGAGTTCCAGGCCGATCAATGCGACAACCGGTCCCATAGCTGCAGACGGAAGTACAACATCAATCCAGTCCGTGCCGAACCGGTGAATGATAAATGCAAGAATACAGCCGCAGAATCCGACGGCCACAAAACCGCCGAGTGCATAAGAATAGCCCCATTTGGCAATGACAACTCCGGCAGGGGCCAGAAATGCAAAGCTGGAGCCAAGATAAGCAGGCGCTTTGCCCTTTGTAATCAGGATGAATAACAGTGTACCCACTCCGTTTGTCAGCAGTACGATTGCCGGGTTGATTCCGAAGATAAACGGAACCAAAACAGATGCCCCGAACATGGCAAACATATGCTGGATACTCAGAGGAACTAAAAGTTTTACCGGAACTTTGTCCTCTACCTGGATAATTTTTCTTTCGTTCAAAAAATTTTCCTCCTTATATAAATAGTAGATTGATAACTCTTTATACTATACCATATCAGAGGGTATTGAAAAAGAGGAAACTGCGCACTGCTTTACGAAAAAGAAGATAGGGGTTATAATGAACGAAATGCCAAAAAGGAAAGGAAATATAGATTAGATGAAACATTTAGTAATTGCAGAGAAGCCGTCGGTTGCCAGAGATATTGCAAGAGTTCTGAAATGTCAGAAGAAAACGGCCTCTTTTATAGAAGGAAATGAATATATTGTCACCTGGGCGCTTGGGCATCTGGTGACACTGGAAGACCCGGAAGGATATGGCGGGCAGTATAAGACGTGGAGTATGGAGACACTTCCGATGATGCCAAAGGAATGGAAGCTTACGGTGATTAAGCAGACATCAAAACAGTACCGTGCCGTGAAGGAACAGATTTACCGGAAAGATGTGTCCGATATTATCATAGCGACAGATGCAGGGCGTGAGGGGGAACTTGTTGCCAGGTGGATTCTTGAGAAGGCGGATAACAAAAAGCCGGTGAAGAGGCTTTGGATTTCCTCGGTCACAGATAAGGCAATCCGTGATGGATTTGCATCGTTAAAACCAGGAAAAGATTATGAGAATCTGTACCATGCGGCTGTCTCCAGAGCGAAAGCAGACTGGCTGGTTGGAATCAATGCCACCAGGGCGCTGACATGTAAGTACAATGCACAGCTTTCCTGTGGAAGAGTGCAGACACCGACACTTGCGATGATTGCGGGGAGAGAGGAGGAGATTCGTACTTTTAAGCCGGAGACTTTTTATGGACTGAAAGTGACAGCCGGAGGAATTACATTTACGTGGAATGACAAAAAGTCCGGTTCGTCGAGGGCATTCCAGAGGGAACGGATTGAGAAGATTAAAAACGAGATATCCGGGGAACCGCTTACGATTGAGAAAGTCACAAAAAAAGCAAAAAAGACATACGCGCCGGCACTGTATGATCTGACAGAACTTCAGAGAGAGGCGAATCAAAAATTCGGCTTCTCGGCGAAAGAGACTTTGAATATCATGCAGCGGCTGTATGAGAACCATAAGGTGCTTACGTATCCAAGAACAGATTCCCGTTATCTGACGGAGGACATGGTACCAACACTGAAGGAGCGTCTTGCGGCCTGCAGCGTGGGGCCTTACAGCAAGCTCGCAGGGCGCCTTGCGGTGAAGAAGATTCAGGGATCGAAAGCATTTGTGGATAACAGCAAGGTGACAGACCACCATGCGATCATTCCGACAGAACAGTTTGTACAGCTTCAGAATATGAGCAATGAGGAACGGAAAATTTATGATATGGTGGTGCGCAGGTTCATTGCGGTTCTCTATCCGGCATGTGAGTATGAGCAGACCTCTGTCAGCGCGGTCATTCATGGGGAGACATTTGCAGCGAGAGGCAATGTGGTCATCAACAAAGGCTGGAAAGAAGCTTATGAGACATCTGTGGCAGAAGAGGATGAAGATCTGGCAGAAGGCAGTCTGCCCGGCATTATGGGAGAAGGCGAGAAATTCCCCATTGACAGAATCAATGTGACGGAAGGAAAGACCACACCTCCGGCCAGGTATACTGAAGGTGTCCTGATCTCTGAGATGGAGAAGAAAGGACTTGGAACCGTTGCCACAAGGGCGGATATCATAGAAAAACTTTTCAACAGTTTCCTGATGGAGAAAAAGGGGAAAGAAATTCTGATCACTTCGAAAGGGAAGCAGCTTCTGGAACTGGTGCCGCAGGATCTGAAGAAACCTGAGCTTACTGCAGACTGGGAGAAGAAGCTGACTGAGATTTCGAAGGGGAATCTTCAGGATGGAAAGTTTATGGCGGAGATTACAGAATATACACAGGAACTGATTCGGGAAATTAAGACGGCAGACGGCAAATTTCGACACGACAATCTGACAAGGCACAAATGTCCGGAGTGCGGAAAGTATATGCTTGAGGTCAACGGAAAGCACGGGAAAATGCTTGTCTGCCAGGATCGGGAGTGTGGTTACCGTGAGACTGTTGCCAGAAAAACAAATGCCCGCTGCCCGGTCTGCCATAAGAAAATGGAAATGACAGGGAAAGGTGAGGCACAGAAGTTTGTCTGCAGCTGCGGATATAAAGAAAAGCTCAGTTCATTCCAGGAACGGAAAAAGAAAGAGACCGGGGGAGCGAGCAAGAAGGATGTAAACCAGTACCTGAATAAGCAGAAGAAAGAGGCAGAGCAGCCGATCAATAACGCATTCGCAGATGCATTTGCCAGGCTGAAGCTGTAGGGAGTTTCCTGCAGCAGGGAGTTTTTGGAGGAAGAGGAAAAGATGGAACTAAGGATACAGGGTCTGCAGAAGCTGACGCTACTGGATTACCCGGAGAAGGTGGCATGTACGGTGTTTACAGCAGGGTGCAATTTCCGGTGCCCTTTCTGCCACAATGCGTCACTTGTGACAGGTACCGATTTGAATGAGGATATAGAACCGGATGAAATTATAGCATTTCTGAAGAAACGGACAAAAATTCTGGATGGGGTATGTATTACCGGAGGAGAGCCTCTCTTATGGCCGGGGATTCTGGAATTTATGAGCAGGATAAAGGAGCTGGGGTATCAGATCAAGCTGGATACTAATGGAAGCGATCCCTCGCGTTTGATAGAAATTGTGGAAAAAGGCCTCGTGGATTATGTGGCAGTGGATATCAAAAATTCAAAAGAGAATTACGGAAGGACCATAGGGATCAAAGACTATGATTTGGCAGGGATAGAGGAAAGCGTCCGGTTTCTTCTTGAAGATCATGTGGACTATGAATTTCGGACAACAGTTGTCAGACAATTCCACAGAAAAAAAGATTTTGAATTGATCGGACAGTGGATCAAAGGGGCAAAAAGATACTGTCTTCAGGCATTTGTTGATTCAGGAGATCTGATCGGGGAAGGATTATCCGGATATGAAAAGGCTCAGATGGAAGAGGCGCGGGAAATTGCCACACAATATGTGAAACTTGCGATCCTGCGTGGAATCTGATTTTTCAGGGACGGGTGACGGCAAGTCCCTCCGAAAATGGAACCGTTTGATTGAAAATGTTTGCACCTATATATAGTTTTCTGACAATTGAAGGAACACTATATGTAGGTGTTTTTTGTATTGACGCTGTCAGAATGCAGTGCTACAATAAAAAAAGAGAAAAAATGAGAAGATTGAAAAGATCAGGAGGTCAGGTCGATGTATCAGGTAACAAAGAGAGATGGGAACATAGCAGATTTCGATTTGTCCAAAATTACGGCAGCAATTACAAAAGCATTTGATGCACAGGATAAGCAGTATAATCCAGACATTATAGATATGCTTTCGCTGAAAGTTACCGCGGATTTTGAACCTAGAATTAAGGAATCTCTGGTGAGAGTAGAAGATATTCAGGACAGTGTAGAGCATGTGCTGATTCAGGCTGGTTATGCGGATGTGGCAAAAGGATATATTCTGTACCGCAGACAGCGTGAAAAGATCCGCAACATGAAATCTACAGTGTTGGATTATAAAGAAATTGTCAACAGTTATGTGAATGTAACTGACTGGAGAGTGAAAGAAAATTCTACAGTGACATATTCAGTCGGTGGACTGATTCTAAGCAATTCCGGAGCGATTACAGCGAATTACTGGCTGTCAGAAATATACGATGATGAGATTGCAGCCGCACACAGGAATGCGGATATCCATATCCACGACCTGTCCATGCTGACAGGATACTGCGCAGGCTGGTCACTGAAACAGTTGATCCAGGAAGGTCTGGGGGGAATCGCGGGCAAAATCACATCCTCACCGGCAAAGCATCTGGCAACACTCTGCAATCAGATGGTGAATTTCCTTGGTATTATGCAGAATGAGTGGGCCGGGGCACAGGCGTTTTCATCCTTTGATACCTATCTGGCACCATTTGTCAAAGCTGACGGGCTCAGTTACGATCAGACGAAGAAATGTATTGAATCGTTTATTTACGGTGTGAATACTCCAAGCAGATGGGGAACCCAGTCTCCGTTTTCCAATATAACACTCGACTGGACTGTCCCGAATGATTTGAAAAATATCCCCGCAATCGTGGGCGGAAAAGAGATGGATTTTACATACGGCGACTGTAAAAAAGAGATGGATATGGTCAATAAGGCGTTCATAGAAGTGATGATTGAAGGGGATGCCAACGGACGCGGATTCCAGTATCCGATCCCGACCTATTCGATTACGAAGGATTTTGACTGGTCAGACACAGAGAATAATCAGCTTTTGTTCGAGATGACTTCCAAGTATGGAACACCGTATTTTTCAAACTATATTAACAGTGATATGGAGCCAAGTGATGTGCGCAGCATGTGCTGCCGTCTGCGTCTTGATTTGAGAGAACTGAGAAAGAAATCGGGCGGTTTCTTTGGAAGCGGGGAAAGCACTGGTTCGGTCGGAGTAGTGACGATCAATCTTCCAAGAATCGCGTACCTTTCATCCACAGAGAAAGAATTTTACCACAGGCTTGACCATATGATGGATGTTTCCGCAAGATCACTGAAAATCAAGCGTACGATTATAACAAAGCTTCTGGATGAAGGATTATATCCTTATACGAAGAGATATCTTGGATCATTTGACAATCATTTTTCAACAATCGGACTGATTGGCATGAATGAGGCAGGTCTGAATGCGAAGTGGATCGGCAGAGATCTGACACATGAATCCACAAGGAAATTTGCCAAAGATGTGTTAAATCATATGAGAGAGCGGCTTTCAGATTATCAGGAAGAGTATGGAGATTTGTATAACCTGGAAGCTACTCCTGCAGAATCGACAACTTACCGTCTTGCGAAACATGACGTAGAACAGTTCCCGGAGATTATTACTGCATCGGAAGAGGGCGGAACACCTTATTATACCAACAGTTCACACCTTCCGGTAGGATATACCGAGGATATTTTCGAGGCGCTGGATATTCAGGATCAGCTTCAGACATTGTATACGTCAGGAACCGTGTTCCACGCATTCCTCGGGGAGAAACTTCCGAGCTGGAAGTCCGCTGCCGCTCTTGTGCGGAAGATTGCAGAGAATTACGAGCTTCCATATTATACATTGTCACCGACTTATTCCATCTGTAAGGAGCATGGATATCTGTCCGGTGAACAGTTCTCCTGTCCGGAATGCGGAGGAAAGACAGAAGTCTACAGCAGGATTACAGGATATTACCGCCCGGTACAGAACTGGAATGATGGAAAGGCACAGGAGTATAAAGAGCGGAAACTTTACGATATTACAAGTTCGAAGCTGAAACTCCGTACAAAAGCAGCAGATGAAGTGATGAAACAGGACACAGAGATAGTTTCAGAGGAACCCAAAACTCTGCTTTTTACTACAAAGACATGCCCGAACTGCAGAATGGCGGCATCGATGCTTGAGAAAGCAAACATTGCATTTGAGAAGGTCGACGCTGAGGAGCATGAAGAACTGGTAGATGAGTTTGATATACGTCAGGCGCCGACATTGATTGTGATCAGCAAAGACGGAGTTCAGAAACTGACGAACGCATCTAATATTAAAAAATTCGCGGACGATAATCAGGCATAATAATAGGATAGTTGAAACGGCGCAGCCAGATAGAATTCTGGCTGCGTTTTACTGTGTCTGGCAGTTTTACAGTCATCCGCGTAATAAAAAGCTGTCTGCTTATAGATGATATCAATAAGAATATTTGATTTATCAATTTGTCCCCTTGCTGGCCAGCCAGTATAATAATTCATAGAGATTCGATTACAGTAAAAGGAGAAGACTATGAAGAGAAAAGTACTGAGTGTGTTACTATGTGCAGTGATGACAGCAGCATTAGCGGCAGGCTGCGGAAGTTCGGGGAAAGAAAATAAGAGTGAGGCGAAAAATGATGGGGATCAGACGACGCTTACATTCTGGTGCCATGACAATGAACCATGGGTAAAAGCATATGAGGAAATGGCAGCGAAGTTTGAGGAAGCCAATCCTGAATATAAGGTAGAAGTACAGAATTATCCTTATGATGTATATAATGATAAGATTCAGACCGCGTTGACATCGAGTACTGCGGGCCCTGATATTATTGCTGTGTGGGGCGGAATGGCTCCAAACTTTATTAAATCAGATGCTCTCTCAGAAGTTCCGGAGGAATTATCAAAGGAAATGACGGAAGACTATCTGGAACCAACTCTGGGGATCTATCAGAAAGAGGGAAAATACTATGGAGTCCCGATGGAGTTCAACCTGGAATATGGCGGCATGATCGTAAATAAAAAATTATTTAACGAAGCGGGGCTGTCTTATCCGCAGACATGGGAGGAGCTGCGTACAATCTCCAAACAGGTTTCCAAACAGAATGGGGACATTGTAGAAGTAAAAGGATTTGAGATGATCGATGAGGATGCACTGATCTGCAATTATCTCGCGATGATACTGCAGCAGGGCGGACAATATTTAAATGATGATGATTCCATTAATTTTGCCACTCCGGAAGGAATCAAGGCGATGAACGAAATCATCAGTATGGTAAAAGACGGAGAATGTGACCTGGAGAATCTTACAGCAAAGGAATACTGCTATAACGATGTATATCAGGATAAAGGTTATATGTCATCTGTAGGCTCCTGGGCAATCGGAGAAGGTACCGATTCTTATGATCTTACTTATGGAGAAGATTTTGAATATGCGGCTGTTCCGCAGTATGGAGAGAAAATGGCATTTGCCTCAGAGACTGGCTGGGGGATTATCGTGCCGGAGAACGGAAAGAATAAAGATGCAGCCTGGAAATTCGTAGAATTTTTCAGCGAGCCGGAAAATCTGGTACAGCACAATATCGCCTGCAACCAGCTTCCGCCAAGAAAATCACTGTTAGACAGCCAAGAGTATAAAGAGGCGATGCCAAACATTTCCTTCCTGTTAGAGATTCTTCCGGACGGACAGTGGATGGGACCTTACAATACTTCTGACATGAGAGAGATATTTAATCAGACATTTACAAACCTGTGCCAGTCTGATAACCCAGATGTAGAGGGTGCTTTAAAAGAGGCATCTGAAAAGATTACAAAAGAATGCCAGATTGGATATTCCATGGATTAATAATGGGGGCAGAGAATACCGTCACTGGATTCTCTGCCATTTCTTAATATAGGAGAATAAACATCAGTCTGCAGGATAAATTACGAGAAAGGAGTCGTTACTATGAAAAACAACCGTTTTGTGGCCGTAATTTTAGTGCCGGGTTTTGCTTTTTTATTTATATTTACTGTTTTTCCGGTAGTATACGGGCTGGGAATTTCTTTTTTTGATTATAATCCTGCAAACACTCATAATTTGTTTGTAGGACTTGAGAATTACAAAAGGCTCATGCAGGATGAGCAGTTCTTTAAAGCAGTGAAAAATACACTGTTTTTCTGTATTGTGGCTGTATCTGCCAACATTTTAGTCACATTATTTCTGGCAAAAATCATTTCAGTCATTCCATCCAAAGGAATAAAGACGTTGTTTCGGACCATTCTGTTTATTCCATGTATCGCACCCATGGTAGGTTCGGCAATGGTATGGAAGTATGGGATATTCGGGACGGACGGAGGGATGATCAACCGGGTCAGGGCGCTGCTGGGGCTTTCTCCAAAGAACTGGTTTTTAACAACCACTACATTTATGGTGTTTATCATTATTTATACTCTATGGGCAGATCTTGGCTATAATGTAGTTCTTTTCTCCGCGGGAATTGAGGGGGTGCCGGAAGAGTTTGACGAGGCTGCCAGGATCGATGGTGCAGGGCCGCTGCGCAGGTTTATTTCTGTGAAACTTCCGCTGATGGGGCGTACCTTTGCGTTTGTTGCCATTATGACGATGGCGAATTATTTCCAGATGTTTACACAGTTTCGTATCCTTGCTCCGGGGGGAGGAATGAACGATTCCGCGATGGTCTTGACGAATTTTATCTATAAGACGAGTTTCGTAAGTTTTGATATGGGGTATGCATCTGCGGCAGCCGGAGGATTGTTTCTGATCGTGTTCGTAGTCGCGATGGTACAGAACAGAATGATGAGAGCAGACTGGGGGTATGAATAATGAAAAAATATCATTACATGATCATTGCCTTTTTAAGCCTGTTTTCTGCAGCCATTCTATATCCTCTGCTTTGGATGATTATGATTTCTTTTAAATCAAATGCGGAAATACGGGTGAACAGGACAAAGTTTTTCCCGGAAGAATGGACACTTTCCGGTTACCGGACAGCATTTGAAAAAGCACCGATCGGCAAATGGTTCTTTAACAGTGTGTTTATTACTGTGTTCGTAACGGTGGCAGTGATCTTTACCAGCACACTGATCGGATATATATTTGCGAAATATAAGTTTCAGGCCAAAAAAGCGTTATTTATTCTTCTGCTTGCAACGATGATGGTACCTCCTCAGGTAACAATGATTCCCAGGTATCTGATGATCCAGAAACTGCATCTGTTTAATACCATGTGGGCGCTTATTGTTCCGGGGCTTATCAGTGCGTTCTCTGTCTATCTGGCAAGGCAGTTTATCAGCGACATCCCGGACAGTCTCTGTGAGGCAGCTAAAATGGACGGAGCCGGGCCATTTAGAATCTATTGGAGTGTGATTCTTCCCAATATCAAGCCTGCAATCGGATCGATCGGGATTTTTACAGCCATGGCCAACTGGAATGACTATCTGAATCCTCTTCTGATGTTAAATGATATCGATAAAATGACGCTGCCTCTTGGACTTGTCATTTTTGACAGTCAGAGAACCGTTGATCTGTCAGCGACAATGGCAGCGGCCTCCTTGATTATGGTTCCGATGATTATCATATTTGTTTTATTCCAGAAGCAGTTTATTAAAGGAATGACACTCAGCGGCATTAAATAAAAAGCGAGAGGTACTTCTATGAAGAAGCAGGCGTGATTAAACTCTTGCAGGGATAGCGCAAACAGTATATAATAAAAAAAGGATTTGGTTTTTTCATGTAAGTTTTTTGGAAAAGGAAAGTGTATTATGGAAATCCGTAATACGCTTTCTTTTCATAAACAGAAAACTTTAGGAAAGCTGCAGTGGTACAAAAAACAGTGTGTTTTAATTAATAAGAACGTAAAAGTAAGGGGGAGAACATGGAAGAAAACAAAAAAGGTGTGAAAGAACGGATTGTTGATGCAGCATGGGAACTTTTTTATGATAAAGGATATGATAACACTACAGTAGACGATATTATTAATCTCTCTGAGACTTCAAAGGGATCTTTCTATTATTATTTTGAGGGGAAAGATGCGCTTCTCACAACATTATCGACGATACTGGATGAATGGTATGAAGAGCTGGAAGAAAATATGGATCCCAATATGAATAATTTTGTGAAGCTTTTGTATCTGAACTATGAGATGCATGCTATGATGGAAAAGAGGATCAGCTATGAACTTGTGGCTTCGCTTTACTCGACCCAGCTGATTACAAAGAGTGAAAGCAGTCTTCTGGATCAGAACAGGACCTATTATAAACTGATCGGAAGAATTATCGAAGATGGACAGAAAAAAGGGCAGATCACGAGAGACAAAGCAGGAAGCGCAATCACAAAATACTATGCAATGTGTGAGCGGGCACTTGTTACAGAGTGGTGTCTGAGCAAAGGCGGATATTCTCTTGCGGCTTACAGCAAAGAGTATATGCCGGTGATGATGGAAAAATTTAAAGCATAAATATATTTGGCAGAAGGATACAGAAGAACTATGGAAAAAAGAGAACAGATGAGAGGGGTTGCCCTGACAATTATCGGAGGGATTTTCTGGGGGCTTGCGGGAGTTTTCGGGCAGTATCTGTTTCAGGAGAAACAGCTGGAAGCACCGTGGATGGTGAGCATCAGGCTGGTAAGCGCAGGTGTTATTTTACTGTTTACGGTATACCTGAAGCAGGGAGGGCAGATGTTTGCAATCTGGAAGAACTTGAAAGATGCATTGCACATTCTGCTGTTCGGCGTATTGGGAATGGCAGCCTGCCAGCTCAGTTATTACGTGACAGTGGCGGAATCTAATGCAGGAACTGCCACAGCGATACAATATACAGCACCGATCATGATCATGGTGTATCTTGCAGTCAGGAACCGGAAAATGCCTGGAAAAGGTGAGATGGCAGCACTTGTTCTGGCGGTGGCAGGTACCGTTCTTCTGGCGACACATGGGAATATTACTTCACTTGCAATTTCACAGAAAACGTTAATCTGGGGTCTTGCTTCGGCAGTTGCCATGATGCTTTATAACCTGATTCCGGGACAGTTGATGAACAAATACGGAACATTTTCTGTCATCGGCTGGGGAATGCTGATCGGCGGGATTTTCCTCTGTCTGTTCACAAAACCTCTGGATGTGCCGGGGGTATGGGACTATCAGACAGTGCTCGCACTTTTAGTTGTCGTTCTTGTCGGAACTATTTTATCTTTCGGAACCTATATGGAAGGGGTCAGGCTGATTGGAGCTGCCAGGGCAAGTTTATTCGCTTCGGTAGAACCTCTGACGGCTACGATTGCTACCGTTGCCTGGATGAAAGTGGAGTTCCTTCCGATAGATTTATTGGGATTTATCTGTATTATCGGCGCAGTAGTTTTGCTTTCATGTATGAAAAAATAAATTGAAGCAATGTTTGGAAAATGCAAAGGTCGGGAACGGTATGGACAAAATCAGAAAAATGCGAAAGAAGATTCGGAAATATGCAGACAGAGTAGATGTACAGGTATCCGTGTTGTCCTGTCTTCTTGTAGTATGCGCCTGTGTATGCATTTTTATTTTTAATTATGTGATCACATATAATTCGATGATAAGCTCCCTGACAAAAAGATCGGAAGCGGTGTATGAGTTTCTGGACAAATCACTGGATAAGAAATCTTTTGTTACGCTCAAAGAGAAGAATGATATGGAGACTGAGACATATCAGGAGATGCAGCAGATGATGCAGACGATCAGGGAGACATCCCATATACGTTATCTTTATACGGCCAGCCAGACGCCGGATGGAACGTATATATATCTGGTAGATGGCCTTTCTCTGAATTCTCCGGATTTCAGAAATCCGGGAGATAAAATCGAGGCGGAAAATCTTCCGGATATCAAGAAAGCATATGAGGGAAAAACTGTACTTCCGCAGAAGATACTCAGCACATCATGGGGGAAAATTTTCCTCGCATACTACCCAATTCATGAACATGCGGATGGATCAGGGAAAGTCATCGGAGTGGTAGGGATGGAGTTTGATGCTGAAGGACAGTATGACACATACCGGAATTTAAAGATCATAACACCGGCAGTCATTTTCCTGATCTGTGTATTGGCATTTTTTATTTCAGCCAAACGTTTCCGGAGAATCTCCAACCCGAAGAACCAGGATTTGTATAATACGGATCAGCTGACGAAATTGAAAAGCAGAAATGCATTTGAATGTGATATGCAGAATTTTCATGCAGAGGGAAAACAGAAGAATCTGGGGATGTTTATCATGGATATTGATTATCTGAAAAGGGTCAATGATACCTGCGGCCATGCGGTCGGAGATAAATACATTCAGGCTACGGCGCAGGCAGTATCGAAAATGCTCGAAGAAGATATGTGGGCATACCGGATCGGCGGAGATGAATTTGCAGTCATGATGGCAGATGCAACTCACGAAAAGATGGAACGGTGGATTGAAAAATTCAGGAAAGAATTCCGAACGTGTGCCGGAGCGGTCGTATCTGAAGCGGAGGTATCCGTGGGAAGGGCAATTTACAGTGATAAAGATGATCAGACGATCTATGATACATACAGGCGTGCAGATGAGGCTATGTATGTAAATAAACATACGAAGAGAAGAAGCGGTTAATACTGCTTCTTTTCTTTCTTAAACAGTATCCGAAAGTATTTGGCTGTACAGGCGGGAGGAAGAGAATGTTCTATTTAATGATCATGATGATTTGTTCTGTTACTTTATTTGCTTCGGTGGCGTTTGTTTATGCAGGCAAAGGAAAAGAAAAAAATGGTACCGTATTGTCCGTACATCTGCCTCAGGAGGGGCTGATGGTTTCCGAGACAAAGAGGATTGCGGCAGAGTATCAGTCTCATATGAAAAAGGTATTGTGGGTTCTGGGGATTACAGGAGCCCTGGTAACTGCGCTGGCAGCGACCCGGATTTATACATCGATCTACATGATTCTGTATGCCGGATGGTGTATCGCACTCTACTGGCAGGTTCCGCGCTTATATAAGACATATCACAGGAAAATGTATGACTGGAAGGAAGAAAATCACTGGCTTGTCGGGAAACGCCACATCGTTGCCGCAGATACAGAAGGGGCTGTAAAGCGTGAGACACAGAAAAACCAGTGTTCTGACAGGCAGGAGAAGATGGCGGATGAGGATGAGTACTGGAAAAATGGGTATTATTATAATCCACAGGATAAACACTGGTGGGTACCGGACCATATCTGCAGTTCGAATTATACACTGAATATGGCCTGTCCGGCGGCAAAAGTGATGGGAAGACTTACCTGGATTTTGGTTACGGTTTTACTGGCCGGATTATTGGCCGCTTTCTTGTGGATGGATTTTGCGGAATATCAGATGGATATTACAGAGACGCAGGTGAATATTAAATCGCCTTTCTACAGTACTTCATTTGAGATGGATGAAGTTGAGGAGATACAGCTGATGGATTCTATGCCGGATGTGCGGTTTATCCGCACTAACGGGGCAGATACCTCACAGTATCTGCTTGGGAATTTTACATTGCGGGGATACGGACAATGTAAATTATATATCTATAAGGATTATGCACCTGTCCTTTTGATAAAACTGAAAGACAGAACTATATTTTTTAATTCGAAGAAAAAAGGCAGAGTGGAAGAATTGTACAGGGAACTGAAAAATTCTTTTGCGCCGATATCATAGAAAGATGGGAGAGAGATACGATGACAAAACATCTGCCGTATTTTTATATTGGTGATTCCTATGGAGGAAATCAGGACTGGTTCCATAATCTTGTGATGCACATGGGTGGCTGTGCCGCGGCGACAGCCTGTGACAGCTGCATTTATTTTCAGAAGAATGGAATGATAGACGGCGTTTATCCGTTTGATGTGAATCACTTAAATCAGAAAGATTATGAAGCATTTGCAATGAAGATGAAACCGTTTCTGAGGCCGAGAGTCGGAGGGGTCAGCAGGCTGGAACTCTATATTGATGGCTTTGCCTCTTATCTAAAATCCAGTCATGGGAGCCGGGAGATAGAGATGTATCCATTTGGAGGAGATCAAAGTTTTGACAGTGCAAAGCAGTTTGTCAGGGATCAGATCGACAAAGGCTATCCGGTTCCGTATCTGATGCTGAAGCATAAGTCGGAAAAGCTGAAAGATTTTGTATGGCATTGGTTTCTGCTGACAGGATATGAAGATCTGGAGGACGATATTATTGTTACGACTGCTACTTACGGTGAGAATCTGACATTCTCACTGCGGGAAATGTGGCATACCGGATTTGAACAAAAGGGTGGGATGATCCAGTACAATATCCATTCCTTATAATATAACAGGATGATAATTTTTATTTTCCGTCTTTACGAAGTGTCAGGAATCCGATACAATAGTAGAAGTGATATAAAAATAGAGCAGTGAATTTTTGACCTGCTTTGCGTAAAAGAAAAGGAGATTCAGAGTATGGCAAATCCAGTTGTAACATTTGAAATGGAAAATGGTGATGTGATTAAAGCAGAATTATATCCGGAGGTTGCTCCGAATACAGTGAATAATTTTATCTCTCTTGTGAAGAAAGGGTACTATGATGGTTTGATCTTTCACCGTGTAATCAATGGCTTTATGATTCAGGGGGGATGCCCGGACGGAACAGGAATGGGCGGACCTGGCTACAATATCAAGGGTGAATTCTCACAGAATGGTTTTGAGAATCATCTCCGCCACGAAGAGGGCGTTCTGTCTATGGCGCGCGCAATGCACCCGGACTCAGCAGGATCCCAGTTCTTTATCATGCATAAATTCTCCCCTCATCTGGACGGATCTTATGCGGCATTTGGCAAGGTGACGGAAGGCATGGACATTGTGAATAAGATTGCAGATACAGCGACAGACTACAATGACAGACCTCTTTCCGAACAGAAAATGAAGAAAGTAACAGTTGAGACATTTGGTGTAGAATACGAAGAACCAGAACAGGCGTAGAATTATGGGGAAAATATTAAAGAAACCGGCAGTATTGTGCACATTGGCACTTGTCTGCTGTGCATTATGGGGCAGTGCGTTCCCCTGTGTGAAAATCGGTTACGAGTTATTTTCCATCAAGGATACCGGGAGCCAGCTTTTATTTGCTGGCTGCCGTTTTTTTCTCGCGGGGATACTGACATTTCTTATGGGAAGTGTAATTGAGAAACGAATTCTCAGGATGCGAAGGGCTTCGGTTCCGTATATCTTTGGTATCGGGTTTCTTCAGACGACTATACAGTATCTGTGTTTTTATATAGCGCTTGCCCATACGACAGGAGTCAAAGGATCTGTGATCAATGCCTGCAATGCATTTGTGACGATTGTCATTGCACATTTTGTTTTTAAAGATGAGAAGATGACAATGAAAAAAGGAGCAGGATGTCTGCTCGGAATTGCAGGTGTTATCATTATCAATCTGTCACCGGGAGCATGGGGAAGCAGTTTTTCCATGGCCGGAGAGGGGATGATGATTCTCTGTACTCTTGTGTACGGTACCTGCTCTGTCTTGATGAAATTGATTTCTGAGAAAGGAACGCCGATGGAAATTACGGCGTATCAGCTGCTCTTTGGAGGTGCGGTACTGATTCTCTTTGGAGCGGCGGCAGGAGGAAGGATCAGTGGATTTACATGGAAGTCTTCCGCTCTTTTATTTTATATGGCAATGCTGTCTGCGGTGGCGTTCAGTCTGTGGACTTCACTTCTGAAATATAATCCGGTAGGGAAGGTTGCGATTTTTGGTTTTTCCATTCCAATCTTCGGATCTGCGTTATCAGCAGTTTTTCTGGGAGAGCAGATTTTTAAATGGAAGAATCTGATTGCGCTGTTCTGTGTCTGTGCCGGAATTATCATGGTAAATCAGGTGCAGTCAAAGCAAAAAGACTGCAAAGATGTTTCTTCACAGTCTTGTCATTCTTCGACATAAGTGATAAGGTGTGTGTGAAATAGATTGTAAAAGAAAGCAGGGCAGAGAGATGAAGATGGTTCGTACCGATAAACTGGTATTCGAATATGAAAAGCGGGATGAGGAAGGAAACGTCATCGGCAAACACCGTGCAATAGATGAAGTAAGTATTGAGATACAGCCTGGGGAATTTGTAGCCATCCTTGGGCATAACGGTTCAGGGAAGTCAACACTTGCAAAACATATGAATGCGATTTTAGTTCCAAGCGAGGGAACGATGTGGGTGAACGGCAAAGATACGAAGGATCCGGAGGAATTATGGAATGTAAGGCAGTCTGCAGGTATGGTATTTCAGAATCCCGATAATCAGATCATTGGCACCGTTGTGGAAGAAGATGTGGGATTTGGACCGGAGAACCTTGGTGTGCCGACCCCGGAGATATGGACAAGGGTGGAAGAAAGCCTGAAGGCAGTAGGGATGATTGACTATCGTTATTCTTCCCCGAATAAACTGTCCGGAGGCCAGAAGCAGAGAGTGGCGATTGCAGGAGTTGTGGCAATGCGTCCCAAATGTATTGTTCTGGATGAGCCGACAGCGATGTTAGATCCCAATGGCCGCAAGGAAGTTTTGAGAACAGTTCAGGAACTTCGGAAGAAAGAAAATGTGACGGTCATACTGATTACCCACTATATGGATGAGGTCATTGATGCCGACCACGTGATTGTCATGGATAAAGGGCACGTGGTGATGCAGGGAACTCCAGGGGAGATTTTCAGCCAGGTGGAGAAGCTGAAATCGTACCGGCTGGATGTGCCTCAGGTGACAATGCTGGCCTATGAACTGAAAAAACGGGGTCTTAAGATCCCGGATGGCATTTTGAGAACAGAGGAATTGGTGGATGCGTTATGTCAATTAAATTAGATCATATTAATTATATATACAGTCCTAAAACCGCATATGAGAAACAGGCGTTGAAAGATATCTGCGCTGAGATTCCCCAGGGACAGTTTGTCGGTGTGATCGGCCATACAGGATCTGGAAAATCTACGATGATCCAGCATCTGAACGGATTGATGAAAGCGACAAGCGGCAGTCTGTACTATGAGGGAGAGAATATCTATCAGGATGGCTATGATATGAAAAAGCTGAGAAGCCAGGTGGGGCTTGTGTTCCAGTATCCGGAGCACCAGCTGTTCGAAGTGGATGTGCTGAAAGACGTATGCTTTGGGCCGAAGAACCAGGGACTTTCTGAGCAGGAGGCAGTCTTGTGTGCCAGAGAGGCGCTTCAGATGGTGGGAGTCCCGGAGGAGCTCTACGATCAGTCGCCGTTTGATTTATCCGGAGGACAGAAAAGGAGAGTCGCAATTGCGGGTGTCCTGGCGATGAAGCCGAAGGTACTGGTGCTGGATGAACCGACAGCAGGGCTGGACCCGCAGGGAAGAGACGAGATACTCGATCAGATTGCGTACCTGCACAGGGAAAGCGATATGACAGTCATTCTTGTGTCGCACAGCATGGAGGATATTGCGAAGTATGTAGACCGCATTATCGTGATGAACAAAGGAAGTATTATGTTTGATGATGTGCCCAAGAAGGTATTTGCACATTATAAAGAACTGGAAGCGGTTGGGCTTGCGGCACCGCAGGTTACGTATATTATGAATGCGCTGAAAGAACGGGGGATGGATGTCTCAACATCAGCGACAACGGTAGATGAAGCAGCAGATGAGATAATGAGGAGATTACATGATTAGAGATATTACAATCGGACAATATTATCCGGCGGACAGCATACTGCACAGACTGGACCCAAGGGTCAAGATCTCTTGTACACTTTTGTACCTGATTTCTTTATTTTTGTTTAAGAGCGTTCTTGGATATCTGACAGCAACAGTGTTTCTTGTGATGGTGATCAAACTGTCAAAAGTGCCGTTTAAATTCATGGTGAAGGGATTAAAAGCCGTCATCATGCTGCTGATGATTACGGTCATTTTCAATCTGTTTTTAACGGACGGGGGAAGGACTCTTGTCCATGTATGGGTATTTAAAATTACGGAGAATGGTCTTCGGACAGCGGTTTATATGGCTGTCAGGCTGATCTATCTGATTGTGGGTTCTTCTCTGATGACGCTTACAACAACTCCGAATGCACTTACAGACGGAATTGAGCGGCTTCTGTATCCATTGAACAGGCTGAAAGTGCCGGTTCATGAGATTGCGATGATGATGTCAATCGCGCTTCGGTTTATCCCGATTCTTCTGGAGGAGACGGATAAGATTATGAAGGCTCAGATTGCCAGAGGTGCAGATCTGGAAAGCGGCAATATTTTAGCACGTGCCAAAAGCATGGTGCCGATTCTCGTACCGCTGTTCGTATCGGCATTCCGAAGAGCCAATGACCTTGCGATGGCGATGGAGTCCAGATGTTACAGGGGAGGAGACGGACGTACGAAAATGAAACCGCTGATATACCAGTCAAGGGACCGGGCGGCTTATGCCATTACATTCGCCTATGTAGTCATCGCGTTTGTGGTCGGAAGATATGTACCTTTCCATCTCTGGATTTTTTAACGCAGCAGGAGGCACAGCATGAAGAGGATCAAACTGACCATCGCCTACGATGGTACGAATTACTGTGGTTGGCAGATTCAGCCGAATGGCATCACGGTTGAAGAAGTAATCAACAGGAAACTTTCGAAACTTCTGGGAGAAGAGATCACGGTCATTGGGGCAAGCCGGACAGATTCGGGGGTTCACGCACTGGGAAATGTGGCAGTTTTTGATACTGGCACGACGATTCCGCCGGAGAGGCTTGCATATGCCCTGAACCGGACGATGCCGGAAGACATTGTCATTGTGAATTCAGAAGAAGTGCCGGCAGACTTTCATCCCAGATATTGTGACTGTACCAAGACATATGAATATCACATTATCAATGCGAGGACGGTCATTCCGACGAAGAGGCTTACCAATTATTTTGTCTCATTTCCTTTGAGCGTGGAAGATATGAGAGAGGCAGCTTCTTATCTTGTGGGGACACATGATTTTGTGAGTTTCTGTAATGTGAGGACAGATGTGGAAGATACGGTGCGGACTGTGACTGGTCTGGAGATCCTGGAAGGGAACGGACCGGACAGGGAACTTACGATCCGGATCAGCGGAACCGGATTTTTGTATAATATGGTGCGGATTATTGCAGGGACACTGATCCGGGTCGGAAGGGGATATTATCCTTCGTCGAAAGTAAAAGAGATACTGGATGCAAAAGACCGCAGGGCGGCAGGGGTAACGGCTCCGGCCCATGGTTTGATTTTAGTGGGGATTGATTATGGAGAAAATATATTTTGATCACGGAAGCACATCATTTCCAAAGGCACCGGGGGTGGCAGAGGCAGTAAGCCATCTGCTGGCTCATGGTGCTTTTAACATTAACAGGGGAAATTATGAAGGGGCATATGAGGTCGCGGATCAGGTGCTTCAGACGAGAGAGCTTCTGGCAGAACTTTTTCATGCGCGGGATTCCAGACAGGTGGTATTTAACTCTGGAATCACCTGTTCCATGAATCAGTTTCTGAAGGGATTTCTCAGACCAGGAGATCACGTCATTACAACCGGGATGGAACACAATGCAGTGATGCGTCCGCTCTGCCAGATGGAGACAATGGGAATTACATATGATATGGCACCGGTGGATGACTGCGGCAATCTCGATCCCCGGGACGTGGAGAAACTGATCAGGCCGGAGACAAGAGCAGTTGTCATGCTTCATGCCTCCAATGTGTGCGGGACGGTAATGCCGGTCGAAGCAGTAGGGAAAGTATGCAGGCAGCATGGGATTTATTTTGCAGTGGATACGGCGCAGAGTGCAGGTACTATGGATGTGGATATGGAAAAATGCAGTATTGATTTCCTGGGATTTACGGGACACAAAGGACTTTTAGGGCCGCAGGGGATCGGCGGTTTTCTGATCAGTGACAGACTGGATCGGGAAATGATACCATTGCTTGCAGGCGGAACCGGGAGCCAGTCAGATTCGCTTAGCCAGCCGGAATTTCTTCCGGATAAATACGAGAGCGGCACCATGAACCTTCCGGGGATTGTGGGGCTTCACGCGGCGCTTACTTACCTGAAAGAGACCGGGATTGAGAATTGCCGCCAGAGAAAAATGGAACTTACCGGGTATTTTCTCAGGGGACTGGAAGCGCTTGACGGCGTAAAAGTAATCGGGGAACCCGGAATTAAAAACCGTACCGCTGTAGTTTCTGTGGACTTGCCGGGGAAAGACAATGCGGTGGCTGCATTTACGCTGGAACAGGAGTATGGGATTATGACGAGAGTCGGACTGCATTGTGCGCCGATGGCCCACCGGTCACTTGGGACATATCCGGAGGGAACGATTCGGTTTGCGTTCGGAGAGTGGAACACGAAAGCAGAAATAGACGGTTGTATCAGAGCACTTGATGTGATTTCGAGATAGAAAATATCTATAAATAAAGGAAATATATCAGAAAAATCAATAGGGCAAAGCCTGCCGTCTGGTTGAAGTCTTCCGGTGGAAGTGTTACGGTAATTTATATCAGTCACACAGACAAAGGAGGAGAAAAGATATGGCAGATTATCATAAGATGTGGGAAGATCTGGGGATGGATGTAGAGACTCATGACCAGCTGTGCGAGGTGCTGCCGCAGGCGTTTGGGGATGTCTACTTATCACAGGAAAACCGTCCGGAAGGGATGGATTATTATAATTTCGTAGTGGCGGAAATCCATGGAGTACGTCCGGCGGAGCTGATCGAACATCAGAAAAATGGAGGCAAAGTGTTTGGAACATTCTGCGTCTATGTTCCGGATGAAGTTGTATTTGCCGCAGGAGCGATTGCGACGGGACTTTGCGGCGGATCGCAGTTCTGGGTTCCGGGCGGAGAGAAAGTGCTTCCTGCAAACACGTGTCCGCTCATTAAGGCATCTGTTGGAGCCAGACTTGACCGCACCTGTCCATTTTTCCGCATTGCAGATATGTATGTCGGGGAAACAACCTGTGATGGCAAGAAGAAGGCCTGGGAAATCCTTTCAGAGGATGTACCGGTACATGTGATGAATCTCCCGCAGATGAAGCGTGCAAAAGATGTGAAAGCCTGGGCAGAGGAGATCAGTGATTTTAAAACAGTTGTAGAAGAATTTACAGGGAATAAAGTGACAGACGGAGCATTAAAAGAAAGTATTAAGCTGATCAATGACAAGCGCAGGGCGCTTGCACGTCTGTATGACTGCAGGAAGAATGAAAAGCTCCCAATCAGCGGAAGAGATGTTCTGCTCATTTCCCAGATTGCGTTTTATGATGACCCGAAGCGTTTTACAGAGATGACGAACAAGCTCTGTGAGGAACTGGAACAGAGAGCGGCAGAGGGCGTGAGTGTATTTTCAGAAGGAACAAAACGGATTATGCTGACGGGAACGCCGCTTGCAATCCCGAACTGGAAATTACATAATCTTGTCGAGACATGCGGTGGTGCGGTTGTCTGTGAGGAAATGTGCACAGGAACAAGATATTTTGAGAATCTCGTGGATGAGACAGGGGAAACGGTGGATGACCAGATTCAGGCCCTTGCTGAGCGCTATATGAATATCAATTGTGCATGTTTTACACCAAATACCGGAAGAATAGACGATATCATCCGTCTGGCAAAAGAGTACAAGGTGGATGGGATTATCGATGTAAACCTGAAGTTCTGCAATCTCTATGACACAGAAGGATATCATGTGGAGAAGGCACTGAAAGAAGCGGGGATTCCTGTTCTTGGAATTGAAACGGATTATGTGGACAGTGATGCGGCACAGCTTCGGACAAGAATCAGTGCATTTATTGAAATGCTGAATGAATAAAGGATGGAGAAATATGCAGGAGACACAGGTTTATGTGCTCTTCCCCAATCATGATAATGGGATGCGTCTTCACCGGGAACTGAAAAAGCTGGGGGTTCGGGCAGTGATTGCCCCTACCCCCAGAACTTTGAGTAAATGCTGCGGAATTTCTCTTCTGATTCAGAAAGAAGACCGGGCAGTCGTGGAGAAATGCATCAGAGAGCACCAGATAGAGATTATCAGTATAGATGAAATCAAAAAAGATATGAACCCGAACAGGGATCAGTATTGTTAAGGAGAAACCATGAATTACGTAGGAATTGATATAGGATCAACTGCATCTAAAGTTGTTGTAAAAGGTGATGCAGACACCCACTTCGTTCTGCCGACAGGATGGAGCAGCAAGGAGACAACCAATGAAATTAAAAGCAGGCTTCTGAAGCAGGGTGTGGATGTCCTTTCGGACAATACAAAATCGGTGGCGACAGGATATGGACGTGTGGCAGTTGATTTTGCTGATTATACGATTACAGAAATTACATGCCACGCAAGAGGCGGCAGGGAGATTGCCGGGACAGACTGTGCAATCATTGATGTCGGCGGGCAGGATACAAAAGTAATTATTGTACAGAATAGTGTCGTAAATGATTTTCTCATGAATGACAAATGTTCGGCGGGAACCGGAAAATTTATTGAGATCATGGCGAACCGTCTGGGGGTTACAATTGAAGAACTGTTCCAGATGGCATCGACAGGTACAGTGCTTCCGATCAGTTCATTATGTACGGTATTTGCAGAATCAGAGGTGATCAGTTATATCGGCGAAGGCAGAAGCCGGGAAGATATCGCGGCTGGAGTCATCGATTCTGTTGCGTCTAAAGTTGCGCAGTTAAGTCAGAGGAAGAATCTGCCGGACCGGGTGATTCTGACAGGAGGCTTAAGCTACAGTACTTATTTTACAGAATCTCTCTCGGCAAAGATCGGGAAGAAAGTAGAACCGACAAGTTTCGGAAGGTTTGCAGGTGCGCTGGGAGCATCACTTCTGGCGGAGGAAAAGTCCCGGAAGCGTCAGTGATATTGGCATTGAAAGAAAGGTGAGTGTATGATAAGACAGAAAATAAATGTGCTGAAAGCGGCAAAAATAGGCTTGGGCGCTGCTGCGGCAATGCTGATCGCGACACTCGCAGGTCTTTCGTATGCGTCATCTGCAGGGATTATCACGGTGTTAAGTATTCAGAATACAAAGCGGGAGACCGTATTTATCATATTAAAAAGAAGCTGTGCATTTGCAATAGCAATGCTCATTGCATTTGTATGCTTTTCGATATTCGGATATCAGATTTGGGCCATCGGCATCTTTTTGTGCCTGTTTGCCGCGGTCTGCAATCTTTTTTCATTTCAGGATGCGATAGCCATGGACAGCGTGCTGATTACACATTTTTACGCAGAACAGTCCATGAATCTGTACTGGATACGCAATGAGGTACTGCTTCTGGTGATCGGCGCAGGGATCGGGATGCTGATGAATCTGTATATTCCGGGCAATGAGAAAGAAATCCGGAGAAATCAGAGGAGAATTGAAGAGATGATGAGAGACATTCTGGGAAGAATGTCGGAAGTGCTTCTACAGGCATCAAAAGAAAACTATGATGGCAAATGTTTTTCTGCCCTGGAGCAGAAGCTGAAGGAGGGGATTTCAAAGGCGGCTGACGAAAGGGATAATTCGCTGATCACAGATACAAAGTATTTTATGAAATATATGGAGATGCGGACAGAACAGACGGAAGTATTGAAAAAGATTTATGAGAACATCTGTCTGCTGGATCGCATCCCGTCCCAGACGTATGTCATTTCTGAATTTTTTGGAAAGATAAGCAGAGGATTTCACGAGTATAACAATGTAGAGTCACTGTCTAAGGATCTGGAAATCATCCGGGAAGGTATGAAGGAGGAACCGCTGCCGTCAAACCGGGAGGAATTTGAGAACAGGGCGCTGCTGTACAGGATATTGTATGAACTGGAAGATTTCCTTGCTTTGAAGAAACGGTTTGTGGAGGGGCTTCAGGAAAAAGAGATCGAAAAGTTCTGGGGAGAGGCTGCAGATCAATCTTCAGAAAAACTTAAATAATTTTGAATGATATCTCAATCTCCTTAGGCTATAATAGCATTATAGAAAAGGAGGAGAGTAATATGCCGAAACAGAAGTTTGGATTTTTAGTCTTTTTATGTTCACTTATCCCGGGGGCCGGTGAAATGTATATGGGGTTTAAGAAGCAGGGAGTCAGTATCATGGTAGTCTTCTGGGGGATCATTGCAATAGCAGGGGGACTTCGGCTGGAATTTCTGACAGCGCTTCTGCCGATTGTATGGTGTTACAGCTTTTTTAACGTACACAACCTGAAATCACTGACACCGCAGGAATTCCTCTTTGTAGAGGATGAGTACCTGTTCTACAAAGGAGGCCCGCAGGGGAAGGCAGATGTACGGGAAATGGTCAAAAAATACCGGATTCCGATCGCAGTGATTTTGATTCTGTGTGGTCTGCTTACACTTTGGAACTGTATTCCATATGCACTTGGAGGCATCATTCCTTCATATCTCTGGAATGTGCTTGATACAGTTGGCAACATTATTCCCCGGATTGTAATAGCATGCTGTATTATAGGGATCGGAGTGCTTCTGATCTTTGGAAAGAAAGATGAGACTCACGATCAGATAGAAGAGAAAAAATGAATCGTAAAATAAGAAAAGGCAGTCTGTGAAAACGGACTGTCTTTTCTTATTTTGTTGTTTGAAATATCAAGTTGTATAATTCGGTGATTAAAAGAGCTAAAACATAGAAAGAAATGACGGGGAATTGTGCATAATAACTAAAAAAAGAGGTTAAAAATATATTGTTTGGCGAGAAAAAAGGAAAATGCTGAAAGAACTTTCAACAGAATCCATATCTATTGAAAATAAAAACACGAGTGTTATACTGGGTTTACAAAGACAAGGAGGACGAGGGAACATGAACGAAAAAGTTTTAAACTTACGGGGAAAATTAATTGTATCCTGTCAGGCACTGCCGGAGGAACCTCTTCATTCTTCTTTTATTATGGGAAGAATGGCACTGGCAGCAAAGCAGGGGGGAGCGTCAGGAATCCGGGCGAATACAAAAGAAGATATCAAAGAGATACAGTCTCAGGTAGATCTGCCGGTCATCGGAATTGTAAAAAGGGATTATGACGACAGTAAAGTTTATATCACGCCTACGATGAAAGAGATCGATGAATTGATGGAAGTGAAGCCGGAGATTATCGCAGTTGATGCGACAGCTGATATGCATCCGGGGAATTTATCGCTGGATGAATTTTTCGCACAGATCAGGGAAAAATACCCGGATCAGCTTCTTATGGCGGATTGTTCAACCGTAGAGGAAGCGCTTCACGCAGATGAACTTGGATTCGATTTCATCGGAACAACACTGGTAGGCTATACAGAGCAGAGCAGAAATTTGAAAATTGAAGAAAATGATTTCGAAATCATACGGGAAATTGTTGCAAAAGTAAAACAGCCGGTCATTGCAGAAGGCAATATCAATACACCGCAGAAAGCAAAACGTGTGATAGAACTGGGAGCATTCAGTGTGGTTGTCGGCTCCATTATCACACGGCCGCAGCTGATTACAAAAGCATTCGCAGAGGCGCTTGATTAACTGCGTTATGAAACTGGTACATTATGGTATGGCATAAAGAACTAAGAGGCGAAGATTAGAAAAGGAGAATGAAACAATGAGAAATTTAGAAAAGTACAAAGGCATAATTCCTGCATTTTATGCATGTTATGACAAGGAAGGAAATATCAGTCCGGCAGGTGTACAGGCACTGACCAGATATTTCATCGAAAAGGGTGTCAAGGGAGTTTACGTAAACGGATCTTCAGGAGAGTGTATCTACCAGAGCGTTGAGGACAGAAAAATTGTACTTGAAAATGTAATGAAAGCAGCAGAAGGAAAGCTTACAGTCATTGCACATGTCGCATGCAATAATACAAAAGACAGCATTGAACTGGCAAAACATGCAGAAAGCCTTCACGTAGACGCGATCGCTGCAATCCCTCCGATTTATTTCCGTCTTCCGGAATATGCGATTGCAAAATACTGGAATGATATCAGTGATGCGGCACCAAATACAGACTTTGTAATCTACAATATCCCGCAGCTTGCAGGTGTTGCGCTGACAATGAATTTATTTGCAGAGATGAGAAAGAATGAAAGAGTTGTCGGTGTCAAGAATTCATCGATGCCGGTGCAGGATATTCAGATGTTCAAGGCAGCAGCCGGAGAGGATTATGTTATTTTCAACGGTCCTGATGAGCAGTTCATGAGCGGTCGTGTGATCGGGGCAGAAGGTGCGATCGGAGGAACTTATGGTGTGATGCCGGAACTGTTCCTGAAGCTTGATGAGTACGTAAAAGAAGGCAGAATGGAAGAGGCGCGCAAGCTTCAGTATGCTGTCAATGAGATCATCTACAAGATGTGTTCCTGCCGCGGCAATATGTATGGGGTAATCAAAGAAATACTGAGAATCAATGAAAATCTTGACCTTGGAGGGGTACGTGAGCCGCTGCCGTCTCTGGAAGAGTCTGATATGCCGATTGTAAAAGAAGCAGCAGAAATGGTCCGTGCGGCAAAGGAGCAGTATCTGTAAACCCTAATACCCGAGAAAAAGAGAGTACCAGGAGGAAAAAGTAATGCAAGGTTTTACCGTAATTGATTTAATTATATTAATCGTATATCTGGCGGCAGTATTATTTGCCGGTCTGCATTTTTCCAAAAAAGAAATGCAGGGAAAAGAATTCTTTAAGGGTGATGGAACGATTCCATGGTGGGTTACTTCCGTATCTATTTTTGCGACGCTGTTAAGCCCGATTTCGTTTTTATCACTGGCAGGAAACTCTTATGGGGGAACATGGATTCTCTGGTTCGCGCAGCTTGGAATGCTGATCGCCATTCCGATTACAATCCGTTTCTTCCTGCCAATCTACAGCAAACTGGACATTGATACAGCGTATCATTACCTGGAGCTTCGTTTCCACAGTAAGGGACTCCGTGTTCTTGGCGCTGTGATGTTCATCGTATACCAGATTGGACGTATGTCAATCATCATGTATCTTCCATCGATGGTTCTCGCACAGCTGACCGGAATTAATGTGAATATCCTGATTATCGTCATGGGTGTCATTGCAATTATCTATTCTTATACAGGCGGTCTCAAATCCGTCCTTTGGACAGATTTTATCCAGGGCTCTGTATTGCTTGTAGGTGTTACATTCGCGCTGATCTTCCTTGTGGCACATATCAACGGAGGCATGGGAGAAATCTTCGCAGCGTTCCAGGCAGGAAAATTCCTTGGAGCAGAAGAACCGATCTTTGATGTCAATATTCTGAAAAACAGTGTCTTTATCATTATTGTAGGTGCCGGCTTAAATACATGTTCTTCTTATATCTCAAGCCAGGATATTGTACAGAGATTTACAACAACAACAGATACAAAGAAATTAAATAAAATGATGCTTACAAATGGGGCGCTGTCTATTTTTATCGCAACGGTGTTCTACCTGATTGGTACCGGATTATACGTGTTCTACGGTCAGAATCCGGCACTTGCACAGACAGCACAGCAGGATCAGATTTTCGCATCATTCATCGCTTACCAGCTTCCGGTTGGTGTGACAGGCATCCTTCTTGCGGCGATTTATGCGGCTTCACAGTCTACACTTTCTACAGGGCTTAACTCTGTGGCAACAAGCTGGACACTGGATATCCAGGAGCGTCTGTCCAAGAAAGAGATGAGCTTTAAGCTTCAGACGAGAATCGCACAGTTTGTATCACTTGGCGTCGGCATCGTGGCAATTGTGATCTCTATGGTACTTGCAAACGGGGAGATCAAATCTGCTTATGAGTGGTTCAATGGATTTATGGGACTTGTACTTGGAGTACTCGGAGGAACCTTCGTACTTGGGGCATTCACAAAAGTTGCGACTACACTTGGAGCATATGTGGCATTTTTCGTATCAGCGATTGTGATTGTATGGGTGAAATATACACAGCCTCAGGTCTCTATCTGGGCATACTCACTGATTACAATTGGAATTTCTGTAGTCGTTGGCCTGATTGTAAGTTATATCCAGAGGAAAGTAACCGGAGATACAAGTGTTCCTGATGAAGTGACGACAATTTACGGAATCAGCAGAAAGAACAAATAGGAGTGTGAAACATATGATTTTTGGAAACACTACACAGCTTTCAGACTATGAATTTCTGGATGCTCAGATCAAAGAATGTTTTGAATATGCGAAGAACCATGATCTTTTGCAGTATGAAAAAGGAACCCATGAAATCGATGGTGACAGACTGTTTGTCAATATTGTGGAATATGAGACGACAGAAGTCACGAACCGTTTCTGGGAAGCCCATAGAAATTATCTGGATGTGCACCTGATGCTAAAAGGGCAGGAACAGATAGATCTGAACTTTATTGAGAACATGGAGCAGAAAGAATTTGTGGAAAAAGATGATTTTCTTCCGCTGGAAGGTGGAAAAAATGGTGAAGTAATTCTGAGAGACCAGGATTTTCTGATTTGTTATCCACATGACGGGCACCGCACTGCAGTGGCAGTGGAAAGGCCGGAAATGATAAAAAAGGCAATTTTTAAAGTACGCATCTAGGCGGGCAATGAGGCAAACCAGAATAAAAGCTGTCTGGATTTGCCTTTTTGCGGTATAATCGTAGATGAGACATAACAGTTGAGGTATGATATGAAGAAATATGTAAGCATTGATATCGGAGGAACCGCTATTAAATACGGACTCATTGATGGGAACGGGAGAATCTGTGAACGTCACGAGATGGCAACGGAGGCTTATAAGGGAGGTCCGTCAATCCTTGATAAGGCAGCAGGAATTGTGGAAAACTATGATAAAAAAGAAGAACTCTGTGGAATCTGTATTTCTACTGCAGGGATGGTTGATGTCGAAAAGGGTGAAATTTTCTATGCGGCGCCATTGATTCCAGATTATAAAGGAACTCAGTTTAAGAAGACGATGGAAGAAAAATTTCATCTTCCCTGTGAAGTGGAGAATGATGTAAACTGTGCGGGGCTTGCAGAAGCCGTGGCAGGTGCGGCCAGAGGAAGCAAAGTTTCGCTCTGTCTTACGATAGGAACCGGAATCGGCGGATGTATTGTGATTGGAAACGAAGTATTCCACGGCAGCAGCAACAGTGCCTGTGAAGTGGGATATATGCATATGGACGACAGTGATTTCCAGACACTTGGGGCAAGCAGTATTCTGTGTAAAAAGGTTGCAGGGCGCAAAGAAGAGCCCATAGAAATGTGGCACGGAAGACGGATTTTTGAGGAAGCCAAAAAAGGAGATCCAATCTGCAGTGAGGCAATTGATGAGATGGCTGACATTCTTGGAAAAGGGATTGCCAATATCTGCTATGTGATAAATCCGGAGGTGGTTGTCCTGGGGGGAGGAATCATGGCCCAGGAGGAAATCTTAAAACCAAAGATCTGGAAGGCGATGGAGAAATATCTTGTTTCTAGTATTCTGGAGCATACATCACTGCGGATGGCGCAGAATAAAAATGATGCCGGGATGCTGGGAGCCTTTTATCATTTTAAAAACAGGCAAAAGTAAAAGTTACGTACAGAAGAGAAAACCCTGCACGAAGATCGGAGGGGATAAAATGGAGTATTATGTGAAATCAGTTGTTCCTGTAATTGAGTCAAATTATGATAATTTTACAGTCGTGGAAAAGAATATCGCCGATTTTTTTATACAGAACCGGGAGAAAATGGATTTCTCTGCGAAATCAGTTGCTGACAGACTTTTTGTGTCAGAAGCGTCTCTTTCCAGATTTGCAAAGAAGTGCGGATATCGGGGGTACCGGGAATTTGTCTACCAGTATGAAGAGACATTCGTTGAGAAGACGGAATCAATCACCGGCAATACAAGGATGGTTTTAAACGCGTATCAGGAGCTTTTAAATAAGACCTACAGTCTTGTGGATGAGGCGCAGATTGCAAGAATCAGCCGGTATCTTTCCAAGGCGGCCAGGGTATTTGTGTGCGGGATGGGAAGTTCCGGTCTTGCAGCCAGGGAAATGAAACTGAGATTTATGCGGATTGGCGTGGACATTGATTCCATCCAGGACAGCGATCTGATGAGAATGCAGGCTGTATTTCAAAATGAGACATGCCTTGTATTTGGAATCAGTATCAGCGGTGAGAAAGAGGAGGTCAGATATCTTCTTAGGGAGGCTCACAAAAGAAAGGCCAGGACAGTTCTTCTGACAGCAAAAAATAAGGAAGATTTCGATGAGTTTTGTGACGAGGTGGTACTGCTGCCTTCGCTGAAGCATCTGAATCACGGGAATGTGATTTCCCCGCAGTTTCCAATTCTAGTGATGCTTGATATCTGTTACTCCTATTATGTAGAACAGGATAAGTATAAGAAAGAGACAATGCATGATAATACGTTAAAAGCACTTCGGGGAAAAGAAAAAAAGAAACAGGCATATTTATATACAGAATAGCTGTGACTAGTTTCAGATAAGAAAGGAAATAATGGTGATATCTATGAAAATATATGAGGCAAAAGATTATGACGAGATGAGCAGGAAAGCAGCAAATATTATATTTGCCCAGGTACTTATGAAATCAAAATGTGTGCTGGGGCTGGCAACAGGTTCCACACCGATTGGTACTTATGAGCAGCTTGTAAAACGTTATGAAAAAGGGGAGCTGGATCTGTCGGAGGTTACGACGGTGAATCTCGATGAGTATAAGGGACTCGAGAGAAACAATGACCAGAGTTATTATTATTTTATGAACCGGCACCTTTTTGGCCGTGTAAATATCCCATATGAGAACACACATCTGCCAAATGGAATGGAAAGCGATATCAAAAAGGAATGTGTCCGCTATGAGAAACTGATTGATTCTGTAGGCGGAATTGACCTTCAGCTTCTGGGGCTGGGACATAATGGCCATATTGGTTTTAACGAACCGGCAGAGACTTTTGAAAAAGAGACGCACTGTGTAGACCTTCAGGAGAGCACAATTGAAGCGAATAAGAGATTTTTTGCTTCAGCGGATGATGTGCCGAGGAAGGCTTATACCATGGGGATCGGCACAATTATGAAGGCAAAGAAAATTCTGGTTGTTGTAAACGGCGGAGAGAAAGCATCTATTGTGAAAGAAGCGTTTACAGGACCGGTGACACCGCATGTACCGGCGTCCATTTTGCAGCTGCATCCTGATGTCACTGTGGTGGGAGATAAAGAAGCGCTTTCTCTGATCGGGCAATAAGGAAAGTGCACAATTGTGCGAATTTTTGGATATATCTGCCGAGATTCGGCTTTGAAATTGCGGAATAATTGCGGAAAAGTTATAATCATCTTAAGAGAAAAGCAACGGATGGGTCAGGAGGAATAAAAGAATGCTTATTAAAAATGTACAGGTATATACAGAAGAGAAAAAATTTGAAACAGGGGAAATCGTAATCGAAAATGGCATCTTCTCTGCGGGGGAAAGTTCAGATAATGAAGTACTCGATGGAGAAGGGTGTTACGCAATTCCGGGATTGATTGATATTCATTTCCACGGATGCAAAGGGTATGATTTCTGCGATGGTACAGAAGAAGCAATCGAAGAGATTGCAAAATATGAGGCATCGGTCGGAGTTACTGCGATAGCGCCTGCAACAATGACACTGCCGCTTGAGACGCTGGATGAAATTCTTGGCACGGCGGCGAAGTACAATCAGGGAGTGCATGATGGAGCGGATCTGATAGGAATCAATATGGAAGGACCGTTCATCAGCAGAGTAAAAAAAGGTGCGCAGGATGAAACGTATATTATTCCATGTGATGTGGAGGTGCTTCACCGTTTTCAGAAGGCTGCCAACGGACTTGTCAAATATATAGGAGTAGCGGCAGAAGAAGAGGGTGCGATGGAATTTATCGAAGCGGTAAAGGATGAGATCACAGTATCTCTTGCGCATACAAATGCAGACTATGAAACTGCGAAGCTTGCCTATGACAAAGGAGCAAGTCATGCGACGCATCTTTATAACGCGATGCCTGCATTTTCACACAGGGCACCCGGTGTGATCGGGGCGGTGGCAGACAGCAGCCACGTGATGGCGGAGCTGATCTGTGACGGGGTTCATATTCACCCGGCGACGGTAAGAACAACGTTCAAAATGCTGGGAGGAGACCGGATTATATTCATCAGTGACTGTATGCGTGCCACGGGAATGCCGGACGGCCTGTATACTCTCGGAGGTCTGGAAGTACATGTAAAGGGCAATAAAGCCACACTTGTATCAGACGGAGCGCTGGCGGGGTCGGCAACGAATCTTCTTGACTGTATGAGAACCGCAGTAAAGAAAATGGGAATTCCGCTGGAGACGGCAGTCGCCTGTGCCACTGCAAATCCGGCAAAGAGCCTCGGAGAATATGATAAATATGGTTCAATCACACCTGGCAAGCGGGGCAATGTGGTTCTGCTTGATAAAGAATTGAATCTGAAAGCGGTAGTGAAGGATGGAAAAGTCCTGTAAACTGCCGGAATATTGAGACAGCACTTTTACTTCTTTCGTTGATGTCTGCCCAAAGCTGTGTTACAATTTTAATAATTGAACACAGAAGGAATTATTCTGTTTAAGTATAGTGGGGGTGGATACTGTGACAAAGAAACTAAAAGTGTTGTTTTTCTCTTTATTGACAGTGGCATGTCTGGCAGGGTGTGGCAGTCAACGCCAGGCGGAAGCTGATTCCACACAGAATAAAACCGGACAAAGTGACAAACTTGCATATTTCAGGAAAGCAGGAATTCCGGAAAATCTTACAGCTAAACTGGATGAACAGCAGATGGACTATCTGTCCTCCAGGCTTCATCTGAACGAAGGGCCGGTATATGGCGGGATATGCCAGAAGACGGTGCATGAAGGTGCAACTGGATATGCCATGTGTTTTCTGAAAGTGAGAAATAAGGAAGTTCAGGAAATTATCATCGAGACAATGAGCAACCCAGAAGATCTGACAGCATTTGCTTCAGAATCTTCCAGCACATTCGCCTGGGATCAAAACAAATATGTATATAACGGTGAGTTCCGTCATGAAAGCGGGGGAATCCAGAACAGGAAGTATGAAATCTTCGAAGAGGGAGATCATATATTTCAGGAGGAAGAGTCTGCTGTTAAATGGTCCGGGATGCTGAATAATCCGGACAATAATCTTTCGGTGACAAAGGTATATGACAATGCAGAGATTCATCTAAAGCCTGTGAAGACACTTGTTTACAGAGAAGGTGAAAATTACGGGGCAGGGTTCTCCTATGAGTATGAATTGAAAGATGGGGAGAACATGCTGCTGAAGTCGGTAGTCATCTGCATTATGGTTCTCATAATATTCATAGGAATCTGCTGGCAGAATCTGATGAAGCCTAAAAACTATGAAGAAGAAATTGATTAGTAATCGTAAATATTAGCCGAGAAAGGCTCTTGACAAACGGGAGCATATAGAGTATATTGGCAAATATATAATTGACAGGCGATGAAAAGAACAAGTAACAGTTGAGGAGAACTTACAGAAAGCAGCCGGATGATGAGAGGCGCATGGAGAAATCAGCTGTGAATACATCTTGGAGCTTCACACCCAACGCATGAGCGGATGCAAGTAGGCTGTGACGGAAGGCGTACACGTTACCGTACGACAGCAGTAAGAAAAGCTGCTTCGCGAGACAGACAATGCGAGTTGCCTGTGAATAAAGGTGGTACCACGAGACTATAACCCTCGTCCTTTTCAAGGACGGGGGTATTTTGCATGCAAGCATTAAGAACAGCGCCCCGGAAACCAATCCCATTTTCCCGAGGATGCTTGCATCCAGAGGAAAAATGGGATTGGTTTCCGGGCATTGGGCGAAAGCCCATGATCGAATGACAAAGTCATGAGATGCGCTGTTCGGCCGACTGGAACTAACCACCTGAAATATGTAACAGAAAAACAAAATATATAACAAAAGGAGAGGTAAAGAAATGAAAATTTATGACGAATTGAAAGCCAGAGGGTTGATTGCCCAGGTGACGGATGAAAAGGAAATTGAGGAACTGATCAACAATGGGAAAGCGACCTTTTACATTGGGTTTGACCCAACAGCAGACAGCCTTCATGTAGGACATTTTATGGCA
>URQQ01000020.1 GCA_900549995.1 uncultured Lachnospiraceae bacterium | reverse complement strand
CTACAGATTTCTGTAAGTCGATGATGTAGATACCATTTCTCTCTGTGTAGATGTACTCAGCCATTTTAGGATTCCATCTTCTTGTCTGATGTCCAAAGTGAACACCTGCTTCTAATAACTGTTTCATTGAAATAACGCTCATGTTTCGTTCCTCCATTTGGTTTTTTACTTCCGTATGCTTTATCTTCTCTTAAAACCAGCCATTCTCTATGTCCGGCACCATTAAAAGCAACCGCATACGTGCTTTTTAGCGACTTAAGTAGTATATCATACAGCTCATTTGTTTGCAAGTGGTTTTTCCCAAACTATGACAAAAAAGACCATCTGCCGCAAAGCAGATGATCTTAATCTTTTATATATTTTTTACCAATATCTTACGATTTTAGTTATCGGCTGTCCTGCTCCCATAGATACGCCAGCAACTTTAACATTCTGACCTTCTGTCGGTGCATGGATTACCTGACCATTCCCTATGTAGATTGCAACGTGTCCCGGATAGCAGATGATATCACCTGGAAGTGCTTCTGAAAGACTTCCTACACTTTTACCTGATGTAGCCTGTAAGCTGGACGTACGTGGAATACTAATTCCTACAGCCGCATATGCAGCCTGGGTAAGTCCTGAACAGTCAATTCCTGAAAAACTTGTTCCACCCCATTTATACGGAACACCAAGATACTGATAAGCTGCACTTACGATAGCCTGTCCAACGCTTGCATTGCTTGTATCCTCAACTGGTGTCTCAACCGGTGCTTCTGCTGCCGGTGGTGTCACAACTGCATCACTCTGGTCATTTCCAGTATTCTGATCTTCTGCTGGAGCCTGCTGGTCTTCAGATGGTGTATTCTGATCTTCTGACGGTGTCTGCTGATCCTCTGATGGCTGATTTGATACATTCTGATCCTCAGCCGGTGCCTGCTGATCTTCTGACGGAGGTGTTACAACCTGCTGGTCATCAGATGGCTGCTGCGTCTCACCCTGTTCTGGTGCCTGCTGATTATTATCTGCGTTGTTCTGATCTTCTGACGGCTGCTGTGATGCGTCATTATCAGTTACATTCTTATCTTCATCGGATACCTGTCCATTGTTCTGATCGTCTGCACTGTTATCGTCTTTCTGATCATCTTTTTTCTCAGTATCTTCTGTTTTCTTTGATTCTTCTTTCTTATCAGAAGCATCAGCTAATTTTACTTCCTCAGATTTTTTAACTTCCTCTGCCTTCTTAGCTTCTTCTGCTTTCTTCTGAACTGCAATAGCCGCTTCCTGTGCTGCTGCCTGAATCTGTGTATCCAGGTTTGACACTTCTGTCTGCTTCTCCGTGATTGTCTCACCTAAGACAGCCTGCTGTGTTGTAAAATCAGACTGCATTGTCTCCATACTCTGCATCTGTTCTTCAAGCTGTGCCTTCAGATCTGCAATCTTCTGTTTTGTCTCTTCATAAGCTGCGAGCTGTTTTCTGTCACTCTCATGAATTGTCTTAAAGTATTCAATTTTATTCATCAGATCTGCCGTAGTTCCTGAACTGATCACAGAATCCAAAGCTGCGGAAGTTCCGTCGCCTTCTTCGTACAGATATTTAATACGAAGTTTCATTGCTTCATACTGTTCCTGTTCTTTTTTCTGTGCTGCTTCCAGATCTGCATTCGCTTTATTGATCTCTTCACCTGTTGCAACCATATCAGACTCCAACTGGTTCATCTGAGTCATAATATCTGTAAGCTGCGACTGAAGAGAACTCACTTCACTCTGTACCGCATTTTTCTTGGACTGTAAATTTCCTGTTGACGATGGTGCAGCGAAAACGGGAGTTACAACTAAAGAACTCACAGCGGCTAAAGCTACGAGTGTATTGACGATTTTTCTTTTCATACTTTCACCCATCCTTGTTAATTATTTTTTCCTCTTTCTATCCCCCTAGATATAAAATCACTATACAATATTTTACAAAATATTTCAAGAATTTTATTTTTCTGTAAAAAAATAGAAAGAAGTATATCAGGGAATTTTTGCCTCTACTGCGCATTTTCCCTTATCTGCAAACGAAATATATTCCAGCAATTACCAGTATCTTCTGATTGCCGTGATTGGCTGGCTTGATCCCATAGACACACCTGCCACCTTCACGTTCTGGCCTTCCGTAGGCGCATGTATCACCTGACCTCCGCCGATATATACAGCAACATGTCCCGGATAACAAATAATATCTCCCGGCTGTGCCTGATCGAGACTTCCTACATTCATACCTCCGCCAGCCTGAGCGCCAGATGTACGTGGAATACTGATTCCAGCGGCTGCACATGCTGCCTGTGTAAGTCCGGAACAGTCAATTCCAGAATAGCTTGTCCCACCCCATACGTACGGAACACCTATGTAAGAATACGCTGCACTTACAATCGCATCTCCAGAACCTGTAGATACGTATCCGCCACCTGAAGATCCTGATCCGGAATCTTCATCTTCCTCTGAATTCTGGGATACTGATGCATCGCCGCCAGACGAAGAACTGCTTCCGGTGTTTCCTGAACTGGAAGAATTTCCGGAATTATTGGAAGCCTGCTGCTGTGCCTGTGCACGGCTTGCTGCAGCTGCTGCCTCTGCTTCTTTTCTCGCCTGTTCTTCCAGTGCCTTCTGGCGTTCCGCCGCGGCTGCTGCGGCTGCCGCCTGAATCTGCTGGTCAAGGTCAGCTACTTCTGCCTTCTTGGATGAAAGTGTATCACCAAGTTCTTCCTTCTGTCCTGCAAATTCATCTTTTAACTGTTCCATATTGGCCATCTCTGTCTCCAGAGTAGCCTTCAGATCTGCAATCTGCTGTTTTGTTTCCACATATGCCTGCAGTTCTTTTCTGTCATAATTATGTACGTTCTGAACATATTCAGCCTGATTCAAAAGTTCTGCTATACTCTGAGAATTCACAACTTTTTCAAGTGCTGAATTATCTCCTTCTTCATACATATATCTGATACGCAGCTTCATTGCCTGATATTGTTCCTGCTCTTTTTGCTGTGCAGCTTCCAAATCTATATTTGCCTGCTCAATTTGCTGACCCTTTTCAACCATGCTCGATTCCAGTTCATCCATCTTGACCATGATATCTGTCAGTTGTTTCTGCAAAGCACTGACTTCATTCTGAGCCGCATTCTTCTGCTCTTCGAGTTTCTGAGTATCCGGAGCAGCATATACAATCGGTGCCGCTGCCATGGACCCCGCAGCAACTGCTGCAATCAGTGTGTTCATTAGTTTCTTTTTTCTCATTGTATCACCCATTATTACCCTTTTTAATTATCTGCCTCTGTACAAACTCTTTCCTAATATACACTATTTCAGAACTTTTTTCAAGTTTTTCATCAGAGCCCTGTCCTGAAACGCAGAAAGAGGCCTGGAAGCTCACGCCCCAAACCTCTTTTTCATTACCAGTAACGTCTGAACCACGGCGAACCATATACGCTGGATACTTTAACTACATCTCCTGGCTCTGGTGCATGAATCATCTGTCCATTTCCAATATAAATTCCTACATGTCCCGGATAACATACAACATCACCCGGAAGTGCATTTGCCATACCGCTTACGGCCTGTCCGCCGCCGCCCTGTGAACCTGAACTGTGCGCAAGGCTTACACCGATTGACTGATGTGCAAGAAGTACGAGTCCTGAGCAGTCAACACCGCTTCCGGATGCTCCGCCCCATACATACGGTACACCGAGATAATTCTCTGCCGCACTTACCACTGCCCAGCCTGATCCGGAATTGGAAGAACTTCCTGTGTCTTCTTCCGCACTGCTGTTATCTTCATAATAGGGCTCATCCTGTGAGTTCCCGCTATTCACTGTATTATCGACAGATGCCTCTGGCTGAGCTGCCTGGTTCTGATCCTGCGTTCCTGCGGAATTCTCTGAGGAAGCATTTCCTGCCGTGCTGCCCTGTGCTGTCTGTCCGTTATTTGCTGAAGTATTGCCTGACTGGCCGACTCCGCTTTGTGCCTGTCCGGAATTTCTCTGATTTTCAGCTGCCGCTGCGGCACGTCTTGTCTGTTCTTCCAGTTCCTTCTGTCTTGCAGCTGCAGCTGCTGCCGCTGCCGCCTGAATCTGCTGGTCAAAATCACTTACTTCTGCCTTTTTAGTTTCAATTGTTGAATTCAGATTATCTTTTTCTTCCGAGTAAGTAGTCTGCATATTTTCGAGGTTGCTGATTTCTGTCTCGAGTGTTGTCTTTAACTCTGCAACCTGCTGTGTTGTCTTTACATACTCTTCCAGTGCTTTTCTGTCATAACTATGTACTTTTGAAACATATTCTGCCTGGTTCAGAATGTCAGCAATGCTGTTGGATTCCAGAAGCTTAGATACAAAAGTTGCATCCCCGTCTTCATACATATACTGAATCCGAAGCTTCATATCTTCGTACTGCTTTGCCTCTTTCTCCTTCGCTGCTTCCAGATCAGAAGTAACCTGAGTCACTTCCTGCCCCTTCTCAACAAGTTCTGTTTCCAGTTCATCTAATTTAACAAGTATTCCTGTCAGTTCCTGCTGAAGTGAACTTACCTGACTCTGCGCTGCTGCTTTCTCCTTCTGTAATTCATCAACCGAAGGCGCCGCACTCACCGGAACCGCCATCAAAGATGCCGCTAAAAGCGTAACTCCCAACATCCTGCATACCTTTTTTATTTTCATATCCCACCTGCCCAATTCATTTTTTTCATAAACTCTTATGCCAAAATCAATCCGCATAACTGAATTATAATGCATATCAAACCTTTTTGCAACATTTTTTAATATTTTCGTAACATTTGCCAACTATTCAGCCATGCACATCCCAAAAGAAAAACTCCGGCGCAAGTTTACTTGCAAAGGAGTCTTTCTTTTGGGATGTATACGGCGTTTAGCCGTACTGAGATGCAGCGCAGCGGAATCGAAGTGCATGGCGTCCCTCTTCGATCCCCCTCTTCCCACCGGCGCAAGTTTACTTGCAGAGTTCTTCTTCCAAACTCAGATTTTTCTTCCCTTTTCTCCCCCGTTAATGGTATGATAAAATCACATATAAAAAGGAGGACTCTATCATGAATTTTAAATTTGACCATAATAATCTGAATGTCCGTGACCTTGACAAGTCGCTTGCTTTTTATGAAAAAGCTCTGGGACTTACTGTCACAAAGACGCATACTGCAGAAGACGGAAGTTTTATTCTGAAATACCTCGGTGACGGAACAAGCCCTCATCAGCTGGAACTCACATGGCTGCGTGACTGGGACCGTCCCTATGAACTCGGGGACAACGAATTTCATCTTGCCTTCACTGTAGACAACTACGAAGAAGCATTAAAGCTTCATAAAGAAATGAACTGTGTTTGTTTTGAAAATGAGGAGATGGGGATCTATTTCATTTCTGATCCGGATGGATACTGGCTGGAAATTGTTCCCGCATACGCATAAAAAATTACCTTTTCTTCTATATTAATATGACCAGGAGCAGGCGCATCTTAAAATGCTGCCTGCTCCTGGCTTTTATGTTTTCTATTGTATGGAAAGATTGGTATACCCCATCAGGCTCAGATCTACTTCTCTCGCCGCCTCACGTCCTTCACGGATGGCCCAGACAACCAGTGACTGCCCTCTGTGCATATCACCTGCCGTAAATACATTTTTTACATTTGTCTCATAAGATTCATTTGCCGAAACATTTGTCCGCTCATTGACATCCACGCCAAATGCCTTCGTCACATAAGATTCACTTCCAAGAAATCCTGCCGCAATCAGTACCATATCTACATCTATCGTGTACTCGCTTCCGGCAGTCTCGGACATAACCATGCGCCCGGTCTTTTCATCCTTTTTAGGTTCCAGTTTCACAAGCTTTGCCTTGCATATCTCACCATTCTTATTCTTGATAAATTCCTTCACCGTCGTCTGATAAACCCTTGGATCATGTCCAAATACCGCTTTAGCCTCTTCCTGTCCATAATCTGTTTTTAAAACTTTCGGCCATTCAGGCCACGGATTTGATTCCGTGCGCTTCTCGGGTAGTCTGGGCATCATTTCCAGCTGCAGGACTGATTTACATCCATGCCGTACCACGGTTCCTACACAGTCATTTCCCGTATCCCCTCCTCCGATTACCATCACATTTTTATTCCTGGCTGAAACATAGGACCCTTCCTTCAAGTTATCCTTCCAGAGACTTTTGGTAGTAGATTTCAGGAAATCTACTGCATAATAAATCCCTTTTGCATCTCTTCCGGGAACTTTGATATCTCTCGGATTCGATGCCCCGCAGGCAAGTACCACGCGGTCAAATTCCTTCAGCAGAGATGCCGCTTTTTTATCCTTTCCGATATTACACCCCGTCACGAATGTAATTCCTTCTTCTTCCATAATTTTAATCTTCCGGTCTATGATCTGTTTTTCGAGCTTCATGTTTGGAATTCCATAGCGCAGAAGCCCTCCGGGTCTGTCTTCCCTTTCAAATACCGTTATGAGATGGCCTCTTTTATTCAGCTGGTCTGCCACTGTAAGCCCGGCCGGCCCGGAGCCAATCACTGCCACCTTTTTCCCGGTTCTGACTTTCGGCGGCCTGGCATCTGCATATCCCTTTTCATACGCATTTTCAATAATCTCATACTCATTTGCTTTCGTCGCTACCGGCTTGTCATAAAGTCCGCACGTACATGCCGCTTCACACAGAGCCGGGCAGACTCTTGCTGTAAATTCCGGGAAATTATTCGTCTTCTTCAGCCTGCTGTATGCCTCTTCCCAGTTATCGTTAAAAATCAGATCATTCCATTCCGGGACCAGATTGTGAAGAGGACAGCCACTTGCCATACCTGCGATCATCTGTCCGGACTGGCAGAACGGTACTCCGCACGCCATACACCTTGCCCCTTGAAGCATCTGTTCTTCCTTAAGCAAAGGCGTGTGGAATTCATTGTAATGCCTGATCCTCTGAGCCGGCGTTTCAGCCGGGTGATCTTTTCTGTCATATTCTAAAAATCCTGTCGGTTTTCCCACGGTCCGCGCCTCCTATCTTCCTTCTTTCACTGCATAAAATGCCTCAATCTGGGCCTGGTCACTGTTCAGTCCCTTTTCTTCCATCTGAAGAATTGTCGAAAGCATTTTTCTATAATCATATGGTATCACCTTTTTAAATTTCGGCAGATATTCTTCAAAATGTTCCAGTATTTCTTTTCCTTTTTCCGAGTTTGTATAAGCCACATGTTCCTCGATCATACTCTGAAGTTCCATAACATCATACTTATCTGTCATACGTTCAATTGCTGCCATTTCCTTATTTACCTTCATATATAAATCACTCTCCATGTCAAGCACATACGCAATTCCTCCGCTCATGCCAGCAGCAAAATTTTTGCCTGTTTTTCCAAGAACTGCAACACGCCCGCCGGTCATATATTCACATCCGTGATCTCCGACACCTTCCACAACCGCAGTTGCCCCTGAATTTCTGACACAGAAACGCTCTCCGGCAACTCCGTTTACGAACGCTTTCCCGCTTGTTGCTCCATAGAGCGCAACGTTACCGATAATAATATTTTCATCCTGCTTAAACTTCACTCCCTTAGGCGGATAGACAATCAGTTTGCCGCCTGACAGTCCTTTCCCGAAATAGTCATTGCTGTCCCCGGTCAGTTCCAGCGTAAGGCCTTTCGGAATAAACGCACCGAAACTCTGTCCTCCGGCTCCTCTGCATTTGATTACATAGCTGTCTTCATCAAGCCCCTCCGGATAACGTTTTGTAACTTCCGATCCGAACATCGTACCAAAAGTACGGTTGATATTTGTGACATCAATTTCCATACTTCTCTTCTGCTTCTTTTCAAGTGACGGCAGCCATTCTTTTAAAAGAACCTTCTCGTCCAGTGTTTTTTCCAATTCAAAATTGTATTTCTTATGTGGGTTAAAAATCCTTTTCTTCTCTGCAACATATGGATTATTCAGAATTAACCCAAGATCCAGCCTTGCAGCTCTGTCAGAGGTTGCCGTCTCCCTGATTTTCAACAAATCCGTGCGTCCAACCATCTCGTCCACCGTACGGATTCCAAGCAGTGCCATATACTCCCTCAGTTCTTCCGCAATGAACCTCATAAAATTCACAACGTATTCCGGTTTACCGCCAAACCGTTTCCGAAGTTCAGGGTTCTGTGTTGCGATTCCGACCGGGCAAGTGTCCAGATTGCATACACGCATCATCACACAGCCCATTGTAATTAAAGGTGCCGTGGCAAATCCAAACTCCTCCGCTCCCAGAAGCGCCGCTATTGCAACATCTCTTCCGCTCATCAGCTTGCCATCTGTCTCAATTCTGACACGGTCCCTCAATCCATTTAAAATCAAAGTCTGATGTGTCTCCGAAAGCCCCAGTTCCCACGGAAGTCCTGCATTATGGATAGAACTTCTTGGGGCCGCACCGGTTCCTCCGTCATACCCGGACACGAGAATGACTTCTGCCCCGGCTTTTGCAACACCCGCTGCCACAGTGCCAACGCCTGCCTCTGAGACAAGTTTCACCGAAATCCTGGCATCACGGTTCGCATTTTTGCAATCATAAATCAACTGAGCGAGATCTTCAATCGAATAGATATCATGGTGCGGCGGCGGAGAAATCAATCCGACTCCCGGTGTCGAGTGACGGGTCTTTGCAACCCACGGGTATACTTTCTGTCCCGGCAGGTGTCCGCCCTCACCAGGTTTTGCGCCCTGTGCCATTTTAATCTGTATCTCTTTTGCACTGACCAGATAGCGGGAAGTGACTCCGAATCGTCCGGATGCGACCTGCTTGATTGCTGAACACCGGTCGCTGTCAAGACGATCTACTTCTTCACCGCCTTCTCCGCTGTTTGATTTCCCGTGGAGCCGGTTCATCGCAAGCGCCAGTGTCTCATGTGCCTCCTTGGATATAGAACCATAAGACATTGCTCCCGTCTTAAATCTTGTCACAATGGAATCTACACTTTCTACTTCTTCTATCGGGACTCCCTTCCTGGGGTATTGAAGACAAAGCTGGCCTCTTAGATGAATTCCCTTTCCTTCTTCATCCACCATCTTTGTATACTGTTTAAATAATCCGTAATCGCCCCGTCTTGCCGCCTGCTGCAGCATATGAATCGTCTGCGGATTATAAAGATGTTTTTCTCCTCCGCTTTTTGCCTTATGCCTGCCGATGCTGTTCAGGGACATATCTACGGCCAGCCCCAGCGGGTCAAATGCCTCGGAATGTACTGCGTTATAATCTTCTTCGATCTCCTTGATTCCGATCCCTTCAATTCTGCTGACCGTATCCGTAAAATACTTCCGGATGAAATCCCTCTGAAGCCCGACAGCCTCGAAGATCTTCGCCCCCTGATAGGACTGTATGGTAGAGATCCCCATCTTGGAAGCAATCTTCACGATACCATGAATCACTGCGTGATTATAATCATCGACTGCCGCATAATAGTCTTTGTGAAGCATATTCGCCTCAATCAGCTGACGGATCGATTCATGCGCAAGATACGGGTTGATTGCACAGGCTCCATAACCAAGAAGTGTCGCAAAATGATGTACTTCCCTTGGTTCTCCCGTTTCCAGAATCACCGCGACAGAAGTCCTCTTCTTCGTCCGTACAAGGTGCTGCTGCAGCCCTGAGACTGCCAGAAGTGATGGCATCGCCACGTGGTATTCATCCACTCCCCGGTCCGTAAGTATCAGAATATTCGCACCCTCACGAATGACCCTGTCAACTTCCACAAACAAGTATTCCATCATTTTTTCCAGACTGGAATTCTTATAGAACGTTGTCGGAATCTCTGCCACTTTAAATCCATCGACTTTCATATGTTTGATCTTCAGCAGATCTGTGTTCGTGAGAATGGGGTTATTCACTTTCAGCACTTTACAATTCTCTTCTTTTTCTTCCAGAAGATTTCCGTCTTTTCCAATATACACCGTAGTTGATGTCACAATTTCCTCACGGATTGCATCGATCGGAGGATTCGTCACCTGGGCAAACAATTGTTTGAAATAGTGAAACAGCGGCTGATGCTTTTCAGATAACACGGAAAGCGGTGCATCAGCTCCCATTGCCCCAATACCTTCTGCTCCCTGGAGCGCCATGTTCAATATTGAAGTTTTTACCTCTTCGTAAGTGTAGCCGAACGCTTTCTGAAGCCTCACACATTCTTCTTTTGTGTAAGCCTGGATATCCTGGTTTGGAATCTTCAGATTTTTAAGTTCGATCAGATTGCTGTCAATCCACTCCCCGTAAGGCTGCCTTTTGGCATAGCTTTCTTTCAGCTCATCGTCATCAATCATTTTTCCATTTACCATGTCCACAAGCAGCATTTTGCCCGGATGAAGACGTTCCTTCGTCACAATCTTCGAAGGATCAATATCCAGTACACCAACCTCGGAAGACAGGATCAGATTATCATCCTCCGTAATATAATATCTGGACGGGCGAAGACCATTTCTGTCAAGCACAGCACCCATATAATCCCCGTCAGTAAAGAGGATTGATGCCGGTCCATCCCAGGGTTCCATCATTGTTGCATAGTACTGATAAAAATCTTTCTTTTTCTTGGATATTCCCGGATTATTTTCCCATGGTTCGGGAATTGCAGTCATCACCGCAAGCGGAAGCTCCATCCCGCTCATCACCATGAATTCCAGTGAATTATCAAGCATTGCCGAATCTGACCCGGATGCATTGATCGCAGGAAGTACTTTGTGAAGCTCTCCTTTTAACTCTTCGGATTCCATGTTTTCCTCACGGGCACGCATTTTATCTGCATTTCCCTTAATTGTATTGATCTCTCCGTTATGTACAATCAGACGGTACGGATGGGCACGCTGCCAGCTCGGCATCGTGTTCGTGCTGAATCTGGAGTGGACAAGTGCCACCGCTGATTCATAATCCTTATCCTGCAGGTCATCGAAGAACTGTCTCAGCTGACCGACAAGGAACATGCCTTTGTACACAATGGTACGGCTGGACAGCGATACAACATACGTCTCGTTCTCATCATTGCTGTGCTCAAAAATCCGGCGTACAACATACAGCCTGCGGTCAAATGCAAGCCCCTTTTCCACATTTGCCGGACAGCCGATAAACGCCTGCATGATACACGGCATGCAGTCAGCCGCCTTTTTCCCGAGAATCCCCGGATGTGTAGGTACTTCCCTCCATCCTAAGAATTTCAGCCCTTCCTTTTCAACAATCACTTCAAATATATTCTTTGCCTGATTTCTTTTCAGTTCATCCTGGGGGAAGAAAAACATCCCAACCCCATACGCTCTCTCAGAACGTAAAAAGATGCCGAGAGGTGTACAAACCTTTGAGAAGAATTTATGGGAAATCTGTAATAAGATTCCGACTCCATCTCCGGTCTCACCTTCGGCATCCTTGCCTGCTCTATGTTCTAAATTTTCTACGATCTTCAATGCATCCGCGACTGTATCGTGTGTCTTCCTGCCTTTGATATTGACCACCGCTCCAATTCCGCAGTTGTCATGTTCTGTACCAGGATCATACAGCCCAGGCTTAAAACTATTCAATTGCTGTCTATCCATAAGCATTTCCTTTCTGTAAAACATATTCTTCTGTAACTTTTTTCATACTATACAATATTTTTTCAAATCTGTAAAGAGGAAATTTTTGATTATTGTCAGATTGTTTTTAATATCTGAATTGTTTAAAAAAGAATCTGACAACTTTACATTGTTGTCAGATTCTCCGGTTTCGGTATTTGATCGTCCTCATCCCTGCCTTTTATCGTCTGAATGGCCAGGAACATTGCTGCTGCCACAGCCGCGCAGAGAACAGTGACAATTCCCATCCTGAGAGGTGTCGCAAAAATCCATTCCATAGTACCTGCTTTTGTCAGTATCAAAGATGTCATATTCAGAACCATATGGCCAAACACAGGCGCTTTTACAGATCCGTATTTATCATACAGATAACACATCGCCACAGAGACGGCACATCCATAGATCAGCTGGACACTGTTTCCATGGAACAGCCCAAATACCATGGCACAGTAAAACATCGCCCATCCCCGTTTCATTGTCTCTTTTAATCTGGAATACAGAAGTCCGCGGTACACCATCTCTTCTGCCGCCGGAATTAAAATTCCAAGTCCGATAACCTGCAGAACAAATCCTGCCTGATAGAGGCTCTGGGTTGTCGTCTCATAGGTCGCACTTGGAAATGCCGCCTGATAAAGTACCAGAAGGTTATTCACCGCAATACATGCAGCAACTCCCAGCAGGATGATCGGCCAATACTTCCATACTTTGACCTGTTTTTGAATCGTTCCCGCTTCTTTTTCTTTTTTCCTGTCCCTGAAAAACATAAAACAGACAATCGGCAGCGTAATCACCGCTGTGATCGTAGTAATCAATGTTGAATATTTCAGCATATTTTCCATCATTTTCATGGTAAAGTCCATAATTGCCTGCTCATCCTGGGAAGCCTTTAAAAATTCACCCATGTGGCTGGCCATCCAGTACGTGCTGGCACAGATATTTACAAAAAGGCCGGCTGCCCACTGGACCAGAACCGGTCCCGCAATCCGAAACAGCTGACTCCCAAAACTCTTCTGCTGCATAACGCATCCTCTCTTTCTCATTCGAAGCTCCCTTCTATTCTACTTCCGGTCATATAAAGATGCAACTAAAAAAACTATAAAATATAGACTTTCCAAAGGTTATGGCTGAATAATTCCGTTTTTTCCGCACACTTCTGTTTCTTGACAAAGCCGTCCATATACAATATAATAGAAAAAAATCTCATATGCTGTACATCGGAGGCTGACAATGGAAGAACTGAATCAACTTATCTCAGACAATTTAAAATCGATCCGTAAGGATAAGAGACTGAGCCTGGAGCAGACATCTGCCCTAACCTCAATCAGTAAGAGTATGCTGAGCCAAATTGAACGCGGTGAGGTAAATCCTACCATTTCCACTGTCTACAAGCTGTCTCTGGGATTGAAGGTACCTGTCACTGCATTCACCGCAAAAAAACCGATGCCCTTTTCAAGGACAAGCAAAGCTATGGCTGCACCACTGATCGGAGACGGGGGAAAGTACCGCCTCTATCCAATCTTCAGCTTCTGCGACGGACAGGATTTTGAAATCTTTGACCTGGAATTCGATGTGGGAGGTTCTATGGCAGGAAACAGACAGATGGCCGGCACCCGGGAGTTCATTACGGTCTATAAAGGACAGCTCACGCTGATATTCAATGACCATGAGTATATTTTAAAACCCGGTGATTCTGCCTCATATAATGCATATGATGACTATATTTACAAAAACACCGGAGATGAAATGATCGAAGCCAATATCGTCGTTCACTACCCCAATTAACCGTTTTCAGAAAGGAGTTTTTCAAATGGACCAGAAACAAAGAGTATATGATGCACTGGACAAAATGAATATTAAATACGAGGTTGTAGAGCATGAACCTGTCTATACGATGGAAGACATGGACAGACTTGGACTCCCCGAGAAGGGAACTCTGTGTAAGAATCTCTTCCTCCGTGATTCCAAAGGCAAACGTCACTTTCTTGTCACACTGGATGAGAAGAAATCTGTAGATTTAAAGGCACTTGGACGCACACTCGGTGCAGGAAATCTAAGTTTCGCTTCCGAAGACAGACTGGAGAAATATCTTGGGATCAAACAGGGATCTGTCACTCCTTTCGGACTGATGAACGATACTGATCACGCAGTTGAATTTTTTATCGACAAAGATCTGACACGCGCGAAAAGACTCGGCGTTCATCCGCTGGAAAATACGGCGACATTGTTTATCACATTCAAAGATCTGGATAAGTTTTTGTGGAGTATTGATGTGGATGCGATGAGGATAAAGTTGTAACATCACTGGTTTTTTGGGAGTCGCTTACTCAAATGGCAGCTCTAATGGAGAAAGGTGTGTTCTTATGGGGCACGGGCATATGCGCCGTATCATCTGATGATGATGCGGCTTAGATGCCCTTACATCCAGGACTTGTAGTCCTGGATGTATCCCCGTCAGAACGCACCTTTTTCCATAAGAGCTGCCAATTTTCGTTCACAGACTCCCAAAAAATCAGTGATGTTACTGCACCGTTCTCCCCCCGGAAGTGTGGTGGTGAGGGGGACGGGAGGCGACGCGGCGGGGCGCGTCTGTCCCTGGGGGATGGAGGACGGAAGTTTATATTAGGGGCTGAGTTTGTGAATGATGAGGGACGGGAAACGACGCGACGCGGCGCGTCTGTCCCTGGGATTAGAGGGTTGTGGTTTGGAGGTAGTTAAGGATCTGGGATTTGGTTCCGGGGAGGGAGCCTTGTACCATTTCGGGTTTACCGCCGCCGCGGCCTTTAAAGGTGGTGTTGAGTTGTTTGGCTATGTCGCGGACGTCGGTTGTCTGGCTTGAGATGACGTAGCGGTAGCCGGATTTGTCGGTGCCGAAGAAGATGCCGCAGATGGTGATATTTTTTGCCATCAGCAGGTTGGCGAATTCGCGGGCGGTGTCTCCGGTGAGGGTTTTATCGAAGTACCAGATGTGAGGCTGATCGCCGGGAATTTCCTGGGCTTTGTATTCAAGAAGCTGGCGATGCAGGGAGGTATTTTCCAGTTTCAGTGCTGTGACTTCTTCTTTCTGGCGGATGACGGCGTCTACGAGTTTCTCTTCTTTGGCGGAGAGTTCTGCACCGATGGCTCTGGTGTTCTCTTCTTTTGTATTGTAATCAGCAAGTGCACGGAAGCCGCAAAGCATGGAGATGCGGACACCGCCTTTGTAGTTCTGGATGTTGGTCAGTTTAATCAGACCGATTTCACCTGTTGTGTTCATGTGCGGCGCACAACATGCACAGACGTCGTAACCTGGAATTGTTACGATTCTGACCTGGCCTTCGATTTCGATCTTACTTCTGTATTCCAGATCTTTTAGTTCCTCTTTTGAAGGGTATGTGACTTCCACATCCAGATTCTTTGCCACCGCTTCATTGGCAAGATATTCGATCTCCCTAAGCTGCTCTTTGGTCAGAACACCGTTGAAATCCATCGTGACTTCACTTCCAAGGTGGAATCCGACATTGTCATATCCATACTTTCCATGGATAAGCCCGGAGACGATATGCTCTCCTGTATGCTGCTGCATTTTGGAAAACCGCTCTTTGTAATCAATCTTTCCTTCCACAGTCTCCCCCGGAGTCAGCGGTCCTTTCATCAGGTGATATACCTCTCCATTTCTTTCATGGGCATCTGTTACCTCAATTCCATTGAGCCATCCTGTATCTGCACTTTGTCCTCCGCCCTCCGGAAAAAAGGCAGTTCTTGTAAGAACCGCCTCGTATCCCTTTTTTGTCTTTTCACAGGACTTTACAGTAGCAGAAAATGTACTCATATGGCTGTCTTTATAAAACAACTTTTCTGTCATCTTCTATTACATCCTTTCTGGTGCTTCAAATCCAAGCAGGTCAATACATGTTTCCAGTATATCTTTTGTCACGACAAGAAGCGCAATAAAGCTTTCCTTCGTCTTTGCATCTTCTTCTGCAAGAATTTTAGTCTCATGATAAAACTTGTTAAATGCATTTGCCATATCATAGATGTACGCACAGATTTTGTGCGGTGCATTCTCCCTGTAAGCAAGTTCGATCACTTCATTAAACTTTACAGCTTCGAGCATCAGACTTCTCTGACTCTCTGTCACAGCACCGAGCAGAGTGCATTTTTCAGTATCTCCGCCCATCTCTGTGTATTTGGCAAGAATTGATTTAATTCTTACAATCGTGTATAACACATACGGCCCGGTATTTCCTTCGAATGACATGAATCTGTCGAGATCAAAGATATAGTCCTTGGACGCCTGATTTGATAAATCGCCGTACTTCAGTGCAGACAACCCTACAATCTGCGCGGTCTTTCTGGCTTCCTCTTCCGGCATTGTCCTGTTTTCTGCAATCTTTTCGTACATTTTCTCATTGATTTCACGGATCAGGTCTTCCAGACGCATCACGCCGCCTTCTCTCGTCTTAAATGGTTTGCCGTCTTTTCCGTTCATCGTACCAAACCCTAAGAACGTAAGCTCTGTTCCCTCCTTGACGATTCCCGTTTTTCTTGCACAGCGGAATACCTGGACAAAATGGAGTTCCTGCCTCTTATCAACGACATAGAGCACCTTGTCAGGATGATACAGTTTCTCACGTTCTACCAGCGTCGCAAGGTCTGTTGTGTCATAGAGCGCAGCACCGTCAGATTTTAAAATCATACATGGCGGGATTTCTTTCGTATCCGTCTCTTCTTTTACATCGACAACAAGAGCACCCTCATCCAGATGTGCATATCCCTCGGCTTTCAGACGTTCTACCATCTCCGGAATATATTCCTGTGCATCTGCCTCTCCTTTCCAGAGATCGAATGTCACATTTAAGTTATTGTAATTCTTCTTCAGGTCAGCGACAGAAATATTCATGATGTGATTCCACACCGCACGGTATCCGCGGTGTCCGTTCTGGAGCAGGAATGTTGCCTGGAGTGCTTCTTCCTTATAGTCATCATGCTCTTTCGCATAAGCGCTGGCAGCCGGATAGATCTCCTCCAGCTCATTAATTGTAAATGGTGCCTCTTCCGGGTATTCCCCTTCAAACGCATCATCAAAATACGGAAGCTGCGGTTGTCTCTTCTTCAACTCTGTGATGACAAGTCCCATCTGATATCCCCAGTCCCCTAGGTGGACGTCACCAATCACATTGTGACCGACAAATTTTGAGATTCTCTTCAGGCTCTCTCCGATAATCGCAGCACGGAGATGACCGACATGCAATGGTTTCGCCACATTTGCTCCGCCGTAGTCCAGAATAATTGTCTCCGGATCTTTTGCCTTCTCAATTCCAAGATCCACAGAATTTTCCATCTCATTTAAATAACCTGCTATGAATTCCGGCTGTAATTTCAGATTAATAAATCCTGGCTTCACAGCTTCAGCCTCTGCGATCACAGTGCTGTCTTTTAAAAATCCCACAACATCCTCTGCAATCATAATCGGTGCTTTTTTATACGCTTTGGCTCCTGCCATGGCACCGTTGCTCTGATACTCACACAGATCCGGCCTGTTTGACACCGTCACACGGGCATATTCTTTATCATATCCAGCGTTTAAAAAAGCCTGTCCGACTTCTTCTGCTATCAAATCTAATATTTTTTTCATCGTTAACTTTCCTCTCTGTTTCATTATCCTCATTCAGTATACCGCATACCGCCATGCCACTTCGATTCCGCTTCGCTCCATCTCAGTACGGCTAAACGCCGTATACATCTCATCAAATGATCTCCTCTGCAAGCCAGCTTGCGTCGGAGTTCATTTGATGAGATGTGCATGGCTGAATAGTAATATTTTATCATATCCGGTGGGTTACAACAACCCCTCCTTGATTTCCTTTTTTGTATATGTTATGATATATTACAGTAATAATTACTATTATTTATTTTAGGAGGTACTCTATGAAAATAGGATCACATGTCGGAATGAGCGGAAAGGATATGCTGCTTGGCTCTGCGAGGGAAGCGGCTTCTTACGATGCAGATACATTTATGTTTTATACCGGGGCACCGCAGAATACGAGGCGCAAGGATATCAGCGAATTGAATATCGATGCTGCGTGGGATTATATGGATTCCCATGGAATCAGCGATATCGTTGTACACGCCCCTTACATTATCAATCTTGGGAACTCAGTAAAACCGGAAACTTATACACTTGCAGTGGATTTTCTTGCACTGGAAATTGAACGTACCATTGCCTGTAGAAGCCATGTCCTGATTCTCCATCCAGGCGCCCATGTCGGTGCAGGTGTGGATGCCGGGATCAGCCAGATTGTAAAGGGACTGAACGAAGTACTGACCAGAGACACCGACTGTTTCATCGCCCTTGAGACAATGGCTGGAAAAGGTTCTGAAATCGGACGTAATTTTGAAGAGCTTGCCAGAATCTATGATGGTGTCACTTACAATGACAGATTACGTGTATGTTTCGATACCTGCCACACAAACGACAGCGGCTATGACATTATCCATGATTTTGATGGAGTCATCGGAGAGTTTGACCGCCTGATCGGAAAAGATCAGATCGCCGTCTTCCACATCAATGACAGCAAAAATCCACAGGGTGCTCAAAAAGACAGACATGCCAATCTTGGCAGCGGCGAGATCGGATTCGATGCCCTCTCCTATATTGTCCACCATAAAGATTTTGAAAATGTCCCTAAGATCCTCGAAACACCTTATATTCCTTCCCCGACACATCCGAAGAAATCATATGCGCCTTATAAATACGAAATCGAAATGCTGCGAAATGCTTCCTGCGAGGAAAGCGTAGAAAATATTGTTTTGTCCCACTGTGAACAGTAAGCTTCTGACTTCTCTGCTGGTGTTCCTGCCCTTGACATAACTCTAGTTTCACTGTATCATTGTATTAATCGGATAGAACAATCGGAATCTATACTTTGCGGAGCCTTTTCATGTTTCTGGTACTCTGCTAATGTAATGCAAAGAGAGGTGAACCAAATGCCATGGACCTTAGATAATGACCGGCCTATTTATCTCCAGCTGATGGAGCGTATACAGATGGATATCGTCGCCGGCAGGTATCATGCCGGTGATAAACTTCCTTCTGTCCGTGATCTTGCACTCGAAGCAGCTGTCAATCCCAATACAATGCAAAAGGCCCTCTCCGAACTTGAACGGAGCGGACTTGTCTATTCACAGCGGACAAGCGGACGTTTTATTACGGAAGACGAGTCAATGATACGGAAAATGAAGAGAGAATTGGCTCACGGCCATATTATCGAATTTATTGAGAAAATGAGGCAGCTTGGATTCAGTGAATCAGATACAATCGCACTGATCCAGGATGTTATAAAGGAGGAATACAAATGAACCCGCTTCTGATATGTCAGGGACTTACAAAAAAATATAACACATCCTATGCCCTGGATCATCTGAACCTGAAAATAAATCCCGGGCAGATTGTCGGCCTTCTTGGCCCCAACGGCAGTGGAAAGACCACACTGATTAAATTAATCAACGGCCTGCTCGTTCCCTCTGAGGGTTCTGTGATGATCAACGGAATGGCTCCCTGTGTCGAGACAAAAAAAATCGTAGCCTATCTTCCGGAACGGTCTTATCTGAATGACTGGATGAAAGTAAAAGATATCATCAGTTATTTCAGTGATTTTTATGAGAATTTCTCCCAGGAGCGCGCGTATGAGATGCTGGGCAGGCTGAAGATCGATACGAATTCAAGGCTTCGGACTCTGTCAAAGGGAACAAAGGAAAAGATACAGCTGATCCTTGTCATGAGCCGGAAGGCAAGCCTTTACATTCTGGATGAGCCCATCGGAGGCGTAGACCCTGCTGCACGTGATTACATATTAAATACAATCATCAATAATTATGATGAAAATGCAACCATACTGATTTCTACTCATTTGATCTCAGACATTGAAAATATTCTGGATCACGTGATATTTTTAAAAAACGGACAGCTTGTGCTGAATGCATCTGTGGATGATATCCGCACAGAACAGGGCAGATCTGTTGATTCTTTATTCAGGGAGGTGTTTAGATGCTAGGCAAATTATTAAAACACGAGATGAAAGCCCTCTCCCGTTTTTTGCTTCCTCTGCATGTGATTGTACTGCTGATGAGCGTCATCGGCCATTTTACAGTCACTGCCCGGGCAGATCAGTATCCCAGATACTTTGCCTCTTTTCTGATTCTCACGTATATTGTCCTTCTCATTGCAGTCAGCACAGGAACCTTCATTCTGGTTGCCATGAGGTTTTATAAGCATCTGTTCACAGATGAAGGGTATCTTACGTTAACTCTTCCGGCAACAGCTGGGGAACATCTGGCCAGCAAAAGTATCGCTGCCGTCATCTGGTTCCTTATCGATCTGATCGTTGTCATGGCTGCCATATTGCTGCTTTGCTCAACACCGGGATTTTTAAACTCACTGCCCAAATTACAGCCCGAGATTTACGTACAGACTGGATTTACGCTGAAAGAATTTGCTTCTATTTTCCTCTTTATGTACCTTGTTGAACTTTTTTCAGCACCGGCCTACATTTATATCTGCGTTACCATCGGACAGCTTTTTTCAAGCCACAGAGTATTAGGCGCTGTCATATCCTATTTTCTTCTGTGCGGAATGTTCCAGTTTGTGAGTCTGATCCTTCTCTCTACCGGGGGATATCTGCCCTATCTGTTTAACATGGCTGAGTTGAAGGGACCCATATACCGTAGTTTTATGGAGTTTACCATCACGGGGAACCTGATTGTCGGAACCATCGTAGGCGTTCTCTCTTATATTGGAACTTATTATATTATGAAACGGAAAATCAATCTAAACTAAAATGGCCGATTAGCAAAAAACTGCTGTGATCTCTCACGATAGAGTATCACAGCAGTTTTTCTATTTAAAACACAGCCTGTATCAGAAACATGTAGAATACCGTCCCTGCCCCGATACTCAGCAGGTTATTCCGTTTCCACACATGAAGCACCACAACCAGCAGAACAGCCGCAGCCTCCGGAATCCCGTGAGGTGCTGCCATCACCTCTGTACTTTTCAGGCAATAGATCACGAGCATGCCTATCACAGCCGGCGTCAGCACTTTCCCAAGATACTGCACTGTATCCGGTATCTTCTTCCCCTTTGGAAAGATGAGAAACGGTGTCACACGCGTTGCAAATGTCGTGAGCGCAACTGCCAGTATGATTAAAAATGAAATTCCTGCGCTTACCGGCATACGTCATCCGCCTCCTTCTCATTGAGATATCCTCTGCCATCTTCATGATCTTCCTGGTTCTGAAGCCTCTTTTTCCCAAGAAATAAAATTACAATAATGAAAATCATTGACGGCAGTACAAAACTGTCCGGGCCAAAAATCTGAAGTGCCGTAAACGCACAGATCAGTCCCACCACTGCCGGAATCCGATTCTTTTTCTCCATCCACTGCTCTACGAATATCACAACGAACAATGCCGTCATCGCAAAATCAATCCCTTCTGCATTGATCGGGAGAATCGCACCGGCAAGGCCGCCGATCGCAGAACCGATCACCCAGTAAGACTGGTCAAGAATCGAAATTGCAAAGAGAAATTTTTCTTCCTCCACACCTTCGGGAATTTTCGTCGTACACAGAAGCGAATATGTCTCATCTGTGAGCCCAAAAATCATATACCACCGCTTCTTCCCCATATGATTAAATTTGTCCAGAAGTGAAATTCCATAAAACACATGACGGACATTTACCATCAAGGTTAAAAATATTACCTGAACAAAAGAAATGCCTGGCACAAAAAAATTCACTGCCAGGTATTGTCCCGAACCTGCATATACCAGCAGGCTCATAAGACAGGCCCAGAGAAAAGAGTACCCTTTCTCTGCGTACATTACCCCAAATGCAATTCCAATAAAAAGATATCCTGTCAATACAGGAATTGTATAGGGAAATGCTTTCTTAAAAGCTTGTTTATATCCAGACATTACTCATTCATCCTTTGTATATTATTCTCTTTTTTCTTCCGCACATCTGTTATCCCTGCTCATATGCCTGTTTTAAGCCATCGAGAGCCTCTTTCAGCAGACTGTCAGACAGAAGTGCTTCTTCATAACGCATCTGTACTGAAGAGACAAGTGCCTGTACATCCTCATGGACGGCAACAGCACTGATCAAACTGCTCACCGCTTCATCGTCCACTTCGCTTATCACATGAACCTGTCCATCTTCTGCATCCGTCTCCAGATAAAGTGTCCCAAGCCCCGGCACTGGAGTATAGATATCTTTAATCTTCATATCATACTCGACAAATGCGATGTAGGATCCTTCATATGGCCCAAGTTTCGTGTAGACGATCAGATTCTGATAACCCTGGGCAAACTTCGATTCCTCAGCGGACTGTCTGTAGTATTCTAAAACCGCCTTGTCCACTTCCTCATTCTGATCCAGTCTCAACGGATTCACCTGACTGTCTGTGCAGTCGACTCCTGCCCTCGGCATTTTTTTTAACTCCGCAACTGTTTCTCTGGAAGGGCTTATCGTTTCCTCTTTGGTTGAAAAGAACACCACCGCCGTGAGAAGTATCAGCAACCCCAGCGCAAGAAATGCACTTGCCACATTTCTTCCCACTGTATATACCTCTGCTCCCCGGCTGTCACTGCTTTCTTTTAACCGCATGATAGACTGCCTCCTTATGCACAACATTAATATTATAGATTTTTTCAATTTTTGTCAAGAAATTGCGTTAGCCATCATTCAACAAAAGATTACATCACTTTTATGTTGAATTTTTCATTTAAGTATGGTATTATATTAAGCGTAGTTCGTGTTTATAGCTCAGCTGGATAGAGCACTACCCTCCGGAGGTAGGTGTCGGCGGTTCGAATCCGCCTAAGCACGCATCAAAGCTTCTCAGACAATGTCTGGGAACCTTTTTCTTTTTCAGAAAACTTCTTCCTGATTACAATATCAATTTCTTTTCTTCTCTTTTGTAATAATAGGGATGATCCGACAGTATTTCTTCCCTGGCCACCTGGGTCATATTGATTTCCTGAATCATTTCCTCCAGATCCTCCTTTAGCGGACTGACACTTTCCGGAATAATGATCACCTCATGAATACTGCTTGGCAGGACATAGTAATTTTCCTGCAGTCTGCAGCCGATCTGTTCCAGGACATTCGGATATAATATGCAGCAGGCGCCGTTATTTCTGACACAGTTCGAAAGTATGAACATATTGTCCTCTTCTTCCTCCTCCCCACTCTCTTCTCCCATCATTTCAGCAATCACCGATTTCATTGTCGAAAATTTGGCCGGAAGTATCCGCGGCGTATTCTGTACTGCCTGTTTCCTTAATACTTCCTCCGTAATTCCCCATGCCTCAAGGTTCTCTTTGCGGATCAGCATCGTGGCTGTTCCATGCTGGTCAAGTTCCAGAATCACATAAAATACCATCGCAAGGTCTAAAAACTGCACATGCGGAACCTTTAAAAGCAACTCCGCATTCCGTTTCTCTCCAATCAGCTTATACACAATTTTATCCTTTACAGTTTCATATTCCTGCACACAGGACGCTTCCCATGAGTGGTGAAATCTGACCTCCTCATACAGCATTAGGATACTGTCCGTAATATCTTTTACGCTTTTTCCGCCCCTGAACTTTTCGTAATACTCCTCCAGATAGATCGTCGGCGAAATATTCACCCCCTGTTCTGACAACGTGATCCCCTGCCGCTCCTTCCCATTGTTTTTTATGACAGTATGCATACAAACTTTGACATCTTTTTTCACATTTTCTTTTACTTCTTTTTCAATAACCTGAATAAACTGCTGATAATCCATATCTGATCCTTTCTTATCGCAGTATTCCTTTTTACTTCCTGGAAAATTGGTACGAACGTACCCTGAATTGATTTGAACAAATATTATGGTAAAACCATTGTATCTGACTTTGCCATATTTTGCAAGCATAAATCATCTGTAAGAAGTTTCCCATATTATAAAAGAAGATGCTCCCCGCCTTATATGAAAAGGCAGAAAACATCTTCTTTTTCAGATTATACTCTTGATAAGTACTCTCCGGTACGTGTATCAATTTTAATCTTATCATTCTGTTCTACAAATAAAGGTACATATACAGTTGCACCTGTTTCCACTACTGCAGGTTTTGTTGCACCCTGAGCTGTGTCCCCTTTAAATCCAGGTTCTGTCTCTGTAATCTCAAGTTCTACAAATAACGGCGGTTCTACTGCGAACACGTTCCCGTTATGAGAACAGATTTTAACCATTTCATTCTCTTTTACAAATTTCAGAGCATCACCGATTGCCTCAGCGCTCAGCGCGATCTGGTCGTATGTCTCAACGTCCATAAAGTTGAATAAATCTCCATCTGAATACAGATACTGCATATCTTTTCTTTCAATATGAGCTTTCGGGAATTTCTCAGTAGGTCTGAAAGTTCTCTCTGTCACACCACCATTGATGATATTTTTTAATTTTGTTCTTACAAATGCAGCTCCCTTTCCAGGTTTTACATGCTGAAACTCTATTACCTGGTAAATGTTACCTTCAATTTCAATGGTAACACCATTTCTAAAATCGCCTGCTGAAATCATTATAAATCCTCCTTCAACTATGCCTCCCGGCATATCTCGTTTCTTCTGACTGTTATTAATTCTATAATACTTCTTGTCCTTTTTCAAGCACTTTTTACTTCATATGCCTTTCCTTTTGGTAAAAATGCAGAACAATACGCTCCAGATAGCGTTTCAGCACAATCTGGATCTCTTCTTTTGGATGAATCGGCTTCACTAAAATGTTGCGTATTCCCGCTCTTTTAGCCCCCCAGACATCTGTAAAAAGCTGATCACCGACAAATACCGTGTTCGACGTATCCGTTCCCATCCTCTCCATCGCTTTTATATAATTTTTCGTAGAAGGTTTATGTGCATTAAAAATATAATCTACCTGAATTTCCTCATTAAACATCTTCACTCTCGGTTCCTGATTGTTGGAAATCAGACAGCAGTGAAATCCAATCTCCTTCAGTCTTGCAAACAGTTTTTTGGCCCGGTCATCTGCCGGTGCCCCATGGGGAACCAGTGTATTGTCGATATCAAAAATCAGTCCTCTGATCCCCTCTTCATACAGTTTTTCAAAAGGAATCATGTACGTGGATGCCACATAATCATCCGGAAAGAATTTATTGAACATATTTTATGCTTCCATTTCTGTTAATTTCTGAATCAATTCCTCACAGATCTGCTGTACATTTTTTCCATCTGTTGTAAGTACAACATCTGCTGCCGCCTCATATTTTTCACGGCGCTTATCCATCAGATCCGCAATGAATTCTACATTTTTATTGCCATTTAAGATCGGACGTTCATCGCTGTCTTTCACACGCTCCAGAATCGTATGCGGCTCTGCGGTCAAGAGTACAACACGTCCGTTCTTCTTCATTTCCTTTACATTGCGTTCCCGAAGCGCAGCTCCTCCGCCGCAGGAAATAACCGTATTTTTATGTTCCTGAAGTTCAATCAGCAGATTTGTCTCAAGATTCCTGAAGTATTCTTCCCCATAAGTCTCAAATATATCAGAAATGCTCATCTCCTCACGCTCTGCGATCAGCTGATCCATCTCCACAATATCCATCGCAAACATCGTACTTAAGTATTCTGAAATTGTGCTTTTCCCTGCACCCATAAATCCAATCAGTACGATATTGTAAGAAAACAGTTTTCTCGCCTGAATCCGTTTGCTGTTCTTTAAAATACAGCGGAAAACATCATAGATCTCTTCTTTATACTTGTTATCTTCCAGCTTCTCTTCCAGCTGTCTTTTCTGCTTCGCCTCCTGCGCCGGCTGTAAAATCGGCATCCCGTACTCTTCTTTATATGACATGATTTTTTCAATAATCGCGTTGCGGGCCACCAGCGCATCAATAATCTTATCATCGCATAACGCAAGCTGTTCTCTGTACATCTCTAAATCATTCATTTTCTCTCTCCTGCTCTTTTCTCCGTTATTTATTTATAAGTTTCAACACATCTTCTTTCTCCGGCATGGATCTGATCGCACCCTTTTTCGTCGTAATCAGAGCTGCTGCCGCATTGGCAAATGTCAGCATCTCTCCAAGCTGTTCTTCTGACAGATTCTCAATTCCGTGTTCCAGGATATAGTTCAGAGAACTACCGCAGAACGTATCCCCTGCTCCTGTTGTATCCACCGCTTTCTGTGGGAATCCGGCTCTGTCTACGCGTTTCCCCTGATAGTATGCACGGCTTCCTTCCTTTCCCATGGTAAGCAGAATCAGAGGAATCTGATATTTTTCAATCAGATACTGGATACCTTCCTCGTAATCTTCTTTTCCCGATACAAACTGAATCTCATTGTCAGAGATCTTCAGAATATCACAATACTGGAAACCATACTCCATCTGCTCCTTCGCAAGTTCCAGCGAACTCCAGAGCGGCGGTCTTAAGTTCGGGTCAAAAGATACAAGCATCCCCGCTTCTTTGGCGGTTCTCAGCGCTTTCTTCGTCGCATTTCTGACACCTTCATCTGTCATTGACAGCGTCCCAAAATGAAAGAGTTTCGCCTGTCTGATAAATGCTTCATCGACTTCATCTTCTGTAAGCATCATATCTGCGCCGGGATTCCTGTAGAATGAAAATTCTCTGTCCCCGTCAGGAAATGTATGTACAAACGCAAGTGTCGTGTGCACCTCTTCATCCATTTTCAACTGCACAGTGTCAATTCCGATTTCATCGAGTGTTTCCTTCAATACTTCACCAAACTGATCTTTTCCTACTTTTCCAATAAATGCTGTCTTTTTCCCAAGTTTATTCAATATCGCAAGAACATTGCACGGCGCCCCTCCAGGACAGGATTCATATAAATTATTTCCCTGATCACTTTTTCCGTTCACCGGCATATCCATCAATAACTCTCCAAGTGCAATAACATCGTATTTTGTCTCCATTCATCTTCCTCCTTCTTTCCCATGGAAAACTCTCTGTCAATCATGACCCGTCTGTACGGCTGAATCATTACTATCTATCTTATTTTATTTCTTTATCGTTGTCAATTCTTTATCAATTTCTATTGCCGGATTTCATATTTTGCCCTGACATGGTTCACAAACTGCCTGACAATCGGTGATAAATACTTATTTTTTACAATTGCCATATAGATATATCTCCGGTAATCCAGATTTTTAAGCTTCAGCATATGGACATTGACACTTCGGACCGCAGGCACATTCGGCACGATTCCCACACCGAATCCCTGTGCGACCATTCCGGCCAGAGCTCCATCTTCGTCTACCGTATACCGTATATCCGGCTGTACATGCAGATCATCAAAAATCTTGTCCAGCGTTTTTCTCAGCCCGCTCTCCTCATTAAAAAATATCTGGGGATATGACACGATCTCTTCCACATCAATCTCATCTTTTGATGCAAGCGGATGGTCTTTCGGGACAACTGCAATCAGCTCTTCTCTCGATACCGGAATGAATTCAATCTCATCTTCCTCCGGCATCATGGAACAAAAACCTACATCAAACCGTTCCTCTTTCACCCCCTGGATCACAGAGGCTGTCACTCCATTGCTGAAATTGAATTCGATCTGTTTCTCCGGATTCTCATCCAGAAAGCTCTTCACAATCGCAGGCATAAATTCACTTCCCTGGGTGAAGATATAGCCGACATCAATCTGCCCACTAATATCACTTGTCATTGATTTTGTCTTTTTCACACCTGCATCCAGGATCTGCAGCGCCTCCTCAGCATACTCAAGAAACACTCTTCCGTATTTGGTCAGAACAACATTTCTCCCCTGCTTTTCAAATAAATAGGTACCAAGCTCCTGCTCCAGAGACGAAATCGCATGGCTTAAACTCGGCTGAGTAATTGATAATATCTTTGCGGCTCTTGTATAATGTTCCAGATGTGCAAGTGTCACAAAATAATGCAGTTGATTTAGATTCATAAGGCTCCTCCTTTGTCGATATGCCACAATTGTAGCATAATCGATAGATAAAATCTATTATTATTGTCAAAAACAAGTATTTGTTTTATCTTTAACAATATCCTATACTGATCTCATAAAGAACACCCGGGGAACTAAAATCAACGAATATTGAATCAATGGAGGTCACATTAGATGAAAAATAATTACAAAAAATTATTCAGTCCACTGAAAGTACGGGCAATGATAATCCCAAACCGTGTAGTCATGATGCCGATGGGGAGCGATCTGGCAGGACATGACGGACAGATGAGTGATGAACACATCCGATATTACGCATTGCGTGCAAGAGGCGGCACTGGCCTTATTATGGTAGAAAACATCTGTGTCAAATACCCGGAAGGTTCCAACGGTACCACACAGCTCCGCCTGGATAAAGACTGCTATATCCCGAAACTTTACACGCTCACAGAAGCCTGTCACAAGTATGGATCCTGTATCGGCATCCAGCTCAACCACGCCGGTGCCTCTGCCATGAAGGCAAGAATCGGTATGCAGCCGGTCTCTGCTTCAACATTGCCTTCCAAAGCCGGCGGTGACATTCCACGCCCTCTCTCAAAAGAAGAGCTGGAAAGCATCGCAAAGGATTATGGCGCAGCAGCAAAACGGGCGCAGTTTGCCGGCTTTGACTGTGTGGAGATCCACGCCGGCCATTCCTATCTGATCAGCCAGTTCCTCTCTCCTACTATGAACGACCGGACAGATGAGTTTGGCGGATGTGCAAAAAACCGTGCCCGCTTCTGCCGCATGGTGATTGACGAGGTCAGAAAAGCCATCGGCCCGCATATGCCGATCTCCCTGCGCTTAAGCGTGGACGAACTTGTAAAGGGAGGCAATACGCTGGAGGACTGCCTGGAATATCTTGAATTTTTAAATGACGAGGTTGATATTTTCGATACCTCTGCCGCACTGAATCCTTCCATCCAGTATCAGATTGATGCCAACTACCTGGCTGACGGATGGCGTTCTTACATGGCGAAAGCCGTACAGGATAAATTCCACAAACCATGTATCGCAATCGGCAACATCCGAAACCCACAGATCGCAGAAGAAATTCTCGAACGCGGTGATTCAGAACTGATTGGAATCGGACGTGGACTGATTGCCGATCCTGACTGGTGCAATAAAGCAAAATACGGCGATGTCTGCGATATCCGTAAATGTATTTCCTGCAATGTCGGCTGTGTCGGCAACCGGATCGGCGGCAACAAACCAATCCGCTGTACGGTAAATCCTTCTATTATTGAAGGGGAATCTTATAAAAAGAACACAGTAAACAAACCATGCAGCGTCGTCGTCATCGGAGGCGGCACTGCCGGCCTGGAGGCCGCATGTACAGCCGCAGAAGTGGGATGTACGGTAACACTGTTCGAGAAACGAAGTGTACTGGGCGGTCTCTCCGTTGAGATTTCCAAAATACCTGCCAAAAAGAGGCTTGCTGATTTTCCTGAATATCTGATTCACCGCGCTCAGAATCTTGAAAATCTCACGATCCACCTGAACACGGACGCTGCCCCGGAAATGCTGCGCTCATTAAACCCGGACCTCATTGTCAATGCCACCGGTTCCGTTCCGCTCCTGCCGCCGATCAGCGGACTGCATGAGCAGCTTAAGAATCCAAATGCGCATGTTGCCTCCATCCTCGATATGATCAATTCTATTGACGAATATCCGGAAGATCTGTCCGGTAAAAAGGTAGCAGTTGTAGGCGGAGGCGCCGTAGGACTCGACGTTGTTGAGTTCTTTGCCCCAAGAGGCGCTGATGTGACAATCATCGAGATGATGCCTCAGATCGGAAAGGATCTGGATGCCTCATCCAAATCAGGAATGAACGAGTGTATGGATAAACACCACGTCACTCAGATGACAAATACTGCTCTTCAGGAAGTAAAAGCCGATTCCTTCATTATAAAACGTGACGGCACTGAGGAGGAACTCCCATTTGACTATGGCTTTGTCTGCCTGGGAATGCGAGCAAACGCCCCGGTGTGGGATTCCCTGCTTGAGACATTTGACGGTACAGATACTGAATTGATCAATATTGGGGACAGCGTACGCGCACGCCGTATCATTGACGGCACAGAGGCCGGCCGCAATATGGTGCTTGCTACTCTTGACCGGCTCAATTATCTTTAAATCCTGGAACATTATGATTATATAGGAAAGAAAATAGAGGGAATCCCGACTGTCAGGATTCCCTCTATTTTTATTATTTTTTGCTGTTTTGCAGTGCTGTCTTAACATCTTCTTTAAACTGTTCCCACGCTTCCGGATGATCCACAAAATACTTCGGACAGATTTTCTCCGTGATATCGTAATGACGGATCACGTCGTCCTGTGTCAGCCCGAATTTCTGGCAGAGCCACGACGTAAGCTGAACCATTGAGCGGTATGTAGCCTCGTTGAATTTTCCACTCTTATCCGGATGGCAGCATTCAATTGATACGGTGTCCGAGTTCCGGTTATTGGAAGCGTATGCCACCTCCCATGTAGGGACACACTGTATGATTTCTCCGTCAAGACCTACAATAAAATGGCTGCTTGCTCTTGTCTCATGGCTGTCCTTGAGCCCTTCAAAATAATCTCTGTTCTGCTTGGCCGTAGCGCCTGGATTCGCTGTATAGTGTATCACAATCCCTTTGATCTGCCCTGACTCCTCCCCTGGCCTTGAGTAGGAATTCACATCCAGGAGCTGAACATCTATCTCCGGCTTCGCCGCATCGATCGCATCACCGCTTCTTTCTGAATACTGATTAATTCCCAGCAGTCCAGGTTTCAAAACCCTGATTACTCCAAATAATACGGTCAGCACAGCCAAGATCAGTATCCCGGCCTTCACTCTGCGCCGCAGTCTCTCCTGTCTCTTTCTCGGGCTAAGACTGCTGCTTGCTGCAGTCCTTGTTCCCTTCGTACTCCTCTTTCCTCGTTTTTGTCCCATATATCTCATACTTCCTCAACATTCATTTATTGATTCAGTATAACATATGACGACAAATTCTGACACTATTTACATAGAACTTTAATGAATCTATTAACGAATCTTAAACTTTTAAAGCCATAAATAATTGTTTTCTCTGTTGTTCACACCAAAAAGGACAGATCTTTCTGGTTCCCCATTCTCCACATAACATGCTTTGTTATCTGAAAACAGGATCAGAAAAATCTGTCCGTTGTTTATCATTATTCGTCTTATTATTCGTCTACACTGTAGTTTGGCGCTTCCTTTGTGATATGAATATCATGCGGATGGCTTTCCTTTAATGAGGCAGCTGAAATCTTGACAAACTGTCCGTTTTCTTTCAGTGATTCAATCGTTGCTGCTCCGCAGTATCCCATTCCTGAGCGAAGACCTCCAATGAGCTGGTATACAGTATCTTCCACTGTTCCCTTATATGCAACACGTCCTTCAACCCCCTCCGGAACAAGTTTTTTCGCGTTCTCCTGGAAATAACGGTCTTTACTTCCGTTCTCCATAGCGGCGATTGATCCCATTCCACGGTATACTTTATATTTTCTTCCCTGGAATAATTCAAATGTTCCCGGGCTTTCATCACATCCGGCAAAGATACTTCCCATCATACATACGTTGGCACCTGCAGCGATTGCCTTTGTCATATCTCCTGAATACTTGATTCCGCCGTCTGCGATTACCGGAATTCCATATTCTTTCGCCACATTATAACAGTCCATGACAGCTGTAACCTGAGGCACGCCAATCCCTGCGACAATACGTGTTGTACAGATAGAACCTGGTCCAATTCCCACTTTGACAGCATCAACGCCTGCTTCAATCAACGCCTTTGTAGCAGCACCTGTCGCAACATTCCCTGCGATTACCTGCAGTTCCGGGAATTTTTCCTTTACCATTCTTACTTCTCTGATTACATTTGCAGAATGTCCGTGAGCGGAATCCATCACCACGACATCCACTTTTGCCTTCACAAGCTCTGCGACACGTTCTAAGCAGTTCGCTGTAATTCCAACTCCCGCCCCGCACAGAAGACGTCCCTGGGAGTCTTTCGCTGACAGCGGATACTTGATCTGCTTTTCAATATCTTTAATTGTAATCAGGCCTTTTAAATTCCCGTCTTTATCTACGATCGGAAGCTTCTCTTTTCTTGCCTTTGCAAGAATCTTCTTGGCTTCATCCAGTGTAATACCTTCCGGTGCTGTAATCAGCCCTTCCGATGTCATAGATTCTTTGATTTTCTTGGAAAAATCCTCTTCGAATTTCAAATCACGGTTTGTGATAATACCAACTAATTTTCTTCCCTCTGTAATCGGCACACCTGAGATACGGTATTTTCCCATCAGTTCATTGGCATCTTCCAGTGTATGTTCCGGTGTCAGATAAAACGGATCTGTGATTACCCCATTCTCAGAACGCTTTACTTTATCTACCTCGTCCGCCTGTGCCTCGATTGACATGTTTTTATGAATAATTCCGATTCCTCCCTGACGAGCCATGGCAATTGCCATTCTGTGCTCTGTGACAGTATCCATACCTGCACTCATCATTGGAATATTTAATCGGATCTGTTTTGTTAAATTAGTCGATAAATCTACTTGGTTTGGAATTACTTCTGAATATGCCGGTACTAAAAGCACGTCATCAAATGTAATACCTTCTCCAATAATTCTACCCATGATTTTCTTCCTCTCTTTCTCTGCCTGTTTATTAGATGTTTATCTGTTATAGTACAAAAAACTTGTCTCAATGTCAAGACTAAATAAATACTTTTCTTGGCGCGAGAAGTCTCATGCCATCTAAAATCGTCGCGTTCGGCTCGAAAATCACTTTTTCTGTTTTTCCATTCTGTACCACAACCATCACATACTTTTTATGGTCTTCTTCACCGGAGCTGAAATCGACCGGCTTCAGATTCTGATACGGATCCAGCTCATGCGACCCCATCGGCGCAATCACTTCCAGATCTTTCACATTCATGGAATATGCTCTTTTTCTTTTTTCTTTTGACATAATCTTATCGATGTCCAGATCCCCGTTCACATACAGATACTCAAATTCCAGATTCATCCTTTTAAACATAATCACATCCACCACAATCAGTACCACCGGAACGATAATCGCAAACGGTATCAGAAATATCAATAAAAATGATACGATTGTCACTGCAATCAATGCTGCCTTCTGAATTGTTACAGCTGTTGTAGTCTTTCTCTTGACTAGTTGTTCTGTATAAAAATCACTCATGTCCATCCTCCATCCGACTTTTTAATACAATATTTATTGTAACATAAACTTGTTTCTTTTTAAAGGACAACCTCAATTCCTGAGACAGAAACAGGCAAGGGGGAAAACTTTCCCATATCACAGAAAAACCCGGAGGCAGGAGGCCGTCAGGTCTCTTGCTTCCGGGTCATTTATTATAATACTTCAAGCACGCTTCGAATCAGGCTGCAATTACATCATTCCCATTCCTGGTGCGCCTGCCGGCATTGCCGGTGCGTCTTCTTTAATATCAGCGACAACTGACTCTGTTGTCAGAAGTGTAGATGCTACGCTTGTCGCGTTCTGAAGTGCACTTCTTGTAACCTTGGAAGGATCAAGGATACCATTTTTCACCATATCTACATATTCTTCATTCAGAGCATCAAATCCAGTTCCAACTTCGGATTCTCTTACCTTATTAATGATTACAGATCCTTCCAGTCCTGCATTTGCTGCGATGTGGAACAGTGGAGACTCTAATGCTTTTAATACAACCTTAGCTCCCGTCTTCTCATCGCCTTCCAGATCTGCTGCAAGTTTCTCTACTTCTTTTGCTGCGTGGATATATGCAGAACCACCGCCTGCGATGATACCTTCTTCCACAGCTGCCCTTGTTGCTGCCAGCGCATCTTCCATACGAAGTTTTGCTTCCTTCATCTCAGTCTCTGTAGCAGCACCTACACGGATCACTCCAACGCCGCCTGCAAGTTTTGCAAGTCTTTCCTGCAGTTTCTCTCTGTCAAAGTCAGATGTTGTCTCTTCGATCTGTTTCTTGATCTGCTCCACACGTGCATCGATTTTTGCTTTGTCTCCGCAGCCATCTACGATCACTGTATTTTCTTTCTGTACTTTCACAGATTTTGCACGTCCAAGCTGTTCCATTGTAGTTTCTTTCAGATCTAATCCCAGCTCTTCTGAAATTACCTGGCCGCCTGTAAGTGTTGCGATGTCTTCGAGCATTTCTTTTCTTCTGTCACCGTATCCAGGAGCTTTTACAGCAACTACATTAAATGTACCACGTAATTTGTTCACAATCAGTGTTGTAAGAGCTTCACCTTCGATATCTTCAGCGATGATCAGCAGTCTTGCACCTGACTGTACTACCTGCTCTAATAATGGAAGGATTTCCTGAATATTAGAAATCTTCTTATCTGTAATCAGGATATATGGATCATCAAGATTTGCTTCCATTTTCTCCATATCTGTGCACATATATGCGGACACATATCCACGGTCGAACTGCATACCTTCTACAAGGTCAAGCTCAGTCATCATTGTTTTTGATTCCTCAATTGTGATGACACCGTCGTTGGAAACTTTCTCCATAGCATCAGCAACCATCTCACCAACTTCCGGATCCCCGGCTGAGATTGCAGCAACTTTGGCGATCTGATCTCTTCCTGTTACTTTGCTGCTCATCTTTTCAATCGCTTCCACTGCTTTATCTGTCGCTTTTTTCATACCTTTACGAAGGATAATCGGATTGGCACCTGCTGCCAGGTTCTTCATTCCTTCATGTACCATTGCCTGTGCAAGAACTGTCGCTGTTGTAGTTCCGTCACCAGCTACATCGTTTGTCTTTGATGCAACTTCTTTGATCAGCTGTGCACCCATGTTCTCAAATGAATCTTCAAGTTCAATTTCTTTCGCAATTGTAACACCATCATTTGTGATAAGCGGAGCGCCGAAAGATTTATCAAGTACTACGTTTCTTCCTTTTGGTCCAAGTGTAACTCTGACTGTATCTGCTAACTGATTAACTCCTGATTCAAGTGCTGCTCTTGCCTCTGCACCATATTTAATTTCCTTTGCCATGATGACATTCCTCCTAGTTCTGATTCAAATTTATATTTTTATTAGGCATACATTCTCTCGCAATCACCGCCTGAAGGGCATACATTACGGGATACCCGAAGGGGTATGCGATCAGCAGATTATTGAATAACTGCTAAAATATCACTCTGTTTTACAATGATAAACTCTTCATCCTCTAATTCTACGTCTGTGCCGGCGTATTTAGAATAAATAACCTGATCGCCTTCTTTTACAAGCATCTGTACTTCTTTACCATCAACCATTCCGCCAGGTCCTACTGCAACAACTTCTGCCTGCTGAGGTTTCTCTTTCGCCTGCCCCGGGATCACGATCCCTGATTTTGTTGTTTCCTCTGCTTCTAATTGTTTTAATACTACTCTGTCTCCTAATGGTACTAATTTCATTATGAATGCCTCCTTATATTCAAATCTTACTAGCACTCGAATTATTTGAGTGCTAACACGTTCTAGATATAAAATATCACTCTGTCTTTCATTTGTCAACACACTTTTTTTGACTTTATATTTATTTTATAACTATAAAGCCAGACACAAAGAAACATAAGAAAAACAGGAGCACCTGAGAGCAGATTATAACTGGTAAAAACCATTCTCAATCTGGAAGACAATGATATCACCGTCTTCGCTTTTATATCTCTCTTTTACCATACCGTCACAGTATATGCGCTCATTCTTTGTTTCAATCGTACATTTGTAAATTGCGTCCAGAGAAACTCCCGGAAGCTCACCTTCTTCCAGAACCATAAAAAACTGTTCTTCTATTTCATCATTTCCAATAATTCTGCAGTTTAATACATCCCGCTCCAAACTTCCGCCAGCCAAAAGTAACTTTTCCATCACAAGTTCTGCATTGTCCCCTATATACACTATCCCGTTCTCCTTTCTCTGACTCCCTCACGCTCGAAGGACCTGTTCATTTTTTTGTGTCACGCGCAGCCGACTCTCTTGCCGCGTATTTCTCCCGAAAAACTGATGATACAGGAAACAAAGTTCCTATATCGCAGAAAAAGGGCATCAGACTTCTGATACCCCTTTCACCGGACTGCTATTTTATGCGTTCTTTTCTAATTTCATCCAATTCCTTAAACACATAGTCATTCACTACTTTAATATATGTTCCCTTCATACCAGAAGATCTTGATTCAATTACACCTGCACTCTCAAATTTACGAAGTGCGTTTACAATCACTGATCTGGTGATGCCGACTCTGTCAGCAATCTTGCTCGCCACAAGGATACCTTCTGTTCCTTCCAGCTCGTCAAAGATATGAATAATTGCTTCCAGTTCAGAAAATGACAGTGTGCTGATTGCAGACTGCACAATCTGCTCTTTCCTTGTCTCTTCTGCACTCTCTTCGTTCACAGAGCGGAGCATCTCAAGTCCAACTACTGTTGTCCCATACTCGCTCAGTATGATATCATCAATCTCATATGTTTCATTTCTCTTATAGATAAACAGTGTTCCAAGTCTCTCACCTGCGATGTCAATCGGAGAGATAATTGCCTGATATCCTCTCACTGTATCTGCCGAAAATCCAAGGGTCTGAAGGTTTACATTTTCTTTTGTCGAGAGGACATTCAGAAGCCTCTCATTTAACATCTCATCAATGTGTCCTCCAATTTCCTCAATGATTAACTCATGGATTGGTTCAATCCCTTCGCAATGGCTGATTCCAAGCACTTTTCCTTTTTTGCTCACTACAAGGACATTTGATAAAAGAATTTCTGTCAATACTTCACAGATGTCATTAAAAACAACTTTGCTGGAATTATTATTATGCAATAATTTCCCTATTTTTCTTGTTTTGTCTAGTAACTGTACACTCATTTTTTCGCCTCCGTTTTAGAATTTCCCCAGCCCTTCATATATATTGTCCCAATTCAACGCACAACTACGTACACCTTTGTATACACATGTTATGTTATCATACAATTCGAAATATATCAATGAATTTCCTAATTATTTTTATTTGTTATATATCCGCACTCTTTATCAGCACATAAAAGCTTATTACCCTTCTCAACCATATAGCCTTGACACTTCGGACATTTCTCCTTCGAAGGCTTCTGCCAGGACATGAATTCACATTCCGGATTATCCTCACATCCAAAGTATTTCCTGCCCTTCTTCGTCTTGCGGATCACAACTTCTTTGCCGCATACCGGACATGCCACACCGATTTTTTCAAGATATGGCTTCGTGTTACGGCAGTCCGGGAATCCCGGGCATGCAAGGAATTTTCCATGCGGGCCATACTTGACTACCATATTTTTTCCGCATTCCTCACAGATAACATCTGTCACTTCATCTTCGATCTTGACACTTTCCTGCTCTTTTTCAGCGATATCTACCGCTTCCCGCAGGTCTGGGTAAAAGTTTCTGATTACAGTCTTCCACTCTACTTTCCCTTCTTCTACAAGGTCCAGAAGCCCTTCCATATTCGCGGTAAAGTTCACATCTACAATACTCGGGAATGACTGCTTCATGATGGTATTTACAACCTCTCCGATCTCTGTCAGATAAAGGTTTTTATTTTCTTTCGCCACATATCTTCGGGATATAATGGTCGATATGGTCGGTGCGTACGTACTCGGACGTCCGATTCCAAGTTCCTCCAGTGTTTTTACAAGAGATGCCTCCGTATAATGTGCCGGCGGCTGTGTAAAATGCTGGTCAAAATCAAACTCTTCTTTCGTGAGTACGGATTCCTTATCGATGCCTTTCAGAAGGACATTGCCTTCCGCCTTCTCTTCGTCCGACTCCACATATACCGTACGGAACCCTTCAAATACAACTTTCGATGCAGAAACTGAGAAGTAATACTTTCCTGCAGAAATCTTGACAGAAGTCGTCTCGTATTTCGCAGGCTGCATTCTGCTTGCCACGAACCTTTTCCAGATCAGCTGATACAGACGGAACTGGTCTCTGGAAAGAGATTCTTTTAATGAAGCCGGTGTCCTGGTCACATCGGTCGGGCGGATTGCCTCGTGTGCATCCTGGATTTTCTTGCCGGAATCTTTTTTCTTCTCTTCCCCTGCCACATATGCTTCTCCGTAAACCTCTTTGATGTATTCTCTTGTTCCGGCATCTGCCTCTTCGGAGATTCTTGTGGAGTCTGTACGCAGATAGGTGATGACACCGACAGTGCCATTGCCTTTGATATCAATTCCTTCATAAAGCTGCTGCGCAATTCTCATCGTCTTGGCAGTTGCAAAATTCAGTACTTTTGAAGCTTCCTGCTGCAATGTACTCGTTGTAAAAGGAAGGGGCGCTTTTTTCGTCCGCTCTCCCTTTTTGACATCTGAAACTGCATACTCTGCATTTTCAACTTCTTTCAGAATCTCATCGAGCTGCTCTCTTGTTGTGATTGTAATCTTTTTGTCTGCTGTTCCATAGAACTTTGCATGAAGAGGTTTTTTCTCTCCCTTCACGTTAAATGTACCATCCAGTGTCCAGTATTCTTCCGGAATAAAAGCATCAATCTCGGCTTCTCTGTCAGCTATGATGCGGAGTGCCACAGACTGCACCCTTCCCGCGCTTAAACCTCTTTTGACCTTCGCCCAGAGAAGCGGGCTGATCAGATATCCCACCAGACGGTCGAGAACACGTCTTACCTGCTGGGAGTCAACCAGATCCATATCAATAGATCTGGGCTCTTTCAATGATGTCTTCACCGCAGTCTTTGTAATCTCATTAAAACTGATACGATACATTTTCTTGTCATCCAGTTTCAGTGCTTTTGATAAGTGCCATGCAATGGCCTCTCCCTCACGGTCGGGGTCAGTTGCAAGGTAGATTTTGTCGGCTTTCTTTACTTCTTTTCGAAGATTCGCAAGAATTTCCCCTTTTCCACGGATCGTAATATACTTTGGCTCAAAATCTTCATCTACATCGATTCCGAGCTGGCTTTTAGGCAGATCTCTCACATGCCCGTTCGATGCCGCAACTGAATAATTATTACCCAAGAATTTTTTTATTGTCTTTACCTTCGCAGGAGATTCCACGATTACAAGATAATGTGCCATATAAGTCCTCCAACTATCTTCACTACTTCATTTTTATATAATGATTTTTAGAAACTTCTCTTGCGATTCCCTTCATTTCAAGAATAATAAGCTGGTTAATCAGTTCGGGAACCGGCATACCGGTTTCTTCCGCCAGGCAGCTGAGATGTTTCGGTTGCAAATCAAGTCGACTATACACCAATTTTTCTGTATTTTCAAGCTTTATTTTATTTTCTGGCTGATTTTTCATTTTCTCTTTATAAAATATGCCTAGTTCTTCCAACAAATCTTCCTCTGACAAAACAATACCTGCCCCCTGCCGGATCAGCCGGTTGCAGCCCTTGCTCAGCTCACTTCCAACAGGCCCCGGGACTGCATATACGTCCTTTCCCTGCTCAAGTGCCATATCCACCGTGATCAGAGATCCGCTTTTCTCCCTCGCCTCTATCACAACAAGCACATCCGACATCGCGCTGATCAGCCGGTTCCTCGCAGGAAAATACTGGGAAAGCGGTTTTGTTCCCGGCGTCTGTTCCGACAGAACCCCTCCCTGTCCAATCAGATCCAGATACAAATCAAAATTTTCTTTCGGATAACAGATATCTGCCCCGGAAGCCAGGATACCGTAAGATGTCCCTCCGTTATTGAGGGCTGTTCTCTGAGCAATCCCATCGATTCCTCTGGCCATCCCGCTGATGATCTGAACCTGGTGATCTGCCAGCGCTTTCGACAGCCGTACTGCCATTTCTGTCCCATAGGGACTGCATGCTCTTGCCCCGACAATTCCCACTGACAGTCTCTCTTCACAGGGAAGCTCCCCTTTTACGTAAACCGCATAAGGGGGCGATGCAATCGGCAGAAACTTCGCCGGATACCCTGCATTTCCATACGTATAAATCCGTATTTTCTTTTGTCTCATAAGCTCATATTCCTGATCAATCCGCCATGTTTTTCTGCTTTCCAGCAACCGTTTGATCTCTTTTTCATTCAGAAACGAAAGTGATCGAAAGTACGTTTCTTCTATATAATAAAGCGCTCTTGCCGACATTCCTTCTTCCGTCAGTTTCCGTTTTTTCCATGCCGGCAGCGGCAGTACAGATGCAAGCCAGTACTGGTATTTTTCTTCTTCATTTTCGGTTCCCATATACTTACCTCCCCCAGTATTTCTGATCCATCGCCCGGTAACTCAGCGCCTCTCTCAGATGGTTTGCGCGAATCCGCTCTTCCGTTGCCAGATCAGCAATCGTCCTCGCAGTTTTCAGCACTTTATGATAGGTTCTGGCCGTCAGATGATACTGTGCAAATGCCTTTCGCATGAGATCATCTTCTTCCTTCCCAAGAACACAGTATTTTTCAAGTTCCTTCACTCCCAAATGGGCGTTGACCAAAAATTTTTCCTCCCGGTAACGATTCTTTTGTATTTCTCTCGCATGGCAGACACGCTCCCTGATTACACTGGACTCTTCCGCCTCTCCTCTGCCTCTCAGCTTCTCATATTCCACCTTCGGTGCCTCCGCGCACAAATCCATCCGATCCATAAAAGGCTGGCTGATTCCTGATAAATACTGTTGTATCTGATGATCACTGCACAGACAGCGGTTGTAGTCAGGGTAATTGCCGCAGGGGCATGGATTCATTGCTGCGACAATCATGCAGTCTGCCGGAAACAAATAAGTCTCCTGCCGTCTCGTGATCCTGACTTTCTTCTCCTCCATCGGCTGCCGCATCGCTTCAAGTACCGGTTTTTGAAATTCCGCCAGCTCATCAAGGAACAAAACCCCACCGTCTGCCAGGCTCATCTCGCCCGGAACAGGCGTCATTCCTCCTCCAATCAGGGCACATCTCGTGGCCGTATGGTGCACTTCACGAAACGGCCTGTTTCTCACCAGCGGCCTCTGGCTCTCCACCAGGCCCATGATGCTGTAAACCGCTGTAATCTCCATACTTTCCTCCATGGAAAGCGGCGGAAAAATTGTAGGAATTCTCTTCCCAATCATTGTTTTTCCTGATCCCGGCGGTCCGATCAGAAGCAGATTATGCCCTCCTGCAACCGCTACCTCAGCTGCCCGTTTCACACTCTCCTGTCCATAGACTTCACTGTAATCTATCGCATAAGTTTCCTTGCACGGTTCATCCCCGCTTTTCCCTTCTTTCTGTAATATTTTCCCGTAATTCAGGTAATCGCATACTTCTGACAGACTGCTGACACTGACGACTTCCATCTCTCTGACAAGCTGTCCTTCCTTTGCATTACACTCCGGGACAATGCAGGCACGGCAGCCGGCTTTTGACGCTTCAAGCACAATCGGAAGTACGCCTGGAACCCCCTTTACCTCCCCGTCAAGGCCAAGTTCTCCAATAATCACTGTATCCTCAAGCCTTTCATTTTTCAGCATCCCCTGTGATACAAGAATCGCAACTGCAATCGGCAGATCAAATGCCGCTCCCCGTTTCCTTACATTCGCCGGAGAGAGATTCACAACCGTCTTCTTCGGCGGCAGGGTAATTCCTGTATTCTTAATCGCAGTCCTCACCCTTTCTTTTGCTTCTTTGACTTCCGAAGAAAGATATCCAACCATCTGGAACATCGGAAGCCCATTGCTTGTATCTGCTTCCACATGCACGAATTCTGCATGCATCCCCTTCAAGGCCGCAGATAATACTGTGCCAAACATACGCCGCACACTCCTTTCATTTTTTGACTTTTACTTACAAAACTGATAAATTGGCTGAACTGCCAGAATACTTGCCGGAGACAGAATTTCTCCAGAAATTATGCTTTTACTATAACACAGTCCGTGACAAACCACAACCATATTTTCCCTTTTTTACACTACTACGCTGACTTACTACTTTGTTAAAAATTCTACAATTTATTGCAAAATCTGTTGCATCCTGCAATTATACATGTTATCATGCTGTTAGTGCGCACTGAAAAATTGAATAAAAAACGAAAACAAAAATTAAATACAGAGAGGAAATAATATGGAATCGGGGAAAAACCTAAAAAAAGCAGTCAGTGTTGAGTGCTTCGTATTTCTTGCTGTTTTAGCAGCCTTCTTTGGTCTGGTCGGTAATCGTATGGGTGGGGTCAACATGATGAACACTATGATCAATACTGCTTACGAGCTGCTGAATGACACCGTATTTAAGATTATGGCTATCGCAGTTTTAGCCGGAGCGTTTTCCGGCCTTTTTTCAGAGTTTGGAGTAATCGCGATGATTAACAAACTTCTTTCGCCTCTGATGAAGCCAATTTACGGTCTCCCGGGCGCTTCTGCAATTGGAGTTGTCACTACTTATTTATCTGACAACCCGGCAATTTTGAGCCTTGCAGATGACAAGAACTTCAAAAAATATTTTAAAAAATATCAGCTTCCAACCTTGACCAACCTTGGGACTTCCTTTGGTATGGGACTGATCGTCACCACATTTATGATTGGGCTTGCTGCACCGAAAGGTGAGAATTTCGGACTTGCTGCTGTCATTGGTAATGTCGGAGCTATTGTCGGAAGTATTGTAAGTGTCAGAATCATGATGCATTTCACAAAAAAAGAATTTGGTACAACAGAATACTGTATTCCTTTAGATGACACAGATGAGAAAGATAATTTCAATTACCGTGTTGTCCGTCCCGGAAGTGTCGGTTCCCGCGCGATTGACGCACTGTTAACCGGCGGTAAAAGCGGAGTCGGCATGGGTGTTGCAATTATCCCTGGTGTTTTGTTTATCTGCACCATTATTCTGATGCTGACAAACGGTCCTTCTGAAGCAGGCACCTATACCGGTGCTGCATATGAAGGAGTTGCACTCCTTCCATGGATCGGTGAAAAACTGAAGTTTATCCTGACACCGCTGTTCGGTTTCTCAAGTTCTTCCGCTGTTGCTGTTCCAATCACAGCACTTGGCGCTGCCGGCGCTGCAATCGGACTTGTACCGAAAATGCTTGCTGACGGCCTGATCCACGGGAACGATATCGCTGTATTCACAGCAATGTGTATGTGCTGGAGTGGATACTTAAGCACACACGTCGCTATGATGTCAAGTCTGAAATGCAATCATCTGACTGGCAAAGCAATTTTCTCTCATACGGTCGGAGGAATCTGTGCCGGTGTAGCGGCGAACTGGATTTATCATCTGGTAACCCTTGTGTTTTAGCCGTTCTCCAGTCAAGACATCCGTCCAGGCAGAATGTAGAAACTGAAGTATTATATTAAAAAAGCAGCTGTGGATTTTCCTGCAGCTGCTTTCCTTTATTCGGTAACAATATACCTTGATATCTTTTCAAGTCCTTCCATCGAATCTGCATGCACCTTCAATTCTGCTTTTCTCTGCAATGCAGTTCCGAGAACCCCGAGAAGGGATTTCGCATCCACTTCGTATCCCCCTGCTTTAATATCCAGGTCATGAGGATATCTGGATGTCACTTTAATAAATTCCGCCACATCTGTCTCGGAATTCAACAGAATCTGTATTTTCATAAATCATTTCCTCCCATTTCCCTTGCTCCGCAAATTTTATCTTTTATCCATTTTAGCGATATAACCAAAATATGTCAATCACTTATTCTATTTTTATTATATTATTGCTCATCATATAATCATTTGTTTATCTATAATTCCACAGTCTAAAAGTTTTCCATATGGAAAAGCACAATTAGTTTTGTCCCCACATAAACTATATCAAATACGCTAAGAGGTGCTTTTCTTGAAATCATTTCCTAAACCCCTCACTGCCGCCGAAGAAAGATATTATATGCAAAAGTATACGGAGGGCGACCTTGAAGCGAAACATATCTTAATCGAGCGAAACCTGCGGCTTGTTGCGCACGTCATAAAAAAATACCAGTATCTCGATGAAGATCCCGAAGACCTGATCTCCATCGGGACAATCGGACTGATTAAGGCAGTTGTCACATTCAATCCTGACCGCAACAACAGGCTCGCCACATACGCTGCGCGCTGCATTGAGAATGAAATTCTCATGATGCTCCGTACCAAGAAAAAAACCTCCAAAGAAGTCTCTCTCTATGAGCCAATTGGAACTGACCGGGAGGGAAATGAGATACAGCTGTTTGACATCATCGAAACTGACGATGACGATGCCCAGACACAGGTATCGTTAAAAGACGATGTACGTACACTTTATACGAAGGTAGAATCCGAGCTTTCCCAAAGGGAACGGCTTGTCCTGAAAATGCGCTACGGACTCTATAACGAAGAGGAATATACCCAGCGTGAAATCGCTTCCAGGCTTGGTATTTCCCGCTCTTACGTCTCGCGCATTGAAAAAAGCGCAATCGAAAAGCTTCGTCCATTTTTCCCGTAACTTAAGGACATCATTTCCCGGGAAATTAAAAACTGCTGTAACCTGGCCTTAGCCCTGCTGCAGCAGTTCATACATATGTTATCAGAATCCCAGTTCTTCTCCCACAAGAATTACCTTAATCCTGTTTTTCACTTTACTGTACCTTGTTGTCAGAAACTGACAGCAGATCGTATCCGGGCTCTTACAGTCATAACAGCATCCTGTCTTGCTGCATGGTGTATCAATGCCAAATCTCTGCGCATTGACCGGAGCCGCCTCATTTCTGGCACGTGACAGTGCATCCGCCTCTGACTTTACAATCTTATTGATACCGACTACCATCACAACATATTTCGGTCCGTAACAGATTGCCGCAAGACGGTTGGCACTCCCGTCAATATTCACAAGAATTCCGTCTTCCGAAACTGCATTGCTGCTTGTCAGAAAATAATCACAGGACAGAACTTCATGCGTAATCCGGGTGTTTTCCTCCGGTGTCGCGGCTTTTTCACGGTCCAGCACGGTATAATTTCCTGTCCTGACCGCATTTTTCAGGCCGATCTCTTCAACACTTGCTGATCCGCCCCAGCCGACTGAGCTGCCTTCCGGAATCAATTCCAGCGCTTTTTTCAGCGCTTCTTCCTTCGTATGAACGTAATATGCTTCCATATTCCTTGATTCCAGCGCTTTTACCACATGTTCACCTAACAGTTGGTTTCTGATTTCTCTTGGTTTCATGCTTCCTCTTCCTTTCTCCTTAGTATGTCATATTGCTCTGCCTTCGTTCCCAGATCCACATACAGCACCTGTTTCGGATGAGGTGCACTCTCCTGCTCATTCCCCTCCTCGTCTACAATGCGCTGTACGGTCACAAGGTCATTGCTTCCATCCGGTTTCATGACCTCTATCTGTTCTCCGACAGAGAATTTGTTCCTCTGTTCAATCCGGTACATGCCATCTCTCTCACCTCCGATGATCCCAAGGTAAGTATATTCTTTTACATACGTATTATTGTCATAAATCTGCGTCTCATAAGATGGTTTATCAAAAAAGAATCCTGTTGTAAACTGCCGGTATGTGCAGTTTACAATCTGATCCAGATACCACGGCATGTTTTCTTCATAAATCTTTGGATCTTTCTGGTAATCATCAATTGCTTTGCGGTAAGTCCTCGCGACAGTTGCGACGTAAAGTGCTGTTTTCATCCTGCCTTCAATCTTAAAGCTGTCGATTCCTGCCTCAATTAATTCCGGGATATGCTCGATCATGCACAGATCTTTGGAATTAAATATATAAGTTCCCCGTTCATTTTCATAGACCGGCAGATATTCCCCAGGCCTCGTCTCCTCCACCACCGAATATTTCCAGCGGCACGGATGGGTACATGCCCCATGGTTGGCATCTCTTCCTGTGAAATAATTGCTGAGCAGACATCTTCCTGAATAGGAAATACACATCGCCCCATGGACGAAAGTCTCAATCTCCAGCTCATCCGGAATGTTCTTTCTGATTTCTTTGATTTCCTCAAGCGACAGTTCTCTCGCTGTGACCACCCGGCTGGCGCCAAGCTTATGCCAGAAGCGGTACGTCGCATAATTCGTGTTGTTGGCCTGTGTGCTGATATGACGTTCAATCTCAGGACATACTTCCCCCGCGATCTCAAATACGCCCGGATCCGCGATAATCAGAGCATCAGGGGCAATTCCCCTGAGTTCTTCAAAATACTCCCTCACACCGGCAAGATCGTCGTTATGCGCGATAATATTAGCCGTCACATAGACTTTGACATCATGTGCATGGGCAAAGGCGATTCCTTCCTTCATATCATCCATCGAGAAATTCTTCGCCTTCGCCCTCAGGCCGAAAGCCTCACCTCCGATATATACTGCATCTGCTCCGAATATAACTGCTGTTTTTAAAACCTCCAGGCTGCTGGCCGGGATTAATAATTCTGGATGTCTTGCCATCTATGATTCCTCTCTTACTTTCGTACTTAATGCTACTCCATCCCCAAGCGGCAGAATGGAGGTTAAAATTTTACTGTTGTGTTTCAATTCATACAGGTACTCTCTCATCCTGCTGTGGATCGTCCTGTTTCTCCGCTCGACTGCATATCGTGATTCCATAATATCTCCATCCTGCAGCACATTGTCGGACACGAGCACTCCGTCATCCGCAAGGAGCCTTAAGACTTCCGGCAGATAGGCAATATACTGCCCTTTTGCCGCATCCATGAATATAAAATCATACGGCCCTTCAAGCCCCTTCATCACTTCCAGGGCATCCCCGGGAATTAATGTAATCTGTTCTTCCCTGCCGGCTCTTTTAAAATTCTCCCGCGCGATCGGAAGCCGTTTCTCATATTTTTCTATTGTCGTAATTTTACATCCCGCCGGAGCGTACTCACTCATCAATAAAGCAGAGAAACCTACGGCGGTTCCGACTTCCAGAATGCGCATAGGTTTTTGTATTGCCAGAAGCACCTTCAGAAAGCTCTGCATCTCTTTGCGTATGATCGGTACATACGTATCAAGTGCCTCTTTCTCAATTGCCTCCAGCAGTTCACTATTCTCTGTTTCCAAGGAGTTGATGAAAGTTACCATACGTTCATCTACTATCATAATGACTCCTTTTCCTGTTATATATTTCTGTCTGTAAACTGCATATCCTGCAGCGGACTACGCATTTACATCCATAATAATCGGAAGAATCATAGGTTTTCTCTTCGTCTTCTTCCAGATAAAATCATTCATCGTATCACGGATCACCGTTTTAATTCTGCTCCAGTCTGCATGTTTATTTCTCAGGCAGTCATCCAGGGCATTGCATAATACCTTTCTTGCCTCATCCATCAGAATTTCGGATTCTCTTACATAGACAAATCCTCTGGATACAATGTCCGGTCCTGACAGAAGCGTATTGCTTCCCTTCTCCAAAGTCAGAACAACAATCAGAATTCCATCCTCTGCCAGATGCTGGCGGTCACGGAGTACAATATTGCCAACGTCCCCGACGCCAAGCCCGTCTACCAGAATGGAGCCGGTGTGTACTTTATCTACAACTTTTGCTTCCTGATCACTTAACTCCAGCACATCCCCGGAATGAAGAATAAAGATATTATCTTTCTCAATTCCAAGAGACTCTGCAATGCCCGCATTGGCTTTCAGATGACGGTACTCCCCGTGGACCGGAATCGCATACTTTGGTCTTACAAGGGAATAGATAAGCTTTAATTCCTCCTGGCAGGCATGTCCTGATACATGGGCATCCTGGAAGATGACATCTGCACCTTTCTCAGACAATTCATTGATGACACGGGAAACGGCTTTTTCATTCCCGGGAATCGGATTGGAACTGAAAATGACAGTATCCGTCGGCTTAATTGTTATTTTCTTATGAATATCTGCTGCCATCCTGGACAGTGCCGCCATAGATTCACCCTGGCTTCCCGTTGTGATCAGCACCGTCTTTTCATCCGGATAATTTTTCAGCTGATCAATATCAATCAGTGTCTTATCCGGTACTTTCAGATATCCAAGTTCCGATGCCGTCGAGATGATATTCACCATACTTCTTCCCTCGACAACAACCTTGCGGTCAAACTTATATGCGGAATTGATAATCTGCTGCACACGGTCTACATTCGACGCAAACGTGGCAACGATAATACGTGTGTTTCTGTGCTCAGAGAAAATATTGTCAAAAGTTTTTCCGACCGTCTTCTCTGACATCGTAAACCCTTTCCGCTCCGCGTTCGTGCTGTCTGACATCAGCGCCAGCACTCCCTTTTTCCCGATTTCCGCAAATCTCTGCAAATCAATTGCGTCTCCGAATACCGGAGTATAGTCTACTTTAAAGTCTCCTGTATGCACGACAATTCCCGCCGGTGAATAGATCGCAAGCGCTGCCGCATCCTGGATACTGTGGTTGGTCTTGATAAACTCAATTCTGAACTTGCCAAGATTGATCGACTGGCCATGACGCACAATTTTTCTCCTTGTGCTTCTCAGCAGGTTATGCTCTTTCAGCTTGTGCTCAATAATTCCAAGCGTCAGCTTCGTCGCATAGATCGGAAGATTCATTTCCTTTAAAACGTACGGCAGGGCTCCGATATGATCCTCATGACCATGAGTGATAATAAACCCTTTTACTTTATCAATATTATCCTTCAGATAAGTAACATCCGGGATTACAAGGTCAATTCCAAGCATATCATCTTCCGGAAACGCCAGACCGCAGTCCACAACAATAATACTGTCTTCATACTCAAAGGCAGTAATGTTCATTCCGATCAGTTCTAATCCACCGAGCGGAATGATTTTCAATTTTGAATTGTTCTCTTTTTTCAAATTTACACCTCCATGTGTTTTATGTAGCTTAACGTCGCACATTATATATCTTTCTTTTCTCCGGTACCGGCTTTCTTACTAAGCCTGCACTCCTGGCACTGTCCATAGAACTTTAATTCGTGGTCCAACACATGGAATCCCAGTTCTTCCTCGATATGTCCTTCCAGTTCTTCCAGAAGATCATCCTCAAAAGGCATCACTTTCCCACATTCTTTACAGATCAAATGATGATGGTGATGTTTTGTCTCACCCTCAAACAAGTGTCCAATTTCATATCGTACACATCCATCATCCAGATTGATCTTATCCACCAACTGCATTTCCAGCAACAGCTGCACTGTCCGGTAAACGGTAGCCAGACCGATGTCCGGGTACTCTTCCTTTACCAGCTCATATATATCTTCTGCTGTCATATGACGGTCACTGTTATCAGCCAGAACCTGCAAAACAAGCAGTCTCTGATTTGTTACTTTCAACCCTTTTTCTTTTAACATGCTTTTAAATTTTTCCTGGCTGATTTCCTGATTTTTTGACATACATACTCCTTATTGCAGAATTAATGTGTCTTCCGACACTACATTTCAATATCTACATCTTCTAATAATTCTTCAAATACTTTTGAAACCGCCTGCAGTTCCACTTCATCTTCCACAGGTACATAAACACTCTCTGCGTCGTCAGATTCACTTGTATCTTTGAGGATCATGCATTCTGCATCGTCCTCCTCGGAGTCAGTCACAAGAATATACGCTGCTCCATTTACTTTTGTCTGCTCCAGGACATAGAATTCCACTTCTTCTGTACCGTCAAACGTAAATTTAATTTTATCCATCTACAAGATCTCCCTTACCGGATTCTTAATTCAGACATTGTCCCCTGTCTGCTGATTATCATTGTTGTCTTGTGCTTTCTGCATATAAACCGAATCTAAATATCCCTGCAATATAAATACAGCCGCGATTTTATCCACATATAACTTGCGGTTTTCGCGCCTTACATTACTCTCTATTAATGTCCGTTCTGCTTCTACCGTTGTCAGGCGCTCGTCCCACATGATTACCTCAAGTCCGGTTCTGCGCTCTAACAGTTCTTTGAATTCCAATGATTTTTCCGCACGATTTCCAATATCATTATTCATATGCTTCGGAAAACCAAGGACAAGCTTCTCCACCTCATATTCCTGTACCAGTTCCTCGATTCTGGCAAGTGTCTGGCGAAGCTTGTTCTCCGCTTTGCGATATATTGTCTCTACCCCCTGGGCCGTGAACCCAAGCGGGTCGCTTACAGCGACTCCTACTGTTTTAGAACCATAGTCCAGCCCCATGATTCTGATCTGCTTACTGCCAGCCATGATTCTCAATATATGACTTCAGCATTTCCTCTACCAGCTCGTCCCTCTCCATCTTCATAATAAGGCTTCTGGCACCATTGTGGCTTGTTATATAAGTAGGATCTCCCGACATAATATATCCAACGATCTGGTTCACTGGATTGTAACCTTTTTCACGCAATGCCTGGTACACGATCTCAAGAATGTCTCTCGCCTGGATCTGTGGGCCTGACTCAACCTGAAAAAATTGTGTGTTTCTTAAATCACTCATTTGCTCACGTCCTTAAATTTACTTCTACTCTATTCTAATATAATTGATGTCAAATTTCAATGGATAATTTGTGAATGATTATCAATTTTAATCAAAACATTTTGATTCCGTAAATTTTCCTCCGTTTTCAGAGCAATTTTTATATACTCTTTTGTATGGCCGGTCATGTATGTTTCCCCGTCTTTTGTGACCGGTTCCTCCATCAATACCTCTACAGTATTCCCAAGAAAACTCTCTTCATACTTCAGCCTCTTCTGTTTATCAAGTTCCAGAAGAAGACTGCTTCTTCGTGCCTTCTCCTGGTCATCTACCTGATGTTCCATTGCGGCGGCTTTCGTCCCTTCCCTCCGGGAATATTTAAAAATGTGCGTCTCATAAAAGTCTATTTTATCTACAAATGCCATAGATGCTCCGAACTCTTCCTGCGTCTCCCCCGGGAACCCGACAATCACATCTGTCGTAAGTGCAGGATTTTGAAAATATTTCCTGAGCAGGAGACATTTCTCATAGTATTCTTCTGCTGTATATCTGCGGTTCATCCTTTTGAGAGTCTCATCGCATCCGCTCTGAAGGGAAAGGTGAAAATGCGGACACACCTTGTTAAGATCCGCGATTGTCCTTGTAAATTCTTCAGTTATGATTCTGGGTTCCAGTGACCCGAGGCGGATTCTTTCAATCCCCTCCACCTCATGTACTGCCTGGATCAGAGAGAGAAGTGTTTCCTGCTCTTCCCCTCTGAAATCCACCCCATAGGAGCTTAAATGTATCCCTGTCAGCACAACTTCTTTATATCCATTTGCTGCAAGACCTGCAACCTCTTCCACCACATCCGCTTTCTTTCGGCTTCTGACCCTGCCTCTGGCATACGGTATAATACAGTAACTGCAGAACTGGTTACATCCGTCCTGCACTTTGATATACGCCCTCGTATGTTCCGCAGTCTTCGTCAGATGAAGCGGTTCATACTCCTCTGTGTGATTGATATCGAGTATTTCCTCCCGGAATCCCTTCTGGCTTTCCTCGTATTCTCTGAGAATACGCAGAAGATCCTGCTTCTTATTATTGCCAATCACAATGTCAATGCAGGGGTCTACCTGCCCTTTCTGCTCCATTGTCTGGACGTAACATCCTGCTGCCACCACCACTGCATCCGGATTCATTTTTTTCGCTTTGTGAAGCATCTGGCGTGATTTCCGGTCCGCGATATTGGTGACCGTACATGTGTTAATAATATAGATATCCGCGCCTTCCCTGAATGGAACAATTTCATAACCGCCCTGTTCAAGCAGTTCCTGCATTGCCTCCGTCTCATACGCGTTTACTTTGCATCCCAGATTGTGCAGTGCCGCTTTTTTCATCTATGTTTCATCCTTTCCATTGCTTTTTTTACCATATTTTGTGTATAACTGTTCAATCTACCGAAAAAAAGCCTTTTTCTTTGGCACATTGTTTCTTGACATTTCCCCTTCATCATTTTAAGATATTCATAGAAAAACAAATATCAAGGAGGGTATTCCACATGAAAACAGTCAACATTTCGTTAAACTCTATTGACAGAGTAAAATCTTTTGTAAACGATATCAGCAAGTTCGATTCTGATTTTGATCTTGTATCTGGAAGATATGTTATTGACGCTAAATCTATCATGGGTATTTTCAGTTTAGATTTATCAAAACCAATTTCATTAAACATCCATGCTGAAGGTTCTAATCTGGATTCTGTAACAGAAGCATTAGCACCATATATCGTAGACTAATCTCTATTCAGACAGGATAGAAATTTACACCTCACTTTTCAGTGAGGTGTTTTTTCATCCCTTTTTCTGCTGTAAATCATTCTACTCGGCAATGATGATTTCTACTGACTCAATCGCTTCTTTCATCAGATCATCAATCTTCTCAGCCAGCTTTTCTTCTGATTTTTTAATATAAGTGAGATTCGGTTTTGTCACCGGATGTTTTGCCACGAAAATCGTACAGCAGTCCTCAAACGGCTGAATGGAAGTCTCATATGTGTTGATTTTCTCCGAAACTTCCACAATCTCCTGTTTGTCAAATCCAATCAGCGGACGGTAAACCGGCAATGTACATGCCTCGTTCGTAGCCGCAAGGCTCTGCATCGTCTGGCTTGCAACCTGTCCGATACTCTCACCGGTAATCAGTCCGAGACACCCATCTTCTTTCGCAAAATGTTCTGCGATCTTCATCATATATCTGCGCATGATAATCGTAAGCTCATCGTGCGGACACTGGTCATAAATATACAGCTGGATATCTGTAAAATTCACAACATGAAGTTTGATCGGCCCGGAATACTTTGCAACCAGTTTCGCGAGATCGACAACTTTTTGCTTCGCGCGTTCACTTGTATACGGAGGCGCATGGAAATAGGTTGCTTCCAATCCCACTCCGCGTTTTGAGATCATATAGCCAGCCACCGGACTGTCGATTCCTCCGGAGAGGAGAAGCATCGCATTTCCGTTGGTTCCCACCGGCATACCGCCGGAGCCTTTGATAATCTGTGAATAGATATAAATCTTATCCCTCACTTCCACATTCAGCATGATCTCCGGATGATGGACATCGACGCGGATTTCCGGGAATGCATCCAGTATCGCGCCTCCAAGATCGCAGTTAATCTCCATGGATGTCTTTTCATAGGATTTGCGTTCTCTGCGTGCATTTACTTTAAATGTCGTATTCTTATCCGGGTACATCTGGTCAACATAGTTCACAACATCTTTGGCAAGCTGCTCAAATCCCTGGTCCTCTACATGGACGACCGGGCAGATTCCGACGATCCCGAAGACCCTCTTCAGACTTTCCACCGTCTCCTCGTAATCATATTCCCCCTCACAATCCACATAGATTCTTCCCTGAGCCTTATGAACATGAAAGCTTCCATCCACCTCAGAAAGCGCACGGCGGATCTGTCTGACAAGTGCATCCTCGAATATATGGCGGTTCTTTCCCTTGATCCCTATTTCTCCGTATTTTATTAAAAAAGCATGAAATGTCATGTCTGTTACCTCTCTTTTGTTTGTTCCCCTGATCTGGTTTCACAAAACCATTCCGGGGTCATTATCTTCTTCTATATCTTCTGAGCATCGGTACACAATTATATAACGTTTTCAGCGTATAGTCAATTTCTTCTTCGGTTGTAAATTCTGACATACTGAACCTGAGTGTCGATTCCAGATATTCTCTGCCGACTCCCATTGATCTTAATACCCCGCTTACCTGCGGATGGTTCGATGCACAGGCAGATCCTGCCGATACATAAATTCCGCCATCCTCCAGTGTATGAAGAAGCACTTCGCTTCTCACACCTTCGAATCCAACACTGACAATGTGCGGTGCACTCTGTTCATCACACAATCCATGGATCACCGTGTGGTCAAGGCTTAGCACACCTTCTATAAACCGCTCTTTGAGCCGGCGCATCTCACGGACTTTCATATCCAGATTCCGGTAAATTTCTTCAGAAGCCATGCCAAGCCCCGCGATGCCGGGTACATTTTCCGTACCGGAGCGCACATTTTTCTGCTGCTCCCCTCCATAGACAATCGGACGTATTTTCACATTCTCATTGATGTAAAGCGCCCCGATCCCCTTCGGACCGTGAATTTTATGACCGCTGAATGATAAAAGATCCACTCCAAGCCTTTTCGGATAAATCCGGTATTTTCCGTACCCTTGTACTGCATCAACATGAAAATAAATATTCGGATTAAAGGATTTCACAATCTGTACGGCCTCCTCAATCGGCTGCACGGAACCCACTTCATTGTTCACATACATGATGGAGACAAGGATTGTCTCCCTGCAGAGTGCTTTCTCCAGCATTTCCAGACTGATCCTGCCATTTTTGTCGACCGGAAGGTATGTCACACGGAAGCCTTCTTCCTCTTCCAGATAGCGCATTGTATTCAGGATTGCAGGATGCTCGATGGATGACGTAATCAGATGGCTGCCCATTCTTCTTCTGGCACGGGCAGTGCCAATCAGAGCCAGGTTGTCGCTTTCCGTTCCGCCTGAAGTAAATACGATCTCTTTTGGCTGAACCTTTAAAATCCTTGCGATCGCTTCTTTTGAATATTTCACATATTTTTCAGCTTCTACGCCTTTTCTGTGCAGAGATGACGGATTGCCATAATCCTCACACATTACTTTTCCTACAAGCTGACGGACGCTTTCGTAACACTTCGTCGTTGCGGAATTATCTAAATATACTTCCATTTCAATCTCCTATTTTACAAACTGATTCTATTTACTATACAATATGAATTTACATTTCCAAGTGATACATTAAAATCGACAATATCGTAAGCCCCGCCGTCTCCGTTCTCAGTATCCTCCTGCCAAGTGTCACTGTATGGGCACCTGCCGTAAGACCAAGCGATATCTCCTCCGTCTCGAATCCGCCTTCCGGCCCGATAAAAATTCCGACACTCTGTCCCGGTTTGATCCCGTCAATCACGTGTTTCGTATCTTCCTTTCCCCGTTCCAGTTCATAAGGAAGCAGTATCATATCCAGTCCGCCCGCATAATCAAGGGCGTCCTTGTATTTCATTACCGGCTTCACCTGCGGCACAATCCCTCTTCCTGCCTGTTTCGCCGCACTTTTGGATATTTCATTCCAGCGTTCAGCCTTCTTTTTGGCCTTTTTCTCATCGAGCCTGACAACGGAACGCTTCATTTCCACCGGAATAATTTCATAGGCTCCAAGTTCCACCGCCTTCTGCACAATCAAATCCATCTTATCACTTTTGGGAAGCCCCTGAAACAGATAGATTCTGGAAGGAAGCTCTGTGTCAATCTCATATTCTTCCACAATCCGGGCTCTGACAATCTCCGGCCCGAGTTCCTCTGCTTTACAGAGATATTTCCGGTTATTTCCGTCGCTGATCTCAAGCTGTTCCCCTGCCTTCATGCGCAGTACATTTTTGATGTGGTTTACGTCAGATCCCTCGATCCATATTTCTTTGTCCTTCACCTGATCTGGTGTTACGAAAAAATGCTGCATCGCTTATACCTGATTCTTTCTGGCTGTCACGGAAACCCATTCGCCCTGGTGATTCACTTCCAGCACCGTAAGACCGGCTGCTTCCACGGCCTCTACAACTACAGATTCCTTATCTTCTATAATTCCGCTTGTAATATAAACTGCACCTTTCTTCATCTGATTTACAATCACCGGTGTAAGCGGCACAAGGACATCTGCCAGGATATTGGCTGCCACGACATCGTAGACTTCATATCCCGCCTTATCCTGTACTTCCTTATCATCTATGATATTGCCGATCATCACTTCATACTGATCCCTTGAGATCCCGTTCACTTCCATATTCTCATGGGTTGCATCGATCGCACATGGGTCAAGGTCTGTCCCGACAGAATAGGAGGCACCGAATTTCAGAGCAAGCATTCCCAGAATCCCGCTTCCGCATCCGACATCCAGTACTTTATCCCCTTCCTGAACATATTTCTTAAGCGCACGGATACAAAGCTGTGTTGTCTCATGCATCCCTGTCCCAAATGCGGTCCCCGGATCAATGTGGATAATCATCTTATTCTCATCTTCCGGCTTCACATCTTCCCAGGAAGGGATAATCAGAACATCATCTACCATAAACTGGTGGAAATACTGCTTCCAGTTATTCACCCAGTCCACATCCTCCGTCTGTGACTCTTCAATTGTTCCTTCTCCGACATTCGCATAAAGTGCCGTTTCCTTTAATCCTTCACGAACCCTTGTAAGAACTTCCTCTTTATCTTCTGATTCTTCCAGATAAAAGTTAAGATAGGCGATCCCGTCATCCGCCTCCGTCACAGGAAGGATGTCCACAAACATCTGCTCCTTGTCTCTTGCCGTCAGGGGAATCTTATCTTCAATCTCGACTCCCTGGATTCCAAGATCCATCAGCATACTGGTCACGATCTCTTCTGCCTCTGTTGTTGTTTTTAATCTGAATTTATTCCATTTCATATTTTTCACCTCGTCCTAAGTCTTCTAAAAGTATAACAAATCTCTTACAAAATGCCAAGATGGTCAAGCAATATCTTTATTCCCATCAAAATCAGTATGATCCCGCCTGCCAGTTCTGCTTTTGATTTATACTTATTCCCAAATACATTGCCGATCTTCACACCGGCAACGGAAATTATAAAAGTAACAATTCCGATAAAACTTACTGCCGGCACAATATCGACACTTAAGAACGCAAATGTCACCCCGACCGCGAGGGCATCGATACTTGTCGCCACCGCAAGGCCGATCATCGTCTTCACATCCAGAGAAGCACTCTCTGTTTCACACTCGTCGCAGCCTCCCACAGACTCTCTGACCATGTTGGCACCGATAATCCCAAGAAGCACAAACGCGATCCAGTGGTCAACCGATGTAATCACATCCTTAAACTGAACCCCAAGAAAGTATCCTGCCAGCGGCATCCCTGCCTGAAACACTCCAAAATACAGGCCCACAATGCAAGCCTTTTTTACCGTGCATTTTGACATGGCAAGCCCCTTACAGACGGATACCGCAAATGCGTCCATCGACAAACCTACCGCAATGATAAATAATTCTGCTAAACTCATACTTTTCTCCTCTTCTTTCGTTTCTTGTCCGCAAAAGGTTCCCCGAACCTTTCCGCATGTACTTTACAACATAGAAAAAGACCCATCCGTGTCTTTTTCCACGGATAAGTCTCATTAATTAAAGTAATGCCAGATAACCTCTGTTATCAGTATGTTGACAATACTACGCACACAGCGCCAACTACTCCCTTATCATTAGTAGCTATTATAAATGTTTGTCCTTCTCTTTGTCAACGTATTTATGAGAAATATTCATCAATACCATCCGCAATCCCTTTGGCAGTCTGAACCTGATATTCCTCTGTCTCCATTTTTATATCTTCCTCCGGGTTCGTCATGAATCCCATCTCCACAATGGTAACCGGAATCGTGCACCAGTTGATGCCGGACATGGTATCTGTCTCGATGACGGAATTCTTTACAGCACCCGTTGCCGTACAGAGGCCGTCAAGCACCAGATCAGAGAGTTTTCTGCTTTCCCCATAGAGAGTTCCGTTATAAGGATTTGCGGACGTCATACACATGGTAAGCGCTCCCTGGACGGATGGATCTTCGGAGCCATTGGCATGAATCCTCACAAAAACCTCCGCACCAGATGCATTTGCCGTCTGCGCCCTCTCGGCATTGCTTAAATCCACCTCATTTCCTGTCCGTATCATGACCACCTGATACCCTCGCTGCTTAAGCTCCTGCTGCAGTTTCAGCGACACCGAAAGCGTCAGTTCGTATTCATTGACTCCGGTGGCTGTCCCGGATGTTCCCGATGCCACCTTTGCCTTCGTCTCCGATGCTCCCGGCCCGATTGGCTCCTGTTCTGGATTGCCGGCCGCCTGATGCCCCGGATCTATGGCGACAATGTGACCATTGACTGTCGGTTTTTCAGAATCTTCCACCTGCGGATCCTCTTTCTTTTCCCCTGGCTGCTCTTCTGCCTGTTCTGTTATCTGCTCCTGCGTATTTTCTTCTTCCGTCTGTTCCTCTATCACAAGCGGCTCTGCATTCTTTTCTTTTGTCTTCTCTTCCTTTGCCCTGCTGCATCCTGATACCAATGTCATACAGAGTAAAACAAGCACTGCTGTCCTGATTTTTTTCATCTGCCCACCTCCGTCTTCAGACAACCATTATAACGCAAAAAGTCTGGCTTATACAAGCCAGACTCCATTTTTATTCCCCAACCATAATTCTGATAATTTCTTCGTTCGTCTCACGCATGCCTTCTTTGCCAAGACGTCCGACATTTTTTATCGTCTCTTCGACACCTGTAGTCACAATTCCATCTCCGCCGTAGAACTGCTGTCCTCTGATATACATATTATATCCAAGAATCCCTGCATCTACCGCCGAGGCAATCTTCGCCGCACAGGACGCTTTCGCTCCGTCACAGACAATGCCAGAGACAATCGCAAGAGCATTCACTACCGTGTGGATGATCTCATCATATCCGCCGCCGCTTAAGTAGGCAATCCCCGCGCCTGCTCCCGCACCTGCGCTAACCGCTCCGCAATAAGCGGACAGCCTGCCGATTCCCGTCTTCTGATGAATTGCCACCAGATTCGACAGCGCCAGCGCACGGTACAGCTTGTCTTGTGAACACCCGGATTCTCTTGCATAGACAACAACCGGAATGGAACATGTCATTCCCTGGTTCCCGCTTCCTGAATTAATGATGACCGGAAGTTCACAGCCATTCATTCTCGCGTCAGATCCGGCAGCCGCCATCGCTTTTACCTTCGTCATGATATCATCCCCATAAGTATCAAGCAGGACACTTCCGATATTGGCACCATAATCTCCGCGCATGCCTTCCTCGGCAATTGCCATATTGTAATCGATCTGGCGGGTCAGCACTTCATGGATATCCCCAATATCCACAGAATTAATGAACTCCCAGATACTTTTCATATCGAGAAGCGAACGGTCTGTCAGGCCTTCTTCCTTCTCACCTTCTACTTCCACTTCGAAAAGAACTTCCCCATCCTTCTCGATCAATACGATATTCGTATGATAATTCGCAATCCGCACTTTCGCATAAGAATCGCCCTTAAATTCTGTCACAACAATATCAAATGTAATTCCAGAATCAATATGAACCACACTGACAGGAACGGATTCGAGGAAATGCTTCATGCCCGCAATCTCTTCTTCCGTAACCTCTGCAATGACTTCAAGCTCTTTCTCTGCCTTGCCGGCAACAATCCCCGCTGCCGCCGCCGCAGGCAGTAAGGCTGGCTGCCATCACTGCTGCCAGAGTAAGACTTAATACTTTCTTGGTTTTCATAATACAAACTCCTCCTTTTTCTAAAATCAGAGATTTCTTGAACTCTTATACTAACATTACCCTTTTAAGCGTCTTTTTTCAACGCTTATTTTGCTCAGTTTTTTATAATTCTTGTCTTTTTTTAGTTTTTATGGTATTATACAAAACAGAAATTTGCTTTTTCTGCCATTTTTCTATTTTTGTCGACTTCTATCAAACCGCCTTTCTGTCCCTGTTGTTTTTTTGTATATTTTCTACACATATGATTTTTTATAAAAATTTCATTCTTTAACACTTTGCCATATCAGTCAAAACCGTCTGTTTTAGCGGGACAATATTTCTAAATCTAAAGCGAGGAATCCTTATGAGCAGTTTAAAATATCCTTTAAACCTGGATCCGGATGCAGTCCATTCCATCCGTCTTCTTTACGTAACCGTTGCCAACGACGAAGGCGACTGGCCAAGTTTTATGCATTCCCATCATTTTACAGAGCTGTTCTACGTAAAGTCCGGATGCGGCCGCCTTCTTGTAGAAGACCAGTCTATTCCTATTGAAAAAGACGACCTGATTATCGTCAACCCCAACACGGCCCATACGGAATGCTCCGATCCCAGGCAGCCTCTGAGTTATATTACCATCGGTGTGGAAGGCCTGAACTTCTCCTTCCAGAAAGAAAAAGAATACAGCATTTTTAACTGTGCCAAGGTCAAGGACAATCTTCTTTTTTACTTTAATTCCATGCTTTCTGAAATGGAGCATCAGGCAGACGGATATCAGGAAATCTGTATTTCGATGCTGAACATCCTGACCATCCATCTAAAGAGGATTACCCATTCGGCTTTTGACGTCATGGTATCGGAGCGCTCCAACCGGATATGCGCCCGCATCAAACGGCATATTGACTCCAACTACCAGGATACCATTACGTTAGACTCCCTGGCTTCCCTGGCCCATCTGAATAAATATTATTTTGTTCACGCCTTTACCAAGGCTTACGGCCTGTCTCCCATCAGCTACCTTAACGAACGGCGGCTCCAGGTCAGCAAAGAACTGCTGGAAACCACCGATCACAGCATCGCCGAAGTAGCACAGCTTTCTGGTTTTGCTTCCCAAAGCTATTTTTCCCAGAGTTTCCGGAAAAGCTGCCATATGACGCCTGGGGAATACCGGCGAAAGGTCCAGCAGAAAAACAGCGCCGCCCGCCCCTAGGAATACACCAGTTTTGTCCTGCTTCCCTTTCCTCCGCTTTCCGCAGGTTTTACCAGAAGTTTTACCGGCATCTGGTTCTGGATCCGTTCTACATGGGTAATCAGGCCAATGGCTCTGCTGCTTAAGCTGTGCAGATTCTCCAGGGCTTCCATTACCACGTCCAGTAAATTGTCGTCTAAGGTGCCGAATCCCTCGTCCAGGAAAAACAGTTCCAGGGAGGCATGGCTGCTTAACTGGATCTGGGCGGAAAGAGCCAGGGCCAGGGAAAGGGACGCCAGAAACACTTCTCCTCCGGACAGCGTATTGACTGCCCTCCGGATCCCGCCGTTTTTAAAGTCCACAATCTGGAAATATCCCTGCTCACCGCACTCTAGTTCATAGGTTCCGCAGGAAAGCTGATAAAGGAGTTCCGACGCCTCCCTGGAAACGTACTGGAGTTTTTCCTTTGCCGCATATTCCACAAACCGCTTTCCTTTTATCAGGCCTTCCAGCTGTGAAACCAGCGCCTGGCGGTGCTCTTTTTTCTCATATTCCCGAAGCAGGTTTTCTTTTTCTTTTAATCGGATCTGACCCTGGGCCACGCTGTCCAAAAGCCGTATCCCTTCCGTCCGCTTTTCTTCCAAATCCCGTTCCATTTGCTGAACTGCCGCGGTTAAGGTCTGCCACTCTGTCTCGTCCAAAGTCTGGCCCTGTATCTGCTTCTTTTTTTCTTCAATCTGGCCGGAAAGGGCTGCCATTTCCTCTCTGTATCTGCGGATTTTCTCTTGCAGCTGTTCTGCCTTGTCTGGTTCCAGTTCCCAATTTTCCAAAACCGCTTCCATGTAATGGTCTGTTCCTGCAAGTTGTTTTTTCAATCTGGGACAATTGGAAATTCCTTGAAGCCGGCTTTCTGCCTCTTCCCAAGCCGTTTTTGCATAAGCGGCCCCTGCTTCTGCCACTTTTACGGCTTCTTTTGCGTTTGCTTCCGCCTGCCTTCTGCTTTCAAACTCTGCCTCTGCCTGTTGTCCGGCTTTCTGGATGGTTTCAATTTCTTCTGAAATTTTATCCAGTTCTTTCTGACTTCCTTTCTCCTGCCCAATCAGCTGCACAATCTCTGCCTGAAGCCGGAGCATAGCCGCTTCTGTCTCTGCCTGTCTGGTCTCAAATCTGGCTTTAGAAAGTTCTAGCTCCATTGTTTTGCGGCTGATTGCTTCCAGTTCTTCCTGTACGCTTCTCATTTCCCTTTCTGCATATTCCAGTTCTGTGCGAAGGCTTTCCGACTGCTGATCCATATCTTCTGCCTGTTTCTGCATGGTTTCAAACGTCAGGCCGGAAAATCTTGGTTCCCCTTTAGTTTCTTCTGACAGCTGCTTCAGCCGGAGGATCCACTCTCTTCTCTTATGGGAAAGTTCTCTTTGACGGTCTTCCTCTGTCTCCAGCTTTGCCTTTCCCGCCGACCATTTCAGCTGAATCTGGGAAACTTCCTTCTGTAATCGTTCTTTTTCCTGTTCAAACTGTTCTATCCGACGGGAGGAATCTTTCGCTTTGGCATCCGTGTTTTCGCCTTCCTGGAACATACCGGACAAATCTTTGCAGATGGATCCGCAGACCGGACATGGCTCGCCTTCTTTCAGCGCGCTTTGGAACGCCTTTATGATCCGTTCCTGCTCATCTTTCCGGCATTGGGCAATTGCTTCTGTCAGACGTTCCTCCTGCTTTTTCTTCCGGTTCCATTCCTGTTCCAGTCCCTCTGTTTGTTCAAGCAGGGCCGCCCGCAAATCCTCTGTCTTTTTTTGCTCCTGGTCATTTTTCTTAAGTTCCCGCTCTGCCAGCGCTCCCTCCTGGACGTTCTTTCGCAGACTGGCAGACACCCGATTTTCTTCCAGTCTGTTCTGAAGATCGTTCTGTCTTTTAGCCGCTCTGTTTTTCTGCTCCAGACAGAAAACTTCCCTCTGCCTGATCTCTGACAGTTCCTGAGCCAGCTCCTGGATCTGTCCGTTTCGCTGATTTTGTTCCTGCCAGAGCCGATCCAGTTCCAGATTCTTTGGAAGCGCCAGTTCTGCTTTCTGCTTTCTGTCCAGAAGTTCCGGTATTCTGGCTTCCTCCTGTTTTGCGTTCTTTAAACTGTTTTCAGCCGATTCTTTCTTTGCTGCCGCCAGGCTGACTTCCTTCTTTCTGGATGCAAGGGCAGAAAGGGCTCTCCCAAGTTCCTGTTCTTTCTGCCTGCAAAGCTCTTTTGCCGGTTTTACGGATTGTATTTCTTCTGACAGCGCCAGTTTGTTTTCCCAGTCCGAAACCTGGCTTTCTCCTGCCAGAAGTTTGCTGAGCCGGCGTTCGTAAAGGGACTGTTCTTCTAAAAGCTTCCTAAGCGCCTGCTTTTCTTCCAGCGCCTGTTTCAGCTGTTCTGCGTTTTCTGATAACGCCTGGTATTCCTGCTCCCACTTTGTCCTGTTGTTCCTTCTCTCCTCCAGAATTTCTCTGGAAATCTCTTCATATCCAGACAGACGCCCCCGTAAATTCTCCATTTCATGGCTGAGAACCTTTTTTTCTTCCCCAATTCGTTCTGACAGCTGTTCTCCGTATTCTTCCAGATGAAACAAACGTTCCAGCATCTCGTTCCGCTCTTTTCCAGCAAGCATTAAAAACTCAGAAAATTTTCCTTGCGGAAGTACGACCGTTCGCAGGAAATCCTCTTTTTTTAATCCTATCAGCCTTTCGCAGGCTTCGTTTACGGCTGACGTTCCTTCTTCTAAAATCTCTATCCGACCGTTTTGAATCTCCTTTAACACGCTTTTGGAAACGGGTTTCCTGGACGCGTCTTTATTTTTTACAAACGTGCGATCCACCTGGAAGATCCTGGGATTTGGGCCGGAAATCTGAAAGACCAGCGAAATGTTTGCCTGACGGACTTCTTCTTTGGAGTTTACAAATCCGTTGCTTTTGCGTGCCAGGTCTCCGTACAGCGCCAGGGTAATTCCGTCTAAAATCGTGGATTTCCCGCTTCCTGTCGGGCCGAAAATCCCAAAAATTCCTTTGGAAGACAGTTCTTCAAAGTCGATGGTCTGGGCTTCTGCAAAACTGTTTAATCCTTTGATTGTCAGTTTTAACGGCTTCACGTTTTCCCTCCTTCCTTCTTCTGGCTCAGTTCTAAAAGCAGCTCTATCAGTTCTTCATCCGGCTCTGCCCCGCCGTTTTTCCCACGGTAATATTCTGTAAAAAGTTCTTTTAAATCTTTCTCTTTCCTTGCGTCTGCAGGCTGTTTTTCTCCTGCTTTTCCCACTGGAATAGGGCGTATTTCCAGCAAATCTTCTTTTAAAGACTTCATCATCCGGATTTCATCCTGCCGGATATACCCCCGTTCTGTTTCAATTTCCAGATACACCCAGGAGTCTTCCGCGCTATGATCCGTACACATTCCAACGGCCTGTTCCACGCTTTCTGCACGCCAGATCTGGACCGGTTTATATACCGGAAGGGGAATTTCCTTTTTTACAAACGGCATTCCCGCATGAACCTCTATCAGAATACACTGCCGCCTGGCGCCTGCCTCGTTCCGGTGATAGGCCATCGGCGCCCCGCTGTAAAATGCCCTTCCATCTGTATGGGGAACCTGCTGAGGTTTATGGATATGGCCTAATGCAATATACTGGGCTTTCTGGGGCAGACAGCTTCCATCTACCACATAGGATCCGCCCAGGCTGATTCCCCGTTCCGATCCGCCTGCAGACGCGTCCATGGCAAATAAATGGGCGACAGCCAAATTAATCGTATCCTCCCTGTATATTCCTTCAAGAGCAGAAAAAAATCGTCCAATTCTCTCTCCATAGGAAGACGCCCGTTTCTCTTCTTCGTCCATTTCCTGATAAATCACGTCGTTCAGCCGTTTTTCGCTGGGATAGGGAAGCAGCAGAATCACTGCCCGTTCTCCGTTTATTTCTATTTCCACATAGCCCTCTCCGGAATCTATGACCTGATGACAGCCATACGTCCCCGCCGGAATCACGCTTCCAGGCAGACCCGCCATCAGAATGCCGTGTTCCATGGCTAAGGGTCCGGCTGCAGACAGACGATCCGGACTGTCATGGTTGCCTGCAATGACCAGCACCAGTCTTTTTCCCCCTTCCGTTATCTCCTTTAAGGTCCGGTAAAATAATTTTTCTGCTTCTGCAGGCGGGTTGTAACTGTCGTATACATCTCCGGCAACGATTACCAGATCCGCCTGTTCTTCTTTTGCAATCTGCGTAAAATCAGAAAGAAACCGGCTTTGTTCCTCCAGCCGGCTTCTCCCTTCCAGTGATTTTCCCAGATGCCAGTCTGCTGTATGCAAAATACGCATCTTTCATCCTCCATTATTCTTTTCACAACTCCCTGAAACCACATAAGCCGGATATTCCTTTTCCATGTGGTATCCCAGCTTTTGGGCCAGTGCTGCGGAAGCCGGATTGTGGGCGTCCCAGCTGGGATACAGCCCCCTTTTTTCACATTCCAGAATCAGCTTTGCCCCGCAGGCCAGCGCCAGCCCTTTTCTCTGAAATTCCGGAAGCGTGTCAATCTGGATTTCAATTTCCTTCCGGCTGGCGCAGTAAGCGGCAGCTCCCGACACTGGGGTTCCATCTTTTATTACCGCTATGCCCAGGCTTTTTTCCGCAAATTCTTCATAAGACGGAAACTGGGATACCCAGTCTCTGGCCCACTCGTGGCTTTCTGCGTACTGGTAAATCGCTTCATCCATCTGCTTCAGATAACATCCTTTTGGCAGGCTTTGAGCCAGATTTTCCAGATAATCCAGATCCCAGACGTGCTCTTCTTTCAAAAAGGCATATCGGATAATCCGCTCCGCCTGGCTGCCGTAAGTCTGTTCAATTACCTCAGACCAGCCTTCTCCATTGGGAACCAGAATCCCTGCCTGGGGATGCTTGTCCCTGAGTTCTTCTATAAATTTCCTGTCTGCCTTTCCTGCCAGAAAACAAAATTCTCCCAGACACGCCGCTGCGGTCTGCGGAAAACTGGGGTCGTCTGCAAACACTTTCCCCATCGTTGTTTCCAGACAGGACTTTACCATGGTATCCCTGTATTTCCGGAACAGGGCGGCAGCAGGTCCTGGATCCTCTAATCCCTGCACGCTTCTTCTCTCTCCTTTGTCTCCGGATGATCCAGCCGTCTGAACAGTTTCGCCAGCACCACGACTGCGGCTGCGGCTAAAACTGCCTCTGCTGCAAACTGAGCGTAAGCCAGACCATACAGCGGGAATAAATAGTTTAACAGATACAGCGCCGGAATTTCCAATAAAATCTTCCGCATAATTGCAAAAATCAAAGCTTCTTTTCCCATTCCAGTTGCCTGGAACACCCCGACGGACATAAAATCCATGCACAAAAACGGAAGGCCCAGACAGAATCCCCGAAGGAATCTGGTACCGTATGCCACAATGGCTTCATTGTCCATAAACATACGGGTAATGGTTCCGGCTCCAACAAAATAAAGGACTGCCGCTGTCGTAATAAATCCAAGGGATACCTTCAGTGCAAATTTCAGGCTGCCCTTCATTCGTTTA
>URQQ01000019.1 GCA_900549995.1 uncultured Lachnospiraceae bacterium | reverse complement strand
AGTTGGTAGAGCACTTGACTTTTAATCAAGTTGTCCGGGGTTCGAATCCCCGATGTCTCATGAAGGAAAAAGGCTATTGGTATTCTGCGAGGAGTATCGGTAGCTTTTTTTGTGTAAAAAAAGAGTATTACCAGTTTAGATTGCCAGAAAAATCCCCTTATGATAGACTTGTCTTATAAAGAAAAATACAAAGATGTATGTACGTGGTACAGGAGGGGGATTGTTATGTTTAAAGTGGCATTTAAGAGTTTCCGGCATTGTTTCAGGGAGTATATTGTATGTTTTGCGAGTATTGCTTTTTCTATTGCAATGCTTTTTTCCTGCATTTATATCAGCATGATAGTCTCTAATATTTCATTTTATAAAATATTCATACATACAAGAGTCAGCAGCATAGGGGTGTTTCTTGAAAAGCTGATACCGGTGGTAGTTGTTTTGTCTGCCGCTGTAATTATTTATGCGCTGAGATTTTATATACAGACCCGTGCAAAAGATTACAGCCTGTATCTGATTCTGGGAATAAGAAAAAAGCAGTTTATCAAAGTATTGGTGGCGGAATATATATGCGGCTGGATCATTTCAACTGCAGTGGGATTGTTATTTGGAAATGTAATTGTTTTGTTTGTGAAGAGAGTCCTGATGAGATTTCAGGCAGTTGCTGCTGTAGCAGATATCTCTGTAGGAAAAATATATAAGGTTACGTTAGGTGGTTCTTTTGCGCTCTTGGCATGTATATTAATTATTTTGTTAGTGATGGTATCTGAGAAAGATCTTTCTGCGCTGATGAAAGCAGAGCGGGTCAGCCAGAACAAAAAGCCCGCGTCCTGGTGGCCTTATATGGTCTTTTTAGGGCTGTTTCTCAGTGCAGTCTCAGTAGTCCTTAACTATACAGCGAAGGGATTGTTTCCGATTGGCCTTTTGATCATTTTGTTTCTTTCAGGAATATTTTTGATACTCTCATTTGGGATGGGACTTTTTCTGCAGAAGCTGAAAAAAGGGAGGAAGTATTACCAGAAATTGATTGGACGTAATACTCTGTATTATCGGTTTTCAAATAATAGAAACATGATTTTTATGCAGATTATGATTGGTGTCAGTGTACTCTTTCTTGGCTATACGGTTGTATCGGGGAGTCTTCCGATTCATCAGCCAGGTGTTCATCCGGTAGATTTTATGGTTATGGCAGAGGAAGAAGATCAGGAATTTTTAAAAGAATGGGATGCGAAATATGAGATGTTTATTCCATTGAAAGAGTACAATGATGTAGTAAAGAATGAACTTGTTTCCTTGTCAGCAGACGGAGGATTCCCTTATATCTGGAGCCTGACGACAGGTGAAGGAAGTGACTGTTTTGGAATCAGTCTCTCTGACTATAACAGAATCTGGGGAAAGACTGCGGTACTTGAAGATAATGAAGTAATTTCCATATTGGACAGCGAGGAATTTCCATCGATGAAAGGAAAAGATGGGAAGACCAGTGAACTAATTCTTGGTGCTATGAAACTGGATGGGATGGATCCGGAGAGAGACAAGAAATACACAGTGAAAGAAGAGATTGTGCAGCCTGTATTTGGATTTGATGTGGCGGGGGTTGTTGTATTTTCAGATCATGTATTCCAGACAGCAAGGGAAAATGATGACTTTCATGGCTTTATGGAATTGAAGAATGTAAGTGAAGAAGATTATGATAAAGCGCTGGCGGATCTGGAAGCGTATAGCAAGACAGAGAAACAGTTTCAGATTTTTGACAGAAAAACGGCGGTTGCCCAGGAAGAGTCCCAGCGGCTTTTGAATCTGACTGTCATAGGATTTATTATAGTTATGATGCTGGCATATAGTTATTTTGTTTTGTATTTGAAACTTTATTCTGAACGGGAATATCTGTGTGAAAAATACGATTATCTGAGAGTAGCCGGAATGCACAGGAGAGAACGGAAAGGCCTGCTGAAGTCAGAGATCAGAAACTTTATGGTACCGGCAGTGATCTTATCAGTGATAAGCGGAATTATATTTAACAGTACGGCTTTTGTCCAAGCTGTGCAAAATGCAGAAGGAACTGCTAAAGTATATGCAGCGATGATACTTATATCATGTATAGCAGTTTATGGAATTGTTCAGATTGTCTTTCTCTGTCTGTTGACAGGGCAGACCGTAAAGGCCGTTATAGAGACGTGTTAATTTGTGGTAACACATTGCCGGCCGTTGATGCATGTCCATGAACTTTATCAGAAATATTGAACGGCAGTACTTCGAAGGATTCATCGGAAGTACTGCCGTTTTTATAAGCCCATAGACGATGCATTGGGACCGCTATATGAGAATCATGAATTACCGGTATGTTTTTATAAAAATATTTCCGCTTCTTTCCGGTCACCCTGACAGGCTTTTTTGATCTTCTTTTCAGCAAAATTCATTTTTAACTTACTTACATATCTGGCGTGTTTTGGGCAGATACGCATACACCGCATACAGGAGATACATTTATCCTTATCCGTTTTTTTCGGATTTTCCAAAGAAATTGCACCAGATGGACATCCCTTCGCACAAGTTTTACATTCATTGCAGTAATCAGGCGCCACGTGCGGTACAAGAGGAATGGTGCTGTATTTTCGGTATTCGCTGTTACCGCTGACCGTAAGACTTACATGTTCGGTTGTATCAAGATTTTTGATTTTGCGGTTCAGCCCAATTCCGTATTCACCAATGGTCCGCAGGTCATCCTTATCCGGGCGTCCTCTTCCAACGCTTCTTACGATCGAATGTTCTACCGGGAATGCACCGGCGCCGATCACTTTGAATCCCTTCTCTTCTACGACTGTTTTCAGCTCAATCAGAGCATCTTCATAGGCACGGCATCCGTAGGTGGCAACCAGCGCTGCGGGTGTATTGCATCCTTTTAAAGTTTTAAAATATTCAAGATATGTTTTTGGAACACGTCCGCTATAGACTGGAATTCCGAAGATGACGAAATCATCGGATTTGAAACTTAGTACCGGGTCCTTTTCTTTATGTACGGTAAGGTCATAGGAAACAGATTTCAGATCAATTTTCTGGGAAACGGCCATGATTACTTTGCGGGTTGTTCCTGTAGGACTGAAATATACGAGATTTAATTGATTTAATTTCATAACAATACTCCTCTTTTATGTAATTTAAACGCTGTATACTGATTCATTGATTATTGGAATTATCTGGCGTTTTCACTATGCGACCATTATAGCACATATACTTATGAAATCCAATAACGTCAGTTCTGCACAAAATGGGTGCATAAGCTGACGTTCGTGTGGATAACTTTTTAATTATAAAATGGATTTGTGGAAGAAAAAATCACTATATCAGAGATATGCCTTTAGTTTTTCTGCATTCTCCTCCTCAGATTTTTTCAGTTTTTTCATGAGCGAAAGAATGTCTTTTTCTGCACTGCCTTCATATTCATTTATTTTTTTTGTGGCATCGATAATTCCCATGTTACTGCCCTGGATCAGCATTTCTGCAATATGGGAATCTGATTTGTCAGCCAGTGTCTTCAGGTTGATCATGATATAGGCGGAAATTCTCTCGAAAGAACTGATTGCCTTCTCATCATAACCATTTTCATTCAGCATTTCTCTTGATTTTATGTGAATGTCCTGATACGTTTTGCGTTGCATTTCAAGCTGTTTGGCAAGCGATGGATTTGCAACGAGCTCGATCATCTGGTTCAGTGTCTCAACCCCCATTTCTGAGTTCTGGTAGATAAAATTAAGTAATTCTGCATTTGGGTTCATTTTATGGCTCCTTTGTTTTTGCAGATAGTATGTCATCTTCTGGAAAAAGTATGCATTGCAACAGTATTATAGATAAAAGAATCGGAAATTACTTGACTTTGCCGGCATTTCGCTGTAGTTTTTAGAGAAGATAAAAGAACAGTTGGCAATAGAAAGTATGTGTCTAAAAATAAATATGGGAGCAGCTTTAAGATGAAAACAATATATCAAAGACTCAAAGAATATGAATGTTCGGATTACTATGGATTTCATATGCCCGGGCATAAGAGGAACACTCATATAATCAATGCCGGCCTTCCTTATGGGATTGATATTACGGAAATTGATGGATTTGATGATCTGCATCATGCAGATGGGATAATTCAGAAGGCGGAAGAACGTGCGGCGGGATTATATCACGCGGAGGAGACACATTTTCTTGTCAATGGCAGTACCTCGGGAATTTTAAGTGCTGTCCTTGGATGCACCAGCCGTCAGGGGAAAATACTGATGTCAAGAAACTGCCACAAATCTGTGTATCATGCCGTATTTTTGAATGGACTGACTCCGGTGTATGTTTATCCGGAATTTTCTGATGAACTGCAGCTCAATGGTGAAATTAAGGCAGAAGATATAAAACAAATACTCGAAAGAGATCCGGAAATAGAGGCTGTTATGATTGTGTCTCCAAGTTATGACGGAGTCGTATCTGATGTATCAAAAATTGCAGAAACAGTCCACGAAAAAGGAATTCCTCTAATTGTAGATGAGGCACATGGGGCACATTTTGGTATGCATCCATATTTTCCGGCGAATTCTAACCAGAGAGGAGCAGATGTAGTAATTCACAGTACACACAAAACACTTCCGGCGCTCACACAGACGGCGCTGATTCATATGAACGGCAATATCGCAGACCGGGAGCGAATTAAAAACTATCTTCAGATGGTACAGTCAAGCAGTCCATCTTATATTTTGATGTCAAGTATTGATGAATGTATGGAGCTGCTTGATCAGGGGAGAGAAGGCGTATTTCAAAATTATGTTGAAATGCTTGAGGAAATGAGGCAGAAACTGAAAAGATTAAAGCATTTGGAACTGTTGGAGACGAAACATTTTGACCGGTCGAAACTGGTGATATCGACACAAAATACACATCTTACCGGAAGGCAGCTTTATGATATCCTGAGAGAGAACTATCATATCCAGTTGGAAATGGCCGCCGGTACTTATGCTCTGGGTATGACTTCGCCTGCAGATACAAAGGAAGGTATGGCACGGTTCTGCGAGGCGTTGTATAATATTGATGAGGAACTTACGGAAATAAATGATCGTATGTATCATGGAGAACTGCCAAAAGCAGAAATGGCATATACCAGTACCCAGGTTGACAGTATCCTCAGAAAATACCCGGCGCAGAAACAGGGGATTCCATGGGATGCGGCAATCGGAAAAATCTCTGCAGAATACGCTTATCTGTATCCCCCTGGATGTCCTTTGATTGTGCCGGGGGAAAGAGTTACCGAAGAAATAATAAAGTGTCTCTTATGGTATGAGAACCTTGGATTTCAGATCGAAGGGTTAAGTGTGGAAAAAGAAATAGGAGTGTGGATAAATGGGTAAAATATTTTACATCATGGGGAAAAGTTCATCTGGAAAAGATACAGTATTTAAAGAAATTAAAAAGCTCTTCCCTTCCCTCAAAATGATTGTACTCTACACAACCCGCCCCGTAAGGGAAGGCGAGGAAAATGGAAGAGAGTATTATTTTACAGATGAAAAACAATTACACCAGTTAAAAGAGCAGGGAAAAGTAATAGAATGCAGAACATATGAGACAATACATGGCCCCTGGAGTTACTTCACAGTAGACGACGGACAGATTGATCTTGAGAAAGAAAATTATCTTGTCATAGGAACACTAGAATCCTATGAAAAGATGAGGACATATTTTACAGAAGAAAAAGTGATTCCTATATATATAGAAGTGGAAGACGGAGAACGCCTCCAGAGAGCCTTGACAAGAGAAAAAGAACAAAAACAACCCAAATACGCCGAACTATGCAGAAGATTTCTCGCTGACACCGAAGACTTCAAAGAAGAAAATCTTACCAGACTTGGCATCAATCAACGCTTCTCAAACAGCGACCTCCCCCGCTGCATTCAAGAAATTACACTATATATTACAAAAAGACTGTGATATAATGAACGCATAGCGACGAACGCAGGTTTATAGAAAAAGCTGTTGGCTGCCTGCAGACAAAAAGCTTTCTCTATAAACCTATGTGAGTGCAACGAACACTGAAGGAACTTTGTTCCTGAAGTGTACGTTCGGAGCGGACGCCTTGAATCCCTCCTCCCTTCACTCCCGGCGAGAGTCCCCAGGTTATCCCGCCTCGCGCCGATAACCGTCCCGGAGAGCCAGTAAATTCAAAAGTAAAAACAGGATGGTATGACTATGAATAGCTTTAAAGATGTTGTAGGACATAAAGATTTAATTAATTATATACAGACCGCAGTAGAACAGGATAAGGTGTCTCATGCATATATCCTGAACGGGGAAAGAGGTTCAGGCAAGAAAATGCTTGCGAATTTATTTGCGATGACACTGCAGTGCGAACATCATGGACAGGATCCATGCGGAAAATGCCGTGACTGCAGACAGGTAGACAGCGGCAATCATCCGGATGTCATCAGAGTGACTCATGAGAAGCCAAACAGCATCAGCGTAGACGATGTTCGAAGGCAGATCAACGATGATATCATGATCAAACCATACAATGGAAAATATAAAATTTACATTGTCCCCGAGGCCGACCTTATGACAGTACAGGCTCAGAATGCAATTTTAAAAACCATTGAAGAGCCGCCGGAATATGCAGTCATCATGCTGCTGACTGAGAATGCGGAAAGCCTGCTTCAGACAATCACATCCAGGTGTGTTATATTAAAACTGCGCAATATCAAGGATACTCTTGTGAAAAAATATCTGATGGAGCAGATGGAGATTCCGGATTATAAGGCGGATCTCTGCGCTGCGTTTGCCCAGGGGAATATGGGCAAGGCAATCATGCTTGCTACATCTGAACATTTTAATGAAATCAAGGAAGATGCAATTCAGCTTCTGAAATATATTGATGAGATGGAAATCAGTGAAATTATCTCGGCTGTAAAAAGAGTGACTGCTTATAAAATCGAGATTACTGATTATCTGGATATTATTATGGTATGGTTCCGTGATGTTCTGATTTATAAAGCAACAAGGAACATTGACAGGGTCGTATTTGGCGATCAGATGAATTATATTGAGGAACGTGCAAGGAAAAGTTCTTATGAAGGAATTGAACTGATTCTTGACAGCCTTGAGAAGGCGAAAGCACGTCTGAAAGCGAATGTGAATTTTGAATTGGTAATGGAATTATTATTCCTTACGATAAAGGAGAATTAAATTATGACGAAAGTAATTGGTGTAAGATTCCGGAAAGCGGGAAAAATCTATTATTTCGCTCCGGGCAAATACCATATCAATAAAGGTGAAGACGTTATTGTAGAGACAGCCAGAGGAGTGGAATACGGAAGGGTTGTGATGGGACTGAAAGAGATTGAGGATGAGGAAGTAACACAGCCTCTGAAGTCAGTCATACGTATTGCAACAGAAGAAGATAAGAGAACGGAAGAAAAAAACAGGGAAAAAGAAAAAGAAGCATTTGAAATCTGCCTTCAGAAGATCAGAAAACATGGACTTGAGATGAAGCTGATCGATGCGGAATATACATTTGATAATAATAAAGTATTATTTTATTTTACGGCTGATGGAAGAATTGATTTCCGTGAACTGGTGAAGGATCTGGCATCTGTGTTCCGTACAAGGATTGAGCTTCGACAGATTGGAGTAAGAGACGAGACGAAAATCAGAGGCGGAATCGGAATTTGCGGAAGAGAATTATGCTGTAACAGTTATCTGCCGGAATTTGCGCCGGTGTCGATCAAGATGGCAAAAGAACAGAATCTTTCACTGAATCCTACAAAGATATCAGGTGTGTGTGGAAGGCTGATGTGCTGCCTGACCAATGAACAGGAGACATATGAGGAACTGAACAGCCGTCTTCCTGCCCTTGGAGACCGGGTGAAGACGCCGGAAGGGCTTCAGGGTGAGGTGACAAGTGTAAGTGTCTTAAGGCAGACCGTGAAAGCGATTGTGACACTGGATAATGATGAAAAAGAAATCCGTGAATATAAAGTAGACGAGTTAAGTTTCAGACCGAAACGCCGCAAAAATGATGTAAAGCTTTCAAAAGAAGAGCTGAAGCAGCTGAAGGATCTGGAAAAAGGAGAAGGGAAATCAAAATTAGATGACGCATAATCTTAAGTCTGAAGAGAGGCTGGATGATTTACAAATCAAAGGTTATCAGATCATACAAAATCCTGGAAAGTTCTGTTTTGGAATTGACGCAGTACTTTTATCCTCATTTGCGAAGGTAAAAAAGGGAGAGACCGTGCTTGATCTTGGAACCGGAACGGGAATTCTGCCGATTCTTCTGGAAGCAAAAACAGAGGGAACATATTTTAAAGGTCTTGAAATTCAGGAAGAAAGTGCCGACATGGCCAGAAGGAGTGCGGCACTGAATCATCTGGAAAATAAGGTTGAGATTGTAACAGGAGATATCAAAGAGGCAGCCACTATATTTGGTACTGTCTCTTTTGACGTCATAACAACGAATCCGCCTTATATGGTCAGCCAGCATGGGCTTACAAATCCGGAAAATGCAAAGGCAATTGCCAGACATGAGGTACTGTGCAGTCTGTCAGATGTTCTGAGAGAAAGTGCAAAGATTCTGAAACCAAAAGGCAGATTTTATATGGTCCACCGTCCGTTCAGACTGGCTGAAATCCTGTCAGAAATGCAGAAATATGGACTGGAACCCAAACGGATGAGACTGGTTTACCCATTTGCTGATAAAGAGCCTAATATGGTTCTTGTAGAGGGAATGAAAGGGGCGAAGCCGCGGATGACGGTAGAGCCGCCGCTGATTGTATATGAGAAGGATGGATCTTATACGGAAGAATTATTGAAGATGTATGGTCTGATGAAAGAAAGGGGACAGTCATGAAAGGAATGTTATATCTGTGTGCAACCCCAATAGGTAACCTGGAAGACATTACCTTGCGTGCACTGCGCATTTTAAAAGAAGCTGACCTGATTGCGGCTGAAGATACAAGAAACAGTATAAAACTTTTAAATCATTTTGAGATTAAAACTCCGATGACCAGTTATCATGAGTATAATAAGATTGAAAAAGGTCAGAAACTTGTAGAAAAAATGCTGGACGGAATGACGGTGGCGCTGATTACAGATGCCGGGACTCCGGGGATCTCTGATCCGGGGGAGGAACTGGTAAGTATGTGCCACGAGGCAGGAATTGCAGTGACTGCTCTTCCGGGGGCATGTGCCTGTATCACAGCGCTTACAATCTCCGGAAGGCCGACGAGAAGATTTTCCTTTGAGGCATTTCTTCCTTCAGACAAAAAGGAACGCCAGGCGGTTCTTTTGGAGATGAAAGAAGAGACCAGGACATTGGTTGTATATGAGGCGCCCCACAGGCTGTTAAAGACGTTAAATGAGCTTTTAAATGCACTTGGTGACAGGAACATCACAGTATGCCGGGAACTTACGAAAAAGCATGAGACAGCGTTTCTCACAACGTTGTCCAAGGCCTGCAGTTATTATGAGTCAAATGCTGCAAAAGGTGAGTGTGTTCTTGTGATCGAGGGGAAGAGCAGAGCACAGATCGAGAGTGAAAGCCGGGCAGAGTGGGAAAAAATGACGCTCAAAGATCATATGGATTACTATATGAGCCAGGGAACAGAGAAAAAAGAGGCAATGAAAAAGGTGGCGAAAGACCGGGGGATCAGTAAACGCGATGTTTATCAGGCTCTTCTCTAATGGGCAGTCCGCACGAAAGAAGGAGCCGTATTTTCGTCAGTATATCTACCGGACAGAGAGTTCCCAGATTTATTTAGGCAGTTTGTATAGAGATTCACGAAAAATTTGTTCAACTCGGTCATAGACCCAAAAGCTTTTTTTATATATACTCTAACCTAGATAGCAAAACAACGGAACTATAAACAATAATTTTTAGGAGGAACGATCTAAAATGGCAAGTTTATCACTTAAACACATTAATAAAACATATCCAAACGGATTTGAGGCAGTTAAAGATTTCAATCTTGAAATCGAAGATAAAGAATTCATCATCTTCGTAGGACCATCAGGATGCGGTAAATCTACAACACTTCGTATGGTTGCCGGTCTGGAAGAAATCTCTTCCGGAGAGTTAAGAATCGGAGACAGAGTTGTAAATGATGTAGAACCAAAAGACAGAGATATCGCGATGGTATTCCAGAACTACGCTCTGTATCCTCATATGACAGTATATGATAACATGGCATTTGGTCTGAAATTAAGAAAAGTACCAAAAGCTGAGATTGATAAAATGGTACATGAAGCAGCTAAAATTCTTGATCTGGAGCCACTGCTTGACCGTAAACCAAAGGCTTTATCAGGTGGACAGAGACAGCGTGTTGCTATGGGACGTGCAATTGTCCGTGATCCTAAGGTATTCCTTATGGATGAGCCGTTATCAAACCTGGATGCCAAGTTAAGAGGCCAGATGCGTATTGAGATCTCTAAACTTCACCAGAGATTAGGAAGTACAATCATCTATGTAACACATGACCAGGTAGAGGCTATGACACTTGGTACAAGAATCGTAGTTATGAATGCTGGTATTGTTCAGCAGGTAGATTCACCTAGAAAATTGTATGATGAGCCATGTAATTTATTCGTTGCTGGATTTATCGGATCACCACAGATGAACTTCGTTGATGCAACATGTAAAGTTGCAGGCGGAAAAGTAGTTCTTGATGTAGGTCCTACAGCAATCGAACTTCCTCCGGCAAAAGCTAAGAAACTGGCAGACGGCGGATATGACGGAAAGAAAGTTGTACTTGGAATCCGTCCGGAAGATGTACATGATGAGCAGATGTTTATCGAATCTTCACCAAACACAGTAATTGAAGCACAGATTCGTGTATACGAGATGTTAGGTGCAGAAGTTAACTTATACTTCGATTACGAAGGCGCAAGCATGACAGCAAGAGTTGACCCAAGAACAACAGCAAGAACAGGCGATACAGTGAGATTTGCATTTGATGCAGAGAAGATTCACGTATTCGATAAAGAAACAGAATTAGCTATTACAAACTAGGAAGATATTCCGGGTTTGCAGCGATAGAGACAGGGGCAGGATGGAAATCCTGCCCCTGTCTGGTGATTGGAGGAAGTAATATTACCAAAGAGGGAAGGCAGGAAAAAGATGAGAAAACCAGTAATAGCTATGCCAGCCAGCACAATGATTGTAGAGGACCATGTATTTACGGGAATGTACCGTCCGTTTGTTAATCAGGATTATATCGACTGCATAGAGGCAGCAGGAGGAATTCCGGTAATTGTACCGGTAATGAATGAGGAAGACAGCTACGAACTGATCAAATTTGCAGATGGTGTTCTCCTTCCGGGAGGACATGATATTGCTCCGAATTTGTATGGGGAAGATCCGATTCCTGAGCAGGGGTTAAGTTACGAATCCGTTGACAGGCTTTATATTCATATGGTCCGCCAGGCCCATGAAAGTAAAAAGCCTGTTTTAGGAATATGCAAAGGACACCAGCTGATTAATATTGCATTTGGCGGTACACTGTATCAGGATCTTCCGTCCCAAAACAAAGGGGTATATAAACATTGGCAGGAGGCACCGAGAAATCATCCTACCCATGTGATTAAGGCAGACGAAGACAGCTTTATCGGAAGATGTGTGGGCGGTGAATTGATGGTTAACAGTTATCACCATCAGGCAATTAAGGACCTGGCAGATGGGTTTGTTGTGACAGCATGGGCAAGAGACGGTGTGATTGAAGGAATTGAAATGATTGGAGAACCATTTATTGCAGGGATCCAGTGGCATCCAGAAATGATGGCATGTTTTGGAGATCCTTTAATGAGCAGGATTTTCCAGACATTTGTTGAGAAATGCAAACGAAATTAGTGGTTTAGATTAGATAACAAAGTGAATAAAAAAAGGACAGGCCGGAAATTCAGATTTCCGGCCTGTTTTAATGAATTGGTTCTACATAATACCATGTTTTGATGAAAATAACAGATGAATATGTGATTATGTGGTTTAAATATGTCTTTATGTTTAGGAAAAATGAAAAATATAGTATATATATCACAAAATAACTAGCATAGAAATATATAATATTTACAAAAAATAGTCTTAAAATAGTGAAAAACAACAAAATGACAAATCACATGCACATAATACCATTTAACAAAATGACATGTATTCCTATAATATGGTTATGCATATAAGAAAAGAATAATTATTCAGGTATGAGCTCATAAACAAAATTATTTCAGGAGGTTGTTTTATGAAATTCAAAAAAGTAATGTCAAGTGTGCTTATGGCGGCAATGGTATTATCAATGGCGGCATGTGGATCGGGAAAAAAAGACTCAGAATCTGGTAATCAGGAGAAGAAGGAAAGTTCTGATACTACCCTTACAGTGGCTATATGGGACAAGAACCAGGAGCCAGGTTTAAAACAGATTATGGCTGATTTTACGGAGGAAACAGGGATTAAGACAGATATCCAGATTACTCCATGGAAAGATTACTGGACAATGCTGGAAGCAGCAACGACCGGGGGGAATATGCCGGATGTATTCTGGATGCATTCCCAGCAGGTGGGTACATATGCTCAGTATGATGACGTTTTGTTAGACCTTACAGATAAGATTGAAAAAAGTGACAAGATTGATCTGGATAAATACCAACAGGATATTGTAGAGCTGTACCAGAATGAGGATGGAAAACAGATTGGAGTCCCAAAAGATGTGGATACAGCAGCAGTCTGGTATAACAAAGATATGTTTGATGAAGCCGGTATTCCATATCCGACAGCAGACTGGACATGGGATGATTTCAGAAGCATTGCCAAACAGCTGACAAAAGAAGACGGAAGCCAGTATGGAACCGCAATGAAGCCGGGAAGTGATCAGGAATCATGGTATGGAACGATCTATGCGAATGGCGGCTATGTAATCAGTGATGATAAGAAAAAATCTGGATTTGATGATCCAAAGACACTGGAAGCATGTAAATATATCGAAGATATTATCAATGACAAATCCATGCCGGAATATCAGGTTATGGCTGACAATGAGACAGTGGCATTACAGGAAGCAGGAACTGTAGCTATGACATTCCAGGGGTCATGGATGGTATCTGAACTTGGTGTGAATGATTACCTGAAAGAACATATTGCGATTGCCCCTCTGCCAAAAGGAGAAAAGGGTGCAGTATCAATGTGTAATGGACTTGCATGGTCTGCATCAGCTGGCGGTGAACATACAGAAGAAGCATGGAAGCTGATCGAGTACCTTGGTACAAAAGAGGCGCAGGAAAAACAGGCAGAGCTGGGAGTTACGATGTCTGCTTATGAGGGAACTTCAGATGCATGGGTAAAATCAATGGACGGATACGACCTGCAGCCATATCTGGATATGCGTGAAAATGCAGTATTGTACCCATATTCAAAAAATACACAGGTATGGTATCAGATGATACTGGAAAAAATGGTAGACGCTTGGGACGGAGCAAAACCAATGGAAGAAGTCTGCAAAGATATCGCTCAGGATATGAACCAGAAATTAGCTGAAGAGTAAAGAGAAAAAGCCTCCGGCAGATTGCATGGGTATGGTGTAGCATGAAACATTTTACACTGCCAGGCAAGCATGCCGGAGCGTGCTTGAATAAAGGAGACGTTATAATGGTGGTATCTAAAAAAGGTCAAAAGAAATCAAAACGGGGAAGACAGGAATTCCTGTGGGGCTGGATGTTCATTTTACCGACAATGCTTGGGCTGATCCTGCTCAATATCATTCCCATCTTTCAGACTATTTACCAAAGCTTCTTTAAAACAGGTGCTTTCGGAAGAGGAAATGAGTTTATCGGACTGGCGAATTATGAGAGGCTGGTCTCAGACCCCAAAATATGGCAGGCTGTATGGAACACTATAAAATACGCAGTGCTTGAGGTACCGTTTTCCATTATTATTGCATTGATACTTGCGGTACTTTTGAATCATAAAATGAGAGGAAGATCTGCGTTCCGTGCAATTTATTTTCTTCCGATGGTGGCAGCGCCTGCAGCAGTTGCAATGGTGTGGAAGTGGCTGTACAATTCTAAGTTTGGTCTGATTAACCATGTATTGAATTTCATGGGACTTCCATCGGTAAACTGGGTTTCTGATCCGAAAATAGCAATCATCTCGGTAGCAGTTGTAGGAATATGGTCAGTCATCGGTTACAATCTCGTATTGTTCCTTGCAGGGCTTCAGGAGATTCCGAGGGATTACTATGAGGCAGCGCAGATTGATGGTGCGAGTGAGGTCAGACAGTTTTTAAGTATTACAGTACCTCTCATATCGCCCACCACATTCTTTGTAGTCATTACCAGGGTGATCGCGGCTTTTCAGGTATTTGATTCTATCTTTATGATTATCGGAACACAGAATCCCGCACTGCCTAAGACACAGTCCCTTGTATTTTTATTCTACCGGTATGCATTTGTCGAGAACAATAAAGGGTATGGGGCATCGATTGTAGTATTGCTCCTGTGTATGATTATGATCATTACAGTATTCCAGATGATTGGGCAAAAGAAGTGGGTTCACTATAATGATTAGAAGGGAAAGATGAGAACATGAAAAGATCTGAAAAAGTTTTAAAGGTTATCAAATACGTGGTTTTAATTATCGGGGCGGTCTGTATGCTGGTTCCGTTCGCGTGGATGATACTGACGGCATTCAAGACAACCACAGAGGCAACTCAGATGAATCCATTTATTATCTTTCCAAAACAATGGAAACTGGATGCATTTATCAATGTATCTGAGAAGATGAATTTCCTGAAGCTGTATGCTAATACGCTGTTAATGATTGCGGGCAGAATTGTGTGTGCGGTAGTGACGGCGTGTATGGCTGGGTATGCTTTTGGGAGGCTGAAGTTTAAGGGGCGTGATCTGTGCTTCAGTCTGGTATTGTTTCAGATGATGGTACCTGCACAGATTTTTATTATCCCTCAATACCTTATGCTTAGCAAAGTGAATATGCTGAATACAATCTTTTCACTGATATTTCCGGGACTTGTCACGGCATTTGGAACATTTCTGATGCGCCAGGCATTTATGGGACTTCCGAAAGATTTAGAAGAAGCGGCAAGACTAGACGGGTGCAATATCGGACAGACATTTCTGCATGTAATGGCACCCCTTACGAAATCTTCCATGGTTGCTCTGGCTATATTTACGGCATTGTTCGGGTATAAAGAACTGTTATGGCCTTTAATTGCAAATACAAATGAAAACACAATGCCTCTGGCGTCAGCGCTGGCAAAATTGCAGGGACAATTCTCATCGAATTATCCAGAACTCATGGCGGCGTCTGTCATAGCATGTGTTCCTATGATTGTACTATATTTGTTTTTCCAGAGACAGTTTATTGAAGGAATTGCAACATCGGGCGGAAAGCTGTAAAATTATACAGGCTTTCCGGCAGACTGATCCCGGTATTCTCTGGGGCTTATCCCTTCCAGCTTTTTAAAGTTTTTCGAAAATATAAAAGGATCTTTATAACCGACTTGTAACGCTATTTCCGCAATAGGGGCAGCTGTTTCCAAAAGAAGAGTCTTTGCTTTCTTAATACGGAACTGCTGAAGATATTCTTTTGGCGGTATGTTCATTTTCTGTGTAAATATGTGCGTAAAATATGAGCGGTTAATGCCTACATAACTGACGATGTCCTGCACATTAATATTGCGGTTATAGTTAAACTGGATGTATTGGAGTGCATGCTTAATGTATGTTTCTACAGAATAACTGTGTTTATCTGTCAGTGTTTCTGTTTTGTTAGATTCGATCAGGAGTGACATGATCAGATAGAGATATCCTGCCCGGTCCAGTTCATTTGCGACAGTCAGCTGACTGACTCTTAACATCTCATAGATGAGTTCGGTAAACTCTTCAGGAGGGATGTTGGCGCTTCGCACTACGTGGTTCTGGTCAAATCCAGCCTGGGACATCAGATATTCTGCCCGGGTGCCATTGAACGCAATCCAGGCATAATACCATGGTTTTTCCTGGTCTGCCTGATAAAAGTAGGAAGAGACGCCGGGAGGAACTACGAAAATCTGGCCTCGTTTTAAAGAATAACTCTTTCCGTTAATTTCATAATGTCCCTGTCCGTCCAGGATGAAATGAAGATGATATTCCGGTCTGGCAATGTGGCCATAACTATGTCTTGGCGTACATTGCTGCATACCGCAGTGCGAAAGGCAGAGATCCGTATTGTCATGCTTGAGGTACATGAACTCCAGAAGACCTGCATAGTTAAAATAAGAAGTTGTTTTTTCCATCTATTGCCCGCTCCCATTCTTAAGTATTGTATTACGGTAATGCTTTGGACTGTAACCATAGTATTTCTTAAATATCTTGGAGAATTGAAGAGAATCGTCATATCCGACATCATGTGCTACCTGCTGGATGGAAAGACTGGTTTCTTTCAAAAGAGATTCGGCTGCTTTCAGACGGCAGGAAATCAGATATTCCTGCGGGGAAACGTGAAAGTTCTCTTTAAAAACATGGTGCAGATAAGAACGGTCAATTCCAATGTAACTGGAGATGTCAGTAATGCTTGTATGGGCATAATTGTTTTTCATATATTCTCTTGCATAGATGGCATACGTTTTCGAAGGGTAAGCATGAGAGTTTCCTTTCGGCTGAGAAACATGGTGAGACGCAGTGAGAAAGGACAGGAGACGGTAGAGATAACCTGTCTTTCGGATCTCTTCAGGTAAGGATTCCCCATCTATTTTAAGAAGCTCAGAGAAAATGTGTTCCATGCGGTCTAACGGAACATGCAGGCTGCAGACAGGTTCCTGCGGTGAGAAACTTGTATGTTCCAGTAATGAGGCAGCCTGTCTGCCGTGAAAGGCAACCCACATATAGGAAAGAGGCTCGGTTTCGTCTGAGATAAGTTTATAATTTCCCTGGTCAGGGTAGAGCAGAAAGATCTGCCTTTTCATAAGAGGGAAGCTTAAAAGCGGAAAGATGACATTTCCCGCACCGCTGGTAATAAAAAAGAGCATATATTCCTGACGGCAGGTCCGCAGGTAGGATGCGCCGTTTTTACAATTTTTTACGCCGCATTTATTTATATATAAATCAGATGTGTGGTGTTCTTTGATATCCATAGTCAGTACCTCCCCGGATATCATTATGATACTTCAGCAAAGAACAGGAAGTCAAGTTATTATACAGAAGGGGAGTTTATCATTTTATAAAAAAGGGAGAAAGAACAATGCCTATAATATTTCATGAAAAAACAAAAGAATTTCACTTATATAACGAGAGTATCAGCTATATTTTCGGGGTACTCCGAAACGGGCAGCTTGGACAGATTTATTATGGCAGGCGGATCAAAGACAGGGAGGACTTTGGATATCTGGTGGAGTATGCCAGAAGGGATATGGCACCAAACGCGTTTGAAGGAAGCCATCATTTTTCTCTGGAACATTTAAAACAGGAATATCCAACCTATGGTTCGGGAGATATGCGGTATCCGGCCTTTGAACTTGAACAGGAGAACGGGAGCCGGGCGGTTGATTTCCAATATGAAAGCTGTAATATTTTTCAGGGGAAAAAACCTTTGGAGGGTCTGCCCTCTGTATACACGGAAGCAGATGCGGAAGCAACGACGCTTGAGGTCGTACTGCTGGATAAAGTCATCCAGATGGAAATTATATTATCTTATACTATTTATGAAGAACTTCCTGTGATTACGAAAAATGTCCGGTTTAGAAACCGGGGAGAAAAAGAAGTAACCCTGCTAAATGCAATGAGCGGGTGTATGGATCTGCCGGATAAAGAATATGAAATGGTTGAACTTGCCGGGGCGTGGTCAAGGGAAAGACATATCAAGGAACAGAGTCTTTACTATGGCATCCAGGGAGTATACAGCCTCCGTGGGTGCAGCAGCCATCAGTTTAATCCGTTTCTGGCGTTAAAGAGAAAACAGGCAGATGAATTCACGGGAGAAGTCATTGGATTCAGCCTTGTATACAGCGGTGATTTTATCGCGCAGGCCGAGGTAGATAATTTTGATGTGACACGTGTATTGTTGGGAATACATCCAAATGAATTCAAATGGTCACTTCTACAGGAAGAAGAATTTCAGACACCTGAACTTGTGATGGTGTATTCAGACGGTGGGTTAAACAAAATGAGCCAGACCTACCATAAGCTGTACCGGGAGAGACTTGCAAGGGGCAGATGGAGGGATCAGACGAGACCGATACTGATCAATAACTGGGAAGCTACTTATTTTGATTTTGATGAGGAGAAGATACTGGGTCTTGCAGAAAAGGCAGCAGGTCTTGGAGTTGAGCTTTTTGTGCTGGATGACGGGTGGTTCGGTAAAAGAAATTCTGATGAAAGTTCTCTTGGTGACTGGTATCCAAATCTTGAAAAACTTCCGGAAGGAATCCGCGGATTATCCAGAAAGATTACTGCAATGGGCATGAAATTTGGATTGTGGTTTGAGCCTGAGATGGTGAACAAAGACAGTGATCTGTTCAGGAGACATAAAGAGTGGGTGCTGGCGGATTTAGAACGTAATTACTGCCACAGCAGAAATCAATATGTACTTGATTTTTCAAAAGACGAAGTTGTGGAATATATCTACCAGGAAATGAAGGCTATACTATCTGATTCTGATATAAGCTATATCAAGTGGGATATGAACCGGTCATTTTCAGAGGTGTTCTCAAACGGAAGAGAAAAGAAAGACCAGGGAAAAGTGCGGCACAAATATATACTTGGTGTTTACCGGCTGTATGAAATGCTGAACAGGGATTTTCCAGAAATCCTGTTTGAATCCTGTGCAAGCGGCGGTGCCAGATTTGATCCGGGAATGTTATATTATGCACCTCAGGCATGGACATCTGATAATACAGATGCAGTTGACAGAATTAAAATTCAGTATGGAACATCACTCGTATATCCTCTGAGCTGCATCGGAAGTCATGTCTCGGAGTCGCCGAACCATCAGGTATTTCGCAATACTTCGTTTGATATGAGGGCAAATGTAGCGTATTTTGGGACTTTTGGCTACGAAATGGATATCACGAAAATGACAGAACCGGAAAGTGAGCAGATGAAGTTACAGATAAAGTTTATGAAAGAATTTCGCGGGCTGATACAGACGGGGATTTTTTACCGGCTGAAAAGTCCGTTTGAACATAACACATCTGCGTGGATGGTTGTAGATGAAAACAGGGAAAGAGCACTCGTTGGATATTACAGAATTCTCGAGCCGGTGCATGGAGCTTTTGAAAAAATAAAGCTTCAGGGGCTTGATACAGAAAAGTCTTATCATGTTGCAGAGTACATAGAAGGCAGGAAAATTGAGTATGAACAGGCGCATTACGGAGATGAACTGATGAATTATGGAATCAGTGTGTCAGACCATTCCAGCGGACTTACAGGAGTTCTGAAAGAACAGCAGGGGGATTTTATGTCCAGACTGTTCTATATTGAAGGCAGATAGAATTTTTCTTTAGGAAAGAAGTGAAAAGAGGAGAAGAAAAAATGCAGGATACCGTGAACCGGTCCTGCATTTTTTAATTGTTTAAGAAGAAATTAATATGATAATATTCCGGGATAAAATAGAATTTATTCCGGGCAAAAGGGAGTTTCATCTTATTGTGATGAATCGCCTCGATGAGTAAAAGCGGAGTCTGAAGTGGAACGTTCAGAAACTCCATTTCTATTTCGTTGGCGTAGATCAGTTTTACTGTCATATCGAGAGTTTTGGTAAACTTAAAGAGCGTTTCCAGAATCAATTCTTTTATGGAATCTTCCCGGGAGGTATCAAGGCTCAATTCATCAAAAAACGCAGCAGGAACTTGGGTAAAAGAATACCCGAGAACGGTGTCGTCTGATTTGAAAATGCAGTTGCACGCCAATACGATATCGCTGGCAGAAAGATTCAATTTATCTCTGGCAATATCTGTCGGGGCACCGTAGTTGTACGAGAGCACCGTGCTGTTCACAGGAAGCTTGTTCATTGATAAGAGCGGCGTGATCGTCTGCTCCTCAGAGGATTTGCTGCTTCTTGGCGCCACAATGGTTCCTTTGCCCTGGGATTTGATAATCATACCATCTTCACTGAGAATTGCCAGGGCCTGACGCAGAGTATTCCGGCTGACACCATATTTTTCTGACAGCGCAGTCTCTCCGGGAAGATGCTCATTTGGCGGATAGATGCCTTCTATAATATCGGAATACAATGAATTGTAAACACCCAGATAGGTGGGCATATTTTCATTTTGTAATTTTGTTTTCATAAATTATTCTCCCTTGGTTGATAAACAAGTTTATTTTAGCATAAAAACAGTGTTTTGACAAATAGAAGAAATATGTGTATAACATGTTGATCAAGTTAAATGTGTTGGGTATTATACACAATAACAGGAAAAAGAAATTATGCATATTTAATAAAAAAACATTGTTTTATATATGTTTATTGACATATATGATCTTTGATGATAAGATTTGAACAAGTTCAACATGTTGAACAAGATGAAAGGAGGGTGTCATGATCAGGAAATGCAGTGAAGAGGACAGGGACAGGCTGAAAAAGTATTTGAATGAGAAGCCTGTGTACCACACATTTTTGATTTCCGACCTTGACAGGTATGGGTTTGATAAAGATTTTCAGACGATTTACATGCAGGAAGAAGAGGGAAGATGTAGCGGGGTTTTTCTGAAATATTTTAACAATCTTATTGTAGCAGGGGAAGACCGGGAACTTGATTACGAGGCAGTGGGTAAACTTGCCGGTGACGGGATAACCACAATTATGGGAAAGGCTGAGATTGTCCGAAATGTGGCAGAACAGGTTGGTAGACAGCTTAGTATGACGTATAATCATTTGTATATCCATGAGGAGACTAAGGAAAGCAAACCTGAGGATTACAAAGTAAAGTTCGCAGATCTTAATGATGTAGGAAGAATCTACGAATTCCTGATGAGTTTTCCGGAAATGAAACATCTGTATTCTGAGAAGAAGATGATTGAAAACAGAATCAGCAACGGAGAAGGAATACATGCAGTGATCGAAGATCAGGGAAAGATTGCAGCTCATGGAAACAGTGCGGCATCTGCAGAACTTACCTGTATGCTGGGAGGAATCTGTGTGGGCAAAAGATACAGGGGAAGAGGGTATGCGAAAGCGATTATCCGTGCGTTATGCAGTGAAATACATCGTGAGGGAAAAATCCCATGTATTTTTGCACCGGAAGATAATCCGTATTCAATTTTTTCAGAACTTGGGTTTAAGATTTATGGCAGATGGGGCGTAGCCCAGCTGATATAACAGGAGGAAAAATGAGAGAGAATAAATTAAAAACAAAAGATATTCTTGGTTATACCGTTGGTTCCATAGGAGACTCTACATCATATAATTTTGTATTGTCATTTTTTTCATTTTTTATGATTACTGTAGCCGGTGTAAGCCCGGTAGTGGCCGGGACAATTATTTCGGTGGCAATCGCATGGGACGCGGTCACAGATCCGATCATAGGGTATCTGGTAGATAATTCAAAAAGCAAATATGGAAAAAGACGTCCCTGGATGCTGAAGTCCTTAATACCGCTTGGAGCTTCGCTGGTACTGATGTTTCTGAAGGTGGATTTTCCGCAGACCCAGAAGAATATATATTATCTGATCTTGGTGCTGGTATTCTGGACAGCATACACTGCATTTAATATACCTTATTACTCCTTCGGATCGGTTTTATCAGACGTTGACAGTGAACGTGTCAGGGTTGCCGCTTTTCGTGAGGTTCTTGGCTATGTAGGAATTTTCTGTGCCAGTTCCGTACCGACATTCGTTGTAGGTAAATTGATGGAAAACGGGTTTGATAATGCAAAATCATGGTCCATAGCAGGAGTGATATCAGCGGTGATCTCTGTCAGCACCATACTCCTTATGTGGAGATGTACCAGAGGAAAAGAGCGGACAGATGAAGTGTCTGATGCGGAGAAAATGAACTTAAAAGGATTCTTTTCCAACGTCATCAGCCTCATGAAAATGAAACCATATGTGCTGGTAATTGTATGCGCACTGCTCACAAATATTTACCTTACATTATTTAATTCCAGTCTCCTGTATTATGTTACCTACAATATGGGATTAGGAGAAACACAGGCATCACTAATGTTTACAGCGATGAATATCGTTTCCATTTTGTTTATTCCTTTTATTACGAAGTCGGTTGCTGTATTCAGCAAGAGTAAAGTGTTTGTTATCTGTATGGTATTCAGCGGAGCTGTTATGATTCTTACGAAATTTACGGGAATTCCGAACATTACACTGGGCTGTGTCTATGTTGTACTGGTCGGTGTAGGAACCTGCGCGTACTGGATGTGTGTATTTAATTTCCTCTACGATGTTGTGGATTATGATGAGTTTAACAGAGGGAAAAAGAGAGATGGAATTATTATGTCTTACTATTCATTCCTGCTGAAACTTGGCGGAGCGGTTGCGGCAGCAGTACAGGGATTTCTGCTTCAGAAAAGTGGATTCGATGCAACTTTGGAGATACAAAACCACGGTGCACTTGGTATGATTGAATCTATGTTTACAATTTTACCGGGCATCTGTGTGCTGGCAGCAGGACTTGTCATTGCACTTACACCTTTGCAGGATAAGAAAATGAATGCCTTAAGGCTGGCACTGGAAAAGAAACGTGCAGGAGAAGAGTATACAACAGAAGGATTTGAGTCACTGGTAGTTAAAAAATAAAATATAAAAATAAGATATGAAAATTCAGGAGGAAAAAAGAATGGCAGTTAATAAACCGGCAATTGTAATGCAGACTGATTTTACGAAGGATATTTCCGTATGTACCATGCAGGGAGTATGTATGATGGTAGACCCAGAGTTAAGGGTATTCGACAGTACACATGAGATTAAAAGTTTTGATACCTATCAGGCATCTACATCTCTGAGTTTTGTCGTAGATTTCTGGCCGGCGGGAACGGTGTTTGTATCCGTTGTTGACCCAGGGGTAGGGACAAGCCGCCGTGCCTGTGTTGCCAAGCTTGGCAATGGAAGTTATGTTGTGACACCGGACAACGGAAGTCTTACACATGTAAAGAAATACTTTGGAATCGATGAGGTCCGTGTGATTGATGAGAAAGTTAACCGTCTGAAGAAAACAGAGAAATGTAATATTTTCCACGGAAGAGATTTATTCGCGTACTGCGCGGCAAAGCTTGCTGCAGGTGTCATTACCTATGAGGAGGTCGGAGAAGCATATCCGGTGGAAGAGATTGTTGAACATGAAATCATACCGTACAAGGTAGAAAATGGATGTATCACAGGTATGATTGATACAGCAGACTATCATTTTGGATTGATCTGTTCTAATATCCCGGCGGATGTATTCGAAGAAGAAGGAATCGCATACGGAGACTGGATGGAGGTAGAGATACGTAAGAAAGGACAGGAGGAACCGGTATATTCACAGAAAGTTCCATTCCAGCCGTCTTTTGGTGCAGTTGCTGTAGGAGAGCCGCTTCTGATGGTAAGTGAGACACTGCAGATCCAGATTGCAGTTAACAGTCAAAATATGAGTGATCAATACGGAATCCAGGCAGGACCAGACTGGACAATGAAACTGAAAAAATGTTCGTAAACATATAAAAGGAGGAAATAGATTATGAAACCAACCGTTGTAATGCAGTCAGATTTTGGAGTGAACTCAGGACTGGTAGCCTGTATGCATGGAATGTGCAAGCTTGTGGACAGTGAACTGATTACCTGTGATATTACACATTTACTTCCGGCATTTGATATTGAGGCAGCATCTTACTGTCTTCAATATACAGTACCTTACTGGCCGGTCGGAACTGTGTTCGTATCCGTCGTAGATCCGGGAGTAGGAACGAGCCGCCGGGCATCTGTCGCAAAATTGAAAAATGGAAGTTATGTAGTGACCCCGGACAATGGGACACTTACTTATCTTCATACGATGATCGGAGTGGAGGCAATCCGGGAAATCGATGAAGAGAGAAACCGCTATCAGAAGACAAAAGAAGTTCATACATTCCATGGAAGAGATTTATTTGCCTACTGTGCAGCAAAACTGGCGTCCGGAAAGATTACATTTGAAGAAGTGGGAGAAGAATATCCGACAGATGAAATTGTACTGCACAAAGTCCAGACAGCAGAAGTGAAAGAAAAACAGGTAAAAGCGGTAATTCAAAGTTATGATCCTTTTGGAAGTGCAGAACTTTCTGTGTTAAACAGTGAATTTGCCAAGGCAGGATTTGCAATCGGAGAGAAGCTGCATGTGATCATAGGAAATGGGGAGAAAACGGTATTTGACGGACTCATTCCATATGAGCGTTCTTTTGGCTATGTAGGTAAAGGTGAGGATGTATTATTTAATGACCTTGCTTCGTTTGTAACAATTGGAAGCAACCAGGCGGATTTCCGGCAGAAATATGATATGGAGCCAGGGGTAAATTATACCGTGGAAATCGGTGAGGCGTAAGGAGAGAAAAAGAGATGTGGCTTTACAGATTACCGAAAGTAGAACTTCACTGCCATCTGGATGGCTCCATCCCGCTCCAGGTTCTAAAAGAACTGTGCGTGATGGGGCACGTCACAGTTCCAGGGGATGAGAAGGAGTTCAGAAGTCTTGCAGAGGCAGGAGATAACTGCGAAAGCCTGACAGAATACTTAAAGGCATTTGAACTGCCTTTAAGCTGTCTTGGGACAGAGGAATCATTTCTGAGGGCATCTTATGCGGTTGCAGCTGAAGCTGCCAGGGAAAATGTGAGGTATATGGAGATAAGGTTTGCTCCGCTTTTGTCAGAAACGTCTGCATTCGCAGCAGAAAGAATCATCGAAGCATGTGCAGAAGGGCTTCAGAAAGCCTGCGAAGACACAGGAATCTATGCATCTTTGATTCTCTGCGGTATGCGGCATTTTTCTGCGGCAGATAATTTCAGGACACTGGATCTTGGAAAAAGATACCTTGGCAAAGGTGTCTGCGGAGTGGATCTGGCAGGAGACGAATCTGAGTATCAAAACGAGTTGTTTCTGGAGTACTTCAAAAAAGCTGGCAGGATGGATATTCCTTTGACGGTACATGCGGGGGAATGTAAACGGGTTCAAAATATAGAACTTGCTATGGAAAATGGTGCAAAAAGAATAGGCCATGGAATTGCGATGAGAGGAAATTACGAATTACAGGAACTTCTTTGTAAAAAAGGGATTGGAGTGGAACTGTGCCCAGGCAGCAATCTTCAGACTGGTGCAGTGGCATCGGCAGAGGAATATCCGTTTCGGGAGTTTCTGAAAAATGGAGTAAAGATATCCGTTAACACGGATAACCGTACGGTTACGAATACGACAATGATAAAGGAACTAAAGTTTCTGGATACTCATTTTGGGCTTTCAGCCGAAGATGCCGGGAGATTGATGATGAACGCCATAGAGACTTCATTTGCCGGGAACAGTGTAAAAGAAATTGTGAGAAAGGAGATCAGCCAATGGGAAAAAGAGTCTGCCTGATCGTACTTGACAGCTTTGGAGTGGGGGCACTTCCTGATGCACGTCAGTATGGTGATGAGGGTGCAAATACTCTGAAAAGTATTGGTTCCAAGGTTGAGGGATTTTCTTTGACGAACCTCGACAGACTTGGCCTTGGGAAGATTCTTCCGGGGTATGGAGCCGGAGATGAAGAAGCAGTCATCGGGAGTTATGGAAAGGCGAGAGAGAAGTCTGCAGGAAAAGATACTACTGTAGGACATTGGGAAATCGCAGGATGTATTAAGGAAGAACCATTTCCTGTGTTCCCGGATGGATTTCCGCCGGAAGTGATAGATAGATTCGAAAAGGCATCCGGGAAAAAGGTGATCGGTAATGTTCCGGCGTCTGGAACAGAAATTATCAGCCGGCTGGGAAAGGAACAGACAGAGACGAAAAGCCTGATTGTCTATACATCTGCAGACAGTGTCTTTCAGGTTGCGGCGAATGAAGAGGTCGTTCCTGTGGAAGAGCTGTATCGGTTCTGCCGGATAGCAAGGGAACAGCTGACTGGAAAATATGGTGTGGCGCGTGTCATTGCACGTCCTTTTGTTCCGGCAGAAGGAGGCTTTGTAAGGACAAAAAACCGTCATGATTTTTCCATGACTCCACCAAAAGAAACGATGTTAAACCGAATATCAGAAAGTGGGATGGAAGTTGCTGCAGTTGGGAAAATCTACGACATATTCGCAGGCAGCGGAATTACCAGACATGTATATACAGGCAGCAATGAAGAAGGCGTGGATCAGACTCTGCGGATGCTGAAAGAAGTAACATCCGGATTGATTTTTACGAATCTGGTGGACTTTGATATGCTGTATGGCCACCGAAGAGATATCGAAGGGTATGCCCGGGCATTGCGTTATTTCGATGCAAGAGTACCGGAAATCATAGAAGCGATGAAGGAAGATGATCTCTTGATTATCACCGCGGATCATGGCTGTGATCCGGGATATAAAGGGACGGATCATACAAGAGAGTACATACCGATTCTGATGTACAGTAAGTCCATGGAGGACGGAAACAACATTGGAGAGAAAGAAAGCTTTTCCTGGATTGCAGAGATGACAGAGGAATGGCTGGGAATCAAATAGAGATGGAGGGAATGAAAATGTCTACACCGCATAATGAAGCGCAGAAAGGTGATATCGCAAAGGTTGTTCTGATGCCAGGAGATCCTCTCAGGGCGAAGCTGATTGCCGAGACATATCTGGAGGATGTCATCTGTTACAATACGGTCAGGAATATGCTCGGATTTACAGGAACATATAAAGGAAAACGTATCTCGGTGCAGTCAAGCGGAATGGGAGTTCCAAGCATGGGGATCTATTCTATGGAGCTGTACAGGGACTATGATGTGGAGACGATTATAAGGGTTGGTTCTGCAGGGGCTATCTCTGAGAGTCTTTCGATGGGGGATGTGGTCATTGCGATGGGGCTGTGTACAGATTCTGCCTATGTATCCCAGTACAATCTTCCAGGGACATACACACCGGTGGCAGATTTTGACTTGATGAAACTGGCATCCGGGGTCATGGAAGAAAGGGGAGTTTCTCATCAGACGGGTGTGGTGCTGACTTCTGATTTATTTTATACAGATGAAAAAGATGCTGTTGCCAGGTGGAAAAAAATGAACGTACTGTGTGTTGAGATGGAGTCTCTTGCGCTCTACTGTAATGCGGCAAGATTGGGAAAAAAGGCGCTTACGATGCTTACGATATCAGATCTGCCTCTGCAGGGCGAAGCCATGGGGGCTGATGAGAGGAGAACCAGCTTTACTGTAATGCTTCAAGCGGCACTTCAAACCGCGGAGAAGGCAGATGAGTAAAAGTATAAGGACAGTCTGGCTGTTATTGGGAAATCTCTTTGCTGGATCAGGGGTAGCATTATGCACGAAGGCGGGGATTGGTGTGGACCCCGTCAGTGCCCTTTACGATGGTGTACATAAGATATTCAGTCTGGAGATGGGGACCGCATCTTTTGCGGTCAATATTCTCATTCTGACAGTATGTACTTTACTAAACCGCAAATATCTGAAGTGGGGGACATTTCTGTCAATGCTGAGTTTTGCTGTGTCTCTGAATATGTTCATACGGATATTTTCTGCTTTGGAGTTGGAACCGTATTCTGTGATTAGTTTTCTGATATTTTTTTTGGGTATGTTTCTGGCGGGGGCAGGATTTGCAACTGTTGTGTTTCAAAATCTCGGGCCAAATTGTGCAGACATCCTGTTGGAGGTACTGAAGGACAGGACGGGGATTACCATGAGGAATGCTAAAATTATGGTGGATCTGTGCAGTACAGTGATTGGATTTCTGATGGGTGGTGCTGTAGGCATTGGTACAGTTCTGTGTGTATGCGCCATGGGGCAGATATACAGCCAGGTATTCAGTGCATGGCAGCAGGGAGTTTCTGGGATTCAAAGGAGGAAGAAAAATGGGCCTGGTGAAGAAAGATACAGGGTTGAAAACGATGGATGAAATCTTAAAGTACAACCGAAGATTTGTGCAGGAGAAAAAGTATGAAAGCTATCAGACAGGAAAGTTTCCCAAAAGAAAACTGGCAGTTTTGACCTGTATGGATACCAGGCTGACAGAGCTTTTGCCTGCGGCATTGGGACTTAAAAACGGAGATGCCAAGATGATTAGAAATGCAGGAGGAGTTATAAGCGATCCCTATGGGAGTGAAATAAAAAGTCTGCTGACAGCGATATATGAATTGGGAGTGAACCAGATTATTGTAATCGGGCATACGGACTGCGGGGCAGAGAAGATGGACAGTGCCCTGATGGTAGAAAAAATGCTGATGCGTAAAATTAAAAAAGAAGATATAAAGAAAACCGGAAGCAGGGGAATTGCGCCAAGTGAATGGCTTTGCGGAATATCTTCAGCGGAGAAAGCGGTGGGGGATTCCGTTTTATTATTAAGAAACCATCCGCTTATTCCGGAGGATGTCGGTATCTTTGGCTTTGTAATGGATACCCGCACAGGTGAGCTTATGAAGATAAATGAATCAGATGGCGTGGATTCAGCTATCGGAGCAGCTGTATCATAAGATGATTGAACCGCTCATGCTCACTCCACTGTGGAAAGTGACAAGATTTTTCAAACCAGAAAAACTGCTTTTCAGTCTCTATCGTATCAAAATAATCTTTCACCAAGTCTGAGGATACATGCTTATCGTGCCGTCCCTCAATAAATATAACAGGAACACTAAAATTTACATGTGATGTAAAGTCTGTCTGCATGAGTTCCGGCCACAAATGCCTGAGTGACTGAAGACTTCCTTTCTGACGTCTGTAAAGGTCCAGGACAGAATAATATTTCGAACATAAAAATGGTTTCACAAGATCATTATAACTGGTGCTGCCGTAAAGTGAGCCTTTGTGCTTTACCACCTGTTTCGTGACGTAAAGAAGGTCTTTCATCCAATTATTTCCGGTATAAGAACAGTCTATGTTGAGCAGGCGTTCTCTGGCCTTATGATCAGCATTTGAAAGAGCATAATCGTAAGCTGCACGGCAGGATTTTTTCATATTTACGACCTGGCCGCAGCCAATATATGTGGATACCATCTCCGGATGTTTTGTGATAAACATGAATCCTAAGACTGATCCCCAGGAATGTCCGATAAGATAAAGTTTTTCCTGTTGGAATCTTTTCGTCAGTAATTTTGATAAAGCGTAGATATCGTCCAGGAACATATGCATTGTAATCTCGCTGCTGTTAAAGTCGTAATATGATTTCCCGGCTCCCCGCTGTTCCCAGATGACAACTGTAAAATATTTCTCCAAGTCCCGGTTATATTTCAGCACCAATGGAAGTGCCGTATCCCCCGGGCCGCCGTGGAGATAGAGTAATAATGGCAAATCTGCAGATTCCGCACGTATGGACAGATACTGAAGCTGTCCGTTTATGCTGATTTTTTTCTGTTCGTTGATATACATAATTACCTCCCGAGAAAATCTAAAACCAGATCTTTAAACTCTTTTGCTATTATTTTAAGATTCCCGTTTTTAAAATCTCCATATATTCAGACAGGCGTCTGACATACTCGTGTTTGATACTGTTCAGATCAGTTTCCTGGTGCATTCCGGCAATAAAATCTGTAGTAAATCCTTTCAGCAGCCATTTCAGAATATCAGCAGTTTTTTGTTTTTCCCATCTGAGCTGAGTCACATCAATGCCTTCCAGAGCCTCACTGTACAAATCGTCCATCAGGGTATGATATCTTGATTCGGTTTTATAATAAATTTCAGTATCACTTTTCGTGAAGGAATCTAAGATGATCTGATACTTTTGGGGATTCTGAATATACCATGTGAATTCTGCTTTGGAGTATTGAATGACTCTGTCAAATAATTCTGGCGGAAGCGTGTTTTGTCTTTGTCTCAAATTCAACATAAGTTCTGAAGTAATCATATCCAGAATATAAAAGAATAAATCTTCTTTGCTTGGAAAATATTTAAACAGGCTTCCTTTGCTTATGCCGGAAGCTTTGATAATTCGGTTGGTAGAACTGTTATAGTAGCCGTATCTTGCAAATTCTGCGATACTGGCCTCAATTATTTTGTTTCGTTTTTCGTCGCTCAAAGATAAAAATAAATTCGTTGGCATAGAGTTACCTTTCTGTGATGACCATATGGTCACCGTTTGGTCTAAAATGAATGACCATGTGGTCATCTTAAATACAGTATAGGTTGCTATTACATAATTGTCAAGTGAAACTATGTGAGATATATTTTGGAGCTTCCACAGAAAATGGTTGACTCTCACGCTGCGTGATAATGTAATATAAGTTTAAGGAAAGAAAGCAGACAGGAGCTGATGCGTATGAGAACGATAAAAGAGGTTGCCACGCTGACAGGTATCAGCGTCAGGACGTTACAATATTATGATGAAATCGGGGTATTTAAGCCGACAAAGGTTACAGATGCAGGATACCGCCTGTATGATGATGAGGCACTGGGCAGGCTGCAGCAGATCTTACTGTTTAAGGAGCTTCAGTTTCAGCTGAAAGATATCAAGGTGATCATGGAGAATCCCAATTTCGACAGGATTGAAGCATTCAAAAAACAGAAGGAACTTCTGAGAGTGAAACGGGACAGGCTGAATAAACTGTTGGAATTACTTGACAAATTAGAAAAAGGAGAATCGTGTATGAGCTTTAAAGAATTTGATTTAAGTGAGTATATTCAGGTATTGGAACAATTTAAGAAAGAGAATGCAGAGGAGATTGTTAAGTACTATGGAAGCATGGAAGAATTTGATAAATTTATAGAGAAAGCCAAAGAAGATGAATCTGCTATTGCCAGGACAGCGGTTGAGTACTATGGAAGTGTAGAAAAATATACGGAGGCGATAAAGGAAAACCTAAGCCATTTCTCAGAAAATATGGAGAAAATGCAGCAGATAAAAGAAAACGGGTATGTTGAAAAAAATAAACAACTTATGGAACAGCTTGTGGAAGATGTCACGAAAGATCCAAAATCCGATGAGGTACAGCAAATTGTAAAGGAAATCATAGAGCTTGGAAAAGAAGCCGCGCCCAACATGAATATAGGAGAAAACTACTATGATATCATGATAGATAAGTACCTTCATGATCAGGAATTTATGAAGGCAGTAGATAAAATGTACGGGGATGGCGCTTCAAAATTCATGGGAGAGGCATACCAGTGTTATTTTAAATAGAAAAATATTAGCAGGCAGCAATGATATCTGTGGAACTAAAAAGAGAAGACAATCACTATAATTTGGGATTGCCTTCTCTTTTTAATTTGTGAGACTCAGTATTGTGAATTCTGCCGAATGGTAGTATAATAATTACATCGTTGAAAGGGTTCCCTTTCACACTTATCTGATACCCGCAGCATTCTGCCGGACATTTCAGAAACGATACGATGAATCATCATAAGATTCCTGTTCCGTATCATATAACCCTAAAATTAAAACTACATATTTTTCAGGCAGAACGTAAAAAAATGTTCATTTTAGATTGAGAAGGCATTCTTCACGGGATATAATAAAGATAAATCCACATCTTCTAATTATCATGCGTTCTGTCCGGAAATACCAAGGAGGAGAACACATGAGAAACAGTCAGCAGCAAAACTTTTTAATGAAACCAAAAGTTGATTTCTGCTTCAAGGAGCTGATGGCAGACGCTACTGTCCGCAAGGCTTTTATTTCGGCAGTTACGGGGATACCATTTGAGAATATTATCGAGACAAAGTTATTGCCCACACATCTGCGGAAAAAGACAAAGGATGAGAAACTGGGGGTTCTTGATGTCCGGGTTTTGCTGGATAACAAAACTCAGATTGACATTGAAATTCAGATTTCGCCTTCTGCATACTGGGCAGAGCGCACGATGTTTTACTTAAGCAAAATGTTTATTGAACAGATTGCTGAGGGTGACGATTATGCGGTGTTAGATAAATGCATCCATATCGGGATTCTTGACTTTGAAATATTTGATTCCGAAGAATGTTACTCCAGATTTCATCTTTGGGAGGACGACCGGCATCAGATATACAGTGATAAATTCGAAATTCACACTTTAGAATTGCCTAAACTCGCAAAGCACGACTATCCTGAGACAGAGCTGTTGGACTGGATGAACTTTATCAACGCTGAGACAAAGGAGGAATTAGAGATGGCATCGATGAAAAATCCATATATACAAAAAGCATATAAAAATCTGGAAGAAATAAGTGCAGATGAAGAAAAAAGATTAGAATACGAGGCACGGGAAAAAGCGATCCGTGACCATAATTATTTTATGCGGATGAGCAAACAGGCCGGATGGGACGAAGGCATTAAGGCTGGCTTAGAACAGGGAATTATGGCGTTAATAGAAACATGTCAGGATTTTGGGATTGAAAAAGAAGACACTTGTACCCGCATTGAACAGATGTTTTCAATATCAGAAGATAAGGCTCGAGAATATATCGAGAAATACTGGAAAAAGTAAAAATATTAGTATTTAACAATTATTTTATTGACATTTCCTTTCACAGCATTTATATTTAAGACTATATTAATAAAAGGGAGTAGCTAACACATAATTTACCTTCTTATGTGTTTACGATGTCGTCAGTACGATGATCATTCATCCGTATCGTAATGAAACAGCGAGACTTTTATTGCATGTTCCCATGCAATAAAAGTCTCTTTTTACGTGTAGGCATAAAGCCATGCAAGCTCTGACAGAAATGCCAGAGAAGATGCTTGCATCTGAAATGGCATATCTGTCAGAGCTTATAGGGCGCAAGCCCGCGACCGAGTGACAAAGTCACGAGGTATGCATGGCGTAAAATTAAGAAGAAATGCCAGAGAAGATGCCTGCATCTGAAATGGCATTACAGATGCCCGTACGTTTAAAAGGAGACTAGTGAGGGAACCATTAATCAGAAGAATGATGGAGGAATGGCAATGAAAGAATTATTTTATCAGATGTCACAGAAAGAAGTAAGAAAAACAGTGAATGGACATGAAGATCCACTGACTGAGGAAGATGTAAAGATACATCAAGAGCAATACGGTCCCAATGAACTGGCAGAGGGGAAGAAAAAAAGCATTTACCAGATCTTTCTGGAACAGTTTAAGGATTTTCTTGTAATTATACTGATTTGTGCGGCGGTTGTATCCGGTTTTCTTGGAGACGCGGAGAGTGCTATTGTTATATTAATTGTAATTACAGTCAATGCGATTTTGGGTACCGTGCAGACTGTGAAAGCAGAGCAGTCACTTGACAGTCTGAAAAAGCTGTCTGGACCCGAAGCGAAAGTGTTAAGAGGCGGTAATATTATAAAGATTCCGGCATCTGAAATTACTGTCGGTGATGAAGTAATGCTGGAAGCCGGGGACTGTGTGCCGGCGGACGGGAGAATTTTAAATAATGCCAGTCTTAAGATTGACGAAAGTGCGCTGACCGGGGAAAGCCTTGGCGTCGATAAGACGGTGGAAGCAATTAAGGGAGAAGTTCCTCTGGGAGACCAGACGAATATGGTATTCTCCGGAAGTTTTGTGACATACGGACGAGGATCATTTCTTGTAACATCTGTCGGAATGGAAACAGAGGTTGGAAAGATCGCAGGTATGCTGAAGACAGCCTCTGAGAAAAGAACACCGCTGCAGGTGAATCTGGATCAGTTTGGACAGAAACTATCCATATTAATTCTTATCTTTTGTGGAATATTATTTGGAATTAATGTATTCAGGGGACAATCCATGGGTGACGCATTTTTATTTGCGGTAGCGCTTGCAGTAGCGGCCATCCCGGAGGCGCTGAGTTCCATTGTTACAATCGTTTTATCATTTGGCACCCAGAAAATGGCAAAAGAACATGCGATTATCCGAAAGCTTCAGGCAGTAGAGGGGCTTGGCAGTGTGTCTGTGATCTGTTCAGATAAAACGGGAACACTGACACAGAATAAAATGACGGTTGAAGATTATTATGTAAATGGCAAAAGAATACCTGCGTCGCAGATAGACCTGAAAGATGATCTTCAGAAGAGGCTTCTAAGATACAGCATTCTTTGCAATGACTCTACAAATGTAGATGGAGTGGAGATTGGTGATCCAACAGAGACTGCACTGATTAATATTGGAAGCAGATATGGGATTGATGCTCTGGATGTGAGAAGTAAATATCCAAGGAGAAGCGAGGTACCCTTTGACAGTGACAGAAAGTTAATGTCAACGGCGCATGAGCTGGAAGACGGTTCTGTGATGATCACAAAAGGGGCTGTTGATGTCCTGCTGAACCGTATTTTATATATCAGAAAGGATGGAGAGGTCTGTCCGGTTACAGAAGAAGACAAAGAAGCGGTTGAAAGGCAGAATCAGGAATTTTCAAGAGACGGACTCCGTGTGCTTGCATTTGCATACAAGAGGATTGATCAGGGGCATGGCTTAACCACAGAGGATGAAGATGACCTCATATTCCTCGGACTGATTGCAATGATGGATCCTCCAAGAGAAGAATCAAAAGCAGCGGTAGAAGAGTGTATAAGAGCCGGAATTAAGCCGGTAATGATTACTGGTGACCATAAAGTGACAGCGGCAGCAATTGCAAAAAGAATCGGAATTCTGAAAGACGAATCAGAAGCATGTGAAGGGGCAGCAATTGATTCACTCACAGATGAAGAGTTGAAAGAATTTGTAGAACATATTTCAGTATATGCAAGGGTATCTCCGGAGCATAAGATCAGGATTGTCAGGGCATGGCAGGAAAAGGGAAACATTGTCTCGATGACAGGAGACGGGGTAAATGACGCGCCGGCACTGAAACAGGCAGATATCGGAGTAGCCATGGGAATCACGGGCAGTGAAGTTTCTAAAGATGCTGCATCTATGGTATTGACAGATGATAACTTTGCCACCATTATTAAAGCAGTGGAAAACGGCAGAAATGTCTACCGGAATATTAAGAATTCCATCCAGTTTCTGTTATCAGGTAATTTTGGGGCGATACTTGCTGTACTATATGCTTCAGTCGCAGGTCTTCCGGTACCGTTTGCGCCAGTGCATCTGCTTTTTATCAACCTGTTGACTGACAGCCTTCCTGCGATCGCGCTTGGACTGGAACCTCACACGATGGACGTGATGAATGAAAAGCCCCGTCCGAAGAATGAGATGATATTGACGAAGAATTTCCTTGTCAAAATAGGTACCGAAGGTCTTTGCATTGGAATTACAACGATGATTGCATTTCTGATTGGATACAGAGGTGGGAATGCTCTGCTTGCAAGTACGATGGCATTTGGCACATTATGTACGGCAAGGCTGGTTCATGGATTTAACTGCAAATGTGATGAGCCGCTTTTATTTAAAAAGAGATTCTTTAATAATATTTATCTGATCGGCGCATTTCTGATCGGTTTTGTACTAATTACCTGTGTTATGACGGTACCTGCACTTCAGAGTATATTTAAGGTACAGACACTTACAATGGGACAGTTATGGACAGTCTACGGAATGGCTGCTGTGAACCTCCCGCTGATTCAATTGATGAAGAAGATAAAATTGGTTTTCAAAAATAGGAAATAGGTGATTGTGTGGAGTTAAATAGAGAAAATATGAAGAAGATCAGGGGACTGATACTGTTTACAATTTTGATTGTAGTTCTCCTGATTAAATATGAAGTAGTTCTTGACGGTGTGAAGTTTATTTTAAATATTCTTTTTCCCTTCCTGCTTGGAGCAGCGATTGCATTTATCATAAATGTTCCGATGAATTTCTTTGAACGGCATCTGTTTCAAAATAAGATGGTTAAGGAAAAGAAGTTTACGAAGAAGCTTGCCCGTCCGGTAAGCCTCGTTCTTACGCTGTTATCTGTTTTGCTTGTGATCAGCATAGTAATGCGTGTGGTAGTACCTCAGCTTGGAAGTACGGTGGTAAGCCTTGGAGGAAGTATACAGAATTTTATTCCGACACTTCAGGACTGGGCCAGAGATCTTTTCAAAAATAATCAGGACATCGCTTCGTGGATCAGCAGTCTGCAGTTTAACTGGGATGAGATGATAAAAAGCGCTGTGGATTTCTTCAGAAATGGGGCCGGCAGTGTACTGAATTCTACATTTGCTGCAGTTGGCAGTATTGTAAGCGGAGTGACAACGTTCTTCATTGCATTTGTATTTGCCTGCTATATTCTTTTACAAAAGGAAAAGCTGAATGTTCAGGTAAGGAAAGTTGCATATGCGTTTATGAAAAAAGAAAGTGTTGAAAAGTTTGTGAATGTATGTTCTCTGACTTACAGGACATTTTCTAATTTCCTTACAGGACAGTGTGTGGAAGCTGTGATTCTTGGAACGATGTTCTTTATAACAATGTCCGTTTTCAGATTCCCATATGCGCTTCTGATAGGTGTTCTGATTGCATTTACAGCATTGATACCGATCTTTGGAGCATTTATCGGATGTGTGATCGGAGCATTCCTGATCCTGATGGTGAACCCGATGCAGGCGCTTGGATTTATCATAATGTTCCTTATACTCCAGCAGATTGAAGGTAACCTGATCTATCCTCATGTAGTGGGAGGTTCGGTCGGACTTCCTTCTATCTGGGTTCTGGCAGCAGTCAGTATCGGAGGGAGCCTGATGGGAATTGTTGGTATGCTTATTTTCATTCCCGTAGTATCTGTACTGTACACGCTGTTCCGCGGTTATGTATACAACAGGCTTAAGAAAAAAGAGATCACGCTGGATAATCAGTCAGGTGAACTCATGAAAGATGATATAGAACAGTAAATATTAAAATGATTCCTGATAAGAGACAGTTCATGTCGTTCTACAGGAATCATTTTTTTGGTTCTTTATAGAAAACAGAACATACTTCACAGTAAGAGTTATATTCTGTTATAATGAAAAAATAACCAGAACTTCCATTTATATTCAGGAGATATGGTTATGAGGTACAGTACGGGAGGGCATTAGATGTTAAAGGTAGCTATAGTAGACGATGATAAAGACAGTATTGAGATTATGTCTGGAATTGTCAGGGAGACATTTGAAGAGGAAGAGGAGATTATCAGCCTGCATTCATTTACAAAAGCGGAGAATGTAAGTTTTGAAATTCAGGAAAGAAAAATTCATGATATTTATCTTCTGGACATTGAGATGCCTGGGATTACGGGGATGGATCTTGCAAGAAAAATACATGAAGAAGATATGGAATCAATCATTATCTTTATCACCTCTCATCCGGAATTTGCAATTGATGGGTATGAAGTAAATGCTTATCGATACATATTAAAAAGCCAGGTCAGGGAAAAGCTGCCAAAAGCATTGAAAGATGTAGCAAAAGAAATCAGGGAAGGCAGAAACAGCTTTTATTACATACAGACAAATTCCAGATATGAAAGAGTTTATTATAAAAATATTCTGTATTTAAAGAAAGATGAAAAGAATACGGTGTTTGTCACCAAAGATGGGGACAAGCAGGTCAGAAAAAGTATGAAACAGGTGTATGAGGAGATGAACCGGCCGGAATTCGTATATATTGATCGTGGTGTAGTAGTAAACATTGCAAATATTACCAGAGTAAAGAATACAAGTGTTGATCTGGGTGAGGATATCAGCCTCAGAATCAGCAAGCCACATCTTCGTGAGGTGAAAGAGCAGATTAATGCCTATTGGAGGGATCATATATGAGTATGTTAATGCTGGTAGTTCAAGGTGCATCTGTAATTATGGAAGCAATTATGGGATATCTGTTTTTAGGAATGCTTTCAGAAGAATGCAGAGAAAAATTTTTAAAGCACAAAGTTTATTTAGGATTCTGGGTTTTATTTCTTGGAACACAGATATATTATAATAAAAAAATAGTCTTCTTTTCCTATCTTTTTCTGTTTACAATTATACTTTTTACCTGGCTTTCTGTGGTTATAATTGTGAAAGAACAAAAGTGGATACATTTTCTTTTGATATGTATTTTTAACAGTATTCTTACACTGTTTGATTTTCTGGGGGCATTTGCGGTTGTATGGTTTCATGGGAATAAAATATCATATGAAGAGTTTTTATTCCATACCACAAGTTTGAAAATAATGGTCTTGTTCACTATTCGTGTGATTGTGACTTTGTTTATGATAGGCGCGGAATTATTTATCAGAAAAAATCATATTGAAATTCAATTGGAGTATCAGAAACTTTTGGCCATTGCATTTGTAGGTATTGTTGGAATTCTATATTTTCAGAAAATTTTTGTGGATGAACATCTTGTAATGTCAATATCAGTATGGTTCGTTATTTTATGTATTATAATGATATTGCTTCTTCTTTCGACACTTGCACTTGCTTATCTTAAGGCAAAACAAAAGGAGCAGATGATCAGCATACGCAATGAACTTCTGGAACATAATTATACGGAGATGTATGAGTTATACAGATTAAATGCAGAGCAGTTTCATGATTTTAAAAATCACTTGAATGTTATATATGAATACTGTAAGGAAGAGAGATGGGATAAAGTAAATGAATATGTCTATGGCATAAGGGAACCGATGGCAGCACTTGACCGGAGAGTATGGTCTGGAAATGATGTGATTGATTTGATATTAAATTATAAAAGATCTGAGGCGGTAAATGCTGGTATCAGATGTGATATTGAAACAGACAAAATTGAATTAGATCATATTGCGGATCAAGATATATGTACAGTACTTTCAAATGTTATGGATAATTCTATAGAAGCATGTAAAAAAGTAGTAATTGGTAAACCCTGGATAAAGGTAATCATCAGAAGCAAGGGGAATATTCTTGTTGTAAAGGTAAATAACAGTCTTGGTATTAAACCAGTAGAAAAGAATGGTAAACTGATTACAATAAAGGAGAAAAAAGGACTTCATGGACTTGGACTTGCAAGTGTAAATGCCGTTGTGGAGAAATACGAAGGGGTTATGAAGTACCGATATGATGACAAAGAGTTCGAAATAAGTATCACAATGTACGATTGACGGACAAAAAAGTCGAGATAACGGACAAACTAACAAAAGTGGTATCGTTTTGTTGTAAAATAACAGAAAGAAAAATTTTAAACAGGAGGATAGCATATGAATAAGAGAAGAGATATCTTAAAGGCAAGTGAAGGCAGTAAGGTATACAATCCAGCAGGAGACTCAGCAAAGGAGATTCAGGAGATGAACCGTCTGAGCGGAGACAATGGAATTGATATGCGTTCAACAACAACTAAAGCATGTGCAGCTTGGTATACACTGATCTGCTGCTAAAGTAGTTTGCCATCTTATTTTATGAGGGAAATAGTGAGTGGCTAAGGCTGCTGTTCTGAAAGCCAGGTGGCTGATGGACAGCAGCCTTTTTGTGATGATAATGGCCGGCAGGCAGCCGGTTTAAGAAGGTGTTAGGAGGAAATCAGTGATAGATTATAAGAGGGCGTCTTATTTATCGGAGAGAAGATACACAGGAGATACAGCAAAAGCAGAGGAGAATCAGGAATTACTCCAGTACTGGAAAGAAGTGCTTGGAGGGAAACATCTTGATTTTCTAAAGAAAAAATATGAGGATACACTGGCTGGCTTTTTTAAAGAAAATGAGTATAAGTATAAGGAATGGCAAAGAGAAGGCATGTTCCAGAAGATAGAGAAGCTGTATGAATCCCACAGTTATGGTATAAGAAATGTGTGGAAGTATATCAACCGGGATGAAGTAATATTTCCCGACTTTTATGAGCCGTATCTGGAACTTTCCATTGAATGGGTCTATAGGCGGGGGAATTCAGTACAATGGTCAGAAGGTATGATAAAAGGGCTTCTGAGGGCATTGATTGAAAGGCTCCAGTCAGTGAGTCTGCGAACCCTGATTTTAGAGATGTATATCTGCAGGCAGGAAGGAAAGCTTCAGGGGGAGAACAGCGCCTGTGAATACGAATATTATCAGAAGAATTTTATAAATAAAGAAGCGTATAGGGAGGAATTAGAAGAGTATTATCCGGTCATGTTCCGCAGTATGCTGGAAATCATCGAGATGTCTGCTGAATTATATGTGGCAATGATTCAGAGGTTCTATAATGACTTAAATGAAATTAATCATGCATTTTACCCGGATCATCCGGCGGGAAAAATTCAGAGTATCAACGGTAAGATGGCAGATACTCACAGAAATGGGCAGTCTGTGCAGAAGCTTTTGCTTGATAATGGGGAAGTGCTGATCTATAAGCCTCATAGCGTGAATAACGAAGTGATATATATGCAAATAATGCAGTGGATTTATCAAAAATGCAAAACTGATTGTCCGGATTATAGAATCATCGGGAAGGAGGACTATGGATGGTGTCAGTTTGTGGAGTATAAGACCTGTACTAAGCGCAAAGAGTTGGAAGACTATTACAGAAAGCTTGGAATGAATCTGTTCACAGCGTATTTTCTGGGAACCGGTGACCTGCATTGCGAAAATCTGATTGCAAATGGATCCAATCCTGTTATCGTAGATGTGGAGACCTTGACAAAAATGCCTGTGAAATCTGAGATAACAGGCGTAAACGGACGAATCAGGCAGGAACTGGAAAGATCCGTGTTATACCTTGGACTTCTTCCGTTTTACTCCTGGGACCGTAATGGAAATGGTATAAACATCAGTGCGGTCAGCGGGATGGCCGGGCAGGTGGCACAGATTAAGGTACCAAGAATTGTGAATCCAAAGACATCAGATATGCATGTGGAATACCAGAACCCGACGATGGAGGGAAGCAGCAATCTGGCAATGCTGAATGGTGAATTTGTTGGACCGCAGGCATTTTCCAAAGAACTGGAAGAGGGATTTGAAAAGGCTTTCATGGCGGTAATGGAAGAGAAAGAGGGGTTCTATGAAAAAGTTAAGCTTGTCAGAGAGTCGCAAAGCAGATATCTGATCCGGGACACACAGCAGTATGTAATGGCTCTGATCAGTTCTTACCATCCTGACTTTCTGTCTGACGGAGCAGAGAGAGAGCTCTCGCTTTACAGTCTGTATGAGGGGAAAACGGAAGAAAAGATGCAGCATCTGATCGTGGAAAGCGAGGTGGAAGAATTACTCAAAGGAGACATTCCATACTTTTATTATGAGGCAGACGAAACTTCTCTGATTGGAGGGAGCGGCCGCAGAATACAGGGATACTTTCAGACGTCTGTCATGGAATATCTGGAGGAACGGCTCCAAAAGTTGGATCAAAAAGAACTTGAGACACAGAAAAAGTATATCAGGATGTCGATGAACATGATGCCTGAGAGAGGGCAGAATCTGATGAATGCGTTTGGAAGCATTCAGAAAAGTGGTGCGGATAAGAAACCTTCTGATAAGATCCTGATTCAGACTGCATGTACAGTGGGAGACTGGCTGCTTCAAAATGCGGTATACAATGAAAATCAAACAGAGATTGGATGGACAGGTGTGATGCTGGCTGGATTCCGGGAACAGGAATGGCACATTCAGCCGGTGAATTTCTATATGTATGGGGGAATTGCGGGAATCTGCCTGTATTTCCACGCATTATTTAAAATCAGCAAAGAAAATCGGTACGCTTCTGTCTTAAGAATCATGGATGAGATGTTGTTTCGGTATACGGATCAGGTGTCAGAGGATACGTCAAAACTTCTGACACATCAGACCGGGGCATATGAAGGTGAGGGATCGGTTGCTTTTGTATATCAGCTTCTCTATGTTATGACCGGGAAAATGAAATATCTTCATTATGCAGAGAAGCATTGCCAGGTTGTGGAAAAACTGTTGGAGGAGGATCAACTGTATGATCTTCTGCAGGGAAATGCAGGGGCAGCAGCAATATTTTTAAATATGTGGAATCTGACAGAAAAAAGCAGGTATCTTGCATCTGCGGTAAAAGCGGGAGAGAGCCTGGAGAAAAGCAAAGTTGTGATGGAGGAAGGGATTGGATGGCCCTCTGAGGGAGCAACAAGACCTCTTCTTGGAATGTCTCATGGAAGCGGCGGTATGCAGTCAGTATTGTTCTGGCTTGGCAGTGAGGCAGAAGAAGGGGACAGATTCACAAGGCTTGCAGTGCAGGCACTGCAATATGAAGACAGTTGCTATGACAGTCAGAAGAATAACTGGAGCGATTACCGTGATCTGGAAGTGACGGATGAGGAATGCTACAACATAGGACCGGTCGCATGGTGCCATGGTGCAGCAGGCATCCTGAAAGCAAGGCAGGAAAGCCTTAGGTATGCTCCGGCAAAAGTACGGGGAATTCTGAAAAAAGACATACAGAACGCATTTGATAAGACAATGAGATATGCAATTCGTGATGGACACTGCCTGTGTCATGGATGCTGCGGAAATATTGACATTTTATCTTCAGTGTCCGACAGCTGCATCGGCGACAGCAGTATAGCCTGGAAAGCTGAAAATCTTTGTGATACATATGCGGCCCAATTGGCAGAGTTGATAAATCAGGGAGGAAAAGGAATGCTCCCTCAGGAAAGGGAACATCCGGGAATGATGACAGGTATAGCGGGAATCGGGTACTTTTTGCTTCGAATTGTGGACAAAAGTCTGCCTGATATTTTATTCCCGGCGATAAGGATTGAGCAAAAAAATATTGAGAAATAAAAAAATGGTCGATTGGAGGACGAAAAAGGTCAGATTACGGACAGTTTGTGATTTTTTAAACTAACTGTTATATAATATAACGCGGATAGAGTTTTCTATCTCTCATTTTTTTCTTCCAGGTGGAGGAGAGAATTTGCGGGCGCATCACCAGAGGATCCAGACGCCCAATATGGATCAGATGCTTCCCGCGTTTTCTCTCCAGCCTAGGTAAAACAAATTGACACGTACGTTGGTAAAATAATACCTGACGTACGTTTTTTTTATTTTCCTGGCACTTATAGTGTCATACGCTAAAGATTTGCTTTTTACCGGTTTCGGTTTGTGTTAGAATGGATAATAAAAGAAACCGCGGAGGAAAGTGCATGCTTCAGTATTCGGAATTTATGGATAATAAAAGTTTGTTTGAAATTATAAGGCGTTCCTGCAATTGTGTGGATGCAAGGCTTATGGACCACGGATTCAGAGTGGCATATATTGTATCACGTTTTATGAGGGCGCTTAATGAGACGGATGAGGTGAAGATAAGGGATGTCTGCCTGTTGGCACTTCTTCATGATATCGGTGCATACAAGACAGAAGAAATTTCGAAAATGGTTCAGTTCGAAACCCAGGAAGTATGGGATCATTCTATCTACGGATACCTGTTTATCAAGTACTTTTCTCCGCTTACGGATCTTGCGGAAGCAGTACTCTACCACCATACATCATGGGAGCAGCTTCAGAAGGTAGAAAGTGTCAGTGATGAAATCAAAAATCTGGCGCAGATGATCTTCATTTCAGACAGAATAGATATCTATATGGTAGAAAAGGGCAGTTCCTGGGAGGACTGTGTGAAAAAGATAGCGAGGGAGCGCGGCAGAAGGTTTGACCCTTCCCTTGTAGATCTCGTAACAACGTATGGATTTTATGAAACCATAGAGGAAGCTGTCAGCAAAGATGAGAAGTTCCAGGCGATTATGTGGGGAAAACAACTCACCCAGGATGAGATCACAGAGTATCTGAAAATGATGATTTATACAATTGATTTCAGAAGCAGACATACAGTTACACATACCATGACGACAACTAGCATCAGCTATGAAATTGCAAAAAAGATGAACCTGAAAGAGGACTACCTTAATAAGGTGGTGTGCGGTGCGCTGCTCCATGATGTGGGGAAGATCGGGGTACCTGTGGAAATTCTTGAATTTCCGGGGAAATTAAGCCCGCAGGCGATGAAGATTATGCGTGAGCATGTGAATATAACGGAAAAGATATTTGGCGGTGTCATTGAAGATACGGTGCAGCAGATTGCCCTGCGCCATCATGAAAAAATGGATGGTTCAGGATATCCGCTTGGACTTGAGGGAAAGGATCTGACTGTTGGCCAGCGCATTGTCGCGATAGCAGATATTGTGAGCGCACTTGCAGGAACCCGGAGTTATAAAGAGGCATATTCCAAAGAACATATCGAGAAAATTATCAATAACTTAAAAGTTGATAAAAAAATCGATGCAGGGATTGCAGATGTTATGATTTGGAATTATGATGAAATAATGGATAAAACGAAAGAAAGATGTCAGCCGATACTTGACAGATATCAGAGCATCCAGGAGGAATATGGTAATTTGATGCAGTGGAGTAAAAACAGTTTTAAATAATTATGGTGAAAGCAGGAGGAAGACTGAAATGGCAAAAGAACTGTCATGTATAGACTGTGCAGTTACAAATTGTAATACGATGGACAAGGTATACCCGGATTTTTGCCTTACTACTCATATGAATGAGGAAGCAATGGAAGAAACAATGAGCTGCTACAGGGAAGAAGTAAACCAGAAGATAGCGGTGGCTTCAGCGGAAGTGGAACATGAAGGATACTGCCGTCTGACAAGGGTGGAAGAGATCATAGAGTTCGCGAGGAAAATGGAAGTTAAAAAGATTGGAATTGCAACTTGTGTGGGACTTATCCGGGAAAGTAGGACACTTGCAAAAATTCTCAGGGCACATGGCTTTGAAGTATATGGAGTCGGCTGTAAAGTAGGGGCTGTCCCGAAAACAGAGATCGGAATACCAAAGGAATGTACGGAAGTCGGAACCAATATGTGTAATCCGATTCTGCAGGCAAAACTATTAAATGCGGCAAAAACAGATTTGAATGTTGTTGTCGGTCTGTGTGTCGGACATGACAGTCTTTTCTATAAATATTCGGAGGCAATCACAACGACAGCAGTTACAAAGGACCGTGTACTTGGACACAATCCCGTGGCGGCATTATATACATCGGAATCTTATTATAAAAAACTGCTTACAGATCAGGCAGAGGTAAAAGAAAATAAACAGGATCAGGATGAGTAAACCAAATGAAAGAAAAAAAAGAGAACAAAGAGTTTCACGCTAAATGGGAGAATTTCTGGTATTATTATAAATACCATGTGATCGCGGCTGTTTTTGTGCTTGTGATGATTGGAGTTTTCATTAACGATAAACTTCAGCAGATTGATTATGATTACCGGATTGCTGCAATTACGGAGAACAATCTCACAGAGGAACAGATCAGCGGTCTGGAGAAAGACTTTCAAAACATTGCGGATGACCGGAATAAAGACGGGGAAGTCCATGTGCAGATTACGAATTATACAATCAGTGAGGATGAAAATGCCAACTATCAGGTAAAAATGGCGAATCAGACGAAACTGATGGCTGATTTCGAGGCTGGAGACAGTATGATTTTTATGTATACGGACGGTATTTATGAGACATATAAAGAGCAGTCAATCTTTGATGTGAAAGATGGTGTCCAGTTAAAGCTGGCCGACTGTAAAGGAAATACACAGCCGGATGTGAATGATTTGAATATTGCGATGCGCCTTTTTGAAGGGACATCAATGGAGAAAAAGGAAGATCTTAACCAGTACTATAAAGACTGTAAAAAGCTGTTTGAGAATTTTAAAGATGGGAAATAAAAAGGAAATGGATTGTACCTTATCATAAGGCAATCCATTTCCTTTTTCACATTTAACGGAATTTTTCGTTTTCATCTGAAGTTACGATATCTTTTAATGTTATATCTTCCGGTTCGCCCTCTTCGTGAGGTTCGTATTTATAGAATACCTTTCGGAAGAAAATGGAATTCACATAAGCGATCAGCGTAAATCCAAGAAGAATCCAGAAGATGCCTGATATCTGCAGGCCGATAAAAGAGCTGATCACTGGAACACCTATTGAAATTACAAGCATGAGCAGTGTGAATGACAGGTTCAGAATGCCGATCAGAACTGCATTTTTGAATGTGTTTTTGATCGTATTTTCAAATCTTGCGATGTATGGAAAAATATATATAAATACGATCGCAAGGAGAATAAAAAGTGCGGCAAAAACTGCCTGTACTGCAAAGGAAATACTTGGGAACATCTGCGGCGCAATGCGGTAGTCAATAAAAAGCAGTACACCGATAACTGCAATGATCAGCCAGCAGACAGTACTGATTTTAAAATTCTCTTTGAATGATTTAAAGAAGGACTTTGCTACGTAGCTCTCTTCGTTTTTTGCCATTTTTAATGTGACGGAATACATTGCTGTACAGGATGCACCGATTGTAAAGATCGGAATACAGCAGATAAGAAATAAAATATTCAATATAATAACATCTGAAAGTTTGTTCAGAAAATGCATAAGGGGGCCATCATAATTAAAGATTCCCATAATCGCAGATCTCCTTTTCTTTTGTCTGGTGATTTCTAACTGGCTATGAAAGGTATTATACTACGTAAATCAGTTAAAGTCAGCAGAAAAATACCATTGTTCATAGAAAAAATACAATTGTACTTACTCGTCGGGCTGAAGTATAATATTTTGTGTAGACAATCTGGACGGAAAATAAGGAGGATGTAAAGAAATGAAGAGATCGGAGATTAATAAGGCAATCAAATACATGGAGAATCTGGCGAAAGAAAATGGATTCCACCTGCCGCCGTTTTGTGGATGGACAAAAGAAGAGTGGGAAGAGAAGGGACATGAGTATGATGAGATCCGTGACAACATGCTGGGATGGGATATCACGGATTATGGACAGGGAGACTGGGAGAAACTTGGATTTGCACTTGTGACACTTAGAAACGGCAACCAGAACAATCCCAAATATAAAAAAGTATATGCAGAGAAGCTTTTGATGCTGAAAGAAGGACAGCACTCCCCAATGCATTTTCACTGGACAAAGTCAGAGGACATTATCAACCGCGGGGGAGGGACGCTGATTATCCATGTATACAATGATGATGACGGAGAACTTGGAACTACGGATGTTGAGGTGAATGCAGACGGGCGTCTCTACTGTGTACCGGCAGGAACCGGAGTTGAATTAAAGCCGGGAGAAAGTATTACTTTATGGCCGCACCAGTACCATGATTTCGATGTAAAACCAGGGACTGGGGATGTGTTAATCGGTGAAGTGTCCATGTGTAATGATGATAATAAAGATAACCGTTTCTATGAAGAAATGGGACGTTTCCCGGAGATCGAGGAAGATGAGCCGGCATACAGACTTCTCTGCTTCGAATATCCTGACGCAAAGTAGGAGGGTGCTATGGACTATATTATAGAAAATGAGAAATTAAGAGTCTGTGTTGCTTCATATGGCGCTGAAATGAAGTCTATTATCTCTAAGGAAAAAAACAGAGAGTACCTTTGGCAGGGTGATCCGGAAATCTGGAAGGAGCAGGCGCCGAATCTGTTCCCGTACATTGCAAGGATGACGGACGGAAAATATACATATGGCGGAAAAACATATGAGATGAAAATCCACGGATTTCTGAAGTATATGGATCTGAAAGGGAGGAAGGACGAGGAGAACAGAGTCATTTTCCGGCTGGAAGACAGTGATGAGACGAGGGAACAGTATCCGTTTAAATTCGCAGTTGAGACAGAGTACGAACTGCTTGGAAATACAGTGCAGATCACTTACCGTGTGGAAAATAAAGATGACAAAACAATGTATTTTGGAATCGGGGGACATCCGGGATTTCAGGTTCCTCTGGAAGAGGGAAAGAAATTTGATGATTATTACCTGAAATTTGAAGAAGGAATCCATCCGGAATCCGTGGTAATGTCTGAGGATTGTTTTGTTCTCGGTACAGAGCCGTATGAGATGGAAGACGGCAGAGTGATCAGGCTTTCCCATGCACTTTTTGACCATGACGCGGTTGTGTTAAAGGATGCCGGAAGCAGCGTGAAATTGAAGTGCGAAGGTGGAAGCAGCGCAGTTACGGTTCAATTCCCGGGGATGGATTACTTTGGCATATGGCATAAGCCGCATACAGAGGCTGCCTATGTGTGTCTGGAACCCTGGACATCCCTGCCATCCAGGAAGGGAATCATAGAAGAACTTGAGAAGCAGGAGAATCTGCTTACGCTTGAGCCGGGAAAAACATATGTGAACCAGTGGAAAATTACGATAGAATAAAATAAGGATGAAATCCGCAGATGTGGATTTCATCCTTGTTTTAGTTTTCTGTGGATTGTTCCGCTTTTTTCTCAAGTATCAGGCGGTTCAGTTTTTTCATTTCCGGAATAATAAACAAAAGAACAATGACCGCAGATGAAATGTCAGCGACAGGTCCGGCAATCAGAATTCCGTCGAGTCCGAAGAACAGGGGAAGTATCAAAATCAGCGGGATCAGAAGCAGGAGCTGTCTGAGCATTGAGAGAATGGATGCCTTCAGTGCCTGGCCGGTTGCCTGAAAATAGTTGGTTGATATGATCTGGAAACCGGCGCAGAAAATACCGCCAAGATAGATGCGGAGACATTTCTCAGCAAAATCTACGAATTGCTGATTCCCTCCGCCGAACAGTTGCACAACCAGACCGGGTGCTGTCTGACAGACAGTCCATCCAATCAGGATTGAAATTGTAGCAGCCAGGACAGAGTCCTTATACAGTTTTTTGATACGGTCGTATTTTCCGGCGCCAAAGTTAAAGCCAAAGATTGTCTGGGAGCCGATACCGATGCCAATACAGACGGAGGCCAGAATCATCGCGATTTTCATGACGATTCCCATGGCGCTCAGCGCGACATCTCCTCCCACGGAAGACTGATTCCCGTAATGGACTAAAGAGTTGTTCATCGTAACCTGCATAACACACGCAACAAGCTGGGTGATTCCGGAAGAAGCACCAAGAGTGATTGTATTTTTACAGATAGCCGGGTCAAGTTTCAGTTCTTTTAGATGGATTCTCATGTGACTGAATTTACAGAAGTATACAAATAAAACGACTGCTGAGATAATCTGTGATGTAATGGTTGCCAGTGCGGCACCTTTGACACCCCAGTGTAAGACAAAAATGTAAATGGGGTCCAGAATCGTATTCAGTACGGCACCGATCAGTATGCCATACATGGAAAGCCTGGGGCTTCCATCGGTTCTTGCCATATTGGACAGACATGGTCCGATGACACTGAATGGCACACCGATCAGAAGAATGGATGCGTAGTCTTTGGCGTACGGCAGAATCGTATCTGTGGCGCCAAAGAGACGAAGAAGCGGTTCCATGAAGATAAGACCGGCCACTGCAAGGATAATTCCAAGAATGACTGCCAGTGAGAAGTTATTATTCAGCGTCCTTTCTGCCTCCCCTTCTCGTTTCTGCCCCAGTTTGATCGCCGCATAAGCGCTGCCGCCGGAGCCCAGTAATGTGGCAAAAGCCATGATGATTGTGATAATGGGAAATGTCACGGTAGTTGCAGCGTTGCCAAGATATCCTACCCCCTGGCCGATAAATATCTGGTCTACAATGTTATATACGGCATTGACCAGGACAGAAATCGTCGAGGGCACTGCAAACTGAAGCAGAAGTCTGCCTACTGGCTCATAGCCCAGGGGATTTTCTTTCTTTTGAGTATGTAGTTGTTGTTCCAAATTATTTCACCTTCCTGTCATTCATATAAGAGTATGCGTTTTCTGCCATTTTTGACAGAAGTTTTTCTGCCTGTTCTTTTTCCTCAGAAGACATGCCGGCTGATAAAATTTCATTCCAGTGATTTCTTTTTTCATATATTTTATCAACGATTTTTTTGCCTGCCTCGGTTATGTACAGATGGTGGATGCGTTTATCTTCTGTATCCGGTTCTCTTAAAAGGTAGCCCTGCTCTTCCAGTTTTTTGACAGCTTTTGTGACAGTACCTTTATCGAAATGACCCGTCTGGGCGAGTTTCTGCATGCTGATTCCAGGTTCTTCATATATACGGATAAAGAAAAACTGCTGACCAAATCCGATCCCGGAAGCAGAAAGACTGCAGTCGAAGAAACGCGTTCCCTGACGATAGATAATCGAAACCAATCTGCTTAATTTTTTCATATGTCCTCCAGTGTAATTGAAATAAATTAGTTACGGTTATATTAGTTGAATGATCAACTAATATTGGCGGAAAAAAATTAGTATTCCAGACAGAGAATACTAATTCGTTTCTTCAGTATAACACAAAAAGGTTGAGTGTTCAACTATTAATTAGAATTAAAATCCAGATGATAACTGCATGTGCTATACTATCTGGATTCCAAGCATCTGAGAAATGGCAGCAGCCTGATACAGATTCATTTTCGTGCCTTTGACTTCCGAAAGCTCATCGGACAAAAGAAGGCCTTGTAAGTCCGAGTCCGAAAAGTCGATTCCGCGCAGCGAAGTGTGAAAAAAATCCGTGCTGTGAAACTGGCAGCCAGATACATGAAGGGACTTTAAGATTGTCTGTGAAAGCGAGGCACTCTGGAACTGAGATGTCAAAAAGCTGCAGTTTTCAAGTTTTGCCTGACCAAAATTCGAATAATTCATATTACAGTCACGCAGGAGTATATTTTTCATGGAGGACTGGATAAACTGGGTTCCGACCCCCTTACAGTTTTCGAAAATTACATCTCTGAAGTAGGCATCTTTAAAGTTACAGTTTGAAAGATCACAGTTGGAGAACTTAATGTTGACGAAGGAGCCTTTTTCAAAGTGAACGGATTCAAAACGGCAGCGGTTAAAATGTATCGTATCAGCATCGGCACGTGCCATATCTTCCCGGGGTATTACTTCATCTTCAAAATAGAACCCGCGCAGGGGCAGTTCTTCTGAAATGGCGGATGACAGCATCTCAGGGAGAGAGGATGCTGGTTTTATGTTGTCCAGGCGCAGATGTATTTCTTTCTTTTTATTCATGAGTCAGCCTTTCCTATACTATTCGAGAAACTGGTCGAGCGTATAAAGATTATATTTTTTTGAGATTTTGATATCTTCCTTTGTCAGAAGAAGAGAGGATACAAGATCGCTGTCTTCCTTCAGGAGAAAAGGAGAGATCATAACCTTGATTGCAACCGGGAGCATCGTCTTGTAGGAAAGTCCTGACAGGAGCCCCGTTTTTTTATTCGTCCGTCCAAGACTGTTGAGGCAGGAGATCAGAACCTGCTCTGTCGGATTATTCTGATTGAGGAGAGAATAATTCTCGATAAATTCGTATTTTTTATTATATCCGGCGTAGAGTGCCTTGCATTTCCCCCAGTTATCAGTGTCCGTGACATCATAGAACAGATTCACGTTCTGGTAACTTGGATCGGGAGTCTGATAATGTTCCAGCACGCTTTTCAGCACTCTTTTGCTCCTTCCGTCGTAGGAATACATATATTGTTTGTTCAGAAAATCCCCTTTTGGCCCGGCAGAGAGCGTTTTATCTTCCGGGGCGCAAAGAAGCTGGCTTACAGAAATTTTAAATACCTCTGCCAGCTCACTTAAGGTACTGACATCCAGAGAGATCAGCCCTTTCTCATATTTGGACATCGTTGATTTGCTTTTATGTATCAGGCCGGCCAGTTCTTCCAGTGTCATTTTATAAGCCAGCCTGTATTTTTTGATGTTATTACCAACATGTTCGTTCAGATCCATAAAGCCTCCGTTTCGTATAAATCACCATTTTCATGAAAATCAATGTGAAATCAGCAGACAAATAATTTATTGTTCAAATTTTGTCAAAAAAGTTTACTAAGAATAGATAAACACGTAAAAAGTTTCCTGTCAAGACACTTTGGTGGATTTGAAGTGTTAATTTTTAAACGATATAATGGAATCATTAAGAAATGGGGACGGTACGGCGTGATGAGAGAAGGAAAGATGAAAGATATTTTTGTGGTGGGATTTGCAATATTTGCGATGTTTTTTGGTGCGGGAAATCTTATTTTTCCACCTTATCTGGGACTGAAAAGCGGGACCAGCTGGTTTGTCGGGTTCTTATGTTTTATCATCATGGATATTGGCCTGAGCGTACTGACACTTCTTGTAGTTACAAAGCTCGGAAAAGGTGCCCGGGGGGTCACTGAGAAGCTTGGCAGGAAACCATCTCTTCTCATACTGGCACTGAATGTGATCTGCCTTGGGCCGCTGATTGCGATTCCGAGAACTGCAGCGACAGCATTTGAATTCGCAGTAGAGCCATTTTATCCATCTGCCAGCACGACCGTGTTTTCCATTGTTTTCTTTACGGCAGTCGTTTTGTTCTGCCTGAAACAGTCAAAAGTCATTGACATTATCGGTACAGTATTTGCGCCGCTGATGCTTTGTGCCCTGCTTGTACTGATTGTAAAAGGAATTGTAACACCGATTGGAACTGTGGAACTTGGGCTTTCCGCAGGGGAAGCGGTAAAAGAGGGAGTCAACGCAGGATATCAGACGATGGATGTCATGGCGGCGATGATTTTCTCTGCGACTATATTGTCAGCTGTAGTCCAGAAAGGATATAAAACCCAGAAACAGCAGTTTCGTATGGTATCTGCATCCGGAATCCTGGCGATGCTGATTCTCTTCGTAGTATACGGAGGGCTTGCATATCTGGGAGCTTCTGTATCAGGAACATACCCGCACGATGTGGACCGTGTGGTACTTCTCATCGCGATCACGAAAGCGCTGCTTGGGAGAAATGGAATGGTGCTTCTTGGGGGAATGGTGTGCGTGGCGTGCCTCACACCGGCAATCGGCCTTCTCTCTTCCTCGGCTTCATTTTTCGAGAAACAGTGTGAGGGAAGGATCAAATACAGAACATTTGTCATTGGATTTGCGGTGATCAGCTGTGCAATTTCGAATCTGGGAATCAGTAAAATTTTAAAACTGGCGTCTCCGATCCTGAATATTTTATATCCGCTGCTCATATTGATGGTAGTGCTTGGAATATTTAAAGATTATATAAAGAATGACAATGTATATAAGGCAGCTGCATTTGGCACACTTATCGTCAGTCTGCTTTCGCTGGCGGAACAGTTTACAGGAATAAACTTCTATCTGGAGGCGCTTCCATTTTCACAGTATGGATTCCAGTGGGTTGTGCCTGCACTGGTATTTGGCATCGTTGGAGGATGTGTCCTGCCAAAGGAAAAAAGGGCTGGTGTATTCTCTATGAGGAAGCCAAAACGGAAATTGCCTTTGTTTCTCTTTGATTTTGTGATAAAATAAAGTTATTCTAATGAGCTTGCATCAATTATTGCAGAAAAAGAGAGTGTGCGGAAATCAGCGCACAGATGGAGGTGTGCATATGAGTCACAGAGTAATTGCAATCGAAAGAAAGTTCGGTGCAAATGGCCATGCGATCGCAGAAAAATTCGCAGATATGGCTGGGATTCCATTGTATGATGAAAAACTAGTGGATCTGGCAGTCGAAAGAAGCGGCATTGATCATGACAGACTTGTAAAGGCAAGTGAGAAACAGCCAAGCAGGTGGCTTTACCGGGCATCTGATACACAGAAGGAACCAATGGAAAGCACAATGCTTCTCCAGATGAATGACATTGTTTTTAAAGTACAGTCAAAGATTATCCGGGAACTTGCGGAGAAGGAGGACTGTATTGTCGTCGGGAGATGCGCGGATTACATCTTGAGTGATCTGGAAAGCTGCCGGAGTGTATTTGTATATGCACCATTTGATTACCGTGTCGGTCAGATTATGGAACATTTCTCGCTGAAGAAAAAAGAGGCGGAGAATTTCACAAGACGAATGGATAAGCAGAGAAGCTACTATTACAGCTATTATACGAATAAAAAATGGGGAAACAATGAAAGTTACCATCTGATGCTGGACAGCAGTGCATTCGAGATGGACAGTATGATACACATCCTGAAAGATGCGTTTGATGGGATAAAATGAAAATAGCATATCTGAAATCCGCCGAAAGAATCTATTCTTTCAGCGGATTTTTTATTGTTTCAGACTGTTTTGGTTGTCCATTTGGAGCAGTCCCAGGTCTGGGCTGCGATATCCTGATAGAATTCCGGTTCATGGCAGATGAGGAGAACCGTGCCGCGGTATTCCTGCAGTGCCTTCTTCAGAGACTCTTTTGCATCGGCGTCAAGGTGGTTTGTAGGCTCATCGAGAAGAAGGACATTGGTATCTCTGTTTAAAAGCTTGCAGAGGCGGACCTTCGCCTGCTCCCCTCCGCTTAATACGCGGACCTGGCTTTCGATATGCTTGGTAGTGAGCCCGCATTTTGCCAGCGCAGACCGGACTTCATACTGTGAGTAGGAAGGGAACTCCGCCCAGATTTCCTCAATGCAGGTCGTTTTATTATCCGGGGCGCCTTCCTGTTCGAAGTAGCCGATCTCCAGGTTCTCACCCAGTTCACAACTGCCGGAAATTGGCGGGATGATTCCAAGAATGCTTTTTAAAAGTGTTGTTTTGCCGATTCCGTTGGCACCGGTGAGACAGATTTTCTGGCCGCGTTCCAGAGAAAGGTTCAGAGGCCTGGAGAGCGGTTCATCATAACCAATGATAAAGTCTTTTGTCTCAAAGATATATTTTCCCGGGGTGCGTCCCTGTCGGAAATGAAATTCCGGTTTCGGACGTTCGGCGGCAAGTTCAATCACGTCCATTTTATCGAGTTTCTTCTGACGGGACATTGCCATGTTTCTGGTAGATACCCTCGCCTTATTGCGGGCCACGAAGTCTTTCAGCTGGCTGATTTCCTGCTGCTGTCTCTTATAGGCAGCAGTAAGTTGGGATTTTTTAACTTCATAGACTTTCTGGAAGTCGTCATAGTTACCGACATAGCGGTCCAGTGCCTGATTTTCCATATGATAGATGATATTCACCACTTCATTGAGAAACGGAAGGTCATGTGAGATCAGAATGAACGCATTCTCATATTCTGTAAGATAACGTTTCAGCCAGTTGATGTGTTCCTCGTCCAGGTAGTTTGTAGGCTCATCAAGAAGCAGGATATCTGGTTTTTCGAGCAGAAGTTTACCTAACAGGATACGGGTTCTCTGTCCGCCGCTTAAATCAGTCACATCCTTATCAAGTCCAAGGTCTAACAGTCCAAGTGCACGTGCCACTTCTTCTACTTTGGAATCAATGATATAGAAATCGTGCATGGTCAGTGTATCCTGAATAGTTCCAAGTTCCTCCATCAGCTCTGTCATTTCCTGTTCATCGGCATCTCCGAGGTGGTCACAGATTTCATTCATTTTATTTTCCAGGTCAAAAAGATAGGAAAAGGCAGATTTAAGAACGGAACCGATGGTCATGCCTTTGGTCAGGACAGCGTGCTGGTCAAGGTAACCGATGCGTATATTTTTTGCCCATTCAATTTTCCCTTCATCGGGTAAAAGTGTTCCTGTTACGATATTAAAGAATGTGGATTTTCCTTCTCCGTTAGCGCCGACAAGCCCGATGTGCTCTCCGCGTAAAAGGCGGAAAGAAACGTCCTGAAAGATGGCACGGTCCCCAAAACCATGGGAGAGATGTTCAACATTTAAAATACTCATTATGATATCTCCTTTATCTGATAATGCAGCCGTCAGAGGCTGCCGGAAGCATGTTTTAAAAATTCATACATACTATAGAATTAGAATAGAGGATTCCCGGGAAAGTGTCAATCCATTATCCTGGCGGAATCCGGAAACAGTAATTGAAATCTGTTTTGGCATTCCATATAATGAGAGATGGAAATAAGTGCAATGTAAGAAATATTGTTCCGGAAAGGAAAAAGTACAGGCAGCAAACGTTTGGTACTACAGGTGGGAAACATGGAAGAAGCAGTAAGACTTACGCAGGAGCTTGTCCGGATTGACAGTACGAATCCGGGGGCAGGTGAAAGCGGAGTAGAAAAATATATTTTGGAATACATGAAAGAATCAGGGGCAGAGGTGATCACCGAGGAGGTATATCCCGGACGCAGCAATGTGCGGATCAGGATTGCGGGGGAGAAGGAGGCGCCTGCACTGATTCTTGTGTGCCATATGGATACCGTGGTGGAAGGCAATGGCTGGAACTGCGGCCCATGGGATGCTGTGATGGAGCAGGGAAGAATCTATGGAAGAGGCGCCTGTGATATGAAATCCGGGCTTGCCTGCGCACTCTCGGCGGTAAAGAAGACAGCAGAGGCAGTAAAGGCAGGGAGGAGCAGATTGAAACATCCGCTTATGCTTTTGTGTACGGTGGATGAAGAAGGAGAGATGAAAGGAATTGAAAAAGCGATCGATTCCGGGTGGCTGAAACAAGAGGACTGGCTGCTTGATCTGGAACCGACCAACGGGCAGATTCAGGTATCACATAAGGGAAGGCTGTGGCTTTTGGCTGCCATGAATGGAATTACAGCCCATGCCAGTACACCGCAGAAGGGGGCGGATGCGGTTGCTGCCGCAGGGGAATTCATCTGTGAGATGCGCAGGAGAATTGCAGGATGTCCATCCCACCCGGAGATGGGCAATACCACCGTTACTTTCGGGCAGATTATCGGAGGATACCAGCCTTATGTAGTTCCGGATGAATGCCGTATATGGCTGGATATCAGGCTTGTGCCGCCGACAGATGAGGCTTCGGTGTTAAAGATGGCGAAGGAGGCCGCTTTGATCGTGGAAGAGAGGGTTCCCGGTGTAATTACAGAGATCAAAGTGACAGGAAGCAGGCCATATATCGAGGCAAAAGACAACACGAAACTGGAAGGGATGCTGAAAGAAGCATGCCAAAAGGTGACAGGGACAGTGCCGGATGTAAGATCATTTCCCGGGTATACGGATACTGCGGTAGCTGCCGCGCGCCTGGATAATCCAAACTGTATGTCTTATGGACCCGGGAATCTGAAACGTGCGCATAAGCCGGATGAATATGTGGAGATTCAGGACATCCTGCGCTGTGAGCAGGTAATTCTAAATCTGATCGAAAGCCTTTAGGAAGTGGAGGGTTCGTTACTACATGCAGTTTTCCTGAGCTGCTGGGGTGTTGTCCCGTAGAGTCTTTTAAAAGTGCGCATAAATACTTTGTAGTTCGTGATCCCGTTTTTCTCCATCAAAAATGTAATATGGTCTTCTGTTTGCAGGAGGTCCTGATGGAACTGCATGGCTCTCACGGAAGAGACATATTCAAGAAATGTCTGTCCGGTGCACTTTTTAAAGAGACGGCAGAAATATTCCCGGCTGATTCCCAGGGAACTGGCAGCATCGTCAAGTGTCAATGGCTGGCGGCAGTTTTTTTTCACCCAGTTCATGATCTGGGTGACGCGCTGGAAGTCAAGATTTTTGGATGCGGGGTCCGGGCGGTGTTCCCATTTGGAATATCCTTTATATAAGTGGTACAGAAATTCATACAGTTTGGAAGTGAAGAGAAGCTGGTAGCCGTCTTCCTGGTTCTGAAGGACTGTGATCATCTCAAGCAGAGAGTGAAAAAGGGGAATGGTCTGCGGATCATGTTCCTGGGGTGTAAGGATTGTCTGAAAATGCAGTGAATCGAAGTCGGTAAAGAAACGGTTCATCTGATCCGCGGATATCTGCAGCAGAAGATAAGAGGTCGTGCCTTGCGTACGGGTCATATGGAGTTCCCGTGAGTGTATGACAGCCATGGCTCCCGGAGCAAGGTCGTAAGACTGCCCCTGAATAATGACGGTGAGCATGCCGTCAATGAGATAAAGGATTTCAATATGTTCATGCCAGTGAGAAGGAAAGACGGTCGGAGGACATTCCACCAGTTCTACACGGGCAGGAATATGAATATTTTCTTTGACTTGTTCAAAACGGTAATCATCCATATGCTACGGTCCTTTCTGAAAAGCATATCAATTATGACATCTATTTTTATCAATATTCTATCAAAATAAGATATATATATCAATATCATCCCAGTAAAGGTTAAAAATGTATCTAGCCAGTCTCAATATTTTCCGCCATAATAAAGAAAAATACGGTTTTCAAACAGGGAGGTTTCGTATGAAGCTTAAAAAGAAGAGATTTACAGGAACATTGACCAGTGCGGTGACAGAAAGAGAGACAGAGAATAGAAAACTTGCCCGCAGGGCAGCGGCAGAGGGTTTTGTGCTTTTAAAAAATGACCACCATGTACTTCCGCTGAAAAAAGGTACGAAGATTGGACTTTACGGTGCAGGGGCTGTTAAGACAATGAAGGGAGGTACAGGCTCGGGGGATGTCAATGAAAGAGACTGCATTCATATTCTACAGGGAATGAAGCAGGCCGGATATGAGATTACAAGTGAGTCCTGGCTATTGGACTATGAAATGCTGTATGACCAGAAACGAAAAGAGTGGAAACAGGTGATTCTGGAGAAGCTCGAAGCGGAGGGGACGGACTTTTTTTCAGCGTATTCCACGACGCCGTTTATGATGCCTTGCGGCAATGGGATTGATACAGAGGCGGCAAAAGCGGACGGCGCGGATACAGCGGTATATGTTCTGTCAAGGATTGCAGGAGAGAATACCGACCGCCGCGATATAGAGGGAGATTATTTCATTTCTGCCGAGGAGAAGGCTCTCCTTGCCCAGATTGCAGAGGTATATGAAAACGTAATACTTGTGATTAATACAGGGGGATTGATCGATCTTGCTTTTACAGAAGAGTTTCCTTCCATCTGTTCAATTCTTCAGTTTGTACAGGCGGGGCAGGAAGGGGGAAGTGCATTTGCAGATGTGCTGTCCGGCGATGTGGTGCCTTCGGGAAAACTGGCAGATACATGGGCGCTTGCCTATAATGATTACCCAAATGCAAAGACGTTCAGTTATAAAAACGGAGATGTGAATACAGAAAAGTACGAGGAAGGAATCTATGTGGGGTACAGGTATTTTGATACGTTTGATGTCCCGGTAAGGTATTCTTTCGGGTATGGCCTGTCCTACACAGAATTTCGGATTGAGACAGAATCTATAGGTATTGCAGACGGGGAAAACGGACGTCCGTCTGTGCGGGTGAAAACTTCTGTAACAAATGCGGGAGATCAATATGCGGGGAAAGAGGTAGTGCAGGTATATGTCTCCTGTCCGCAGGGAAACTTTTCAAAAGAATTCAGGCGTCTGTCGGGATTTGGAAAGACAAGAGTTTTAAATCCGGGGGAAAAACAGGAGATGACCATTACCTTCCCGCTTTATCAGCTTGCATCTTATGATGAGAGTAAAGCGGCATATATTCTTTCGGAGGGTAGTTATGGAATCTGGGTCGGCAGCTCTCTTGCTGAAGCGGAACTTACAGGAACTCTGATTGTAGAGGAGGAAACTGTGATGGTTCAGTGTGAGCATATCTGCGAGCGGAAGGAGCCATTGGAGGAGATAGAGCCAGACCGGGCCAAAATGAAGGAGAAAGAGAACTCCTGGCTGTCGAAAGCCAGACAGCTGAAACTTCCGTCTGTGGTGGTTGATACGGGAAGAATCAAGACCGAGACGGTGCAGTATACGTCATCTGAGACAGAGTTAAAGGGAAGGGCGGGAGAAATTGTACGGTCACTTTCAACGGAACAGTTAATTGAACTTGCGACAGGTGATATTGCAAAGGGTCAGGACAGTGCACTTGGCTCTGCGGGTTCTACAGTACCGGGAGCCGCAGCAGAGACTTCTATGGCTGCTTCAGAAGAACCGTGGAATGTACCATCCATTGTGCTGGCGGACGGACCAGCAGGGCTTCGGCTGAACCAGAGTTATCAGGTTGTGGATGATGTCATACAGAAGCAGGACTTCAGGAAATCTTTCGAAGGCGGATTTTTCGCGGAGGAAGAAGAGGTGACGGGAACATCCTATTATCAGTATTGTACAGCAATACCAGTGGGAACATTGCTTGCACAGACATGGAATACAGAACTTTTACGAGAACTTGGAGAGATGATCGGCAGGGAGATGGAACTTTTTAACGTGACACTCTGGCTGGCTCCGGGAATGAATATTCACAGGAATCCTCTGTGCGGAAGAAACTTTGAATATTATTCGGAAGACCCGCTGCTTTCCGGTATTATGGCATCTGCAATGACGATGGGTGTCCAGAAAGTGCCGGGATGCGGAACAACGATTAAGCATTTTGCGTGCAACAACCAGGAAGACAACCGTATGGGATCAGATTCCGTACTCTCAGAGAGAGCGCTCAGGGAAATCTATCTCAAGGGATTTGAGATCGCGGTCAAGGATGCGCAGCCAATGGCAATGATGACCTCTTATAATATGATCAATGGCATTCATGCGGCCAATCATTATGATTTGTGTACGAAAGCCGCAAGAGATGAATGGGGATTTGCCGGTGCGGTCATGACGGACTGGACAACAACCAACGCATCTCCAAGGGGAGTCTGCACAGCGGCAGGCTGTATGAGAGCCGGAAATGATATGGTAATGCCCGGAATGCCGATGGATCACGAGAATCTGAAAAAAGAACTGGAAGAGGGAAGTCTTGAGACAGAACAGCTGAGAAGGTGCGTCTGCAACACTGTGAATCTGGCGCTTCAGTCGAACCGGTTTGAAGATGCGGTAAGTTATCAGGAACAGTTTGCGAATTTATTTACGTATATGAAAGCAGAGTAGGTGGGAGGGACTGCCGCACTGACAGGAGGGGACTGTCTGTTGCGGCAGTTCTTTTCTGTTACGGAGGATTTGTTGATTTGCATTAGATTAAAGTTTTAAATATATTTGACAGATAGACTTTTGGGATAAGTAAGTGTTATAATATATTCAGTGTTTGGGAGTGTATTCTTTTATTTTCACGGCAGTTCTGCCGGATGATTCCACATTTAATTTAATTGAAACTTACTGATATGTATTAAAACCTGTTTGATTATACAATAAATAAGTTGTATAATTATTACGGTATGAGAAAAGGGTGGTTCGTATAAAATTACATAAATACCAAACGAGTTCGGGAAAAGATTTAATATTAGAATATATTGATTCTCTTACAGAGCCAGAACGTGTAGATGCATTTGCTGTACTTGAATGTATGGAAAAGGGTGAATTTGATAAGATATTGTTTAAACGATGGGAAAGGAAAATTTATGAAGTGTATTTTCGAAAGCATAATAGAATATTTTATGTAATTACAGATAGCAGAAATATTTATTTGCTCCATGCGTGCAGAAAACAAAAAAACCAAACAGAAAAGAAAGACAAGAAGATAATAATAAAACGAGCCAAAGAACTTGGCAGATTGCTGGGTAAGAATTTTATATAAGCGGAGGGAAAACATATGCCATTTGTTGAAATGAATGTACAAGAAGAGATTCAAAACAGAAGAGAAACATCCAGATCATTTAAAGAAGAATGGGATAAAAGTGTAAATGAATATCAATTGATTGGTGATATGATATCATTAAGAAAAAATGAAAAGGTTACGCAGAGTCAGCTGGCAGCGATGACGGGGAATAAGCAGCAGGTTATTTCCCGGATTGAAAAGAGGGAAAACAGTCCAACATTAAAGACATTTTGTAATATTATTAATGCATTGGGGTATGAACTTCAGATCGTCAAAAGAGGATAAGAATAGTTTAAAAAATATAACCTATAGACAACGGAAATAAAGTGTGATATAAAGAGGTTAATCGCTTAACCAATTAAACGGTTAACTATGGAGGTGATCTGAAAATGGTGAGGCCAAAACTGAAAGATGTAGCTGAAAAGGCAGGAGTGTCCGCGGCCACAGCGTCCTATGTACTGAATAATAAAAAGAAATATATATCCGAGGAGACAAAAGAGAAAGTTTTTACGGCGGCAAAGGAACTTGGATATATACCGGATATGAATGCAAGAGGGCTTGCGTCTAAGGATACGAGGCTGATCGGTGTTGTGATTCCTCAGAGAGAACCGGGAAGTGCATTGATGTTCCGGAATCAGTTTTACAGTGAGATTCTTGGAAGTATCGAGTATCAGGCCAGAATCTGCGGATATCAGATCATTATATCAGGGACGGATGTCAACGAAGATTATGTCAGGCTTGCGAGAGAGCGCAATCTGGATGGAGTGATTGCCATTGGTATTTATCCGGATGACTTTTATGAACAGTTTAAGGAGATTGGCATTCCGGTTGTTCTGGTGGATAGTTACTGTGAGGATGACGGTTTTCACAATATCAGGAGTGATGACATGTACGGCGGTTATCTTGCGGCAAAATATATGCTGGACCGCGGGCACCGGGAGATTGGTTTTATAAGCGGAGCGATACTGCAGGATGGAGTGATGAAGAAGAGGCTTCTGGGATATCAGAAAGCACTGGAGGAGTACGGAATTTTGTATCGTAAGGAATATGTATATGAAGGTGCGATAGAGTATGAGGCCGGAGAAATGCTCGCGGAAAGAATCGTGCAGGATGGCAGAAGAATCACAGCAGTCATTGCCACTGCCGATATCCTTGCAATCGGAGCTGTGAAAGGATTTACAAAAAGTGGATGGAAGGTGCCGGAGGATATCTCTGTGATTGGGTTTGACGGGCTGGAAATCTCACAGTATCTGACACCCGGACTTACGACGGTTCAGCAGAACATTGCAAAGAAAGGGGAACGGGCGGTAGAAATACTGCTTGAGAATTTCAGAGAGGAAGAGATGGACATCAAAGATGAGATTCTGCCGATTACAATTGCAGAAAGAGAAAGTGTCATGACATTAAAAGAAAGATAACTGGAGGAGTTTAAGATGATTTTAAAGTATACGTTTGGGAAACCAATAGAAACAGACGCGGTGGTGCAAAATATTGAGAATGCAGAGAAAACTGTGCCGTACGTGTCAATGAATGAGACTGGATTTACATATGCTATGGAGCCGTCAGATATTGTCTATGGGCTTGGAGAAAATGTGCGCGGAATCAATAAACGCGGCTGGGTGTACCAGAGCAGATGTACGGATGACCCGAGTCATACCGAAGATAAGAGGTCACTGTATGCTGCACATAATTTTATCATTGTTGAGGGGAAGAAAGAGGTCTTCGGTGTGTTTGTAGATACCCCGTCTCTTGTGACATTTGACATTGGTTATACGAATAAAAGTATACTGAATGTGGAGGTGCCGGAGGGGGATTACTATCTCTATGTGATTGAGGGAGCTGACCCATATGAGATCGTAAAAGAATTCCGTAAGATGATCGGGACAAGTTATATCGCGCCGAAGTGGGCGTTTGGTTATGGTCAGAGCAGATGGAGCTACATGAATGAGGATGAGATCCGTGAAGTGGTGGCAGAGCATAAGAAGAATCAGATTCCTCTGGACAGCGTTTATCTGGACATTGATTACATGGAGCGGTATAAAGATTTTACGGTAGATGAGAAGGCGTTCCCTGAGTTTGAAATGTTTGTAAAAGAAATGAAAGACCAGGATATTCATCTGGTTCCGATTATCGATGCAGGAGTTAAAATCGAAGAGGGTTATGATACATACGAAGAAGGCGTGAAAAACGGATATTTCTGCAAGAAAGAAAACGGGGAAGAGTTCGTAGCAGGGGTATGGCCGGGCCGTGTGCATTTTCCGGATGTATTAAATGACGATGCAAGGGAATGGTTTGGCAATAAATACAAATTCCTTCTCGACCAGGGGATTGACGGATTCTGGAACGATATGAATGAGCCTGCAATCTTTTACTCAGAGGATCATCTGAAAGAAGTATTTGAAAAGATTGATGAGTATAAAAATATGAATCTGGATGTCGATACGTTCTTCGAATTCAAGGACATGGTATTGGGGCTTGCCAATAATACGGAAGATTACAAGACGTTCTATCATTCTTATAAGGGAGAAAAGTTACGTCATGATAAGGTTCATAATCTGTTTGGCTATAACATGACCAGAGCGGCCGGAGAGGCATTTGACAGGCTCCGCCCCGAGGAACGTATTCTGATGTTCTCAAGATCATCCTACATAGGGATGCACCGTTATGGCGGAATCTGGCAGGGTGATAATCTCTCCTGGTGGTCACATATCCTTCTGAATCTGCGGATGCTGCCGTCTCTGAATATGTGCGGTGTGCTGTATACAGGTGCAGATATCGGAGGATTCGGGGCTGACGCGACAGAGGATCTGGTGATGAGATGGCTGGAACTTGGAATCTTCACTCCGCTGATGAGAAATCACTCAGCGATGGGAACGAGAAGACAGGAAGCATACCGGTTCCAGGATACGGAAGATTTTAAGAATATGATAGGGATCAGATATGGACTTCTTCCGTACCTGTACAGCGAGTATATGAAAGCGGCATTAAAAGACGAGATGTACTTCCTTCCACTGTCCTTCGTATATCCTCAGGATGAACGAGTGAAGCAGGTAGAAGATCAGCTCATGGTAGGAGAAAGCATTATGATCGCTCCTGTATATGAACAGAACAAGAGCGGAAGATATGTATATCTGCCGGAGGATATGAAATTATACCGGATGAGAAGCCTCACAGATATGGATGAAGAGATTCTTTCAAAGGGCGACCACTATGTGAAATCGGACTTAAATGAAGTATTGATTTTTGTAAGGCCGGATCACATTTTCCCGATGTCTTACGGCGGAACCAGTGTGGCATCTGTAGATGAGACGAAACTGAAAGTGTTCGGATATGTGAAGAATCAGGCGCAGTACGAGCTGTATAATGATGACGGCTTGTCAAAAGACTATGATCTTTTAAAGAATACCGTGACAGTTACGGCATCTGTGGATGGAAAGATTGAAATCAGCAAAGACACAGGGACAGAATTTGAGAGATTCTTTTAGTCAATCATAGAATCAATAAACAGGGACTTTGGCAGGGCTGTGAATATTCAGCCGGGCCAGAGTCCCTGTTTTGCACTCAAAGGGCGGGGATGTATAATTGTTTCGAAATGAAGAAAATAAAAGTGTTGCAATTTGAAGCAAAACAAACTACAATGAATATAAGAAACAAAAATACCACAGAAGAAAGGAAGTCCGGCGTATGAAATTAAAGTTTAGCGAAAACCTTGCCAGAGTCAGGAAACACAGAGATTATACACAGGCGCAGATGGCAGAAAAACTGGAAATCCCCCGTTCTACTTATGCCAATTATGAAACAGGAAAACGTTCGCCGGATTTGGAAATGCTGGACAGAATCAGCCGGACGCTGGATGTTTCCATTGATGAGCTGTTTGGAAGAGAAACATATGAATGCATCGCAGGAGTGCGGGAGGAAAAATCAGCATACCGCGCGGAATATAAAAAAAGAACTGAGCAGACGGTATTTGGCACAGAAAAAAAGAAACCACTGGCAATTGGAGTACAGGACTTCCGTAAAATACGGGAAAAAGGAAGTTACTATGCTGATAAAACAATGATGGCAGCAGAATTCCTGACCTCGGCAGCGGCAGTGACCCTGATTACACGTCCCCGCAGGTTTGGGAAGACGCTGAATATGTCGATGCTGGCAGAGTTTTTAGACTGCACAAAAGATTCCCGGGATATTTTTGAGGGAACAGCCATAATGGATACCCCATTTGCCGGGGAGATGAACGCTCACCCGGTAGTATTTATCTCATTTCTGACGGTGAAGGGAGATAACGCGGAGATTCTTCTGCATAACCTGTTTTTTATATTATCCGAAGAATACAGGCGGCATCAGAACATATGGAAAAGTAAAAAATTAGATGAAATGCTCCGAAACAGTCTTCAGAACATTTATGAGAACCTGAATTTAAAAGAAAGACAAAGTACAGAGACATATGGGTTTGTGATTCAGGCAGTGCAGATGCTCTGCTATGCACTGGAGGCATATTATAAAAAGCCGGTATATCTGCTGATTGATGAATATGATACCCCATTTACAGAAGCCTATATTCATGGATATTATGCAGAAGTACACAGCATTCTGGCGGGGCTTTTTACCTCAGCACTGAAAGGGAATCAGGCACTGAACCGGGCGATGCTGACAGGAATCCAGCGTGTTGCCAAGGAGAACATATTTTCCGGGCTGAACAACCTGCTTGTATGTACGGTAAAAGATCCGGAGTATTCACAATACTTTGGGTTTACAGAGCAGGAGACGAAGGATCTGCTCAATTATTATGATCTGGAATTAACACCGGAAGTAAAGGCGATGTACGATGGATATCTGTTTGATCAGACGGAAGTGTATAATCCATGGTCTGTCATTAACTATGCATCCAGAAAAAGGCTGGAACCTTATTGGGTTAATACCAGTGAGAATAAAATGATCCGGGAGGCGATGGGGCTTTACAGAGATGAATTTCAGAGCCAGTATGAAGAACTGATTGAGAAGGAAAGTGTTCTTGTAAATGTACAGATAGAAACTTCATTTTATGAGTACCAGAGCAAAGAGTCGCTCTGGGGACTTCTGGTGAACGCGGGGATGGTTACTGTAGAAGAGCGGATAGAGAGTGATTTTTACTGCCTGCGGATTCCAAATCAGGAAGTGAAAAAAACATTTCAGAACCTGACAGCGTTTCATCTGCAGGTGGATGAAGGAAATCTGAGCAGCATGTTCTTTTATCTGAAAAGAGGAGATATGGTGAAGTTTGAGGAGGAATACCACAGAATTCTGCTGGAACTTCCGTCCTATCACGATTTGAAAGACGAGAACAGTTATCATATGCTCATGCTTGGCATGTGTGCCTTTTTATCGTCCGATTTTGAGATACAGAGCAATCGCGAGAGCGGCAGGGGCAGAAGCGATATTATCCTGAGATCGAAAAACGGTAAATTCGACAACATCATTATGGAGTTTAAATACACAAAGGATGAGAAGAAAGACCTGAAAGCATTGGCTGATGAAGCTGTTGTGCAGGTCAAAGCGAAGCAGTATGATGCGGGAATGCAGGGAAAAGTAAGATACGTCGGGCTTGCACACCGTGGGAAAGAGGCGGAGATTGTTTCAGTAATCTAAGTGACGAAATATAATAAACGGAGAGTCTTCAGTCAGACTCCCCGTTTTTATAATTGTTAGGCCATGGGCCTGTTTTTCATTGTGGAGTTTTTCGTGTTCCGAAAAAC
>URQQ01000018.1 GCA_900549995.1 uncultured Lachnospiraceae bacterium | reverse complement strand
CCCGGGAATGTATGTAAAAGCATTCATGGATGGAAATGAAGAGATTGAGAGCCTTCAGGAGCGTATTACAGGACGTTATTCCTGCGAGACAATTACAGATAAAGATGGCAATGTGATTGTGAAAGCAAATCACATGATTACACCAAAACGTGCTGAGAAGGTCATGAAGTTTGGCGTGAATGCGCAGGGCGGACCGATCACAGAAGTGAAGATCCGTACAATACTGACCTGTAAGTCACACATGGGTGTCTGCGCAAAATGTTATGGAGCGAACATGGCAACCGGTGAGCCTGTACAGGTGGGTGAGGCTGTAGGTATTATTGCGGCTCAGTCGATCGGAGAGCCGGGTACACAGCTTACGATGCGTACCTTCCATACCGGTGGTGTTGCCGGTGACGATATCACACAGGGTCTTCCCCGTGTTGAGGAGCTTTTCGAGGCCAGAAAGCCGAAGGGTCTTGCGATCATCACAGAGTTCGCAGGAAAAGCGGTTATCAGCGATACAAAGAAGAAACGTGAAATCATCGTTACGAATAACGAGACAGGCGAATCCAAGGCATATCTGATTCCTTACGGATCCAGAATCAAGATTCAGGACGGACAGATGTTAGAAGCCGGAGATGAGCTTACAGAAGGTAGTGTCAATCCGCATGATATCCTGAAGATTAAGGGACTCCGGGCAACCCAGGATTATATGATCCAGGAAGTTCAGAGAGTATACCGTCTGCAGGGTGTTGAGATCAATGACAAGCATATCGAGGTAATCGTACGCCAGATGCTGAAGAAAGTACGTATCGAAGAAAAAGGTGATACGGAATATCTTCCGGGAATCATGGCAGATACGCTGGAATTTGAAGACACGAACAACAAGATGATTGAAGAAGGAAAAGAACCTGCGACAGCAGAGCAGATTATGCTTGGTATTACAAAAGCCTCTCTTGCTACGAATTCCTTCCTGTCAGCTGCATCCTTCCAGGAGACTACGAAGGTTCTGACAGAAGCTGCAATCAAAGGAAAAGTCGATCCATTGATCGGTCTGAAAGAGAATGTTATTATCGGTAAACTGATTCCGGCTGGTACGGGTATGAGAAAATACCGTGATGTCAAACTCGATACAGGGCTTGCGATGGATATGGATGATGAAATTGATTTTGATGATCTGGATCTGGGAGAGGGCTTTGGAATGGACAGCAGTATCAGTCTGAGCCAGGAAGCAGAAGAGGAAGTCATGGATGACTTCGAAGCAGATACAGAAGAATTTGCAGGGATAGAAGAATAATGATATAAGGCAGGAGCCGCGCGTCAGCGATATAAAGTATCGGGATGCAGCGGCTTCTGCTGTTTTATTCGGAACCCGGAAGTGGACCGGGGATTATGGAAAAAAAGATTGACAACGGCCGGAAGTTAGTATATTCTAACCTTAGAAACTTATTGATAGTAATTATCATTATATGAATAGAGACCGAAAGGAGCACAGATGAGCAAAGAAGAAAAAGTAAACGAGGTCGTGAAGCAGCTGCAGGAGAAAGGATACCGGATCACGAACCAGAGAAAGCTTTTAATAGGAATTATACTGGAAAATGAACACTCCTCATGCAAGGAGATTTACTTTGCCGCAAAAAAAGTTGACCATAGGGTCGGAATAGCGACTGTATACAGAACCGTGCAGATGTTGGAAGATATGCAGATGGTGCGTAAGGAAATGGTGGTGCATATATAGATGGGAATGGTTGATTTTATTATTATTATGATTGTAGCAGCGATTGTAACGGTCATATGTGTCTTTTTGCTGAGGCAGAAAAAAGCCGGGAAGGGATGTTGCGGAAGCTGTTCGGGATGCAGTCAGAGCTGTCACGCCCATAAGGAGAAAGATGGGAAGTCCGATGACTGATGAGCTGGAAAATTTAGAAAAAGAAAATCCCGGCAGAATCAGGATTGCCGGGTATTTTCGCCTGCTTTTTTAAACAGTTCCATGTCTTCTTTTGTCAGACGTAAGTTGGAAGTATAAGATTTGCCGTCCGGGTCGGTCACTGTGATTTCAAGAATCGTGCCCTCGGCGATGGCATGTTTGGATACTGCTTTTAAAAATCCTGGGAATTTTGGATGTCTGCATTTGAACTGATTCCAGGAATTTTGAAGTTCCAGAAATTTTAATGGGTTCATGGTATCTCCTCCTTAGCATAAATATTATCTGGAAGTGTCAGGTCTGAAACCGACTGTGAGAAGGAAAAGAACAAAAGCAATGATCAGGCAGGTAATTGTCTGAGAGAGTATTTCTACAGGGAAACATCTGCGATGTTTATTTTTACGAACGGAGACGGTGGGATTCGAACCCACGTGCCGGTTGCCCGACAACTTGATTTCGAGTCAAGCTCGTTATGGCCACTTCGATACGTCTCCAGAATGATATCAGCCGGCAGGATGCGAATACAATATGCTTCTGCCGCAAACAATACCTATTATAACAGAACATGTGGCTTTTGTCTAGAAAAGAGCGCATCATTTCGGGGTTGTTCCTGTAAATGATACGCTCTTTATTATATGCCTCTATTCAGTTTTTAGAAAAATACATTATCCCCGATTGTGATTCCCTGATGTGATGTTCCAATCATACGGAACTGCATACAGTCTCCGATGTTATTCTTTCCTGCGATAGCATCTCTCGCCGCTTCATAGCAGATGGCGGGTGCGCCACGTGAAAGGACACGGTCGAATTTGCCAGAAGCCACAGGGCTGAACTGGCCTGACTGGTGGATGACGCCGTGAATCGTGTTCGGATAGCTTGAGCTGTTTACACGGTTCATAATAACAGAAGCTACGGCGAGGAGAGCTTCGTAATCGCTTGTTCCTGCTTCGCATTCCAATATTGCAGCCATCTCGTCCAATTCTGAAGCGCTCGCTTCTGACGGCGGGTTCCACGAGGTACCACTGCTGCCTGAGGAGTCGGACGGTTCAGAGTAATCTGGGGTATTATCGGATGTATTTTGGGATTGGGCAGCCTGCTGCTGAGCCAGAGCCTCAGCTTCCTGTTTTGCTTTCAGGGCTTCTGCTGCCTGTTGTACCTGTACCTGTTTATTCAGTGCTTCCTGTGCAGCTGCTGCAGCGGCTCTTGCACGCTCCAGCTGGGCTGAGTACTGGCTCAGTTCCCCGGAAGTACTGGATATTTTATTTGTCAGGGTCTGTTCTTTGTTGTCTAAATCATTCTTGAGGTTTGTCAAAGAGGCTTGTTCCGCCTGAAGGTCGGCCTCTTTCTGTGCTACTTGTTCTTGTACAGTGTGAAGCTGGTTCAGCATTTCGCGGTCGTATTCACTGATGGAAGTGACGAAATCCGCCTTGTTCAGGAAATCTGCCATACTTTTTGCAGATAAGATGAGCTCGAGCATAGAAGTGTTGCCCTCTTCATACATGTACCGGATTCTTTTCTTCATAGCTTCGTACTGTGATTCTTCCTCCGCCTTGGCATTGGCTAAATCAATCTTAGTCTGTTCTACCTGAGCTGTTGTAGAATTCAGCTGTTCCAGTGTAGAATCAATTTCAGAACTTAAGCTGGCTAATTCACTGTTCAGTCCATTCAGTTCGTTCTGAAGGCCGGAAGTGGCATTCTCCAGGCTTTCTACAGAATCTTCTGCATTAACAACAGGGATGACAGGCATACCCATTGTAATGGCACAGGCGAAAATCAAACAGGTACATAATCTGCATTTTCTTTTCGTTCTCATGATCTGTGTTCCTTTCGTTGCAAAATCTTGCTTTAGTATTATACTATAAATTGCGTAATTAAGCAAACTTTGTTATGATATAGATGTCTGAAAACGATTTTAGTGCGTTGTTTACGGATATTATAACGCCTTCCGGTGTGAATTGTGCAGGTATTTGGTTTAACCTGTACTGGTAAAAGAACTTGAAATCATGCGGAAGGTACAGATAAAGGATGGAAATCAGATGAAAAAATATGAAGAAGAACATTATTTGCTGGAAAATATCAGAGACCATATCTACCCTTGGGTGAAGGAATCTCTTGTAGACCATCAGGCACTGAACGGCAAACTTATCTCAGAGAAGGATACACCGCTGATCTCGTTTGCAGGGAATCTGATGGTTGTTCTGGTGATTGACAGGGGAAATGATGCATATGAGATTATAAAGGACAATATGCTTCCTCCAGGCTGCGATATAGAACAGCTGTATTATACTGCGTGTGAAAATCTTGCAAGGGATATAAAATTTGTTATTTCTCATACATTATATGGAGGCTTTGGAATTCTGGCTGACGGGCTTCATGAAGCGAGTTCTCTCTGCCTTCAGTATATCTGGAATATGTGTGCAGAAAAGCTGAACGATGATATCGTCATCATGGCGCCGTCAAAGGATATGGTGTTGTTCGTGCCGGCCGGAAGCCAGGGGCTGATTGACAGCATGAAGCTATATGGGGATGAGGCATATGAGCGTAACAGGGAGAAGGTAAGCCGGGATTTGTTTATTTATCGGAGGGAAGGAAAGGAACTGACTACGTATGAGTATTAAAATGGTTGGACTGGATTTGGATGGTACGCTTTTGAGGGAAGACAAAAGTATCAGTGAACGTTCCCGGGAGGCGATCAGAGAAGCAATCCGCCGTGGTGTTGTGGTTCTTGTTTCGACTGGGAGGCCGCTTACGGGGATTCCAGAAGAGCTGAAAAATTTTCCCGGGATGAGATATATTCTCGCGTCCAACGGGGCGAGAATTGTGGATCAGCAGGAGAACCGGATGCTGTATGAGTCGCTTGTGAAAATGGAGACGGCCAGTAAGGTTCTGGATGTATTCGACAGGTATGATGCACTGCAGGAAGTATTTTTTGACGGCATCGGTTATGTAAACGAGGAAATGTACAGCCGGATCGGTGAATACCTGCCGAATCCCAACATGGCGGGATATGTGATGTCTACCCGGAAGCCTGTAGCCGGAATACGCAATAAAATGAGAGAGATGAACCGCCCGCTTGATAAGGTCCAGGGAACATTTAAGAGTCTGGAAGAAAAAAGGCGTGCGCTTGAAGATTTAAGTGCAGTCGAAGACATTGAGGTGACGGGAGCCCTGAGCAACAATATCGAAGTCAATAACGGCGGGGTCAATAAAGGGGCCGGACTCTTAAAACTTGGGGAGATCCTTGGAATTAAACGGGAAGAGATCATGGCCTGCGGAGATGGGATGAATGACTTAAAGATGCTAAAGGAGGTTGGATTTGCAGTTGCCATGGCAAATGGAACAAAAGAGATCCGGGAGGCAGCTGACTATGTCACTGCGGCGAACAATGAGGATGGAGTAGCAAGGGCAATTGAAAAATTTGTCCTGAATTAGAAAAGGAGAATATTATGCTGGATATTTTAAAATCAATATTCCTTGGGATTGTAGAGGGAATTACCGAATGGCTTCCGATCAGCAGTACGGGGCATCTGCTTCTGGTAGATGAGTTCATGAAACTGAATCAGAGTGAAGCATTTAAAAATATGTTTTTTGTAGTCATACAGCTGGGAGCAATCATGGCGGTTGTGGTACTTTATTTCCATAAGCTGAACCCGTTTTCTCCGAAGAAGACGGAGAAACAGAAACATAATACATTTGTGCTGTGGGCGAAGGTTATTATCGCCACGCTGCCGGCGATGGTCATCGGGCTTCTCGCAGATGATTTTATCGACGCACATCTGCATACGCCGGTTGTGATTGCGATCATGCTGATTGTCTATGGTGTGCTGTTCATTATTGTTGAGACGAGAAATGCGGGTGTGAAGCCCAAGGTGGAGAAACTTGTGGAACTTCCTTATACAACGGCGCTTTGTATAGGACTTTTCCAGGTATTGTCAATGATTCCGGGAACTTCAAGATCCGGAGCGACGATTATCGGGGCCTTGCTGCTTGGTACATCCAGATTTGTGGCAGCGGAATTCACCTTCTATCTTGCGATTCCGGTGATGTTCGGGGCAAGCTTTCTGAAGATGGTAAAATTTGGTTTTCACTACACGGGAATGCAGGTTGCGGTACTTCTGACGGGTTCGCTTGTAGCATTCTTCGTATCGGTATTCGCAATTAAGTTCCTGATGGGGTATATTAAAAAACACGACTTTAAAGCATTTGGTTATTACCGGATTGTGCTTGGAGTCATCGTACTTTTGTACTTTACCATCTGGGGCTAGTGCACGAATTATGAAATAGATGCCTGTTTTCAAGATACAGTTGCAAAAAGAAGCTCCCTGGTATTGCGCCGGGGAGTTGACTTTTGCATAAAAAGTGATAGAATAAAAAGACAAATGAATTTTTATGCAAGAAATGAAGAAAGAGGGAAAAATTATGAAAATGAAGAAGATTTTGTGCACAGTATTAACTGTTGCATGTGTGGCATCAATGGCAGCCTGTGGATCAAAGAAAGAGGAGTCCAAGAGCAGCAATAAAGATGCAAAGGCAAGTACAGAGATCACGAGCAAAGATGATCTGGAAGGAAAGAAAGTCGGCGTTCAGCTTGGAACAACTGGAGATATGAGTGTAACTGATGATTTCGGTGATGAAAATGTAGAGCGTTACAACAAAGGATTTGAAGCGGTACAGGCTCTTCAGCAGGGAAAGATCGATGCTGTAGTTATCGATGACCAGCCTGCGCAGACATTTGTGGCAGAGAATGAGGGACTTAAAATTGTAGAATCTGCATATACAGAAGAGGATTATGCAATGTGCTTTAAAAAGGACAGTGAGCTGACAGAACAGTTTAACACAGTCTTAAAAGAACTGAAAGATGACGGAACATTTGATCAGATCGTAAATTCTTATATCGGCGATGCAGCAGGTGAAAATTACTATACAACTCCGGAAGGAACGGATACATCCAAAGGTGAGCTTGTGATGGCTACTAATGCAGAGTTCCCTCCATATGAATATCATGACAACGATAAGATCATGGGAATCGATGCAGACCTTGCGCAGGCAATTGCTGACAGACTTGGCATGACACTGAAAATTGAGGATATGGCATTTGATTCTATTATCCCGGCAGTACAGGGCGGAAAAGCAGACTTTGGAGCTGCGGGTATGACAGTGACAGAGGAAAGAGAAACTCAGGTTGATTTTTCAGATACATATTACACAGGACGCCAGGTAATCATTGTACAGGATAAATAAAGCCTTCTGAAAGTTGAGAGGATAACACATGGGAAATTTACAAGAACGGTTTATTATGAACTTCATAACAGATCACCGCTACAGATACATTCTGGAGGGGCTCAAGGTAACATTGATTGTTACGTTTTTTGCTCTGATTCTCGGTGTGGTGCTTGGATTTGTGATCGCAATTATCCGGTCGACACATGATAAGACCGGGAAGATGAAGATATTAAACTTTATCTGCAATCTTTATATTACGGTGATCAGGGGAACGCCGGTTGTTGTACAGCTTCTGATTATTTATTTTGTTATATTCGGAAGTTCAGATATCAGTAAAACGGTGGTCGCTGTTATGGCCTTCGGTATAAACTCCGGTGCCTATGTGGCTGAGATTTTCAGGTCCGGAATCATGTCGATTGATGAAGGACAGTTCGAGGCTGGAAGAAGCCTCGGGTTTAATTACAGACAGACGATGATCTACATCATCATGCCGCAGGCGTTTAAAAATATTCTGCCTGCGCTCGGCAATGAGTTTATTTCACTATTAAAAGAGACATCAGTTTCGGGATATATTGCACTTCAGGATCTGACAAAAGGCGGGGACATTATCAGGAGCCGTACATATGACGCGTTTATGCCTCTGATTGCAGTGGCGCTGATCTACCTGATCATGGTGATGATTTTCTCAAAACTTGTCAATCTTCTGGAAAGGAGGCTGAGAAACAGTGACCATTAATCAGGGAGACGTATTAATTAAAGTAGAAGATGTACACAAAATATATGGCAAATTTCATGCGTTAAACGGAATTTCCCAGGAAATAAAAAAAGGGGAAGTGGTCGTGATTGTCGGGCCTTCCGGTTCTGGAAAATCGACATTTCTGAGATCCTTAAATCTTTTGGAGGTGCCGACGACCGGGCACATCTATTTTGAGGGAGTCGACATCACGGATAAGAAAGTGGATCTGGATAAACACCGTCAGAAGATGGGGATGGTATTCCAGCATTTTAACCTGTTCCCTCATAAGACGATCATGGAGAACATTACACTTGCGCCGATTAAGCTTCTGAATAAGAGTAAGGCTGATGCCGAGAAACGTGGTCTGGAGCTGCTTGATATGGTCGGGCTCCGGGAAAAAGCGAATGCATACCCGGTGCAGCTGTCCGGCGGACAGAAGCAGAGAATTGCCATTGTGAGATCGCTTGCGATGGATCCGGATGTAATGCTGTTCGATGAACCGACTTCTGCACTTGACCCGGAAATGGTCGGTGAGGTGCTCGAGATTATGAGGAAACTCGCCAGAGATGGAATGACAATGGTTGTGGTGACGCACGAGATGGGATTTGCCAAGGAAGTCGGAAGCAGGGTGCTGTTTATCGATGAAGGGCAGGTCAAAGAAGAGGCGAAGCCGGATGAATTTTTTGCCAATCCAAAAGATGCGAGACTTCAGGAATTTTTGTCCAAAGTGTTAGCTTAGCAAGGTTAAACGTACGAATTGAATAGAAATATGTGCAGCCAGGTATTCTATAAACAGATACCTGGCTGTTTTACTTGAGTTTGGGCGCCAGATTTCATATAATAGTACCAGATATAAGAAGATCACAGAAAGGAAAAATGAAGATGAGTATTTTATTTATAGAATATCCAAAATGCAGTACGTGTAAAAAGGCGAAGAAATGGCTGGATGATATGCATGTAGATTATACGGACAGAGATATCGTAGAGGAGAATCCGACCGTGTCTGAACTGAAAGAGTGGCACAAAAGGAGCGGGCTTCCGCTGAAGCGTTTCTTCAACACGAGCGGAATGAAATACAGGGAGCTGGAATTAAAGGACAGGCTTCCTGAGATGTCGGAGGAGGAGCAGTATGAACTTCTTGCGACAGATGGTATGCTTGTGAAGCGGCCGCTTCTTGTGGGAGATTCTTTTGTGATTCCAGGTTTTAAAGAGAAGGAGTGGGGGAATTCCTGTGACGGAGCCTGCAGTCTATGAGATATGACAGAGTAAGAAGAGGTACATTTCTAAAGCGGCCCAACCGTTTCGTTGCCTATGTGGAGATTGATGGGACAAGTGAGAAGGTTCATGTGAAGAACACAGGGCGGCTTCGGGAGCTCTTATGGCTCGGGGTGTCTGTGTATGTACAGGAGGCCGAAAACGCTGATCGGGCGACGAAGTGGGATCTGATTGCTGTGGAAAAGGAAGGGCGCATTGTCAATATTGATTCACAAATCCCCAACGCACTTGCGTGGGAGTGGATAGAAGCGGGAAATCTTCTGGAAAATGTGGATAAGATTCAGCCGGAGTACAAGTATGGTAATTCCAGGATTGATCTCTATGTGGAAGCGGGGGAGAAAAAGATCCTTGTGGAAGTCAAAGGGGTCACGCTGGAGGAGCGCGGAGTTGTCCGTTTTCCGGATGCGCCAAGCGAAAGGGCTGTGAAGCACGTAAGAGAACTTTCAAAGGCCGTTCAGGATGGATATGAGGCGTATGTGCTGCTTGTCATTCAATTGTCTGGTGCAAAGTATTTTACGCCCAATATGGACACGCATCCGGCGTTTGGCGAGGCACTTGAGGAAGCGCAGAAGCAGGGAGTGCATGTCAGAGCGGTGGAATGTGACGTGGAACCGGACTGGATTCAGGTGAAAGGGGAAGTGCCGGTGATTCTTAAGTGGCCTGAATTATATGAGATGGCAGAGCCGATTGTGGAGTGGTACCGTGAAAATAAGCGGGAACTTCCGTGGCGGTCACATGTGAACGCCTACCGTGTCTGGGTTTCGGAGATTATGCTTCAGCAGACGAGAGTCGAGGCGGTGAAACCTTATTATGAAAGATTTTTGTCAGAACTTCCGGGGGTCCGGGAGCTTTCTGAGGTGCCGGAGGACCGTCTGCTGAAATTGTGGGAAGGACTGGGGTATTATAACCGTGTCCGCAATATGCAAAAGGCGGCGCAGCAGATCATGGAACTTCACGGCGGGGAATTTCCCCATACGTATGAGGAAATCCGCTCGCTGAAAGGAATCGGGAATTATACGGCGGGGGCGATCAGCTCCTTTGCCTACGGAATTCCCAAACCCGCAGTTGATGGAAATGTACTGCGGGTCGTATCCAGGATCCTGGCAAGCGATGAAGATATTATGAAGGAAAGCGTGCGGAAAAAAGTTGAGGCGGCGCTTGAAACAGTCATTCCCCAAAATGCTGCAAGCGATTTCAACCAGGGGCTGATTGAACTGGGCGCCCTCGTATGTGTGCCGAACGGTATGGCAAAATGTGAAATATGCCCGGTGGCGCATCTCTGTCTGGCGAAGAAAAAAGACATTGTGATGCAGCTCCCGGTGAAGAAAAAGGCGAAAGACCGCAGAATTGAAGACCGGACCGTCTTCATCTTTAAAGACGGGGAAGCTGCCGCAGTACAGAAACGCCCTGCCAAAGGACTGCTGGCCGGGATGTACGAACTGCCCAACACCGAAGGCTGTCTGGATGAAAAAGAGGCCGTCGCCTACTGTAAAGACCTGGGACTCACACCCGTCAGACTGAAAAAACTTCCACCCGCAAAACACATTTTCAGCCACGTAGAATGGCATATGACCGGGTACGAAGTCATCGTAGACGAACTGGAAAAAACAAACAATCACAAATTCCTGTTCGCGAAACTCGATGAAATTAAGGAAAAATATCCGATGCCGTCCGCGTTCGACGGGTTTAAACGGTGGTTGGGTAATTAGTAATTAGGGACGTAATCTTTTTCAATTGTATTACGTCCCAAACTGCAAATCAACCTGTCCCTAATTGCAGTTAAACCTGTCCCCAACTGCGGTATTACCTGTTCCAAAAGAAGAAAATAGCCGTTTCATGGACGGTGTCAAATCGACCACTATAAAGCTGAAAGTCCGCAACTGTGCGGGTTTTGGAAACTTGAGGAAACAGGTTGGTGAGGCGGGCAAGTACGAATACTACATTTTTAGCCATTATTATTAAAGGAAGTCTGAGACAAATGGCGTAAATGGGAGTTTTGCTAAGTACAAGTTTCATTTGGGGACAGGTTAAATTACAAAAAGGGACAGGTCTAAACTAAGTTTGGGACGTAATACAACTGAAAAGGATTACGTCCCCAAATAGAAAGGAGTTTCAAATGACTAAAGACAATAAACTAACCGACTGGGAGATGGAGGAGTTCCTGAACCCGGATCAGAATAAGCGGGAGTTAAAGCTTGAGGATTTTCAGGTGGATGAGGATGATGAGCCGGCGGTGGCGGCGGAGGAAGGCGCCGGGAGGCTGAGCGAGGTAGTCAAAGAGGTGCGGGCTGTGAAGGCTTTGATGGCAGCCGGCAAGGACTCGGATCAGATAGCCGGGGAGCTTTCGATGGCGAAGGAGCGTGTGATGCTGATTCAGATGAGTATGTATGGCGGTGAGGGCGACGATAATGAGGTTGCCGTTGCGCATATGGTCATGATGGAGGAAGAGTGATTGCAAAACCGTTGTCTGGCTGATATACTTATCGATAGAGTGTGACATGAGCTGATCATGGAATGAACAAGGGAGGATTTATAAAATGTACGATGCAATTGTAGTTGGAGCCGGAACGGCTGGGAGTGTGATCGCAAGGGAACTTGCTGAGAAGGGGCAGAAGGTGCTCGTTCTGGAGAAGAAGCATCATGTGGGCGGAAACTGTTATGATGAGAAGGATAAGGACGGAGTGCTGATTCATCTGTACGGCCCGCATATCTTCCATACGAACAATGAGGAGGTATTCGAGTATCTTTCAAGATTCACGGATTGGCGTTATTTCCGGCATGAAGTTGTGGCAAATGTACATGGAAATCTGATGCCGGTTCCATTTAATCTTCATACATTAAAGGAAGCATTTCCGGAAGATGCGGATATGCTGAAAGAGAAGCTTCTGGCGAAATATGGAATGGGGACGAAGGTGCCGATTCTGGATCTTATGGAGCAGGAGGATGAAGATTTAAAGCGTGTCGGTAAATTTGTATATGACAACATCTACGTATATTATACGATGAAACAGTGGGGGAAAAAGCCGGAAGAGATTGATCCTGCCGTGACTGCCAGAGTGCCGGTCAATATTTCAGATGACAACGGGTATTTTGCGGATAAATACCAGGGACTCCCGAAAGATGGTTTTACACCGATGTATGAGAAAATGCTGGATCATGAAAAGATTACGCTGAAGCTTCACACCGAGGCAAAAGATGTGATTGAGATCAAAGGAGATCAGGTGTGGTACGAGGGACAGGCATTTGACGGGCAGCTGATTTTTACAGGGCCGCTGGATGAGTTCTTTGACTGTAAATACGGACGCCTTCCTTACCGCACTCTTCGTTTTTCTTTTGAACATTATGACAAGCCGGATTATCAGGGACATTCTGTTGTCAACTATACAGTGGATGAAGATTTTACAAGAATTACGGAATACAAATGGCTGACAGGACAGGAATGCGAAGGAACAACGATTTCCAAAGAGTATCCGTTTGCATATACCGGGGAGGATGGACAGATTCCTTATTATGTCATTGCAAATGATGAGAATCAGGCGCTTTATGAGAAATACAAGGAAGAAGTAGCAAATGTGAAAAACTTCCACCTTCTTGGACGGCTGGCAGAATATCAGTATTATAATATTGATAAGATGGTTGAGAAGGCTCTGGAGATGAGTAAAACTTTATAATTCCATATTAAAAAATCTTCAGTTTCTGAACAGCGGAAACTGAAGATTTTTAATTTAAGCACGTTTTCTTACAATCCTCTTCGAGGGAGAAGTTTCTTTTTTTAATTCTGCAGCGTAAATCACCTGATACATGACAATTGCCATAATTCCTGCGGTAATTACATCAATCACTGAATGTTGTTTTAAGAACATCGTGGCTAAAATGATAAGAACAGTCAGTACAAATGCACCGTAGCGGACCCATTTCTTTGAATGCAGTTTCTCGCTGTGTGAGATTGCGATGTAGGCACCGATGGAATTAAATACATGAATACTTGGAAGTACGTTGGTCGGGGTATCTGTCTTATAGAGCGTCTTGACAAGGTCTACGAAAATGTTATCCCTTGCAAAAGTTACAGGGCGCAGGGTCTGACCGTTTGGATATACGGTAGATACGATCAGAAAAATTGTCATTCCGGTAAACAAAAATGCAGTTAACTTGTAGTATCCGGCTTTATCTGTAAAGAAAAAGTAACCGATGGTAACAGCGATAAATGCGAACCACAGCAGATATGGAATGATAAAATATTCAATAAACGGGATCTTATCATCCAGCGAAGTTTCGATGACATGGAAGTCTGTGGTTACATGTTTTTCAAGATACAGAAACCAAGGCATGTAGATAAAAGCGTACAGCAGCACCCAAGCATGTTTATACTTTTGTATGAGATTTTTTATTTTCATAATCGTCGCTTCCTCATTGATTCAATATGGTTTCCTTTTATTCGTCTCGATTATAGCATGAATAAAGTTTTGTCTCAATCCAATTCATAGTATCTTAATAATTTTCCCCGATTTTTTCAAAAATAGTCATATTATATACTTTTTTTGCGTCATTATAGTCATTGACACTTCGCAATGTCCACACTGCGACCGGAGTGCGGTAGAGATACTGAAGCAGAAAAAGGCTTGGGTTTTTACGGTCTTTGTATTTGTAAGAGATAAAATCCGGCCGTCCAAGGAGGTTCAGCAGCAGAAAACGGGATAAAAATCTCAGAAACATGACATTTTTCTCCTTGTCCTTCATCAGATTCGAAGAGAGCTGTCCGCGGAGTACGGATGGGGCGTTGGTCCGGTACCAGTGAAGCACCAGGGTATTAAAGGACTGGATCATGTAACTGCCCTGGTAGGAATCAAGAATTTCCTGGGTCTTCTGGCAGAGCAGAGTGTCCTTTCCCGGAAGCTTTAATTCAATCAGAAGGGGAACGCGCCCGCCTACGAGGGAAAGAACTTCCGTCAGAAGAGGAATATGTTCGGAGGTATTGCCAAGGTGAAGATGGCGGAGCTCTTCGTAAGTCATGGACTCTATTGTGCCCTGAGTCTTACACATCCGTGACAGATCATCGTCGTGGAAGACGACGACCTTGCCGTCTCTTGTCAGATGGACATCCAGTTCTATTCCCAGATGGCGTTTCAGAGCCTCTTTAAATGCCGGGATAGAATTTTCCGGGACCAGCTGGCTGGCAGAATGGAAGCCCCGGTGCGCGAAAGAACGATGATTAAATATAAGTACCTCCCTGCGTCTGGAAAAGCGGGGCAGAAGCAGCAAAAGGTAGAGAATGAAGGCACCAGGCAGTAGTTTGATCAGTAATATCATAGAAGTTCCTCCGGGAAATCATAATTCAGAATAATACTTGAAGCTGTTCAGGGGCGATGGCAAAGCAAAGCTCCTTTTGGGCTACGACAGGCTCGCCGTCCGTATGTACCGGAAGCGGGGAAGAGACACTGATGTGGGCTCTTTGGCAGCGGTGGATTGCTACATGCCTGGAACGTGTGTGACGCCCGAACAAGGCAGGGAGCAGTACGAATACGGCACCTGCTCTGGAAAGCCCTGAGACGGTGATCAGGTCTAACTGTCCGTCAGAAGCGCTGGCATCGGGGCAGAACCGAAATCCGCCTCCTTCATACGGAAGATTCATGGCTGCTGCGAAAACTGTCCGCTCATACAGGAACTCTTTTCCATCATCCAGATGAAGGGCAAGGTTCACCGGCTCCAGAAAACAAAGCCGTTCGATGGCAATCAATGTATAGGTAAGCTTACCCAGATGAAGACGGTTCAGTATAGATTTAATCCCCGAAACCATGGATTGATGGCAGACTGCAGCATCAAATCCGATCCCGGAACTGAACGTGAAGTATTTGGAAGTCTTATTTTTGCAGACGGTCTGGCCGAGGTCAACGGTAAGAATCTGCCGCGGATTGAAGATACGTTCCAGCGCATCCACAGGATCTGTCTCCAGGGAAAGTCCCTTGGCAAAATCATTGCCGGAACCGCTGGGAATATATCCGAATTTTGTTTTCCTGAAATCACAGATTCCATTGACCACTTCATTGACGGTACCATCACCGCCGACAGCGATCAAGATATGCTCAAGCCCGTCACAGGTAATGCGTCTGGCAATTTCTGTGGCATGCTTTTGATACTGCGTAAAATAAACCTCGTAAGAGATTTGACGAAGGCGGAGGACAGGCTCAATTTTAGCCCAGATCATATGCCCTCTTCTGGAACGGGAATTGGGATTTACTATAAATGTATACATAAAGCTCCTCCTTTAGAATTTACTTTTATTATAATATGGAATCTTCCGGGGGACAACAGAAGAATGAATTGACGAAGAACAGAAAAAAGAATACAATATTTATAACAATAAAAATGTTCTAAAACAAATTAATTAAAAGGAGAATATGTCTTGAATAAAACAGAAACTTTAGATTTGGGGCAGACAGAGCGGATTGCGGCAATCGGAAAAGCATTGTCCTCTGAACCGAGAATCCGCCTTCTGAAAGAACTGGAGACGAGGTCCTATAATGTAAATGAGATTGCGGAACTTTTGGAGGTTCCGGCGTCTTCTGCAGCGATGCATGTGCGGGTGCTGGAAGAAGCCGGCCTGATTGAGACGGAACTCCGGGCGGCAGTCCGTGGATCTATGAAAGTATGTACAAAGCGTGTGGGGAGCATCTTTATCAGTCTCAGGCAGGAGGTCGATGAGAAAGTAGAGCGGATCAGCATGCCAATCGGCAACTATGTTGATTACCATGTGGAACCGACCTGCGGGATGGTATCGCAGGAAGGATACATTGATATGGAAGATGAACCTGCCATATTCTATAACCCACGGAGAACAGAAGCGAAGCTGATCTGGCTGGGGAACGGGTATCTGGAATACCGTTTTCCGAATTCGGCACTGAAAAAGAATGACCTGAAAAATCTGGAACTTTCCATGGAGCTGTGTTCCGAAGATCATGAATATAATATGGAACATCCGTCAGATATTACTGTATGGATCAACGATGTTGAGGTTGGGACGTGGCTTTGCCCGAGTGATTTCGGGGGAAGGCGGGGGAACCTGAATCCGGCATGGTGGCCCAACCAGAATACACAGTATGGGCTTTTAAAGACATGGAGCATTGACCAGAAGGGGAGCTATCTGGACGGGATGAAAGTTTCCCAAAATGCGATCGTGGATTACAGACTCACGGAACAGGAATATATCTCGGTGAAAATCGGGATCAAAGAGGATGCAGCCCACAAAGGAGGTATCAACCTGTTCGGGGACTGTTTTGGAGATTATCCACAGGCAATTGTTATGAAACTTGTCTATTGACAGCAGGGATGAATATGGTATAATAAAACAAATAAAATGTTTTAGAACAAAAATATTAAAATAAATAAAGGGAGAGGTCACATGAACGAAAAACTGCAGGAGAAATTTGAGGAACTTTTTGGAACAGAGGGCGAGACACATCTGTACTTTGCACCGGGCCGTGTGAATCTGATTGGAGAACATACAGATTATAACGGCGGGCATGTATTTCCATGTGCACTGACACTCGGTACATATGGTGTTGCAAGAAAGAGAGAAGATCATAAGCTTCGTTTTTACTCTATGAATTTTGAAAAGCTTGGCGTCATTGAATCAAGTCTTGAGGATCTGGTTCCATCAAAAGAAGCTGACTGGACCAATTATCCAAAGGGTGTCATGTGGGCATTTGAGAAGAAAGGATATAAAATTCCTGCAGGGCTTGATCTTCTGATCTACGGCAATATCCCGAATGGATCCGGGCTTTCATCCTCTGCTTCTCTGGAAGTATTGACCGGGCTGATCTTAAAAGATCTGTTTGCGTTTGAGGATATCAGTATGGTTGATATCGCGTTGACTGGACAGTATTCAGAGAATAACTTTAATGGAATGAACTGTGGAATTATGGATCAGTTTGCCAGCGCCATGGGGAAAAAGGATCATGCAATTTTCCTTGATACGGCAACTTTGAATTACGAGTATTCTAAAATCCAGTTAGAAGATGCCAAAATCGTAATTACCAACAGTAAGGTAAAACACAGCCTTGTGGATTCTGCCTACAATGACAGAAGAAGAGAGTGTGAAGAGGCATTGAAAGATCTTCAGAACGTGATAGATATCAAAACACTTGGTGACCTTTCTGAGCCTCAGTTCAATCAGAATAAACGGGCGATTACAAATCCGACAGCGTTAAAACGCGCGCGTCATGCCGTATTCGAAAATCAGAGGACAATCCGTGCGGTAGAGGCTCTCAAGGAGAATGATATCCGTCTGTTCGGAGGACTGATGAATGCGTCCCATGTATCCCTCAGAGATGACTATGAAGTGTCCTGCGAGGAGATCGATATTCTGGTAGACCTCGCATGGGAGACCGAAGGGGTGATCGGCTCCAGAATCACAGGAGGCGGATTCGGCGGATGTACGGTAAGTATCGTGAAAAATGAGTCCGTAGATCATTTCATAAGTTCCATCGGCGCAGCGTATAAAGAAAAAGTGGGGCATGAGGCGGAATTCTATGTAGTAGAGATCGGTGACGGAGCACATAAAATCAGATAGAGACAGGCAGGAGGAAGTAAAATGACAGTATTAGTATTAGGCGGTGCAGGCTATATTGGTTCCCACACAGTGTACGAACTGATTGACAGAGGAGAAGATGTCGTAATCATTGATAACCTTGAGACGGGCCATATTGAGGCGGTACATGAGAAGGCAAGATTTTACCAGGGAGATATCAGAGACCGCGCATTTCTTGACGGTGTATTTGAAAAAGAGCACATCGATGCGGTGATCCATTTTGCGGCAAATTCCCTTGTTGGAGAAAGCATGACGAACCCGCTGAAATATTACGATAACAATCTGTGTGGAACGAAAGTACTTCTGGAAGCAATGGTGGCACATGGGATCAAAAAAATCGTATTCTCTTCTACAGCAGCGACCTATGGTGAGCCGGAGAGTGTCCCGATTCTCGAGACGGACCGTACGGAGCCGACAAATGCATACGGAGAGACAAAGCTTTCTATGGAAAAAATGTTCAAATGGTGCGACCGTGCATATGGCTTGAAGTATGTATCACTCCGGTATTTCAACGCCTGCGGTGCACACGAAAGCGGCAGGATCGGTGAAGCACATAAGCCTGAGACGCATCTGATCCCCCTGATTCTTCAGGTTCCGCTCGGACAAAGAGAAGCGATCAGCGTGTTTGGAGATGACTATGATACAAAAGACGGAACCTGTGTCCGCGACTACATCCATGTGACAGACCTCGCCCAGGCACATATTCTTGCGGTGAAGTACCTTTCAGAGGGAAATGAAAGCAACATTTTCAATCTTGGCAATGGAGTTGGATTCACAGTAAAAGAAGTCATTGAAACTGCCAGGAAGGCAACCGGCAGAGAAATCAAGGCAGTGATGGATGAAAGACGCGCCGGAGATCCGGCACAGCTGATTGCGTCCAGCGAGAAGGCAAAAACAATACTTGGCTGGAAGCCGGAACATGCGGATCTTACAGAGATTATTTCTTCCGCATGGAAATGGCACAGTACACATCCAAACGGTTTCTAGGAGGAAAAGGGATGAGCATGTTAAATGCAGAGATTAAAAAATTAGTGCAATATGGAATTAACACAGGGCTTTTGCCGGAATGTGAGAGAATTTATGCGACGAATCTTTTGTTAGAGCTTTTCCACGAGGACAGCTTTGAAGATTGTGAGATCGGCCAGGAAGAGCTTGAACTTGAAACAATCCTTTTAAATCTTCTTGATGAAGCGTGCAGACGCGGGATCATTGAAGACAGCATCGGATACCGTGATCTCTTTGATACGAAGATGATGAACTGCCTTGTGCCGCGGCCATATCAGGTAAGGGAAGAATTTTTCAAGCGTTATGAGAAATCACCCCGGGAGGCGACCGAGTATTTTTATAAATTAAGCCAGGACAGCGACTATATCCGCAGGTACCGGATCAAGAAAGACATGAAATGGAAAGTGGACAGTGCCTATGGTGAGATTGACATCACGATCAATCTTTCAAAACCGGAGAAAGACCCGAAGGCAATTGCGGCTGCGAAGAATGCAAAACAGAGCAGTTATCCGAAATGCCAGCTCTGTATGGAGAACGAAGGCTATGCGGGGCGTCTGGATCATCCGGCGAGAGAAAACCACAGAATTATTCCGGTCACAATCGCGGAGGGAGACTGGGGATTCCAGTATTCACCCTATGTATACTATAATGAGCACTGCATCGTTTTTAACGGTGAGCATGTCCCGATGAAAATCGAGAGAAAGACATTTGAGAAACTGTTTGATTTTATCCGCCAGTTCCCACATTATATGCTCGGCTCCAATGCAGACCTGCCGATCGTAGGAGGATCTATTTTAAGCCATGACCATTTTCAGGGAGGAAACTATACCTTCGCCATGGCCAAGGCACCGATGGAAAAAATGTTCACAGTTGCGGGATATGAGGATGTGGAAGCAGGCATTATCCACTGGCCATTGTCTGTCATCCGTATCCGCCACAGAGATGACCGCCGTCTCACAGACCTGGCAGCCCATATTCTGGAGGCATGGAAAGGTTACACAGATGAAGAGGCATTTGTGTTTGCCGAGACAGACGGGGAGCCGCATAATACGATCACCCCGATTGCAAGAAAGGTCGAAGATATGTACGAACTGGATCTTGCGCTTCGGAATAATATTACGACAGAAGAACATCCCATGGGCGTATACCACCCACATGCACAGCTTCATCACATTAAGAAAGAAAATATCGGTCTGATTGAGGTAATGGGGCTTGCCGTCCTGCCATCCAGATTGAAAGAAGAGATGGAAGTTCTGGCAGAAGCAATTGTAGCCGGCAAAGACTTAAGAGGCGATGAAAGAATTGCAAAACATGCAGATTGGGTAGAGAAATTCCTTCCCAAATATGATACAATTACAAAAGACAATGTCATGGATATACTGAAAGAAGAGATCGGCATCGTATTCACACAGGTGCTTGAGGATGCAGGGGTCTATAAATGTACCGAAGAAGGAAGAACGGCATTTATGAGATTCATTGATACATTGTAAGATCCATGAGGAACAGCCGGACAGGCCGCGGTCAAACGCGGCCTGTTCTTCGGTATCATCAAAGAATCAGCCAGAAAAAGGAGTGTCAGAAAAATGGGAAGCATTAGTTTTGGACAGATTGCAAATGGACAGGAGACAGTGCTGTATGCGCTGAAAAACAGAAACGGAATGGAAGCACATGTAACGGATTATGGTGCAGTGCTTGTCGATGTACTTGTGAAAGACAAAGAGGGAAATGTAAGAGATGTAGTCCTTGGTTATGACAGTGCAGCAGAATATGAAAAACATATCGGTATGTTCTTCGGCGCAGTTGTGGGAAGGAATGCAAACCGCATCGGCAATGCGTCATTTACATTGAATGGAAAAACATATCAGCTTGAGAAAAATGACAACAATAACAATCTGCACAGCGGATATGATTTCTATAATAAGAGAATGTGGGAAGTAAAAGAGGCGGACGATCACAAGGTCGTATTCGCACTTCACAGTCCGGACGGCGACCAGGGATATCCGGGAGACCTTGATCTGACAGTGACATACGAACTGACAGATGAGAATGAACTGAAGATCTCTTACCTTGGAGTGCCTTCTGCTGATACTGTGATCAACATGACAAACCACAGTTACTTTAATCTGAACGGACACGGATCAGGGGATGTTCTCTCCCACGAAGTTATGATTGACGCCGATTATTATACACGTGCAGATCAAGAATCCATCCCGACAGGGGAACTTACAGACGTGACCGGAACGCCGATGGACTTCCGGGAAAAGAAAACAATCGGACGTGAGATAGAAGCGGATTACGAGGCGCTGAATTTCGGCGGCGGTTATGATCATAACTACACGCTGAATAATTACGGAGAATACCAGAAAGTTGCCGAGATGACAGGAGATGAGAGCGGTATTACGATGGAAGTCTATACAGACCTTCCGGGGATGCAGCTTTACACAGGGAATTTTATCGTGGAAGAACATGGGAAAAATAAAGCGGTGTACCATAAACGCCAGGCAGCATGTTTCGAGACACAGTATTATCCGGATGCGGTCAATAAGACGAATTTCCAGAATCCCGTATGCAGGGCAGGAGAAGAATATAAGACAACGACAGGGTATAAGTTTACAGTAAAATAAAATGGAAGGAGCCGCCAGCTGACTGATCACAGTTATCTGGCGGCTTGATCTATACCCTACTCATGGATGATGGAGATAGGGGAACCATACGGATTATCATTTAATGAAGGGAACTTCGCGTGTTCGTTAGCGACTAACTTTTCTACAGATTCTGGTGCAGGCTCGATTTTCTGCCCTTCTTTCCAGACGGTCAGTTTGTCATTTTTATTTTTGCCTATATAGTAGATGGCTTTGCTTTCATGAATAATTTCGCGTTCCGCGGAATCATCGCTGATATAGCTGAGACTCGCCTTTGGAAAGACAAAACTTGCAGTATGATGCTGTGGCTGATATGGATTTAACTTCCGCCACCAGGCAGTATCCAGGGAAAATTCATACCACCCGTCACTGTAAGATTGATCCAATTTATCTGATGGAACCATTAAATTGAATAATCGGGTGGATGTAAATGGTTTCTCACTTTCGAGTGTGCAGAAGATAGAACCATCTTTCATCTGATAAACTTCTTTGACACTCACAGATTCTGCCGGTGGAGACACAATTATTTGGGACACAAAATTATAGTTGGTACATATGAGCCAGATAACAGTGACAGCTAAGGCGAGAATTATGATTGCCCTGAGATCCTGATTCAGTTTTAGCTTTTTTAGAAAGTGCATGGCTTTTTCATCTGTAGAAAGTTCACTTTGTTCAGTTAATTCCTCTGGTATGACAGGAAGCGGTGCTGTTGATTCTTCATAGAGCTTCCGGCAGTCCGGGCAGTCTTTGACATGTTCTTCTACAAGCTGTCTGCTTTCCGCACTGCATGCATCATCCTCATAAAGGACGATCAGATCTTTGATCACATTGCATGGGATTTTATTCATGGTTACACCTCCTCTTTTAAAATAGATTGAATTTTCAGACGGGCACGGTGAAATGTGACTCTTGCCCATCCTTCTTTTCGCCCGAAGACTTCCCCGATTTCCTGGAATGAGAGATCACCAAGTATTCGAAGCGTGAAGACTTCTTTATAGGGCTCCTCCAGAGAGTGAAGGATTTTGTAGATTGACAAAGCTTCATTTTTACGAAGAAAGATATTTTCTATGTCCATCGGGTCAGGAGTATCTGGCGGTTCATATTCAAGGAACTTCTTTTGCTTTTTCAGATGTGACAGATATGCATTTTTTCCAATCTGGCAGAGCCAGGTCTTTACAGAACAGTCTCCTTTGAATTTGTGGAGGCTTTTCAGTGCTTTGAAAAAAGTTTCCTGGGTGAGCTCCTCGGCAATGTCCGGATTCTTGCTCATAGCCAGAAGAAACAGATAGACATCTCTGTAATATTCTTTATAAATTTCTTCAAATTCCATCACACCTCACCCCCTTTGTTACCTATTAGACTTCTGACAACAATATTTGTTACAAAGAAATATAGAATATTTTAAAGTTTTAGAGCCACAGGATTGTCAGTTCAATTCTGTGGCTCTTTTAGATAGATTATTCAGGCTCGTATTTGGCAAATACATTCTGCAGCAAGAAAGATGCTGCAAATGCATTGAGTGAAAACCCACACAGGGTAAAATAGAGGCAGGCCGAAGAGAGGCCGAGGAACATGGAAATCACAACAGACATAACCGGCAGGGCAAAGAGCGCCAATGTGACCGGAAGATTTACAGTGGCAATAAGGATCGAGTTTTTCATAATTATGTTCAAAGAGCCTTCGAAGCTGGCAAGGCACGGGAAGACATAAGCAGCGGTAAGCAGTGCGAGAAGAACCACTGTTCCAAGCAGGAAGTGCAGTACACTTCCCAGATATGGAAAAGAGGATGGCACTGCCAGAAAATCAACTGCCGCAATTGTGCCGATGGAAAGAAAGATCAGCCAGGCAGCAGTACTTTGACGGAAGTTCCTTTTAAAGGATTTAAAGAAAGTTGTGATCAGATATCCTTCTTCGTTTTTTGAAAGTTTCATTGTGGCAGTAAAAAGTGCGGTAAGAGAGGCACCGATTGTAATGACTGGAAGGCTGCAGATCAAAAATAATGCATTTAACAGCATCAGATCGGCAGCTTTGCTCAAAAACCGCATAACAGGACTGTCAAGACTCAATAATTTCATCATATAATTCTCCTTATTGTAATTTGGTATAGTTCTGTAAAATGGTACCTAAAAGCTTACGGTCAGTCTCGGTCGTAATAATGTCTGAGATGTTTTTCTTCTTAAACTTCTTCAGGATACTGTGAATCTGAGATTTCACTGTACTCATCTCTACACAGCGCATCTGACAGACATCTTTTCGTGTACAGCCATTGGAAAGAAGATAGAGAGTATCCAGTTCTTTTGGAGTAAGGGTAGATAAGATATTCAGCATAAACAAAAAACTGCTCTCATATGTCTTTACACGTTTAAACTCATCCCGTATCTTTGCAGCAATGTCCGGCCGGATTGCAGACTGGCCATTGTAGGCATCGATCACAGATGCGGCAATATCATCGTTCGCTGCATTTTTCAGGATATAATCACAGGCACCCAGGCGGAAAGCGGAGAAAACCATCTCATCTTCTTCATATATTGTCAGTATTATAATTTTAATCTCAGGTGATTCAGAAAGGATTTCTCCGACGGCGCGGATCCCGGCGTCTTTACTTTCCATCTCAATGTCCATGAGGATAACATCTGGTTTTAACGAAAGTGCCAGCTCGATTGCATCAGCGCCTGTACCGACGTCGGCAATCACTTCGATCTGAGGATGCTCATTGAGTATTTTCACATAACGTTTTCTGATTGGCTCTATGTCTTCGGCAATCAAAACTTTAATTGGTTGATTCATGTTCAGTTCCCCTTTCACAGGATTTTACTGATTTTAACAGCGGCAGAAGAATACTGACCGCAGTTCCTTCCATAGGAGCGCTTTCTGCGGTTATCTTACCTTCGTGGGCCAGAATGATTTTATAAGTGAGGGTAAGACCGATGCCCCAATGTTGGGAATAAGAATGCGAGGAGTAAAATGGAAGAAAAATCTTATCCAGATTCTCTTTTGAGATCCCTTTTCCCGAATCTTTAATTAAAATCTGTCCCCAGCTGTTTGAAGATGTCAATGTTATATTCAGAGACTTCCTGTCATCCGGAAGATTTTCCATCGCATCCAGAGCATTTTTGATGATATTGTGCAGCGCCTGTTCCATATAGACTGGATCAATGAGGGCTGTGACCGGAGATTTTGGAAAATGGAGGTCTACGTTAGTGTTCTCCAGGTCATAGGTAAAGATATCGAGTGTCTGGTTCAGCAGATCTTGTATGGAATATGGTTTTAAATTAAGCTGACTAGTCTTGGTGCTTCTGTGAATCTCATCAATTCTGCCATAGAGAGTCTGGCATCGTTTCAGGAGATCATTTACGATATCGTTCGATGCTTCTGACTTTGGAAGCATGTCCACCTCAGATTGTATCGCCAGAATTTCATTTTTAATATAATGACAAAAAATCTTAGATGTTGTCTCGGATGAACTGATTTCCTTGGAAATATATAATTCCTCAAGCTGTGCCTGGTTGTTGAGCCTTGTGAGTTTATATACACAATAGGTCAGAATCAGAATTGTCGGTATGGAGATATAAGGCAACATCCGGTAAATGAATGTACTGCTTCCAAGCTGAATGGACCGGAAAGAATAAGTCCCCGAAATCTTGGATATCTTCATGTAAAATGCAGGCGTAGCTGAGATAAAATATACATAGACAAAAGACAGTGAGGCGTATCCAAGTGCAAGGAATATATAATTGAGACGGAACAATTTCAGCTTTGGTGCATAGCGCAGCGCATAAACAAGCAGAAGCAGATTCAGCAGGACAATTACAATGTTGAGAATATGTGTGAAGGTGTAAATAAGCTGCTCAGTATGAAGGTATTTTTTTACGGAAAGATATTCGGGATACAGGAAATAATAAGCTTTCAGATTCAAGAATGGATCATAGATCAGAAACTGAAGAGAGGCATAACACCAAAGCGTAATTTTGCAGCCTTTCTGCAGGGTTCTGGAATCCGGAGTAAAAAAACTGAAAGCAAAGTAAGTGCTGATTATTACTATGGCAATACTTGAAAAGTTCATAATACGAATCAGATTCATTTTACTGATACTGACAAAGAAGAATGTTCTCCAGATAAAATCAGGGAGATAAAAATAATCTTTGATCAGGTTATAATAATAAGTATCTTTTGATATATAGATGATCATGCTGGTCAGTGCTGAGAAATAAGAGGCTACAAGAATGATCAGATATTTGTTGATTCCGTTTTCTTTCGTAGACTGAAAGACCATAATGACTGTAAGTATCAGTGTTAAAGTGAGTAAATAGAACAATTTTCCATGCTCCCTTCCTTGATATATGTCGATTGTATCATAGGGGATGGGAATTGAAAAGGATGAAGAAATTTCAACCTTTGAGAGGGAAAGAAATCGTGTTAAGGTAAATTCAGCAAGAAAAAAGCAAAGAGAAAAAATGAGAGACCAATTAAAGGAGGAAGAAGAAAATGAAAAAAAAGGTGTTGTCAATATTACTGTGTATGGCTATGGCAGCAACCGTATTTACAGGATGCGGAAGTAAAAAAGATGGGGATGGCAATGCAAAGACAGCAGATGGGAAAGTGAATCTGAAATTCTACATCTGGAGCGATGAAGAGAATTACATGACTGAGGTTGCACAGAATTATAATGAGAGCCAGAAGGATGTAAATGTTGAAGTTGTGAGCATCCCGAATGAGACGTATGATGATAAGCTGAAAGTTATGCTCTCAGCAGGAAGCGATGCTGATATTGTAGATATCCGTTCCATTGACCAGGTGCTGCAGTACCAGACTTCAGATGCGCTTCTGGATCTGACTGACATGGTACAGGATAGTGATCTGGATATCAGCCAGTATGGTTCTGCATGGGATTCTACGTATCCGGACGGTAAGATTGCGGCACTGCCTACAAGATCGACATGCTGGCTATTGTTCTATAATGCAGATCTTTTGAAAAATGCAGGAATTGAAATGCCAAAACAGCCCACATGGGATGATTACAGAAAGATGACCAAAGAATTGACGAAGGACGACGGATCCCAATACGGAGGGTGCTGGGTTGACTGGTTCATTTATCAGGATCTTGCAACCCAGAAGGGAACCTATATTATTGATGATGATATCTCCGATGTACAAGCGTCTCTGGAATATTTAAATACATTGTTAAATGAAGATAAATCACATACACCGATAGCCGAAATCAAATCTAACGATTCCAAATATCTGGCAGATTTTGAAAACGGTACCGTCGCAATGATGCCAAATGGAGAATGGCTGATCAATATGCTGCTTACCGATGAAAAAGACGGAAAGACAGATGTGAACTGGGATGTTGCACCAATGCCTGTGGCAGAAGGAATGGAAGCTGGAACAACCTGGGGAGCTTTCCAGTTCGCAGGTATACCCAAATCAGCAAAACATCCAGAGGAGAGTTATGATTTTCTTCAGTATCTGTGCAGTGAAGGCGGGGCAGAAGTGCTTCCAAAATACGGAATGCTGCCAGCGTATGCAAGTGAAAAAGCACAGGATATTTTTGACGAGTCTGTAGGGAACGAAAATGCATCTGAAATCCTGTTTAACGCTAAAAAAGTTCCGGAAGCCCCGTCATACAGTAAATACAATGAGATTCTTACGGCATTTACAGAACATGCAGAGCTGTATTTAAATGGTGAAAAGAAAATAGATGAGACAATGAAAAATTTTGAAAAGCAGAGGAAAGGCATTATGGAACAGTAACGCACGCCTGGATCTGCAGATACGGCAAAATGTGGGGGAAGTGATCAGATATGAATTGCTTCCCTCTCATTCACTAAGAGAGGATAGAAGTTATGGCAAAAAATAAAACAATGAAAAAATATCTGGAGGGATACCTTTATATTCTCCCCAATTTTATCGGATTTTTTGTATTTATGGCAGTTCCGATTATTATGGGATTCGTCATATCTTTGACGGATTACAATGGATTTAACCAGTTTAATTTCGTAGGGATTAAGAACTATCTGAATATGTTTAAGGATGAGTATTTCAGAGTTTCACTTTGGAATAACATTCTATATACACTTGTAACTGTGCCTGGTACTGTGGTGGCTGCACTTTTGCTTGCGGTAGGGGTGAATAAAGGGATCCGGGGAACAAAGCTGTTCCGTACATTATTCTTTCTGCCGACAATCAGTTCAATGGTAGCTGTCGGGATTGTGTGGGCAGCCATATTCAATCCGAATTCTGGTCCGGTGAATATGTTTCTGAAGGGGATTGGAATTACAAACGTGCCGATGTGGCTGACTTCATCGAAGACAGCCCTTCTTACAATTATGATTATCGCAATCTGGAAACAGGCAGGCTACTATATGATTATTGTACTTGCGGGGCTGCAGTCGATTCCCGGACAGTTGTATGAAGCTGCTTCGATTGACGGTGCGAATGGGTTTGTGAAATTCTTTAAGATTACGCTGCCGATGCTTTCTCCGACGATGTTTATGGTAATTATTCTGAATATCATCAGTTCTTTCCAGGTATTTGACCTTGTCAATATCATGACTGGTGGCGGACCGGGCAGGTCTACGAATGTACTTGTCTTTCGGATCTACCAGGAAGGCTTTCAGAATATGAAGTTTGGCTATGCGTCTGCAATGGCATATTTCTTATTTCTTATTGTATTAGTCATTACCCTGATACAGTTCCGTGGACAGAAGAAGTGGGTCAATTACATGTAAAATGCCAGAAGGAGAGAAAAGAATGAAAAACTCAATGAATGTAAAAAAGGCGGTCCGGCATGGAATACTTTTTGCGGTCATGCTGCTTGTAGGTGTCTGTATGGTTATTCCATTTCTATGGACGTTATCATCCTCATTTAAAAATAACAATGAAATATTTACATATCCCATCCGATGGATTCCTGAGATCTTCCGCGTATCCAATTATAAGGAAGTGTGGTCAAAAATTCCTTTTATGACATATTATCTGAACACAGTGAAACTGTCAGTCATTGTAACATTGGGACAGGTTCTGACATGTTCTCTTGCAGCATATTCTTTCAGCAAACTGAAGTACCCTGGAAGAGATAAGATCTTCCTCTGCTATCTGGCAACGTTGATGGTGCCATGGCATGCAATAATGATTCCACAGTTCATTATTATCAAGTATCTTGGACTGAATGATTCTCACTGGTCATTAATTCTGATTAATCTCTTCAGTGCATTTGGGGTATTTTTATTGAGACAGTTTATGCTTGGGATACCAGAAGAACTTTCAGAAGCTGCAAGAATGGATGGGTGTGGAAACTTTAAAATCTATTCCAGAATCGTGCTTCCGATGTGCAAGCCGGGAATTGCAACGCTTGTAGTATTTACGTTTAACTTTATGTGGAACGATTACATGGCACCGATGATTTATCTGACCTCGGATCAGCTGAAAACAATTCAGATTGGGCTTGCTGCATTCAGGTCCCAGTATGGATCAGAGTATGGCCTGATTATGGCAGGGACAGTGTGTGCATTGATCCCCATGCTGATCATTTTCTGTGTGGGTCAGAAATATCTTGTGGAAGGGATTGCCTTCTCAGGGTTGAAAGGATAAGAAATATGGCATTTCAGGACAAAATAAATAAAATTCTCTATGGCGGAGACTACAATCCCGAACAGTGGGACAGGGATATCTGGGAACAGGATATGAAGCTTCTCAAAGAAGCCGGAATCGATATCGTTACTTTAAATGTATTCAATTGGGCAATGCTCCAGCCAGATGAGGAAACCTATGATTTCACAATGCTTGATGAGACAATAGAACGCGTGTCTGGAGAAGGGATGTACATCTGTCTGGCTACATCTACAGGTGCGCATCCAGCGTGGATGGCGAGAAAATATCCGGATATTCTAAGGACAGAGTTTAATGGAATGAAGAGAAAGTTCGGAGGCAGGCACAATTCCTGCCCAAACAGCCCCACATTTCAAAAATATTCCGTACGGCTTGCCGGAGAACTTGCCAGAAGATATCAGAATCGGGAGAATATCCTTCTGTGGCATGTGAATAATGAGTACGGCGGTGCCTGCTATTGTGAGAACTGTGAAAAAGCTTTCCGGGTGTGGCTGAAAAAGAAATATCGGACAATTGAGAAACTGAACCGGGAGTGGAATACTCATTTTTGGGGACATACATATTATGACTGGGATGACATCGTACTGCCGAATCTGTTAAGTGAACATTTTGAGGAAGAAAGGAGTATGCATCAGGGAATGACGCTTGATTATATGCGGTTTAACTCTGACAGTATGCTTAAGAATTTTAAAGAGGAAGCAGCGGAAATTAAAAAGTATCTTCCGGATGCGGTGGTAACGACGAACCTGATGGGTGCGTATAAGCAGCTGGATTATAAGAAATGGGCAGACGCCATGGATATCATATCCTGGGATAACTATCCGCAGTATAAGGCAGATCCAGCACTGACCGCAATGAATCATGAACTGATGAGGGGAAGCAAAGGAGGAGATCCGTTCCTTCTGATGGAACAGACTCCAAGTGTTACGAATTGGCTTGCGGATAACGGGCTGAAACGCCCGGGCGTGATGAGGCTGTTAAGTTTTCAGGCAGTTGCGCATGGTGCAGACACTGTCATGTTCTTTCAGATGAGAAGATCACCGGCCGGATGTGAGAAGTTCCATGGAGCGGTAATTGACCATGTGGGAACGAACCGGACAAGGGTTTACCGTGAATGCGCGGCCCTGGGAAATGAACTGCATATGTTAGGAGACACAATGACAGGAGGCAGAGTTCATGCAGATACGGCCATGATTTTTGACTGGGATACATGGTGGGCGGTCGAATGTTCTGCCGGACCAAGTACGAGGCTTCGGTATACAGAAGAGTTTTTTCAGTATTATGAAGCTCTGCATTATAATAATATTGCAGTAGATATTATCGGGATGGAAGATGATTTTACAAAGTATAAATGCGTCATTGCACCTCTTTTCTATATGGTGAAAGGGGATGTGGACGAACGGATGAAAAAATACGTAAAGAGTGGCGGAAGAATTGTCTTCACTTATATGAGCGGATATGTGAATGAAAATGATTATATTACGGTGGGAGGCTATCCGGGGAAACTGCGGGAAATGGCTGGTATCTGGGCAGAAGAGATTGATGCACTGGCAGAAGAGGATGCCAATGAATTTCAGTTTGGAGGGGAAGATTATAAAGCCACGCTGCTCTGTGATATCCTTCATCTGGAAGGAGCCCAAGCTCTTGCGTCTTATGAGAAAGATTTCTATAAAGGAACCCCTGTAATTACAGAGAATTATTATGGAAATGGAAAAGTGTATTATGTAGGAACAAGGTCAGAACGGAGGTTCTACCGAAAGTTCTTAGAAGGAATCTGCAAAGAATGCGGAATAGAACCTGTACTGAAAGGCGGGGAGGGAATTGAAATTACGAAGCGGAGCAAAGAGGGGAAACACTATTATTTTCTTCTGAACCATGCAGCGGAAACAAAGGAATTTGAAGTTCCCTTTTCCGGCACAGAACTTTTGGGACAATCAGAAATCCACAGGGGACAGTGTATTACACTGAAACCTTATGACGTATTCATTTTGGAAGAAAAGCGAGGATAATATATGAAGCAGATGGAATTGGCAAGCTTATTAAATGATATGAGTCTGGAAGAAAAAATCGGACAGATGCTTCAGATTACCGGGGACTTTTTTTCAGAAGATTCCGCTGTGGTGACGGGGCCTGACCAAAAGATTCCGATCACAAAAGAATACAGCAGCCTGGCCGGCTCTGTACTTGGTGTGATGGGAGCCGGGAATCTGAAACGTATACAGAAGAAGTTTATGAAACAGCATCCACATCATATTCCGCTTTTATTTATGCTGGATATTGTGAATGGGTATAAGACGATCTATCCGATTCCTCTGGCACAAGGAGCGATGTTTGAACCTGAGTTATCCGGACGATGTGCAAGGATGGCTGCAGAGGAAGGTTCTGCGGCGGGGATTCATGTGACATTTTCCCCAATGGCGGATCTTGTAAGAGACGCCAGATGGGGACGTGTGATGGAATCTACCGGGGAGGATGTCTATCTGAATTGTCTTTATGCAGAAGCGATGACGAAAGGATATCAGGGAAATCTAAAAGATCCGGATACTATGGGTGCATGCATCAAGCATATCGCAGGATACGGGGCAGCAGAAGGGGGCAGAGAATATAATACAGCAGAGATTTCAGAACATACTTTCCGGGAGTTTTATCTTCCGGCTTATGAAAGTGCTGTGAGGGCAGGAAGCGTGATGGCGATGACAGCCTTTAATACCGTTAATGGAATTCCGGCTACGATACATAAGCAGCTGATGAGGCAGATTCTGCGAAAAGAGATGGGATTTGAAGGAGTGCTGATTTCGGACTATTCTGCAATCAGTGAGACTGTAATGCACGGGGTGTCCGAAGATTCTAAAGACGCTGCGTTGCGTGCACTTCAGTCGGGGGTGGATATCGACATGATGTCCGGTGCATATCCGGTATATCTGAAGGAGCTGGTTGAAGATGGAAGGATAGAGGAGTCATTCATTAATGAAAGTACTCTTAGAGTTTTGGAACTGAAAAATAAGCTGGGACTTTTTGAGAATCCATACAGAGGGGCAGATGAGGAAAGGGAGAGGAAGGAATTTTTAAGCAAAGAACACAGAACGCTTGCAAGAACGGTGGCATCCAGATCTTTCGTACTTTTGAAAAATGAGAATCAGATTCTTCCGCTGCAGAAAGGGATAAAAACAGCATTCATTGGACCCTATACAGACTGTCGGGAAATAATGGGCAGCTGGTCATTTGCCGGGGATACGAAAGATGTAGTGACCATAAAAGAAGCTGCATTGCAGGTAATGGAGAAAGGGCAGGCAGTATATTGCCAGGGATCACAGATACTGCCAAATGAGACAAAGCTTGTAGGTTTTGACGGATTCTGTAATCCAAAGCTTAGTGAAGTTAAACTTCAGGAGATGAAACAAGAAGCAGTGGAAGCGGCAAAATGGGCGGAGGTTGTTGTTATGACGGTCGGTGAACACTATCTTCAGTCAGGCGAAGCAGCAAGCCGGGGCGAGATAGAAATTCCAGAGATTCAGAAGGAACTGCTGGATCTTGTGTACAGCGTAAATCCCAACATTGTGGCAGTAATATTTAATGGAAGGCCGCTGGATCTAAAACATATTATCAAGAGGGCGAAAGCGGTTCTGGAAGTATGGATGCCGGGCACAGAGGGAGGCCATGCAATTCTGGATGTGCTGACAGGAAAATACAATCCGTCCGGAAAGCTTCCGATGAGTTTTCCATATGCTGTTGGACAGGTTCCGGTTCACTACGACCATTATCAGACGGGCAGGCCATATACAAAAGAAAGTAAAGAACGATATCTGTCCAAGTACCTGGATATGCCAAATGATCCGCTGTATCCGTTTGGCTATGGGTTAAGTTATACCCAGTTTTTAATTTCACCAGTAGTTCTGGATCAGGAAGTGATGAAGGAAAAGCAGACAATCCGGGTATCTGTGACGGTGGAAAATATTGGAAGTATATATGGGGAAGAAGTAGTTCAGCTTTATGTCAGGGATATTAAAGCCAGTATAGCAAGACCGGTAAAGCAGTTAAAAGGGTTCCAGAAGATCTTTCTGGAGCCGGGAGAAAATAGAGAGGTTGTGTTTGAACTTACGCAAGAAATGCTGTCTTTCTCGGATGGAGATGGAATAAGGCGGTGTGAACCAGGTGAGTTTGAGATTTATATAGGGAACAGCAGTGATACGAAGAACAAAGCAGTATTGACCAAAGAATAAAGGGGGAAGAATCATGCAGTTTTCAAATGGATTCTGGCTGATGAAAAAAGGGTATCAGTGTTTTTCGCCGGCAGAAGTATATTTTACGAAGATGGAAAAAGAGTGTGTGACAATTACCGCTCCAACGAAAAAAATTGTCTCGCGGGGAGATACACTCCAGGGTGTGAATCTGACAATCAAATTGACAGCACCAATGCCGGAAGTCATCAGAGTTTCGGTATGCCACCACAAGGGAGTGAAACAGAGAGGGCCGAAGTTTGAACTGAATCTTTCGGAAACAGGCTGTATGGAAGCAGAAGAAGACAGCTCGAAGGTCGAGGTTACAAGCGGAAGCTTATGTGTGACTGTGTGCAAAGAAACCTGCAGTATGACGTTTGAAAGATCCGGTGAAATCATTGCAAAGACAGGGCCAAAAGATCTTGCATACATACGGGGAGAATGGCAGGGGGATGCCTATGCGGAAGCTGGGCAGCCGGCATATATGAGGCAGCAGCTGTCACTTTCAGTAGGGGAACTTGTATATGGGCTTGGAGAACATTTTACGGCTCTTGTGAAAAATGGACAGTCGCTTGACATGTGGAATGAAGATGGAGGGACATCTACGCAGCAGTCTTATAAAAATATTCCGTTTTATTTATCCAACAGGGGATATGGAGTATTTGTCAATCACACGGAAAAAGTATCCTTTGAAGCAGCCACAGAGCATGTTGCCAGAATGGAGTTCTCTGTTGGGGGAGAAGAACTGGATTATTTCTTTATTAATGGGCCTTCGATGAAAGAAGCGCTGGTGAGATATACAGATCTGACAGGAAAGCCGTCACTTCCGCCGGCCTGGACGTTTGGTCTTTGGCTTTCTACTTCTTTCACGACAGATTATGATGAGAAGACTGTGATGAGTTTCATTGAAGGTATGCAGGAGAGAGGAATTCCGCTTCGTGTATTTCACTTTGACTGCTTCTGGATGAAAGAGTTCCACTGGTCTGATTTTCTCTGGGATGAGAGGGTATTTCCTGATCCGGAAGGAATGCTCGCACGAATCAAAGAAAAAGGTCTGAATGTGTGCGTTTGGATTAACCCATACATTGCGCAGGAGTCGAGGCTGTTTGACGAAGGAATGGAACGGGGATATCTCCTGAAGAGAAAAAACGGCGACGTATGGCAATGGGATATGTGGCAGCCGGGAATGGCAGTCGTGGATTTTACGAATCCGGATGCAAGAAAATGGTTCAGTGAAAAACTTGAAATATTGCTGGATATGGGTGTGGACTGTTTCAAGACGGACTTTGGGGAACGGATTCCGGTGGATGTAGAGTATTTTGATCATTCAGACCCGGTGAAAATGCATAATTATTATACATATCTATACAATCAGACTGTATTTGAACTGTTGGAGAAAAAACGTGGTAAAGGTAACGCGGTACTTTTTGCCAGATCTGCGACAGCAGGCGGACAGAAATTCCCTGTCCACTGGGGCGGGGACTGCTGGTCGGATTATGAGGCAATGGAACAAAGTTTAAGAGGGGGACTTTCGCTGACGATGTCAGGCTTCGGTTATTGGAGTCATGATATTGGAGGATTTGAAGATACTTCAACCGCAGATGTCTACAAACGGTGGGCAGCATTTGGTCTTCTCTCTTCACACAGCCGGCTGCATGGAAGTACTTCTTACAGAGTACCGTGGGTCTACGATGATGAGGCTGTAGAAGTTGTAAGGAAATTCACGAGGCTGAAAAACAGGCTGATGCCATATTTGTTTACACAGGCTGTAACTACGTCCAGGACCGGAGTACCTATGATGCGGGCGATGGTTCTAGAGTACACACAGGATAGAAACTGCAGCTATCTGGACAAGCAGTATATGCTGGGAGACAGCCTTCTGGTGGCACCTGTGTTCAATGAACAGAGCAGAGCAGAGTATTATCTGCCGGAGGGAAGGTGGACCAATCTGCTGACAGGAGAAGTGAAAGAGGGAAGAACCTGGTACGAAGAATATCAGGATTATAAGTCCATTCCGTTATATGTAAGAGAAAACACAATTCTTCCGTTCGGCAGCTGCGAGGAAAAACCAGACTATGATTACCTTGAAAATCTGGAACTTCTAATTTATCTGATCCAGGAGGATACAGAAACGAAACAGACAGTTTACAGTCAGGATGGAATACCGGTACTTACGGTTTCCTTGACAAGAACCGGAAGAGAAATCAAGATAGAACTTTCCAAAGAGCAAGAAGTGACGCTGCGCTTTGTAAATCAGAAACTTTCCCAAGTTTCCGGAGGAGTTCTTACGATCGATGGAATGGACAATATTCTGAACATTAGTGATAAAGTTACAAAGATATATTTGGAGGAAGAAGCATGCAGTTTGTAAAAGTTAAAGGTGACCGTTTTTACTGTGGGGAAAAGGAAATGTATTTTACCGGGCTTGGTGTCGGCTCCTGGCTGAATCTGGAGCACTTTATGCTTGGAATCCCAACACCTGAGAAACAGATCAGAGAGTCGTTTTGTGAGGTTTTCGGAAAAAAGAATAGTGAACAATTTTTTGATGAATTTGTATATGATTTTTTAGGTGAGGAGGATTTTCAGTTTCTGAGGGATACAGGGATTAATCTGATCCGTGTTCCGTTCCATTATGGTTTATTTATCGATGATAAAGAACCGGAGAAACTCAGGGAGAAAGGATTTGAATATTTTGACAGGCTTTTAAAGCTTTGTACAAAATATGAAATATACCTGCTTCCGGATCTTCATTCAGTACCGGGAGGCCAAAATCCGGACTGGCATTCAGATAACCAGACAGGTACGCCACAGTTCTGGCATTATGGAGTGTTTCAGGAACAGGCAGTGAAACTATGGAAGGCTATTGCAGCCCGGTATGCAGGGGAACCATATATTTTAGGTTATGATCTGCTCAATGAACCATATCTGATGCCTGCAGAGGAAGGAAGAATTCAGAGATTTTATGAAAAAGTGACGGCGGCAGTCAGGGAGGTGGATCAGAACCATATTTTGTTTTTGGAAGGGGATCACTTTGCGATGGATTTCTCGGCAATTGAAGAGCTGAAAGATGAACAGACTGCGGTGTCATTTCATTTCTATCCAACAGTGTGGGAGTCTGAGCTTTGTGATATTAATTATCCGAGGGAGAAAAGGCGCGAAATTTTCGAAGACCGGTTTGAAAAAATGATTGCTGGTATGAGGAGCTTTGGACGGCCGTTATTATGCGGTGAGGCTGGATATGACATAGCCGGTAACAATCTCTGGCATGTGATGGAAATGGTAGAGGATACACTGGATCTTTTCGCGAAATATAAAGTCTCCTGGACTTTGTGGTGCTATAAAGATGCCGGTTTTATGGGGATCGCCTATCCGGACGCTCATTCGCTGTGGATGGAATTTGCAGATGAAATCCATGAATATTGGACACACTATCTGGAAATGGATATGGGCAGAAAGATTGTTGAGGAAATGAGCGATATGTTCCCGGGCGAAGTGTCAGAGGAATTGAAATACCAGCTTCAGTTCCGTCAGAGAGCACTGCTTTTTACACTTCAGAAAGAACAGATATTGAAACCTCAGTTAAAGCGCTGGGGCTGGGAAAAAGTGAGAAAGATGCCGGAATCGTTTTTGTTTAAAAATGGAAATTATTATAAAGAATACCAGGAATTACTGAAAAAATACACCTATGCAATGCAGAGAATTTAAAGACAGTTGCTATGTGTGAAGTGTGTATGTTTTGGTGCGAATTACAGATACTATACGGACACAGAAAATAAACTGTGAGTTAACAGAGTGTGTTGTAAAAGGAGGTATCTGGAATGTATCAGGAAGCGAAATTCTATATCTGTGAGAAATGTAAGAATATCATCGAAAAAGTAGAGGACGCCGGGGTACCGGTGATGTGCTGCGGAGGACCGATGAAGGAACTGAAGGCGAATACGACAGACGCCGCACAGGAAAAGCATGTTCCGGTTGTAGAAGTAAAAGATCATGTGGCTACTGTAAAAGTAGGAAGCACAATGCATCCGATGGAAGAGGGACATTTTATCGGCTGGATTTATCTGAAGACAAACCATGGAGTGTATAAGAAACAGTTGAAGACAGATAAGGCACCGGAAGCAAAATTCATGCTCTCAGAGGATGAGAAAGTGGAAGAAGTCTATGCATACTGTAATCAGCACGGGCTTTGGAAAGCATAAGTATGAAATATGGGGCTGGCCTTTTTTGGCCGGCCCCGGTTGGTGTATAAGTACGGATGTTCGATATATGGCTCAGCAGATGACGCCGTTGAGGTAGCATTCCAGAGAACGTCTGATGTTTTTTTCGAAATCTGCATTTCCCTCATGGAGACACCATTCAAATACATTGCCGATGACGATCATGCGGATATCGGTTGTGACTTCTTCGATGGGGTGGGCGAGTGTTACCCGGCCTGCATCAATTGCCCTCTGAAGATAATTCTGGACTGTGACAATCGGGTAGGGGCGTTCTGTGCGGATGGCAGGATTTAATGCCTGATTCTTGGGAGTGTAATAGCTTGACATAAATTCAACCCCTAATTCCCGGCAGTATTCTACGTAATTCAGATAGACATGCACAATCGCGATTTTGGCCTCGGACGCATTGTCAGGAAGGTCAAGCAGATCGGGATTGATGTTCGGCTGATCTTCAATATAATAGGACAGAAGATCGTCCTTTGTCTTGAAATGATGATAAAAGCTGCCGTTCGATACACCGGCTTCTTCGCATATATTTTTGATGGAAAGTTCTTCGTATCCATCTCTCTGCAGGATGCGTTTGGCTGCACGGAAAATCCGTTCTTTTGTCTCCTGTGATTTTTGCTGCTGTTTGCCAAGTGGCTTGTTCCCTTCTTGTCTCATGATATTATTCCGCCTCGAATCTTATATTTTGATAAAGGGAGTATACCATATCAATGGTTGGATTTCAAGAAAACAGAGTGAACTCTAAAATTGTATTTCCACACGGTACCTTAACTCCGTGTGCAGATTGTATAAAATAGTCTTCGGCAGACGAACGTGTTTTTTCCTTTTTTGTACAATCTGTGTATGGCTGAATAGTTACTGTTATGTTATGATGTGTGAAGTGTAATATATGTAAGAGAGGAATTGAAGACATGGACATTAATCAAAGACTGACAGAGGAACTTGACGTAAAAAGATGGCAGATAGATGCAGCAGTGAAGCTGATTGATGAGGGAAATACGATCCCGTTTATTTCCAGATACAGAAAGGAAGCAACCGGGGAGCTGAACGATGAACAGCTTCGTAAACTGCACGAAAGACTTACATATCTGAGGAATCTGGAAGAGAAGAAGGAACAGGTACTTTCAAGCATCGAAGAACAGGGGAAACTGACAGAAGAGTTAAAGAAGCAGATTCTGGCAGCTGAGACACTGGTAGTCGTAGAAGACCTTTACCGCCCATACCGCCCAAAGAGGAGGACGAGGGCAACCATTGCCAAAGAAAAAGGTCTGGAAGGTCTGGCCGCGCTGATCACTCTTCAGAAACTTCAGAAACCGCTGGAAGAGGCGGCTGCTGAGTATGTATCAGAAGAAAAGGATGTAAAAACACCTCAGGATGCAATCGCAGGAGCAATGGATATTATTGCGGAGGCAATTTCCGATGAGGCTGATTATAGAAGTTATATCAGAAGGCAGACAATGAAGCTGGGGAAAATGATCTCCACTGCAAAGGATGAGAAAGTACAGTCTGTCTACGAGATGTATTATGATTTTGAAGAGCCGGTCAGTAAGCTTGCAGGCCACCGCATTCTTGCGCTGAACCGTGGGGAGAAAGAGAAAATTCTGACTGTGAAGATTGAAGCTCCGGAGGAGCAGATCATACAGTATCTTTATAAGAAGACGATTCTTTCCGATAATAAGTATACAACACCTGTTCTAAAAGCTGCTGCAGAAGACAGTTATAAACGTCTGATTGCGCCGGCAATCGAGAGGGAGATCAGAAGCGAGCTGACGGAGAAAGCGGAAGACGGAGCAATTGAAGTATTTAAAAAGAATCTGCACCAGCTGCTCATGCAGCCGCCGATTGTTGGGCAGACTGTTCTTGGATGGGATCCCGCATTCCGTACAGGGTGCAAGCTGGCTGTTGTCGATCCGACAGGAAAAGTGCTGGATACAACCGTGATTTATCCGACAGCACCGACTACGCCTCAGAAGATTGCCGCGGCGAAAGAGACTCTGAAAAAGCTTATCAAAAAGTATCAGATTACATTATTTTCAGTTGGAAATGGTACTGCATCCAGAGAATCAGAGCAGATTATTGTGGAACTGCTGAAAGAGATTCCGGAGAAAGTACAGTATATTATCGTAAATGAGGCAGGGGCTTCTGTATATTCAGCGAGCAAACTTGCGACAGAAGAATTCCCGAACTTCGATGTGGGACAGAGAAGTGCAGCATCTATCGCGAGAAGACTCCAGGATCCTCTGGCAGAGCTTGTGAAAATCGATCCGAAATCGATCGGTGTCGGCCAGTATCAGCATGATATGAATCAGAAGAAATTAACAGAAGCACTTTCCGGGGTTGTAGAAGACTGTGTAAACAGTGTCGGTGTAGATCTCAATACCGCATCCGCCCCGCTGTTGTCTTATATCTCTGGAATCACAAGTGTGATTGCAAAAAATATTGTTGCTTACCGGGAAGAAAACGGAAGCTTTAAGACGAGAAGGGAACTTCTGAAAGTTGCGAAGCTTGGCCCGAAGGCGTTTGAGCAGTGTGCCGGATTTATGCGGATCCAGGGAGGCAAGAATCCGCTGGACGGAACCAGTGTCCATCCGGAATCTTATGATGCTGCTTTAAAGCTTCTTAAGAGGCAGGGCTACGTGCCGGAAGATATTGCCGGGGGCAAACTTACAGGATTATCACTTACAGTCCGGGATTACAAAAAGGTTGCAGAGGAACTTGAAATTGGGGAAATCACACTGCGTGATATTGTAAAGGAACTCGAAAAACCAGGACGTGATCCACGAGATGAGATGCCAAAGCCGATCCTTCGAACCGATGTCCTCGAGATGAAAGATCTGAAAGAGGGAATGATTTTAAAGGGAACCGTGAGAAATGTAATTGACTTCGGAGTGTTTGTAGATATTGGAGTCCATCAGGATGGTCTGGTCCATATATCTCAGATCACAGATAAGAAATTTATCAAGCATCCGCTGGAAGTCGTAAGCGTTGGGGACGTGGTCGATGTGAAGGTGATGAGTGTGGATCTTCAGAAGAAGAGAATACAGTTGACGATGAAAGGGATTGAATCCTAGGCAGCGAATGGGTATGGCATACGGAATCAGAGTGATGAATTAGAGAGGAAATGGTATTGTTATGAAGAAATCTGTTAAGGTAGTTGTTGGAGTTTTGTTGGGGAATGTGATTCTGGCACTTGCAGTTGCGGGGTTTGCCCTTCCGCATAATATGATCATGGGTGGCGCGACAGGTATTGGTATTACGGTCAGCCACTATACGGGCATTGACATTTCAATTTTGATTTTGATATTGAACGTTCTTTTGTTTGGTCTGGGGGCCGTTTTCCTGGGGAAGAAATTCGCCCTGACCACGATTATCAGTTCAATTTCGTACCCGGTATTTCTATCTATGTTCCGTGCAATTCCGCTGATCAGCCATCTGACAGAGAACCGGCTTCTGGCATCTATCTATGCCGGTCTTCTGCTTGGTCTTGGAATTGGAATTGTCATTAAAATGGGTGCATCCACAGGCGGTACGGATATTGTGGCGCTGGTCATCAATAAGCAGTTTCATTTTCCGCTTGCAGTCTGCATGTACACGGTAGATTTTATAGTGCTCCTGTCTCAGATTGCATTCTCAGACACAGAAGGAGTACTCTACGGAATACTGCTGACACTGCTGTCATCGATTGTCCTGAACCGGGTGGTACTGGCGGGAGAAGCACAGATTCAGCTTCTGATCGTATCCGAGAAATATAAAGAAATTAAGGACCTGCTTCTGATGACAATGGATGTCGGGGTGACACTGTTAAATATGGAGACAGGTTACGGAGAAGTGAGCCAGCAGGCGATTCTCTGTATCATCTCGAACCGTAAACTGTACGCCATCAATGATGCAATTCAAAAGGTAGACGATAAGGCATTTATCACAATCACTCAGATTAACGAGGTGCGCGGCCGGGGATTCTCACTGGATCGAGATTATCAAACGAAAGAAGTAAAGAAATAGAAATGGCAATGGGAAGAAGATCTTCCGGGCATAGTATGGCCTGGAAGATCTTCTTAGATTGGCGGACATTTTTAGTACGATTTACGGACGAAGTGTTATGAACATGAAAGAATGTGTTATACTGGAAAAAGTGAGAAGTTTGTATTGAGATATGAACAATAAAAGGAGCGGAGGAAATCATCATGAAAGTTATTGAGGTAAAAGATCTGATACGGAATTATAAGAAATCACCATCCAAAAAGAAGGAATCTGATGAGGACATTAAAGTTCTGAAAGGTTTGAATTTTGCAGTGGAAGAACATGATTTTGTGGGAATCATGGGAAAGTCTGGCTGCGGTAAGACGACACTTTTAAAGGTTCTTGGAATGATTGACTATCCGACGGATGGAAAACTATATTTTAAGGAAGAAGATACGGAAGAACTGTATGGTGACAGGCTTGCGGATATCCGGAGAAATGAAATCGGATTTGTATTCCAGGATTTTTATCTGATGGACAGCCTTTCTGTACGTGAAAATATTATGCTGCCAATGATTCTGAATCAGGAAAAAACAGAATTGATGCTTGAAACATCCCAGAAATATGCCGAGCAATTCGATATTGCACATCTGCTGGACAAAAATCCCTATGAACTGTCAGGCGGAGAGAAACAGAGGGTAGCGATCTGCCGCGCTTTGATTAACGACCCTGACCTGATTTTGGCTGATGAGCCGACCGGAAATCTGGATTCCAAATCCGGGAAAATTGTTATAGATTCGATGGAGCGTATCAACCAGGAGTTTGGAAAGACGATCATAATGGTAACACATGACCCGCAGATTGCGAGTTACTGTAAGAGGATTATACTGCTGAAGGATGGAATGATTCTGGATACACTGGAGAGGGGCGACAGCCAGGATGCATTCTATAAGGAGATTATTGAGAGGATGGCGGATTTGTAGGGCAAGATGAAAATCAATAATATGTGGAAGAGAATATTAATCAAAATGGCCGTTTTATACCGGCCATTTTCTATTGACTTTAGTTGTAAAATACACTACTATAAATTATAATAAATGCAAGGAGGAAATTATGGCCGCTATAGATTTAATTGTTTTAGGAATGATAAAAGAACACCCCCAAAGTGCTTATGAGCTGCAGAAAAGTGTAGAATACCGAAATATATCACGGTGGGTAAAAATCAGTACACCCTCGATTTATAAAAAGGTAGTTCAGCTGGAGCAGAAGGGGTATATCTCTGGCAGAACGATAAAGGAAGGAAATATGCCGGAAAAATCAATTTACAGTATCACAGAGTCTGGAGAAGCGTATTTCGATAAGCTTATGGAAAAAACGTCCAGAGAATCAGTCAGTATTTTCCTGAATTTCAATGCGGTTGTAATGAATCTCAATTTTGTAACGGAAGAAGAGCGAATCAGGCTGCTCTGCAATATAGCGGATGGAATTGAGGATTTAAAAGAGACGATCGGAAAAAATCAGCAGAAACCTCAGGAAATCCCTCTGACAGGAAGGACAATACTAAAGCAGCAGGCAAGGCTTGCCGAAGTACTGGAACAATGGGTCTTGGAATTTACCAAAGAGTATACAGAAGATGAGAAAGGACGGTAAGAAAAATGTATGAATCGAGATGTGGAGTTGCATGCGGAAGCTGTGAAAGAAAAGAACAGGTTCACTGTTCTGGCTGCACCGAAATGAAGGCACCTTTTTGGGGAGGAGTCTGTCAGGTGAAAGCCTGCTGTGAGGAACGTGATTTGAACCACTGTGGGCTGTGCGAAGAATTTCCATGCAAGGTACTATCGGAGATGGGAAAAGATCAGGGGTTTGATCCGGCAGAGAAGATTGCACGTTGCCGGGAGTGGGCGGCAGAGTAAAGTATAAGGGGAATGCAACTGTTTTATTGCGTTAAGATGATTATAGAGGTATAATTATAGTGGTTATCATGTAAGGAGAAAGAAGGGGGTATGATCAGAAAAGATAGTCACTTGTTGATTGTGCAGGGAGATGCGGAAGTTAGCAGTATTCTGTCAGATGCTGTCCGTAAGGTTGATAACTTGTTGATGGTTGGAATAACTGAAAGTGAGGAAGAAGCGCTTAATATTTTAAACAAGCAGGTTGTTGATATTTTACTGGTTGATCTGGAGTTGGGCGAAGGTACTGGTCTGCATTTGATCGAGAAATTAAGAATGATTCAGTCGGTTCCTGTTATTATTGTAATGACAGATTCAAAATCTAAAGTAATAAGAAATATATTAAATGAGCAGGAAGTAGATTTTATATATCATAAAACAGATATAGAGTATGATTGTGTTCAAATCACATATTTACTCAGAAAAATTATACAATGTCATTCAACAGATGTAAACGATGAGGCTGAACAACAGAATGGAGATCTAAAGAAAGAAATCCAGAAAAAACTGGATATATTTGGATTTCCGGCAAAATGTTCGGGTACTTCATATTTGATAGAGGCAGTCCGTTTAGCTGCATTACAGAATGGAAAAACTTGTAATCTTAAAAATGATATTTATGCGAGGGTGGCCGGAATCTACGAGACAACGGTGCCCAGAGTAGAAAGCAGTATACGTTTTGTAATTGAGCAGGTTTGGTTAAAACAGAATCTGGATTGGCTGAAAAGGCAGTATCCTTTTGAATATGATTACACAACTGGTAAACCGACAAACAAAAGCTTTATTTTAAACCTGGCGGGAATGTTCATTGGAAGAAAATGATGAGAAGAAGTCAATATGATTAAACATTTTGTTTGATCATATTGACTTTTGTGTATTATTAACAAAAAATTACAGCTTTTCGTGAAAAAACGAGAAAAATCACGATACAATATCAGACAGATTTGTTATGTTAATGTCATGGTGTTGGGGGCATGCAATGTATAAACTTTTGATCCTGGCATCATGTCATGTCTACACGATGATAAAGAATCGGGAGGTACAGTATGAACATAAAACCATACAGAGTAGGAACGGCACCAGAAAGTTGGGGAGGGGATAGCGTTCAGACTTTGGGATTTGTTGTAACGGAAGATTGTAATCTGAGATGTAAGTATTGTTATATTACACACAAATCAACAGGAAAAGTTTTAAATTTTGAAACCGCAAAAAAATTTATTGACTATGTTCTCACGACAGATGAAATTATCAGGCAGGATGCTGTGATTTTGGAGTTCATAGGTGGAGAGCCACTTCTGGAAGTGGAAATGATAGACCAGATCTGTGATTATTTCAAGCTCAAAACATATGAGGCAGGAATCAGCTGGTACTGGAATTATAGAATTAGTCTGAGTACAAATGGAGTCAACTATTCTGATGAAAAGGTGCAAAATTTTATAAAAAAGAATGATGGAAAGGTATCTGTCGGTATTACGATCGATGGGACTAAAGAAAAGCATGATCTGCAGAGAGTGTTTCCTGATGGTTCGGGATCATATGATATCATACATAAAAGTATTCCGCTGTGGTTGAGTCAGTCCTCAGGTGATACAAAAGTTACATTTGCAAGTGAGGATCTTGGTATGTTAAAGGAGAGTATTATACATCTCTGGAATGAGGGAATTACAAGAGTCGCAGCCAATGTGGTTTTTGAAAATGTATGGAAAGACGGAGATGATCTTATACTGGAAAGTCAATTAAAGGAACTGGCGGATTATATAATTGAGAATGATCTCTATGATAAGTATCAATGTACTTTCTTTGATGATACCATTGGAATGCCATATGAAAAAGAGATGCTGGTACAGACGAGCTGCGGTGCTGGAAAGATGTTGGAAATAACACCGTCAGGAAAAATATATCCTTGTATGAGATATTATGATTATTCATTGAATAATAAGGAAGGATACAGTATAGGTGATATTGATCATGGACTTGATAAGGAAAAACTGAGGGTATTTGAGAGTGTAATGTACAAATATCAAAGTGATGCTGAGTGCCTGGAATGTCCGGTAGCCACTGGATGCTCATTTTGCCAGGGATTTAATTATGATGAAGCTGATACTCCGACCAATTTCCAGAGGGCAAAATATATCTGCAAAATGCACAAGGCAAGAGTAAGAGCAAATAACTATTATTTTACAAAATTATATCATCAGAAGGGAATAAAAAGAGAAGGTGGATTCTACTATAAGAGAAACCTACAATTTTTACTCAGAAATGATTATAAGCCACATTGTTCTTATAATAATAAAAATACAGATGGCTATAAAGTTATGTCTGACAATGCAGTGAAAGAAGGATTGAAGTATTCGGAAAGAAATTTTATGCGCCCTGTTTTTTTATATCCAGATGAGTGTAAAAAACTGTTATCAGAGATTGAGGGGAAATATGATGAGTATGATATTCTCCATATACTGCCCGCATCGCAGTATGATGCAGTTTTGGAGCGAAAAGATTACAGACTGATCTTTGATGAGTCACTTCTAAATCGTGAAATAAGTGTACCTTATCAGGAAAATGTCTTCCTTAACCTCTCTGAAAAGAAACTAAATAGGCTAAGTGACTGCATTAAACTGCTGCTGGATAAAACGGATCGCGTAAACGTCAATATATGTGGAATAAGCAGGGAATTTCCGTTGGAGATATATAAGGCCGAGTTGGAAAAGGCGAAGAATATTCTGATCGAATATTATAATGATAATGATCTGCTAAAAGAAATAAATATTTTGACTGACCGTATCTTTTTAAAGGAACACGAGCCATGCAGGGCGGGGGAAGATGACCTTTGCTATGCTCCGGACGGGAAGGTATATATATGTCCCGCATTTTATTCAGAAAATCTTGGAAATGTGGGTAATCTGACAGAGGGAATCTCGATTAAGAATCAGCAGCTGTTTACACAGGAGTTCGCGCCGATTTGTAATTGGTGTGATGCGTATCAATGTGAAGACTGTAAGTTTCTAAACCTGTCTTATACTAAGGAAGTGAATGTCTCTCCGTCCTTTCAGTGTAAAAAAAGTCACATTGAGCGACAGGTATCAGTTGAATTGAGAAACGAACTTGAACAGTGCTTCGAGCAGGAAGACCGCATAGAGGAAGTTGATTACATTGATCCAATTTACCATATGATAGAACAGTGCAAAGTGCCGGGCTGTTATAAATAAGGGGGAGAAGATGAGAATTTTAGGAAAGATTACAAAACAGGAAGAGGAAGAAATTGAAATACTGAATGAAAAAGTCTGTGCTTTAAAAAATCTAATTGAAATTATGCCTGAAGCAAATTCTGAGATGTATGACAGATGCAAAAACGAGTATGACGAAATCTTAGATAAATACCAGGGTTGGTGGAGCGGAATCATGGAGAAGTATGGGTGGGAGATCATGGAAGGAGAGAGTCTTAATATTAATTTCCTGACTTGTGATTTATTTGCAGATGAGTAAGAAAAAAGGAAACACCTCTACCATTTATAAAGATATTTTCATGAAGAAAAAATCGTCCTTTTTTCTGCTGTTAGCAGTAATTATAGCAGGAGTAGTTGCCGAGAGTGTGAATCCTTACATCTATGGGAAAATTATAGACAGTATCACAAATAAAGAACTGCGGACATTAAAAAATTATCTATTCATTTTCTTTGTGATTATGCTGGCTGTTCAGTGTCTGTCAATTTTAGAAAGCCTGATAGGGCAGAAGGTGACTACTTTGCTGGAAAATGAGATTAAGGAAAAGCTCTTCAGTAAAATAGCTGTCTTGAAATATTGTGAACTCGATAAGTATCAGTCAGGTGAACTGCTCAACAGGCTGGAATTCGACGCAGAGGCAATCATAGATTACTATATTGATCTGATCACAAGCAGTGTCATGATAGTTTTTAATTTGTCTATTTCACTGTTTTTTATCATCAGGATATCAGGAACGCTTACGATCGTTTCAATTTTAATGCTGCCGACATCATATTTCATTAATTTCCTGTTTCGAAATAGAATCAGGATGATGCAGATACTGATGAAAAAATTTAACGATAAATATTATAGTTTCATTGAAGAGACGTTGTCAAATATTCGGGGGATAAAGATCTTTCAGGCAGAAAAAAGGTACTTGAAAAAGTATAAGGGATATTTAGAAGAAAACTATAATATTATAATGCGTAATGCGAAATTGACAAGTCTTGTCTCTTTTCTGCGAGGTTTCGTAAATAATTTGTTCGATATATTGATTTTGTTTATCTCTGCATTAATCATCTTCGGGGGTAAAATGACAATTGGCAGTATGGTGGCCTTTAACACTTACCTGCAGAAATTAGTTGAAGCGATCACAAAAATCATGGATATTAATATGAACAAACAAAATATAAATGTAAATTATGAGCGGATATATACGCTGCTTCATGAGGCAGAAGAGGAAGATGAGAATTCTGAAATGGAGCCCTTAGATGGAATATTCAAAGTGAAATTTCAGAATGTCAGTTTTCGGTATACTGATCGTTTGGTCATAGATAGCCTGAATTTTAACATTGACGGGCCAGGGCTTTATTCTATCGTAGGTAAGAATGGGTCAGGAAAAAGTACAATTTTAAAGCTCCTGGAAATGCAATACAGATGTGCTGAAGGGGAGATACAGATTAACGGCCAGAGGATTGAAAATTACGGAGTGTATCAGATAAGAAGCCAGACTGCATATATGGCAAAAGAACCATTTTTCATCAATGATACGATTGCGAATAACTTGAGAATAGGATGTCCGGATGCTGATAAAAATCAGATGAAAAAGGTATGCAGGCGGGTAGGGATATATGAAGATATTCTGGGATTTGAAAATCAGTTTGCAACATCTCTTGGGGAGGGCGGTATCCGCCTGTCAAGCGGACAAAAACAGCGATTGGGATTGGCAAGGATTCTTCTTATGGATAAACCATTGATTTTATTGGATGAGGTTACCTCAGATCTGGATGGTGAGATCGATCAAGAAATTGGTAATGTAATTAAAGAAATGGCACAAACCTCAATTGTTATAAACATAAGCCATAAGCCTGAGCTGGTGAAAATAAGTGATTGGATTATGGTCATAGAGGATGGAAATATTGTAGGAACTGGGATACACAGCCAGCTGTCGGAAGGGTGCGGCCAGTATAAAGAATTATTTAACCAGATCCAGCCGGAGTAATATACAAACTTCAGGAAAAACTGACAGAAGAGACCCAACAGGATATTGTCCAGCTATACAAGATAAATCGGACATAATTTGCCGTGTGCAATTATGATATAGAAGGGAAGGAGGTGTAAATATGGGAAGATACGATAATAAAGTGAAAAAGACGAGTGTGGCAGGTCAGTCAGTATCACCGAGAGGTGGATGTTTTGGCGGTATGTGTTTATTAACTTGTTCACATGCGTGCACTTCAGAGTGCACAGGAGGAGCAATGAAGCTGCCTATGAAGTCTGAAACAGGTATCAAATAATTACTGTGGGGGTATATCTAAATAGTACGAGGTTCCTAGTGCTTTGGAGATACCCTCATACAATCTATTAATTAAGTAGTATCAGATAAAAAGATGTATCATAAATTAGTGATATTAAAATATTAGATAAGTGTGGTGGCGGATATGATTTGTAAAATAATACTGAAAAACTTCAAAAGCAATCTCAGAAATTATCTCTTGTTCTTCTTTAGTGAAGTGCTGTCAGTTGCAATGATCTTTTCTGCCTTTGGAATGAAGGATATTCTTATGTCATGGTCTCGTGAAGGAGTTGTGGCATATTATTTATCAATATATATAAGGACAGCTATCGGTATTATTGTTATTATTAATGTTTTCCTTATGGTTTTTTCTGTTAGATATTATGTTAAGACACGGTTAAAAGATTATGGTATGTTTTTGGTTTTAGGTATGCGTAAAAAAATGATTTTGTGTTCCATGTTGAGTGAATTTGGGCTGGGTTGGGCAGGATCTGTAGCGTTAGGGATCGGTTTTGGTTACGGTATTACAATGATTTTTAAATATATAATTGCACAGCTTTATTCCACATCAATTTATTCCACATTTATCACGTTAGAAACATATAAATATTCATTTGTAGTCAGCACTGCTATCATGTTGTTATCTGTAATTGTTATTTGTATTATGATAGAAGAGCGGGGGATCAGCAGCCTTATTTCAAGTAATGAGCGTAGGGAAAAACGGATACAGGGAAAATGGAGAGTCTGTGGAGTCTTAGCAGGGATTGCTTCATTTATAGTGTCGATCATGTGGTTTGGTTTAGCAAGCTATGGCGGATATAATTCGTCAGGAGAAATTACTATAATGGTCTGTGCTGTAGCAGTTTTTTTAATTTTAACTTTCGGAGGAAACATAGCATTAGATTTTTTGAAAAAGAGGGAAGGGCTGTATTACAAAAAACTGCTCAACCTGAATCAGTTTTATCATCGGTATAATAGTAATTTGATGATTATATTGATGTTGTTCGCAATTCAAATGATATCTTTGGGAAATTTAGCGGTGGAGATTACTGATAATATACCAGTGACGCCGAAGGATAAATGGTATCCGTATGATTATGTCTGGTTCGCGAGACAGGATGATGAAGAATTTGCAAAGATATTGACTGCAAAATATGATGGGAAGGAGTCTTCTATTCCAGTTTTTCGTGTCACCACGATATGGGCGACGGAACATTTTGGAATTTCAGAGGATTCCTATGAAAAAATTACAAAGCATTCCATTTCTTTAACCGGGAAAGAGGTTGCTTTTGTGGCTCAGGCAAGGACAGATGAGGTAATTGGAATTGAGCAGGATTTGCGTACAGAAAGAAAACGTTACCCGCTTCATTATGGTAAAAAAACTGAAAAACTGGAGTATGAGTTTGATAGAGCAGCACTTAACCTTTATACAAAAGATTATATAATTAAAGAGATGCGAAGGGAATCAGTTTTTGGATACTTTGGGAATGGATGGATTGATGATACTTTTGTATTTTCAGATGAATTTTTTGAGGAAAAATGGCAGGAAATGACTGATGATCAGGAAGAGCCAGTATGGCTGATTATGATGAATATTCCAGTAAAAAATCAAAAAGAATTTTCAAAAGAAATGAATCAGTATATTGATCAATATGGAATTACTAATGAGGCTCAATATCCTGGAGAGAATATGCTTTATGAAGCGGAACTTACGAAGGAACAGAAGAAGGCGGAGAATATTTTACATGTCACTATTAATGTGTTTATGATGGTTTTGTTATATGGTGGAAGTATATTTATTATGGGAATGAAAATTTCTTCGGAACTGGATGACTTTAGACGTAGATATGAGTTTTTAAACTGCATGGGAATGCGGCATAAAGAGTTAAAGAAAAGTATTGGAGGAGAGATTCTGAATGTATTAAGTCTGCCGTTGGTTCTGAGCTATGTGGGATGTACGATTTTTATGATACGACTATTTGTGGTGCGTAATATGAGTATTTCTGAAATAGGGGATTTTATGAAGCGTTATAGCATTATAGTGGTCATTTACCTTCTGATCCAGATTTTTTCAGCGTGGTGTATGAAGTGCTATCTGACCCGTAAAGTTATGAGCGGTATTTCACATTAAAATAAAAACAAGTGTCATTCATTATTTTGCATCCAGGCAAAAGATGAATGGCACTTGTTTTTTGTCTTCAGCTGTCCGGCCTTTTGTAATCTTTCGTATATCAGATAATTTCAAACCCATTGATCCGGTATTTTTCCAATGTTTTTTGTTTAATATCTGAATCTGTAATGATCAGGTCTACTTCGTCAGGCTCGCATATTTTTACAAAGGTAACAGTGTCGAACTTTGTGTGGTCTGCCAGTACAATTTTCTTTTGGGCTGCATTCAGGTATGCCCGCAGCATGGCGGCTCCTTCGAAATAATTTTCTGTAAAACTTTCCCTGATAGAGATGCCCCCGACGCCGATAAAGGCGACATCCAGATTGAGCTGCCGCACCATGTTGATTGCCTGATCTCCGAAACATGCCCGCTCATCCTGATTGAAGATACCGCCGCAGCATATAATGCGGTAAGACCCCATGTCGGTCAGCATATTTAAAATCTCATTAGAATTGGTGACGATTGTGAGGGAATGGAATTCTTCTTTTAGTTTCTGGGCGAAAATGAGGCTTGTTGTGGAACAATCCAATGCAATGGAATATCCTTCTGAGACATAAGCAAGGGCTTTTTGTGCAATTTCCTTTTTGTACTCAATGTTTGTAGACATTCGTGATTTGAAGAAGCCCTGTGTGGTATCCATTTTTACAAGGGCGGCACCTCCATGTACACGCCGCAAAAGTCCTTCTTTTTCCAGATATTCCAGGTCCCGACGAACAGTCTCGCTGGAGACATCAAAAAGCTTCATTAACTGTGAAGCCTGTACTGTGCGCTTACTTTTTAGTAGTTCCAGTATGTAGTTGTGTCTTTCCTGCGCTAACATAATCCATCTGCTGTTGTGTGCGGTTCTGTGGCAACAGCAACTCCTTTCCTAATCCTCTTGATATTCATCATATACTATTTCATGAAAGTAGTCAAACCAAACAAAAACCCACATAGAAATGCATAAAAAACAGGATAACACAAGAAAACACACAAATAACAACGAAAAAGCGTGGAATTATATTGACAATTGGGTGAAAATGTGTTTATATATGCTTATACAATATAAAATAAAACAGTGAAATATATAAAAATAGTAAAAGAAAAAACAAAGTAAACAATAAATTTAAACGAAATTCCTGTGTTATTACAAAAGATAATTGGGAAAATTTGGGAAAAGGTGTGGTGGTAGGAAAAGCAATGGATGCAGCTATGTGAACGAAAAAGCAAAGAAAGGAAGGAACAGTATGAAAAATTTGTGGAAAAAAGTGATGGCAATGACATTGGCGGCAGCTTTGGCAGTAATCCCCGGGTGCAGCGGCGGAGAGAAGGAAAGCAATGATTCAGGGAAGAAGGAAACGAAAGAGGCTGATGGGAAAAAGGGTGTTGATGAACCGATTCAGGTACTGGGTGTGGTTATGACGATGGACCATACGTTCCAGCAGCAGATGGCGGCAGGATGGGGACTTCCGATTGAATACAACGGACAGGAAGTGAAAATTGATCTTCATGTTGAGGATCCCCAGGGATCAATTGATAAGGAAATTGAAATTACGGAAACATATATGAAGCAGGGAATTGATGCATGGATCGGATATCCGCTGAATGGGGAAGCGATGGCGCCTGTAGCTGAAGAAATGAAAGAACAGGGAACGTACATCCTTACAGAAGGGAATAATATTCCGGGCGAGACTATGGGAATGGTAACAGATGAACGGGATGGAGGACTGCTGGGCGGCGAGATGTTTGTAAAATGGTGGAAGGAGAACCGTCCGGGAGAGACGCCGAACATTCTTGTCCTGGATGCGCCTACTTCAGAAGCATTTCAGAGAAAACCGGATGCATTTGTTGAGTATGTAAAAGAAAATATGCCGGAGGCAGTTATTGTTGGGCAGCAGGATGCAAAGATGGAAGTAGAGAAGGCTATGGATATCGTGTCTACCTATATTCTGAGTAATCCGGAGATGAATTTCGTATTCTGCGGAGTTGATTCTAACGCAGTTGGGGCGATGGCAGCGATTGAAAGCAGCGGAAGAGATGATATAGCAATTGCAGGATGCGGAGGAGAAGACAATATACTTCCGTATCTGTATGCACCACTGACGGATAAAAAGGGCGGTTATGCGTTTGAAGTTGCATATGAGAAATCAGCGATTGAATTAGGTTATCTGATGATGATGGGGGCAGTACAGCTTGTGATGGATCCGGAGAATGCGGATTATAATATCATTGACCTGGGATTTACGGCGCTGACCCGTGAGAATCTGGATGAATATGTGAACAATAAAAATGAATGGCTGGAAAAGATAGGAGAAAAGCCTCTGGATTTTAAAAAGTAGAGAAGGAGCAGCTTATGGAAAATGATGAGATTTTAAAATTAGACAATATATCCAAGGCTTTTTCGGGTAATTTTGTGTTGAAGAATATAGATTTTTCCATAAGAAAGGGTGAAGTACGGGCTTTGGTCGGAGAAAATGGTGCCGGCAAAAGTACGATGATAAAAATTATAGCGGGAGCTATACGAAGCGATGGCGGAATGGTTTATCTGGAGGGAGAGCCTGTCGCATTTGCGTCTCCGAAGGAGAGCCTTATGGCAGGAATCTCAGTGATGTATCAGGAATTGGACCTTCTGCCGGAGCTTACGATCGCGGAAAATATTTTTCTCGGAATTGAAAGGAAAAACCGATGGGGCATGCTGGACTGGGGAGAAATGAACGAGGTCGTTGATGGATATCTGAGAGAGATGAATATCAGTGCTGCCCGCGGTGTAAAGGTAAAGAATCTGCCGATTGTCATCCAGCAGATGGTTGCGGCAGTAAAAGCTATGGTACATAAGGCTAAAATAGTCATAATGGACGAGCCTTCCTCCTCCCTTTCGAAAAAAGAGCTTGATCTTCTTTATGAATTGATCCGAAAATTGAAAAAGCAGAACATTGCAGTGATTTATGTATCACATCATCTGGAAGAAATATTTGAGATTTGTGATTCGGTAACCGTACTGTTCAATGGAAAGATGGTTTTCACAGACAGCGTGGGCAGCGTGACGAAAGAAATGGTTGTTGAAAAGATGGTCGGAAAGAAAGTCTCTGAGAATCGTCTGAATGACAGAAAAATTTATGATGCGCCTTATATTTTTGAGGCCGAGCATATTTCCTCCGGAAAAGAGGTGAAGGATGTTTCGTTCCGGGTAAAACGGGGAGAAATATACGGGATTCTGGGGCTTATGGGATCAGGGGCTATTGAACTTGGCAAAGCCATCTATGGAATACGAAGTATCAGCGGCGGAATGATCCGAATCAATGACCGCATCGCGGATATCAAGTCACCGGAGGATGCGCTGGAAGCATCTGTTTCCTATGTCTCTGATGAGCGGCGGGCTTATGGAATATATAAGGAAATGAATGTAGAAGAAAATGGAATGATAACAGCGCTTAAAAAGTTTGAATCTTTCAGGCCGTTAAGAATACTGAACAGGAAAAAGATGAGAGAAGCATTTCTGAGATATGCAGATAAAATGGAGGTGAAAATAGCGGGACCCGACCAGCATATCCGGTATCTGAGCGGAGGTAACCAGCAGAAAATCATGATCATCAGAACGATAGCAAGTGACGCTGATATCATCATACTGAGCTGTCCTACCAAAGGAATCGATGTAGGGGCAAAGTTTGAAATTTACCAGATGCTGCTTGAATGTGCAAGGGAAGGGAAAACCGTCATTATGATTTCCCAGGAAATAACGGAGTTGGTACAGACGTGCGACCGCATACTGATGATGAAACAGGGGAGTGTCTTCCGCGAATATGAAGGAGAAAATGTTTCTGAGCCATTAATCTACAAAGAACTTTTAAGTTAGGAGGAATGAAGAAATGGCTGGTTTTAAAAAAGATATGGCAGGGAATAAGAGTGCGGGAGCAGCAATTTTAAAGGGAAAAGGATTCGGGACGGTCGTTGTATTTATTGTACTTTGCGTATTTTTTTCCGTTGCTTCGGATAAATTTCTGAAAGTTGACAATCTGCTGAATATTTTGCTTCAGATCTCAACGCTCACCATTATTTCCATGGGAATGACATGGGTTATCATTTCCGGCGGAATTGACCTTTCTGTAGGTGCTTCGGTGGCATTCTGCGGAGTTGCCGTTGCTATGCTGATAAAATTCTATCATCTTCCGGTTGCAATGGGAGTGTTTGTCAGCATTCTGATTGGAGGAATCATAGGGTGCATGAATGGGATTATGGTGACGAAAGTAAATATTCCGCCGCTTCTGGCAACGATTGGGATGTCTACTGCGATTCGCGGGCTGGCATTTATCATCTGTGACGGCAATACGATTTTTGGGCTGCCGCCGGGATTCACCACACTTGGGCGCGGATATATTGGCATTGTCCCAATTCCGGTTCTGATCGCGATTGTGGTTGTGGCCTTTTTCTGGTTCATTCAGAATAAGTCTGCGTTCTCTATCTATACCTATGCGATTGGAAATAATGAAGACAGTGCGTTTTTATCCGGAATTAAGACAAAAAGGCATAAGGCAAGTCTTTACATTATCATTGGTTTCCTTGCAGGTCTGGCGGCATTTATTAACGCATCCAGGACAGGTGTCGGTTTGGCGAGCACTGGTGAGAATATGGATTTTGATGTTGTGACGGCAGTTGTGCTGGGCGGTACAAGTATTGCGGGAGGGAGCGGCAAAATCTCGGGTACGGTACTGGGGTGTATCATTATGGGTGTTCTTGCGAACGGGATGATGATATTGAATATGCAGAGTTTTGCGCAGCAGTTTGTAAAGGGCGTGATTTTGCTGATTGCAATCGGCGCGGAGACGATACGGATGAAGAAAGAACTCTGATGAAAAGGAGGAGAATATGAAAATACTGATCAATGGGTGTGGATATATCGGGAGAGTCCACCTGAATTCGATACGGAAGTATCAATTGTGTGATGTGGCAGTTTGTGATGTAAATCCCCGGTCGGTGGAAGAGGCGGCCCGGGAATTTGATGTACAGGAGACGTACACTTCTCTGGAAGATGCGCTGAAAAATCCGTTTGACGGGGTCGTGATCTGCACGCCCAATTCTTTTCACGAGGATCATATACGGAAATGTATGGAGGCGGGGCTTCATGTGATGGTCGAAAAACCTGTCAGCCATACATTGGAGTCGGCGGAGGAGATTGTCCGCCTTGCAAGACAATATAACAAGTTTGTTTTCGTGGCATATTGCCTTAGATTTGCTCCGGCCTATCAGATGATCCGCTCTTATATCCGGGAAGGGAAACTGGGGAAAGTATTTGGCGTGAGGGCGTCGGTTGCCGGAAGGAAGGCGATTACAGATGCGAAGACGGATTACCGGACGAAGAAAAGTATGGGAGGCGGAGTGGTAAGCGATTTTTCCCATGAGATTGATTATGCGCTTTGGTTTGTGGACAAGAAGGCGCTGAATGTATCCTGCAGGACGAAACGTGTTGTACACAAAGAATGGGATGTACCGGATATGGCAGAGCTTCTGATTGAGTGCGAGGATGATGCCGTGATTTCCATACATATGGATTTTCTGCAGAAGTATTTTGGAAGGTCGATAGAGGTATATGGAACCGGGGGATCTATCCGGTGGAGGGATAATGAGCCGGTGAAGATCTGTCTTTCGGAAGATGGAAAATGGGAGGAGCGGGAGTCAGCCATTGACTGGGATCTTGTGTACCGGGATGAAATGATGCACTATCTGGAATGCCTGAGGGATGGAAGACGTCCGCTGGTGGATGAGGAGCATGGATTGGAAATTATGAAGATTGTAGAAAAATGCAGTGAGTAAAAATCAGTGAGTAAAGGAGAAAAATTATGTCAGCACACACAGGGAAATTAATTAAACTGAACAGAATGTTCGATGAGACAGGCACCTGTATTATTTTTGCCGGATGCCATCAGATGACAAGTTCTGTGATCTATCCGGGGCAGAGAGATGTGGTAGATGCCTGCAGAAAAGCAATTGAGGGCGGTGCAACATGCCTGAATATTGGGAAGGGATTTACGAAGAAAGTGATTCCGGTGCTGAACAGGGATGTCTCGGTTCTCAATTATCTTCCGGTATACCCTGCGTACAGCAAGAGGAATCCTTATGAAGCGATTCTGACAAGTACGGTGGAAGAGGCTGCTGTGAATGGCGTGGATGGTCTGGTAGTGCCTGTGGATTTTCACGGCGAGAATGCCGGGGAGGCAATGAAAATGGTGGCCTCCTATGTCAGGGAATGTGAAAAGTACGGACTGGTCTTTGTGGTAGAGGCAGAGTTCCCGACGTTCTATTCCACGAATGACGAGAACGTGGAAAAGTATGGAGCAGAATACCTGATGTTTGCCGGGCGGATCTGTGAAGAAATGGGTGTAGATGTGATCTCGACGAATTACACCAACTCTCCCGAATCTTTTAAAGAAATTATTGATTATATTCATCTGCCGGTACTCATCAACGGCGGGACAAAGGTTCCGGAAGACGAGTTCCTTGATATGATTGAAATTACAGCAAAGGCGGGGGCAAAAGGGTGCCTGATAGGAAGAAACATCTCGGAGGCAGAGGATCCGGTGAAAATGACTAGGGCAATTGGTGAAATTTTCAGAAAAGGTATCTCTGCAGAAGAGGCAAGAAGGCTGCTTTCGTAACAGCCGAAAGGAGTGATGGCATGAGCAATTATTTTGTCGGCATAGACATCGGATGCGGAGGGGCAAAGGCGTGTATTATCGATGATGAAGGAAATGTGATAGGGTATGGCTTCAAGGAGCATAAAATTGTAGTTTCTCATGGCACATGGTCGGAAACTGATCCGGATGAGTACTGGGGAAACATTGGGAATATCATAACATCAGTGATCAGGACCAGTCATCTGGAAATCCGTAATATCCGTGCAGTCAGCGTGTCTTCCGCAGTGCCTGCAATTGTAATGATTGATGAAAATGGCGGAGTTTTGAACAAGGCTTATAATTTCCTGGATACGAGGGCAGCTGAAACGGCAGAAGAGCTGAAAGGGATTGTGGGAGAAAAACAGTGCTTTGATATCAGCGGATTTAATATTGATGAGCAGTCGACGGCAACGAGTATTCTTTGGGAAAAACAAAACAGGCCCAGGGACTATGGGAGAATCCATAAGGTTCTGACGCCGGATGCGTATGTGACATTTCGTCTGACGGGGCGTACGGTTGTCAATTATTCGGCAGGGAATTTCTACGGTCCGATTTTTGATATACACAAAAAGCGGTTTGATGAAGCGATGTGCAGTAAGCTTGGAATTGACATGGCGATACTTCCGGAAGTTTTTCCGTGTGAGGAAGTGGTTGGAGAAGTGACAAAAGAAGCGGCAGCACAGACTGGGCTCCTGGCCGGAACGCCAGTGATTGCAGGGACTGTGGATGCTTTTGCCGGATGGCTTGCCGGAGGGGCAACGGAGCCGGGGGAAATGCAGCTGAACCTGGGAACGGCGGCGGTTCTGGGCGTGGTGACGGGAAAAGCCAATTTTGTTGAAAAGCTTTGGAACTGCGTCTATCCGGTGGATTCAAGAAACAGTTATGTCATCTTTGGCTCTACAACGACAGGCGGATATGTGATGAGAAATCTGAGAGATAATTTTTCGGCTTATGAAAGATTCGTAGAAGCGAGTTCCGGGTATGATGCATATGATCTTCTGAACCTGGATGCGGGCAAGACAAAGCCGGGGGCCGATCTTTTGATTACGCTTCCTCACTTTATGGGCGCGAGGACACCTGAATTTAACTGCAATGCCAGAGGCGTTGTGTTCGGGTGGGGAATGAACCATAAAAAAGGGCACTTGATAAGGTCTATGATGGAGGGGGTTGCGATGTCGGCATACTGTCAGTATATGGCGATGCAGAAACATGGAATAGAAATGAAAGGCCCGGTTGTGATGAATGAGGGCGGTGCGAAAAGCCGTCTTTGGAGACGGATTTTTACTGACGTATTCGACCGGCCGACGGTGATGCTTGAGAATCGGACGGGAGCGCCTTATGGAGATGCAATACTTGCCGGAGTGTCAACGGGATGGCTTCCGGATTTTGGGGTTGCAAAGCAATGGGCAAACTATGTTGACTATATGGAACCAGACCCGAAGACGCACAGTCTTTATATGGAGATTTTTGAGATTTACCAGTCGGTGTATGAACATCTGCAGGAAGATTATGATAAGCTTGCAAAACTCAGCCGGAAATTATAAACGGGACTTTGTACAGGATGAGGCTGCTGAAAGATGATGCACTGGGGCGGCCTCATGGAAAGGAAAGATATGATTCGCGGATTTTGTTATAATGAAAAAGATCAGGATGTATTTTATAGGGAATTTGACCACCGTCTTCCTGACCGCATCATTGACGGACATGTTCACTCGTGGAAGAGAGAGTGCCTGAACATTGAGAAGGTGGAATATGAAATTTATAAAAAATATAAGCCGTGGACAGATTTTGATCTTATGGAACAGCTGACAATAGAAGAGTTCAATGAATGCGCCGGAAAACTTTTCCCTGAAAGAAAGTATCAGGGGATGTTTTTTGGACTCCCATTTCCGCAGCTTGACCGGAAAAGGTCGAATGAATATATTTTGGAAAATGCCGGGAAGTATAAGGCAGGCTTTTATTACATGCCCGGACAGTACGAAGATGCCAGGGAGGCGCAGGAGTGCTGGAAACTTCTGGAACGGCCGGGTTTTCTGGGATTCAAACCGTATCCTGATCTTGCGCATGTGGAGGAGGGAGAAGTTGGGATTTACGATATGCTGAATGCGTCATTTCTTGAATTTGCAGAGGAAAACGGTCTGAATATCATGCTTCATATTCCTGGAAAGGAAAGACTCAGAAGCGAAAAGACGAGACGGGAACTGGAAGACATTACGTCCAGGTATCAGAATATACGGTTTCTTATGGCACATGCGGGCCGGTCATTCTGTTTCTTTGATATCGAGGGAAGCATTGATTTTCTGGTTGACAAACCCAACGTGTGGTTTGACACGGCTCTTTTAAATGATCCGCCTGTCCTTGAATATCTGTTTCGAAAAGTGCCGTCAGACCGTATCGTTTTTGGTTCTGATGCTCCGCTTGCATTTACAAGAGGAAAGGATATCTGTGTGAATCATAAACACTACTATGTAGCGGGCGATATGGTTCCGTGGGGGCTTTCTGCCATGACGGAGGGGCTTCTGGACCTGACATTTTATATCTATGAGGAAATTCGTGCAATTCTGTATGCATCAAAAGCGGTATATGGCAGGGGAGAGTGTGAACATTTGAACCGTATATTTTATGGAAATTCCAGAAGGATGCAGATCGAGAGGGGATTATAAAGAATTGGAAAATTCGCTTGCGTATCAAAGAATAGTGCGTTATAATGGATCACAGATAAAAGAGAATTCTTCGGGGCAGGGTGCAATTCCCAACCGGCGGTATAGTCCGCGACCTGTTATCTTCGGATAATGGCTGATTTGGTGCAATTCCAAAACCGACAGTAAAGTCTGGATGAGAGAAGAAAAGATGTAATAAGTATAAGATAGAGTTTAAGCCCCGGATAGAAGATATTTATCCGGAGCTTTTTTATTTATCTATAGGGAACTATTACATTGCTTTTAGAAGTATTCCTTTTTATTGCCGTGGACAGCGGATGAAAATCATGGCTGTTATGAGATTGCCGGCTGTCTCGGGAAACAAATGAACATATAAAAAGGAGAGAGAAAACATGAGTACAGATGTAATGACGAACACAAAAAGAACATCTTCGAGAATGAAGGTAAAGACAATTGCGCAGATCGGTATGCTTTCTGCGATCGCGACGGTTTTAATGCTGTTTGAAATCCCGCTTCCGTTTGCGCCGAGCTTTTATCAACTTGATTTCAGTGAGGTGCCGGTTCTTGTTGGATGTTTTGCGATGGGGCCTCTTGCTGGTGCGGCAGTGGAGCTTATTAAAATTCTGATGAACCTGATTATCAACGGAACGATAACCGGAGGGGTCGGCGAGGCTGCAAACTTTATTATCGGATGTTCTCTGTGTGTACCGGCGGGAATCATCTACCGGCGGATGCGTTCGAAAAAAGGAGCCATGTTTGGAATGGCGCTTGGTACTGTGCTGATGACAGTGTTGGGATGTCTGATCAATGCATATGTTCTTCTGCCGCTCTATTCGAAACTCATGGAGCTTCCGATCGATGCGCTTGTAGGTATGGGGACAAAAGTAAATCCGGCAATTACCAGCCTCAATACACTTGTAATTTTCGCGGTAGCGCCGTTTAATCTTTTGAAGGGTGTATTGGTGTCTGTGATTGTACTGCTTATATATAAGAAGATCAGTCCGGTGTTTAAGATCAGCCAAAGTTAAAACAGGATCGCTTTTGCTTCCGGCAAGGCGGTTGTCACATACTTAAGGGTGTGCTATAATCTTATAGCATACCCTTAAGTTTCGTGCTGAAAGTGGCCGGACAGGGGTGAAGAATGGGGGAACCAAAGATGGTTGTTAAATTTGATGTGAAGATGACGGAACAGTCAATGTATGATTTTATGATGTATCATTCCCGTACGCATGTAAGCGGCATCGCAGGCGCGGCAGTTGGAGTAGTTTCTCTTTTACTCGGAATTTTTTCTGTCGTAAGGGGTGATTACATGTTCAGTTGTCTGTTTTTTGTGTTTGCGGCAATTTTTCTTGTATTTCCGCCGTTTTCAATGAGAACGAAAGCGAGGGAACAGATCAGGGCTTCCCGGCGGTTTGACAAACCGGTCAGCTATGAACTTACGAATGAAGGTGTATCTGCGAAACAGGATGGAAAGACGGAACAGCATTCATGGGACAGTTTCATTCAGGTAGTTGTGACGAAGAAGCTTGTGCTCTTATATAAGAATAAAAGAAGCGCACTCATTTTCCCGGTAGAGGATCTGGGAAAGAAATATAAAAATGCGGTGAAAATGATTACAGATCATATGCCTCCGGAGAAGCAGAAGATCCGTAATGAAGGGTAAAGGAGTCGGATGCCAGATGACAGCAGAGACAAATAATGCAGGTGAAACTTATGAACTTGGCAGAAAAATAGGAAGAGAAGCAAAACCGGGGCAGGTCTATACACTTGTCGGGGATCTGGGGGTCGGAAAGACTGTGTTTACACAGGGGATGGCCGATGGACTTGGAATTACAGAGGCTGTGAGCAGTCCGACATTTACGATTGTACAGATCTATGAAGAAGGAAGGCTGCCTTTTTATCATTTTGATGTCTACCGGATTGGAGATATTTCTGAGATGGATGAGGTCGGCTTCGATGATTATATATATGGCCAGGGGGTTTCGCTGATCGAATGGGCGAACCTGATTGAAGAGATTCTTCCGCCAAAGAGAACGGAGATTGTCATAGAGAAAGATCTTGACAAGGGGTTCGATTACCGGAAGATTACCATTACGGAAAGGAAGTAACACTATGCGGATTTTAGCGTTAGACAGTTCCGGGCTTGTAGCGTCGGTGGCGATTGTTGAAGAGGACCAGACGCTTTCTGAGTACACGGTGAATTATAAAAAAACACATTCCCAGACACTTCTTCCAATGTTGGACGAGGTGGTGAGAATGCTGGAGCTTGACCTTGGTACCATTGATGCCATCGCAGTGTCCGGGGGTCCCGGATCATTCACTGGACTTCGGATCGGTTCTGCGACAGCCAAGGGATTGGGGCTTGCGCTTGGGAAACCGTTAATCCATGTGCCTACAGTAGACGCGCTTGCATATAATATGTACGGCGCAAAAGGGCTGATCTGCCCAATCATGGATGCGAGAAGAAACCAGGTATATACAGGCGTTTACCGTTTTGAGGAATCATTTGAAGTGGTGGATGGCCAGATGGCGGTGGATGTACAGGAATTGATTGAGCTATTGAATAAAAAAGGTGAGCGCGTGATTTTTTCAGGTGACGGTGTTCCGGTATATAAAGAGCAGCTGACAGAAGGCCTGAAGGTGCCGGTAAGCTTTGCGCCGGCACATATGAACCGCCAGAGGGCTGCCTCCGTCGGAACGCTTGGGATGGAGTATTTAAAGGCTGGGAAAATGGAGTCGGCAGCAGATCACAGGCCAGATTACCTGAGAGTCTCTCAGGCGGAGAGGGAACGTGCAGAGCGGGAGAAAACGGATGGGAAGTAAAGGTGCGGCAGCTGTGTGGACTATCTGCGAAGGCACGGAGACAGATCTGGCACAGATTGCAGGTTTGGAAACGGATATATTTACAGATCCGTGGTCAGTACAGGGACTTAAGGAGTCTCTGAAACAGCCGCAGACGTTTTTTATTCTGGCGAAAAAGCAGGATGTTGTCTGTGGTTATGCGGTTGTCTACCATGTGCTGGACGAATGTGAAATTGCAAGAATTGCAGTGGCAGCATCGGCAAGAAGGGAAGGGGCAGGTACCCTGATCATTCAGAAGGTGTATGAGAAATGCAGAATGCTCGGTATACAACGTGTACTTCTGGATGTACGGAAAAGCAACACTGCCGCGATCGGTTTCTATAAGGCGGAGGGGTTTGCGGAGGATGGAGTGCGTAAAGCGTTCTACAGCAATCCTCTGGAGGATGCGGTCCTGATGAGCAGAACGCTGTAACGGATACACGCTGGAAGAACAGGGAACACTTCCCACTAGGAAGCCTGGATAAAACAAGATATAATGAGGGCGTAACGAAAAGAATCCATATCTGTACGAAAAATCAGATATCTCATACAGGAGGAAAAAATGCGCCAGTATATAATGAAAGAAACAAAAGAAATTGACAGAATCATTTGTAACAAATGTGGAAAAGAGATCTGCGTAAATGATGGATGTCCGAAAGAGGATGTTCTGACAGTAGAAAAACGCTGGGGCTATTTTTCCAGAAAAGATAATGAGATTCACGAGTTTGATCTGTGCGAGGAATGTTATGATGAATTGATTCAGACATTTGCCATTCCGGTGACCGCAGAAGGGGCGAAGTGATGAAATAAAGGAGAATTATATGTTAGATGTCTGTTTGTTAGGTACGGGTGGGATGATGCCGCTTCCGTACCGGTGGCTTACATCTTTGATGCTTCGGTTCAACGGCAGTAATCTTTTGATTGACTGCGGGGAAGGAACACAGATTGCAATTAAGGAAAAAGGATGGAGTTTTAAACCGATTGATGTGATTTGTTTTACGCACTATCACGGAGATCATATCAGCGGGCTTCCGGGGCTTCTGCTTACAATGGGTAATGCAGACCGCAGAGAGCCGCTGACACTGATTGGGCCAAAAGGGCTGGAACGGGTTGTTTCAGCCCTTAGAGTGATTGCCCCGGAACTGCCTTTTGAGATACGCTATGAAGAAATTACGGAACCGGAGCAGACGTTTGAGTTAAATGGATACCGTCTGAAGGCTTTCCGGGTAAACCATAATGTCATCTGTTACGGGTATGCGGTGGAAATTGACCGTGCAGGGAAGTTCCAGGTGGATGCGGCTTTAAACCTGCAGATACCGAAACCGTTCTGGAAGGTTCTGCAAAAAGGAGAAACGGCTGAGATAGACGGGAAGGTATATACGCCGGATATGGTACTTGGTCCGCCGAGGAAAGGGATCAAGCTGACATATTGTACAGATACAAGGCCGACGGATTCTATTTTAAGGAATGCCGAAGGGTCTGATCTGTTTATCTGCGAAGGAATGTATGGTGAGAAAGAGAAAGCTGCCAAAGCGGTGGAATATAAGCACATGACATTTTACGAGGCGGCAAGGCTTGCGAAGGATGCCAAAGTGAAAGAGATGTGGCTGACTCATTACAGTCCGTCGCTGAACCGTCCGGAAGAGTTTATGGATGATGTAAGGGCAATTTTCCCGGCTGCCAAAGCGGGGAAAGACCGCATGTCTGTGGAACTTGATTTTGAGTAACTGTTCAGCCATGCACAAATGATATAAAAACGGCTGGAGCAAGCTTGCTTGCAGAAGACGATTTTATATCATTTGTATACGGCGTTGAGCCGAAGCGAGGAAATACAGAGTATTTCCGAGGTCATGGCTGAATAGTTAAAGTTTTCCAAAAGAGTGATTAGGAGGCAGAGGATGAGTGAAAAAGAGGATGTATTAATATTGGCAATTGAAAGTTCCTGTGATGAGACTGCCGCGTCAGTAGTGAGAAATGGCCGTGAGGTGCTTTCTAATGTAATCTCGTCTCAGATAGAGCTTCACAAATTATATGGCGGTGTTGTACCTGAGATTGCGTCCAGAAAGCATATTGAAAAAATAAATCAGGTGATTGAAGAAGCGCTTCTGGAAGCAGAGGTGACGCTGGATGATATTACTGCAATCGGCGTTACTTACGGACCAGGGCTTGTGGGCGCGCTACTTGTAGGCGTGGCTGAGGCAAAGGCAATTGCTTATGCGAAGCATCTGCCGTTAGTGGGGGTGCATCACATAGAAGGACATATTTCGGCTAATTATATAGAGAACAAGGAACTGGAACCTCCGTTTATCTGTCTGGTTGTGTCAGGCGGGCATACGCATCTGGTGTGTGTCAAAGACTATGGGACATATGAGATTCTTGGAAAGACAAGAGATGATGCGGCAGGAGAGGCATTTGATAAAGTAGCCCGTGCGATCGGTCTGGGATATCCGGGAGGGCCAAAGATTGACAAGCTTTCAAAAGAAGGGAATCCGGATGCGATTGTATTTCCAAAAGCTCATGTGGATGGATCGCCATATGATTTTAGTTTCAGCGGAGTGAAATCTTCGGTACTCAATTATATCAATGGATGCAAGATGCGCGGAGAAACTTATAACCAGGCGGATATCGCGGCATCGTTCCAGAAGGCTGTTACCGGAGTGCTGGTAGACCATGCGATGGAGGCGGTCGAGAGATATGGACTGAAAAAGCTTGCCATTGCCGGAGGTGTAGCTTCCAACAGTGCATTGAGGGAAGCGATGAAGCAGGCTTGCAGAGAACATGGAGTTGAATTTTACTATCCATCGCCGATACTTTGTACAGATAATGCGGCTATGATTGGGGCGGCGGCCTATTATGAATATATCAACGGCGCAAGGAGCGGATGGGATTTAAATGCAGTGCCGAACCTGAAGCTTGGTGAGAGATAGTGAAGCATTGCGCGATCGATAATTTAAGGAATCTGGGGGATGAACGGATGAAGAAAAAATGTACAGCAATTGTTCTGGCGGCAGGGCAGGGGACACGGATGAAGACAAAGGTACAGAAGCAGTATCTTGAAATTGACGGACGCCCCGTATTGTTTTATTCACTGAAGGCATTTGAGGATTCCAAAATTATCGACGAGATTATTCTTGTTGTAAGCGAAGGGCAGGAAGAATACTGCCGCAGGGAAATTGCAGAAAAATATGGCTTTCAAAAAATCAGCCGGATTACTGCCGGTGGAGCAGAACGATACTTGTCTGTCGCCTGTGGGTTGGAACAGATTCATCACGATGGCTATGTGTTTATCCACGATGGCGCCCGGCCGTTTGTAAATGATGAAATTCTGGGCAGGGTTTATGAAGAAGTGCAGGTACATCAGGCCTGTGTTGTTGGCATGCCTGTAAAAGATACGATTAAAATCAGCGATGAGAATGGATTTGCAAAAGAAACGCCGGACAGGAAGACGCTTTGGATGATCCAGACACCGCAGGTGTTTGATGTTAATTTGATTAAGAATGCATATTCTGCAATAATGAGGGAACCATATATTCAGGTGACAGATGACGCGATGGTTTTGGAGCAGACGTCTGATCATCCAGTGAAACTGGTAGAGGGTTCTTATGAAAACATCAAGATTACTACACCTGAAGACCTCGAAATAGCAAGGATATTCGTGAGAAGAAACGGGTGACAGCTGCTGGAAACAGTGGATTTAAATACCATTGAAAAATTTTGTCAAATAGGTATTGACAGATGAAATAGTCATATGCTAGAATACTAATTGTCGTCACGGAAGTGCAGCGACAACAACTGAACATGGAGAGGTATCGAAGTGGTCATAACGAGGCGGTCTTGAAAACCGTTTGTCCGCAAGGGCGCG
>URQQ01000017.1 GCA_900549995.1 uncultured Lachnospiraceae bacterium | reverse complement strand
ATATTTTTCAGCTACTGACTTTCCAAAATCTACATTCACATCCGCACATGCTGTTACTTTTGCGCCCTGAAGTTTATTATTGATTCTTTCAATATGTGTCCTTCCAATTGCTCCTACTCCTACAACGCCTACTTTTAATACCTGATTTTCCATCATTCTTCCTCCTTGTTTTCGAGCTCGTGCTCTTTAATTGGTAAAAATAGAATGGATTATAAAATCCATTATTTTAAAACACTTCTTTTTTATGTACACTTCAAACTCTCGTCCTCTGCACCCCTTTCAAAAGAGCTCGTGCTCTTTAATATGATTATATGATACCGCTTTTATTTTACTTTGTCTATTGATATGTTTACTGAAAACCAAATCCAAATTTTGTGAATTTGTGCTAATACATTTTCGCCGTATATAACAAAGGATCCCCGAAACGACATTCGCCATTTCGGGGATTCTCTTTTGGTATTTGATAATATAAAACTATACAGACGGATATACAATCAGATGCTCCATGATCTTCTCAACATCCCCCAGTGAATACAATGTATCCTGCAGTTTATAAAATGCCTTCCCAATCCAGATGTCAGAAACTGCATTCTCTTCCTGCTGCGGCATCTCCACTCTGGTCATTTCCTGTTCCTGTACCATAAAAGGCTCCCTGGAAAGTATAATGCCAAGCTGGTATTTCAGATACTCCAATATCAAGACCACAGCTTTTTGCGTCTTCTGCTCCGGTATGTCCGTTTCTTCATCCAGCCTGATTACAGGAATGATTGCCCCTCTGTAATGAAATACTCCGGCAAAATATTCCGGCAGGCATGGGACTTTCGATACAAGAATATCTGAACATATCTCTTTTATATATTTAAATTCAACTGCATAGTTTCTAACCGAACCAGAAATGCAGAGAATTTCTCCACTAGTTTCCATTTTTGTATTCTCCCTCGCTTTCATATAAGCTGATCAGAGTTTCTGCATCCAATGCTGAACAGATCTTTCCGCTTCCCATCATGCTGAGTCCGCAGATTCCGGTATTCCTTCTGAATCCAGGGCCAAACACAGCCGGAAGCGGTTTCACTACAATTCTTTTCTGAACGAACATGGCATCCGCAATCAGGCATGCTTCTCTGTCATTATTCTTAAGATGTATCATCAGAGCCGCCTCCCCTGTATTTCCCTGCAGCCTGTAAAACCGGCGCAGATCTATCAGAGGCATCATTTTACCTGACATCATAATATACTCTCTGTCGTTTAACATCTGTATATTCTTCTTTTCTTTTCGATACTCATAAAAGCCGCATACATAGCGGGCCGGAACAGAAAAGCGGCAGCCCTCAACAGAAAACCTGGCACATTCAATTGTGGACAAGGTCAGGGGCAGCACAATGGTAAATTTACTTCCTTTGCCCTCTTCACTCTCGATATACAGATGTCCCCCTGCTTCCTCCATGATATTTTTGACAACATCAAGCCCGACCCCTCTTCCTGAGAATTCCGTGACTGTCTCCTTTGTCGTGAAACCCGGGTGAAGAATCAAATCCCATATTTCATGGACTTCATACTCCTCTTCCCGTTTATCCAGAATTCCTTTTTCTTTTGCAGAAGCCAGTATTTTCTTTGGATTGATTCCCCTGCCGTCATCCTGAATGGAAAGAATAAGTTCTCCCACTGTACTCTGGGACATAAAGGTAATCTTTCCTACCTTCTCTTTCCCTGACGCAGCACGTTCCCCGGGCGTTTCAATTCCATGGTCCACTGCATTTCTTATGATATGCATCAATGCTTCGAATACATATTCCACTACACTTTTATCCGCTTCAATGTCACCGCAGTTCGCAACGAATTCTACATCTTTTTTCTGGACTCTGCATATATCACGGAACACCCTTCTCAGCTTGGGGATTAAGGTGGAAACCGGCACCATTCTCATTTCCATCACAATTCTTTCCACATCATTTATCATACGGCTTAACTGATAGGCTGCACCTTCCCGGAGCTCTTCCTGTCCTGCCTGTGCCAATGCATTATCCAAAGTCAGCATCTGCACGATCATCTCTCCTGATAAAGTCTGCAGAACATCCAGACGGTCCGTACGGACACTTAGGAAATCTGACTCCTTTTTTTCATCTGCCGGTTTTTCCTCTGCTGCCTTTTCCGGACCTGCGCGTTTTACCGTTCTGTCTTCCAGAACTTCACAGGATTCTACAAACAGACCTTTCCCAAGCATCTCAAGTACTGTATGTTTCTCCTGGCTTTCAAACCGGATGATCACGCCATGCTGGCTTATATATCCAGCCTGTGCATGAGCCTTATCCAGATGATCCGGATATGTTTCGACACTGGTACATTTTTCTTCAATCTGGCGGACCAGCATAAATGCCCGGATATTCTCCATCTTACAGCCCCGCTCCAGATTTACCCGGACAATCATCCCGTCTTTTCCCTCAAACATTTCAGACAGGTCTAGTGGATTCTCTTCTTTTTCTTCCAACTCTTTCTGATTTTCCTGGTCTTCCACAGGATTCTCAGCGATCTGTCTGCTTTCCGTTTTCTTATCTCTGGCAGTTTTAAGGAACACTTCTGCCCGTTCTTCGACGGTTGCAGCCGTACGAGGCTGATACGACTCCTGCGCCATATCATCAAGCTCATTGGCAATATAGTCAGACGCCGCGAACAACAGATCAAACAATTCTGGTTCCGGATCGTCTATCCTCCCCCAATTTTCCCTGTAATAAGAAAAAAGATCCTCCAGCTTATGTGCTGTCCGTGATAAATCACTAAGCCGCATCATTGCCGAGGAACCTTTGATCGTATGCATGATCCGGAAAACTGCGTGTATTTCACTCTCTGTAAACGAATGCTTCTTTTCTGCTTCCAGCAGAAAACCATCCAGCTGCTCCAGCAGCTGGCGGGTCTCCAGCATGTAAACCTCAAGCATCTCCTTTTCATCTGCATCAAAATATCCCATATTTTTCTCCGTCTATTCTATATTTTCATACCAGACACTGCAATTTTTCCCATGGCGTTTTCCATAATAGAGTGCCTTATCTGCACACCCTATACTCTGCTCAATTGCCTCGTCTTCACAATACCGGTGAAGCCCCAAAGTAATTGTACAGGAGAATTCTCCTGCCTCATGGTAGAAAGAGAATTTTTCTACTTCCTTTCTGATCCTTTCGCTTACATCATAAGCCTCCTGCTCTGTCACTCCAAACAGTACAATCAGGAATTCTTCGCCTCCCCAGCGGACAACTTTATAATCCCGGCAGACTGCCTCCATTATATTCGCAATACAGACCAGTGCCATATCACCTGCATCGTGTCCATAGGTATCGTTCACATTTTTAAAATCATCAATATCCGCCAGAATCAGGAAATTCTGCTTCTGCCCCGGATGCCTGATATCTTCCACCAGATCTCCTACAACATACCGCCTGTTATACAGACCGGTCAGTCCGTCACGGAACGCCAGATAATTCAATTTCTGCATACTGCTCCTAAGCTCCTCATTCTGCCTGTTTAATTCATCCTTCTGTTTCTTTAGCTGCAGATGAATATGTACCCTGGAACTCAGTTCCCCCTGTACAAAAGGTTTTTTAATATAATCACAGGCTCCCATGGAAAATCCCCTGATCACATCTTCATCTTTATCCTTGGAGGTCAGAAATATAATTGCCGCATTGTTCTGATCGACTGCGCTCAGCTTTTCGAACAGTTCATACCCATCCATATCCGGCAGTACCACATCCAGCAAAATCAAATCCGGCTGATATTGTTTCACCAGTTCCACTGCCTCCTCACCGTTGTGGGCCTCACACAGAAATATCTGTCCTTCACGCTCAAGCGCTGTCTTTATCTGCTGACAGATCAGCAGGCTGTCATCTACTGCTAAAACTATCTGTCTGTCATTTGTCTCCATAATTTACCTCCATCTCATCATATCACTTTCTTTTCTCGCCTTACTGTATTGATTTCCAGACTCCCATTCTCTGCCGAGAATACGATTGTTCTGCCATAATTTTTTCCTGTATCTTCCGCAATCACGGGAATCTTTACTGCCTCCAGTGCTCTTTTTACAGATGCTATATTTTGCTTTCCAATTTCCCATTTTCCGCCAGATCCCTGGAACATATTGGCACCGCCCGCGATTTTTGCTGTCATTCTTTCTTTTCTTGCACCTTTTACCTCCATCTCATGAATCAGTGCTGTTATTCCTGTTGATGCATACTTATATGGATTTTTCTGATCTACACCATTTTCAGAGTCCGGAAGAACAATGTGCGCCATTCCTGCCAGTTTTTTGCCTGCATCATACAGGCAAATCCCAACACATGAACCAAGTGCATATGAAACCAGAACATGACCATCTGAGATCGTCTTTCCCTCCGCAATTCCTACAATCACTTTATCCATCTCAATATATTTCCCCCAGCCACTCTGAAATTTTACGCATAGACTCCATTTCAGGGAAAAACAAAATCTGTCCGCAAAGCAGTTCCTGTTCCAAACGGATTTCATTATCTATGATCAGAAGTATATCACTTAACCTGACCAGGTTCGACATCACAGTATTAAAAATTGCACCTCCCATGTCAATACATATACTTGGGACTGTGACTTCGATATTTTTGCCAAGAAGCTGCGACAGCGCGTTCACATATGCACCGCACATCACATTGCCAAGTTCACAGAATACCGATGTTTCCAATTCATTAAGCTCTGTCAGGTCTCTCTCTTTCTTTCCCAAAAGCCAGTCAAGTGCCCGGACTGCAAATACCTGATCCAGAAGAAACAAAAACATTCCCGAAATCTCGCCCTTTGCTTCCAGCATAATCCCGATTTTCACTTTTTCCGAACTTCCAAGCACCTCATCTGCCTCCTGGTAGCTGATAAATCTCAGTTGTGTGGATAAAATTTCCAATGGACGTGCAAGCATCATGGAAAGGGCGGTCATTGCATTACCCGTCCCGATATTCCCAAGTTCTTTTAACAAATCCTCTTCATTTTCATTCAATTTCCGGAGTTTCTCCATTTAAGCTTCCCCCTGTTTATTGCACCATCTGTTCTTACTGCCAGCTTTATACTTCACTCAAGTTATGATTCACAATTCTTTTTAACTCTTCACTTTTAAACGGTTTCACGATAAAGTCAGCCGCGCCCAGCTTTACAGCCCTTAAAATTGTATCTTCCTGACCTACCGCAGAACACATAATAATCTTAGCCCACGGAGCTTTCTCTTTCAGCTTTACCAGAACCTCCATCCCGGACATCCCCGGCATTGTAATATCCAGAATCATCAGATCCGGCCGTTCCTCCAGAAACTTATCAACCGCTGTCTCTCCGTCCCCTGCTTCGATAATGTTATGATATCCCTCTTCTTCCAGGCTTTTCCGAATTACTTTTCTCATAAACATTGCATCATCTACAATCATAATTTTCTTTTCCATATATTCTCCCTCGTCACTTGATTGGCATTATTCATATTCTTTCTATAGACTGCCGGATACGCTGATTCCAGAGATGTTTCATCCCCTGACAGCAGTTCTGCATGCCCGATCAGCAGATAGCCTCCCGGATTTAAACATTCTTCCAGCTTTCCAACCAGCCTTCTTCTGGAGTCTCTGTCGAAATAGATCATCACATTTCTGCACAATATCAAATCATATTTATCTGAGACCCGCTCCATCAGATTGTGTTTTATAAACCGGACATTGTGCTTCAGCTGCGGTTCTACCACAAAAGTGTCATCTCCATCTATATGGCAGTATTTTTTTCTCCATTCCATCGGAAGCTGTTCCATCTCCCGGAGAGGGTATCTGCCTTCTTCTGCCTTTTTTAATACCTTTTCCGAAATATCGGATCCTGTAATCCTGAGATTCGGCACTACATTCCCCTGCTCCCGGTATTCCTGAAGCAGCATTGCCAATGTATAACATTCCTCTCCCGTCGAGCATCCCGCACACCAGATATTAAAAAAAGCACTGCTTTTTTGGAATACCTCCGGAAATATCTTCTCTCTCAGCAGCGTAAAATGCTCTGGTTCCCTCATAAAATATGTATAGTTTGTGGTTAATCTCACCACAAGTTCTTCCGCCATACGCCCGCTCTCATCCCGGCGCATTTTGTCAAAATAGGCACCAAAAGAAGTGAATCCAAGACGTTCCAGCTCCCCGGACATCCTGCATTCAATTAATATTTGCTTCTTCTCCAGATTAATTCCATATGTCTCACGCATATATTTTACAATATCCGCAAATTCCCATTCCCTCAGCCTTACCATGTTATTTCCATCCATTTATTCCGAAATTATGTCTGACTCTTCCGCCAGCACTGTTATGCTCAAAATATATGCCATCCCCCGCTCATCTCCCATGTCTGCTGCCGCACTGATGAACCTGTTCTTTTGGTTCCTCACCGGCTTTATCAGTTCCAGAAGACGTTCCGGGCCGATCTCACAGATTCCGGCGACTTCATCCGCCTCAATTCCCAGCCCTTTCCCTATATCAAGGATAATTCCGTACTTCCGCTTCCGATTCATCAGCGGCTGCCCCAGCAGCTTCTCCCAGCAAAGAACCGGAAAATTCTGATCCCACATTCCATTTTCCTTAATCCCTTTTACATGGGAAATTGGAATCAGACAGCAGTATCTTTCTATGGTAAATTCCAGATATGTATTTTCCAGGCTTTTCATTTGCCTCCGCCTTTCTGCTTTCCATTACTATCTTTAATAATACTGGATTCCCTGATAAAACACAAGCATCAAGGCTCTAAATCAGAAAAAGAAATCCACGTTTCCCGGTCTCCAGAGTAAGGTGGATTTCTGTATCTTCAGATCATTCCATTTGAAATTGTTCTACCATACTTTTTAAAAGCTGTGCCTGTGCCGAAAGTTCTTCACTTGCTGCAGCACTCTCCTCTGAGGTTGCTGAATTTCCCTGCACAATCTCCGAGATCAGTTCGATACTTTTCCGGATCTGTGAAATTGCATCTGCCTGCTGTACAGATGCTTCGGAAATATTATCCACAATTCCATTCACATCTTTCATTCCCTGTACGACTTTTACAAGTGATTGTTCAGTTTTTCCGGCACTGGACATACTCTCCTGGACTGCTTCTAAAGTCTTGGACGCAAGCTCTGATGTCATTTTCGATGCACTGGTTGTCTTGGACGCAAGCCTTCTCACCTCATTCGCAACTACAGAGAATCCTCTTCCGGCTTCTCCGGCTCTTGCAGCTTCCACCGAAGCATTCAATGCCAGAATATTCGTCTGGAATGCAATGTCCTCAATTTCTCTTACAATCACTGTAATCTCGTCTGAATTATTCTTAATCTGTTTGATCGTTCCAGCCATCTCATGCATCTGGCGGTTACTGTCAAGAACCCGTTCCCCTACTTCCTCTGCAAGTTTGCTTGACTTTACCGCATTCAGTGCATTCTCGCTTACACTGTCCGAGATCTCATTGATACTCACTGCCAGCTCTTCGACAGACCCTGCCTGCTCAGATGCTCCCTGCGAAAGTATCTGGGCACTGTTTGACATCTGTTCCGCTCCTGCCGCCACCTGTTCTGCGCTGTTGCTGATCTGCTGAAGTGATTCTTTCAGCAGTACTGATATTTTTTCCATCGCATTTTTCAATGTAATAAAATCTCCGCGGAACATAACATCCGTTGTATAATTCAGTTCCCCGTTACCAATGGCCGTCAGCCCATTTTGAATCTCTGTCACATAAAGGTTCAATGCCGCTGCTGTTTCTCTGATATTATCTGCCAGTTCCCCAAGCTCATTCTGCGAATGAACATCAACGTTTACATCCAGATTTCCCTGGGCAATTTGTTTTGCCGCCCTCTGTATCTTTTTGATCGGTACTGTGAGGCTCCTCGTAATCCGATACCATACGATGCTTGTAATCAGAAGAATGAGAACTGCAAGCACTACAATTAATATAATAATTCTTTTTTCTACATCCTTCGCATTCATAAGGTATTCATCTGCTGATTCTGACGCCTTGTCAGAGATCTCCCCCAGCAGAGACCTGGCTTCTTTTGCTTTCTCTTCATACTCCCCCTTGTAAAGAGTCATGGCTGACGCTTCATCCCCTGCATCGAGCAAGTTCAGTATCTCATCGCGGATCGGAGACATCACCTCCAGACGCTGCTCCAGATCGTCCACCATGGTTTTGGTGGCCTGAGAGCTTTCTTTAAGCACCGGCCGGTCTTCATCAATCACCTTGGCAAACTTTCTGGCTTCTTCCAGATAAAACTTCTTTTCCTCATCGCTACTGACCATAACCGCAAGCATGTTACGGGCCACCCCCTGTATTGCAGTTCTCATATCTTTTGCCGTGCTTACAACATGATAAGGACTGTTGTAGAATCCTTCAAAGGATCCTGCCACACTCCTTACCGCATTCACAGACGCAACTACTGTGATAATATATAGTATTACTATAATTGCAAAAGCCCCCAGTAACTTAGAACCAACTTTCATATCTCTCATTTTTTTCTTCATTTTTCTAACTCCCTTTCATGCCCTCATCGCAATCCATTCAGTATGATGAATTTTCCGTACCAAATTACACTACTTTTAGTTTACTAAACTATGCATGAAAACTCAAGGATTAAAAAATATATTGTGAAAAAGGTTAAAAACCTGTCTCCAAATTGTCTGCTTTGGAAACAGGTTTTCCTTCTATCCTTTGATTCGATATCCCATCTCACGCCCGATTTTGTTCGCGGCGGAAATCAATTTCTTTTTATAGAACACAATCTTCTCTGGCGTCATAACTGTCGTGGGACCGGAAATCCCGATACTGTATCTGACACTGTTCCGATAATCAAATACAGGTGCAGCAATACACCGGACACCCAGTACCATTTCTTCATCGTCCACAGCATACCCCTGTTCTTTGATCTTTTCCAGTTCTATGAGGAGATCTTCTTTATTCGTAATTGTTTTCGGAGTATACTGCTTAAAATCATAATCATCCAGGATTGCATCTCTGATATCTTCACGCCGGTAAGATAAAATGCATTTCCCAACGGATGAGGAATGGACAGGTTCAATCATTCCGACCATCGCCAGCATCGTATACTGCTGGTTGCTTACTACCTGGTCAATGACATAGACCATACTGTTATTATAGGCACACAGATGTACACTCTGCTCGAGTTCACGGCAGACTTCTCTGAGTATTGGTCTTGCGATATCAATCACGTTCAGGCTCTTTCTGAGCCCCTCTCCAAGGTGCAGTACCCGGAAACCAAGCTTGTACTTTCTTGTATTGCGTATCTGCTGCACCATATCATGCTGCTTTAAAGTTTCAACAATCCTGGACGCTGTACTTTTATCTACCTCTAACAGCTGCGCCAGTTCAGTCACCCCAAGTGCCTCATATTTTGCCAGTATATCAAGTGCCTGTAATCCCCGATCTAACGACTGAATCATCCCAAACCTCTCCTTTTAAATTATAAATTTCTCAAAACCAAAAGCACCTCTTTAACTGCAGAATTTTCTTCCTCATATGCATGCAGAAGATCCATAAACGTCTGTCTGGCAGCCACTGCCCTGAGAATCTCAGGATCTAATCCTCTGAGTATCTCAGCAAAATCTCTGTGGGAAACTTCTGTCAAATGTCTGAGAATCTCCCTGCTCTGCCTCTGGCTTTCCTGACGTTCAACCGGATACCCCTGTCCCGCCGGGTCTTTAAAAAGCTTCTCAAATATGTACTGCAGATTAATCTGAGCCGCCCATCCATACCCTTTATTCAACGCAAGGGAGATACAGTTACCTCCATTGATCTGTGAAAAAAGCCATGCATCTAACGGTTCCTGAATCAGTCCGCAGAACACGTTTGGAAACTGCATTACCGAATTTACGAACCCCTGTCCTGTTCCGCAGCCTCCTACCACCATATCACAAATTTTTGTGTTCAACAAGATTGCTGCCATAATACCCGTATGGATATATGTAATTGGATTGTCCTCTTCCGGATTCTTCATCCCTACATTATATACTTTAAGTTCCTCATACCCTTCCAGCGCATCCATGATATCCTTATTCCTGCTGCTGGCACTCAGTTCATTAATTACTGCAAGTTTCAATTTTTTTCACCCCTGTCTATTTTTTATAATCATCCAGCGAATCTACATCTACCGGCTGCTTTAAAACTGCGGACTGCATTGCAGCCAGTGAGAATTTAATCACTTCTCTTCCATCTTCTCCTGTCAGAACCGGATCTCTGTCATTTTTGATCGCATCGATAAAATCTTTCGTTGAATCAATAAAGGAGTCCGCCCAGTCATCCCGAAGATTATCAAACTGGATTGTCTGTCCGTCTTTATACATAATCAGTGTCGGAATCTGAAGCATTTTCCCGGTACATCTTGTAATCCAGATCACACCTTTTGTTCCGGTAATTTCTACCCTCTCATCACAGGCATAGTAGTCTGAATTGATCTCCAGATCCTTAGACCACGTAATGTCAAATACACCGTAACGCTGTCCGTCTTTATATTTCCATGTAATCATTGAAGGGGCATCCTGATAGAACTGGACTTGTGTCCCGTCTTTCTTAATAAATGTCTCGCCTTCCATGATAGACTTTCCAATATAGGCAAACACATTCTCCGGCTCACCCATAAAATATCTTGCGATAGAAAACTTATGGTTCCCATCGTCAAATACCAGTTCACCGCCGCCGCTCTGCTCTTCTTCCATGCGCCATGCCCAGGTAGCCGGATCCACTGTCCATCCGTGTTTATTGCTTCCTGCATTCATCTTGATGCGGATCGTGAGTGGTTCCCCGATCTCACCGGCATCGATCAGTTCTTTTGCCTTCACATAAGGCGGGTAAAATACAAAATTCTCATATACTTTTAATTTGACTCCTGCCTTCTTTGCTGCTTCAATCATCTCATCGCATTCTTTTAGCGTCAGTGCCATTGGTTTCTGCACAGATACGTGTTTTCCCGCTTCGCAGGCCTGCACTGTCATCTTACAGTGCAGGTTATGCGGAACAAGAAGGTCAATCATATCTATTTCCGGATCATTTAAGACATCCTGATAATCCGTATACACTTTGGAAGCACCAGTCTCCCCGGCAAATTGTTTTGCCCGTTCCTCATTGACATCACAGACTGCATAAACTTCTGCATCTTCATTGTCTTTATAGCCCATTACATTCAGTGTGGCAATTCTTCCACAACCTACGATACATACTTTAATTTTCGACATACGCTTATCCTTCCCTGTAACTTAAACCGTCTCTCCTGATTTCTTTTCTTCAAATATTTTTCTTCTTTCTTCCATATATTCCGGAATCGGAACATCCCACCATCCATAAGAATCTCCGCCTGAATCCGGATAATTCCTGTGAACACTTACTTCGATCAGCGCCGGTTTGTTCAGAGCAATTGCTCTTTCCAGTGCGCCTTTGACTTCCTCCTCCTGTGAAATTTTCTCTGAATAGATTCCAAAATTCTGTGCAATAGCTGCAAAGTCTGGAGAATATAATTCTTCTCCCTTTTTGAAATCATTTCCAAAGGTATGGTCTTCGCCGAACACATCTGCCTGAAGATCTTTGATTGCCATCCATCCGCTGTTATTCAAAAGCATCACAACGACCGGAATATCATACTGAGCCATCACAGACAGTTCCTGCATTGTCATCATGAAATCGCCGTCACCCATCAGTGCAACAACAGGTACTTCTGGTTTCGCAAGTTTGGCACCGATTGCAGCCGGCATTGCCCAGCCCATTGTAGAGAACCCGCCTGTTGTCAGATGTTTCTGACCATTTTTAAAGCAGTACTCCTGGAATAACTGTGCCTGTGTATTACCTGAAGAAGTGGAAATGATGGTACCTGCCGGCAAATGCTCATTCATCTGTCCAATCACCTGTGAAATAGTAACAAGCTCATGTTTCACCGCACGTTTCTTCGCGAGACATTCTGCCCATTCCTTCTTAAGCCTCAGTATTTCCTTCGTATAATCTGATTCCATGTAATCATTCTTCGTTCCCACTTCTGCCTCATATGCAGCGATCAGCTGATCTGTTACGATCGATACATCGCCGAGAATTCCGCAGTCACATCCGTAGTTCTTGCCTACTTCTGCCGGGTCAATGTCTACCTGGATCAATTTTGTCTTCGGGAATGTAAATCCAACACCGTCCTTGTAAGAACATGTCGTCTCATCCGCAAATCTCGTTCCCAATGCCAGAATCACATCTGCTGTGGATGTTAATTTTAATCCAACCGGCGTTCCTTTGGATCCTGTATGGAATCCATTCAGCGGATGATCTTCCGGGAAAGCACTTTTCCCAGCCATCGTAGTAATTACTGCTGCTCCCCAGGTTTCAGCTAACCGGATTAATTTATCTTCCATGTTGCTTCGAAGTACAGAACCACCGGCCATAATCACCGGCCTTTTCGCGTTCTTCATCAGTTCCACTGCCTGTCTGATGTACTCTTCCTGCCCTGCAGGCTTCGAAGCAGTCTTGCGGTGATCTGGCTGATCAAAAGTTACTTCTGCCGACGCTGCCTGTACATCCATCGGAAGAGAAAGTACAACCGGACCTTTTCTTCCTGTCGTCATCTGGTTAAAACTGCGCTGCATAAGTCTTGGCAGCTGCTGCGCTGACTCTACTCTCCAGCATCTCTTTGTCACAGGTTCCATTGTCCTGATAAAGTTGGAATCCTGATATCTCTCAATCTCCTGCAGTACGCCGACACCTTTCATATTCGTGTGTGTATCTCCGCATACTTCAAACACCGGCACTGAATCTACGTACGCCGTGCCAAGCCCAATCGATGTATTAAGCGCACCAGGCCCAATGGATGTAAATACTGCCAGAGGTTCACCCTTCACCCTGAAATAACCGTCTGCAATATGTACTGCTGACTGTTCATGCTTCACCTGAATATATTTTACTTTTCCATCCTGTTCTGCTTCTTTTAAAGCATCAAAAAAACTAAGGATTCCATGCCCCGGTATGCCAAGAACATATGGCACCTTTTCTTCTTCCAGATACTTCATTACGATTTGTCCGCCCGTAAGTTTCATAAAAATACCTCCAACATTTTCACTGAATTGTTATTATATTAACTACTAAAACCAGCATAGCATCTGCTTAATTTGCACGCAATGATGCAAAGCAAGCAGGTTGCGCATCATGCAACCTTCGGGTATTTTCTCTCTTTTTGTCTCTCCAGGCGAACTGTTTTTAATCCAAAGCAAGGCCAATGAATCATCCTCTCTCTGATTCATTGACCTGCCTTCGGCATTCACTTTACTAGAGCGTGTCTGAAAATTGCTTTATGGCAGCTGTGTGTCACACTTTGTGGGAGATTCGCCTCAAATGAGGGCGGCGTAGCGGGCTACGTCAACTGAATTTGAGGCGGATATACTGCAAAGTGGGGCGTGCAGATGACAGGAATGAATTTTCAGACACGCTCTAGTGTATAAAATTCGTCCATTTCCGTTCATCACTGGCGGGAGGACAAACGCCCTTTTCTCTCCCTGCCTCGATACATTTCAGCATCCATGCCAGATTCCTGCCCAGATTTTGAATGGTCTGAACACCTTCTTCATCCCCGGATACTTCTTCTGGAAGCATTCCGTGAACCATGTTCCAATACTGAGATGTCACAATCGGCATATTGGAAATCGACAGATATTTATTCAGCTGATCAAGAGCGGCTGTAGTTCCTGCTCTCCTTGCGCTTACAAGAACCGCTCCCGGCTTATAGGCAAACCCGCCGCCTGTAAAAAATGCTCTGTCCAGAAATGACTTCAATGCTCCGGAAATCCCCGCATAATGTACTGGTGATCCGATTACAAATCCATCCGCCTCTTTTGCTTTATCAAGGAAAACATTGACACTGTCTTCAAACGCACATCTGCCTGTCTCTGAACAGTTTCCGCATGCCAGACAGCTTCTGACCTCTTTATTACCGATGTGCATGAATTCTGTCTGTATTCCTTCTTTGTTCAGTTCTTCTGCCACGCACCACAATGCCTCATATGTACATCCGTGTTCGTGCGGGCTTCCATTGATTAAAATTACTTTCATAAGCTCATCTCCCATACAAGGATTATTCTTAACCACGGCCAGAACGTTTTCTGTCTATCAATACTGCAATGATGATAATAGAGCCTTTTACTACCTGTTTGTAAAATGCTTCCACACCAAGCAGATCCATACCGTTATTGATCACACCGATAACCAACGCACCAAGAACCATATCAAAGACAGAACCAATTCCACCTGTAAAGCTTACACCACCGATGATACATCCTGCAATTGAATCAAGGTCATATCCTACCCCAAGTCCAGGTGCCGCAGATTTCAGCCTGGAAGCCATCAATGCACTTGCAAGACCAAGCAATGCACCTTCGATCAGGTATGCCTGGATTTTTACTTTTTCAACATTGATACCTGCAACTTTGGCTGCTTCTTCATTTCCGCCAACTGCATAGATATATCTTCCGATCGGTCTTTTCTTCATCACAAAGTTCATCACAATGACTACAAGAATAAAAATAACAACAGACCATGGGAATACGCCTCCGATAGATTCAGAACCCAGATAATTAAATGAATCCGGGAAATCGCCAATCGGCATACCGTGTGCAAGGATCAGCGCCAGACCTCTGGCAATGGACTGTGTTCCCATTGTTACAATGAATGCAGGAATCTTACCTTTTGCTACGATAAGACCTGTAAAAAATCCAAAAACCAGACCGCTTACAACACTTGCAAGAAATCCTACCGGTGCCGGCAGTCCATAGCCGCCGATACTGTTAGATACCATGATACCTGCAATGACACCATTTAAAGCGAACATGGAACCGATAGACAAGTCGATGCAGTTCATAATAATCAGAATACCTACCCCGACCGTTGAAATTCCGATACAGGCGATCTGTTTAAGAATATTAATCATATTGTTTGCACTCAGAAAGTTAGGCGCAAAAATAGATAATAAGATAAAAATAGCCGCAAACCCGATCAATATTCCATAATTATTTAAGTAATATGATAAACTTCTCTTCTCAGTCGTTTTCATTGACATTCTTTTCTCCTCCATTTTCCTTGACTACAGCGTATTTCATTACTGTACTTGGGTCTGCCTCACTTCTGTCTAAAATACCAGTGACATGCCCCTCATTCAGTACCATAATACGGTCACTCATCCCCAAAACCTCCGGAAGTTCAGAAGAAACCATAATAATGGCTTTTCCTTCGCATGCCAGCTGTGACATCAGGCGATGGATATCCGACTTCGTTTTTACGTCAATCCCTCTGGTTGGTTCATCCAGAATAATAATATCAGGTTCTGCGTTCAGCACTCTGGAAATTACAACCTTCTGCTGATTTCCGCCGGAAAGCTTTGCGCAGATCTGCATATCGCTGCTTTTCTTGATTTCCAGTTTGTTGCCATATTCCTCACAATATTTATTTTCCAGAGATTTTCTGATATATCTTCCCTTCACACACTTGCGTATGGACGACATCAGAATGTTATCCCGGATGCTCAGTTTCAGAACAAGACCGTTTTTCTTCCGGTCTTCCGGAACCATAATGATTCCACGTTTGATTGCTTCTTCCGGTATATGGTTCACAATTTTTTTACCATTCAGATAGATCTCGCCGCTGTCAGGCTTTCTCACGCCCATAATCGTTTCCACGATTTCTGTACGTCCTGCGCCCATAAGGCCTGCAAACCCAAAGATCTCTCCCTTCCGGAGGGTAAAACTTACATTCTCAAATTCCCCTGCTCTCGTAAGATTTTTCACTTCCAGAATCGGTTCCCCAATCTGTGACTCCATTTTCGGGAACAGCTCTGTTACATCTCTATCTACCATCATCCGGATCATTTCCGCTTCTGTAATATCCGCAACCTGGCCCGAATGAATAAAATGCCCGTCTCTGAGAATCGTAACGCTTTTGCAAACGCCGTAAACTTCTTCCAGTTTATGTGAAATGAAAACAATCGCTTTTCCCTGATCACATAACTGTTTTACTGTCTTCAAAAGATAATCAATCTCTGCTTTGCTGAGTGCTGAAGTTGGCTCATCCATAATGATGACATCAGAATCATAGGAAATGGCCTTTACAATCTCTACCAGCTGGAATTTCGCAACCGTCAAATCACGCATTCTGGCTTTTGGATCCAGATCTACCCCTAATCTCTCCAGCAGTTCTTTGGAATCAGAATACATTTTTTTATAATCAATAGAACCCATCCTGGTTTTTGGTTCTCTTCCGAGGTAAATATTCTCCATTACCATCATGTGTTTTACCTGGTTGAATTCCTGGAATATCATACTGATTCCGGCTTCCTTTGTATCCATGACTGATTTAAAATGAACCTGTTTTCCCTTATAAAAAATTTCTCCTTTGTTCGGAACATAAAGACCGATCAGTATTTTCATTAACGTTGATTTTCCTGCCCCGTTTTCGCCCATGAGGGCATGTACTTCACCGCGTCTAAGGGTAATAGATACATCATCAAGTGCATGAACGCCCTGGAAACGCATGTCAATATTTTTCATCTCTACAATGATTTCATTCTCTACCGTATCTGCACGTTCTCCCACGAAGATACCTCCTTTTGTTGAAACGGAGAGGAAATGATCCTCTCCGCCGATGAATGTCTGCCGCCCAATTTAGAAATATTTCTTAGCAAGTTCATCTCTTGCATCTGCTTTTTCTTTGTACTCTGCAAGATTATCTTTTGTACATACTTCATATGGAATGATATAATCTTCTACTTCATTGCCCTGTGCCGCTTCAATTGCAAGACGGATCGCATTCTCTCCCTGTGCAAGACCATCCTGCCAGATAGAACAGTCTACTTTATCATCTGCAATTGCCTTTAAAATTACAGGATCACAGTCCATTCCGGCAAGTTTGATCTCACCGATCTTTCCAGCATTCTCTACCGCTGTGATGACACCTGTCAGCTGGCAGTCTGCCTGACATAAAATCGCGTTCAGTTCTTTTCCTGACTGAAGCCAGTTCTCAACAAGTCTTAAAGACTCTTCCGGTGACCAGTTCCCTGTGTCATGTACAACTAATTCTACACCAGGATTCTCTTTTAATACTTCATCATATCCCTGTGCTCTTCCTACCTGTGCGGAATGTCCTAAAACAGCATCAACATATGCAAGTTTGGCATTGTCTCCGCATACTTCGATGATACGTTCCATCTGAAGGCGTCCAGCTTCCACATCGTCTGATCCGACATGAGCTGCATTGTTCTCGCTCTCTGTCAGTGTGTTCAGTGTGATGACCGGAATCCCTGCATCAAAAGCCAGATCCACAGCAGTTGCACCCTGTGTCTTGTCAACCGGGTTCATGATAATAGCATCTACACCCTTGCTGACAAATGTTTCAACCTGGCTGAGCTGTTTTGCAGCATCATCATCTGCGAATACGACTTCCAGATTCACATCCGGAGCCTGTGTTTTCTGATACTCATAAATTGCGGAAGTCATATACTGAACAAAACCGCTCTGGTTCCCCTGCATGGTCACGCCGATATGTAATCCTTTGTCCGATCCTTCTACTTTTTTGCTGTCTGTTTTCTTTGTCTCTTCCTTTTTTGCCCCACATCCTACCATTGACACTGCCAGAACACACGCTGCAAACACTGCTAAAAATCTTTTTGCTTTACCCATCTTTTTTCCTCCTAATTTGTAGAATACTTTCCTTGTTCCGAAGTCCCCTTGTCACCTTCCATCAAAGCGGCCATTTTGTTGTGAAATTTAACAAAAAAACTTTCTATACCAATATTGTATTGGACTATTTGTACAATTGCAATATGGTTTTGCATTAGCATTGCGTATCGCGCAACATTTCCATTTTCTAGTATTCTCTTACATTAAATCATATTTCGTATCCGCCCAACTGTTCCAAATTTTACCAATGAATGAAAGTCTTTTATTATTTCCCCAGATATCCTCCGTCAACCGGAATGACTGCACCGCTGACATAATCTGACGCGTCAGATGCCAGAAATACAGTAATTCCCTGAAGATCTTCCGGCTCACCCCAGCGTCCCATCGGTATACGGTTCGTGATCTCCTCATACTGAGCAGGATTCACTTTTTTCATATCTTCCGTCAGCTGCGTGTTCATATATCCAGGTGCAATCGCATTGACATGAATGCCCCTGCCTGCCCATTCATTCGACAGTGCTTTTGTAATCTGCGCCACTCCTGCCTTGCTTGCCGCATAAGCCGGAATCATCACACTTGCCATGAACGAAGTCATGGATGCAATATTAATAATCTTTCCGTATCCCTGCTTAAGCATTGTCTTTCCTGCCTCCTGGGACATGAAAAATACTGCGCTTAAGTTAATGTCAAGAATCTTTCTCCATCTGTCAGATGGGAAATCTTCCGCCTTGCAGCGAAACTGTATGCCAGCCCCATTCAGCAGAATATCAATTCTCCCTCCAAGGACTTCAAGCGCTTTCTGATATGCGCTTTTTAAACTGGCTTCGTCACTCAGATCGCCAATGACAGCATGCACCGGTGCCCCCTCTTTTCCCAGCTCTTTTGCAGAATCATAAGCCTGTTCCAGTACATCCAGTAATACGATCTCAGCGCCCGCATCATGGAGTGCCTCTGCCATTTTATAGCACAGACCCTTTGCGCCTCCTGTTACAATTGCTTTCTTGCCGCTTAATGAGAAAAACTCTACTCCTTTTTTCATACCATCTTTTCCTTTCTTCTTGTTGTGTTTACAGGGTTTCCCTTGTCATCTATAACTTGAATATATCAATTTAAAATTATAAGTTCAATCATGATTGCCCCAAGTGTTCCACGCTACGCAACAAGAATGGAAATCGGTCTTTTCCACGGATGGTTCCTTAGAAATGTGTGGCAATCAGCTCATTTTGCGGAATATTTCTATACTTCTTTTCACGCCTTCTTTCAGAGGTGTAACCGGCACTTTCCCGATCAGTTGATCCAGTTCATCCCCGCTTACATTCCTCGGAAACGGCAGTGGAACGTCCTGATAAGTAATCAGGCCCTTTGCCTCCTCACATACTTCTTCAATGGCTTCTACGACCTCTTTCATATGTACCTGATTCTTCTCAAAGTTATAGCAGTATGCTCCCTGATAATCCGCTGTTGCTGCCTGTATGAATGCCTTCGCCACATCATCGGCAAACTGGAAATCAAATTCCCCGCCATAGGAGATTTCATAGGCCTCACCCCTGATTGCAGCTTTCATTGCCGCCGTAGGAGTGGATGTCATTCCCTGGTCTCTCATCGGGCCATAGACAACATACGGACGGAGCCCAATACTTGATATCTGATCGTCTTCATAGTACATTTTTGCCAGCCATTCATCCGCCTGTTTATAGATGCCATAATGAGAATGCGGCAGAAATTCAGAATTGTTGTCGTATTCCCCATTTTCGTATTCATTAAGCGTCCCATAGACTGCCGTCGTACTTGCATAGACTACCGATTTTACCGGTGACTTTTTCACAGTTTCAAAGATGCGGACCGTTCCTTCCACATTGACCTTTGCCCCAAGAATCGGGTCAGCCTTGCAAAGCGGAAGCTGCATCGCTGCCAGATGGATCACATAGTCTGCCTTCTTTCCTATAATTCCCAGCTCGACTGCCTCATCCTCTGTCAGGTCACCTTCCACAACCTCGATTTTGCTGATCATCTCCTTTGTCATAATGGTTTCCAATTTGTTTAATTTCGCAGGGTCTCTGACAAGCGCAATGACCTCTTCTCCTGACTCAAGAAGATTTTTCACTACCCAGCTTCCAACACACCCTGTAGCTCCCGTTACAAAATATCGTCTGCTCATTTTTTTCTCCTCCTATACATGCAGTTCCTGAAAATAATTTTCTACATGTAATAAATGACTTTCCATTGCCCTGGCTGTCCGCCCGGCATCATGATCTTTCAGTGCCTGATAGATCAGATAGTGATCTTCAATTGTACGGATTCTCACAATCCGGCTGCTGTTCGTCTTTTTCCGCATAATCAGACTCAGATCTTCGATGGACCGGGCAAAAATCTGCAGAATCCGGTTCCCGGATGCAGTCAGGATCAGACGGTGAAGCTCCATATCAAGCTCCAGAAATTTCTCCGGATGATCCACCGCCTTCTCTCCTGCTTTCATATTTTTCTCTATACACTCAAGTTCCTGCTCCGAGATATGCTCTGCCGCCAGTCTCGCTGTCATAGTTTCCAGAGTTCTTCTGGCAATATATAATTCATGGTTCAAAGATTCATCCATGGTAAATGCCAGCTCCAGATGTGTCACAATTCCCTCTGGTTCCAGCCGTTTGATAAATACTCCGGATCCATGGCGCACTTCTACCAGATTCATGACTTCCAGTGCCTTTACTGCCTCGCGGAGCGAAGGACGGCTGACATGCATCATCTCTACCAGTTCCCGTTCCGAAGGGAGTTTATCTCCGGGAGACAGTTTTTTCTCCCGGATCAGGGATATGATATTTTCAACAATGAGATCTGTTTTCGTTGTTTTTTTGACCACTCCATATATATTACTCATGATTTCCCCTTATTTCGCTACCCATCCACAGTCCACAAGCAGGTCTGAACCTGTGATAAATGACGCTTCATCACTTGCCAGGTAATAGATGGCAGATGCAATCTCAGAAGGATCTGCCCATCGGTTAAATGCCTGCTCTGCTTCCCGCAGTTTCTTCACTTCTTCATATGGCATTTTTGTCCTGTCTGCTTCCAGGCGGATATCTGAACGAAGCATCGGTGTATCTACGGAACCCGGGCTTACGGAATTCACCCGGATATTGTATGGTGCCACTTCCCATGCAACCGCCCTTGTAAATGCGATGACTGCCCCTTTGGTTGCTCCATAGATCGCATGTTCTGTCTGTCCCACATGTCCAGAGACAGAACCCAGATTCACAATTGCTCCTGCTTTCTTTTCTTTCATAATCGGAAGTGCCAGTTTGGTCAGTAAAAATGTTCCACCAATATTGGTTTTCGCCACTTTTTCAAATTCTTCAAACCGTGTATCTTCCAAAGGTTTTACCACAACAATGCCTGCATTGTTATTCAGCACATCAATCCGTCCATACTGTTTTACAATTTCATCTATAAACGCACTCATCGCTTCTTCATCGGATACATCCCCGACACATGCAAGACACTCCTGCCCCATATCGCGGATCATCTTCTCTGTTGCTTCCAGTGATGGATTTTTATCCACCACCGCCACAATGTATCCTTCTTTTGCGAATCTCAGCGCGGAGGCCTGCCCAATTCCATTCGCCGCTCCGCTGACTACTGCCACTTTTTTATCCGTCATAACCCCGTTCTCCTTTTCCACTATAAGCCTAACATTTTACGTGCCTGGTCCGGAGTTGCAACTTCTCTTCCTAAGCTTCTTGAAATGTCGGCAATCTCTTTTACCAGTTCATGTGTGGTGCAGACTTTTCCCTGCTGGTTATATGGATAATCTTCCGTACCAACTCTTACATGATCATCATTTAAAATAGCAGCAGTCAGAATATCCATCTGCTCTTCTCCCATAATAGATACCGTACATGCACAATTTTCCGGCATCATGCGGCGTCTGTATAAATACTCTTCCATTGTCGCCGGAGACCATGTACCGCCCGGCCATCCAAAGAACAGAGTATTAATGTATGGCGCATCGAGAAGCCCTCTGTTGATCAGCTGGTTTAAATTCCAGATCGATCCTGTATGCCATACTTCAAATTCTGGTTTTACACCGTATTTTCTGCATGCTTCGGCATATTCTACCAGCTCATCCAATGGATGAAGCATATCGCAGTTTACTTCCTTGAACGCTTCTGCGTGATGGTTCAGAATAATGGATGCCATATCATAGTCCTGCTCAAATAATTCAATTCTTTCCTGCAGAGTAAAGCTTGACATTCCGCCCTGCACAATAATATCACTGCGTTTTTTCACTTCTTCAAGTACTTCTACCCACTGTTCTTCTGCATGAGTATGTAATACCGATGCGCCAGCTTCTCTGCAAAGTGCTGCCTCCTCGGCAATCTCTACGGCTGTCCTTGGATATGGAACCTCCGGGTGTAACCAGCAGATATTTGGTGTTGCTACAATAATTAATGGTGTTTCTTTTCTCATGATCGTTTCTCCTCTCATTTTTCGTCTTCTTATTTTTCTATGATATATTTTGGAAGTGTCGTTGCTTTTCTGCACCCATCTTCTGTGACTACATAAGTGTCTTCCACACCGATCAATGCACCGCCAAATTCTTCCCATGCCTCTATTTCGAATACCATATTTTTCTCAAATGGCCCGTCAATACTACCGAATGCTCCCAAAATATGTGCATCTTCGCATTCCAGCCCCATGCTGTGCCCAATAGAAAATGCCATACTATTCGGATATTTCTTCTGATAATATTCCTTTGCTTCTTCTCCAAGCTGTTTCATATTCACACCAGGTTTTACTCTCTGTTCAATATATCCCTGGAAGTCGATCAGTGCATCGATATGCTTTTTCGCTCCGTCCGGCGTTTTCCCTACGATCACATGGCAGTTGATATCGGCAACATATCCCTTGTAATTAGCTCCGAAATCTAGTCTGATAATTTCACCCTCTTTGATCGCACGCCCGGTTCCCGGTGCCTCCGGATCTGAATCTCCAATGGTCATGGTCAGGTGATCCCAGTCGGATGCCCCTGCATCTAACATTGCTTTCTTTCCGATTGCAAGAAGATCGTTATCTGTCACTCCAACTGCACAGGAATCAATACATTTTTTCAGTGCTTCCTCTGTAATGGCAGTCGCTTTTAAGATATACTCCATTTCTTTTTCAGATTTCACAAGACGCATATCTCTGAATGCCTGATCTGCCTCCACAATCTCAAATCCGTATTTTTCTTCCATCAATACATCCAGAATATACTTCGGTATCGTAGATTCTACCCCGATTCTTTTTCCTGTCAGCCCCCAGTGTTTCAGCTTTGATTTTAAAGCTCTCTGCACTTCCTTCGGGCTTTCAATTCCCACGCTGTCCGCTGCCCAGCACATCTCACCTGCACTTTTAAATACATTCCAGTGGACAACAGTATTCTCACCTCTTCTGCGTATCAGTCCCATAAATGGATATTGATTGCCAAGTGCCGCAAGAATTGGGTTTGGTGCACTGTGCAGAACCGGAAGTCCTGTTGTATAGTACACATGGATCGGGGAAGTCGCAACCAGCAGATCCAGATTATATTTCCCCATAATTTCTGCTGCCTTCTTCTTGTCATATCCGATTGGTTCCACTTCTTTTACCTCCTTTAAATTTTTATTCACAGGAATCGAAGGCGCCAGCTTTTTCAATATTTCGATGGTCTTGCCCTCTTCTCCCATTTTCCTTACTTCTTCGCATCTCACAGGACGTTTTTCAATGTGTGATAAATATCCGGAAAGTATTGCTTCAATCGCATTCATTGACTGCTGCGGAGTGAACTCCGGCATCGTATCATTCAGGATGCATCTTGCGAAATGTTCATCCGTCTGCTTTACTGAGATCGGATAATAATTCGGGAACGGTGCATGTTCACATTCCGGTTCATACCATGTCTGCATATGGTCACCCATTTTTGATGTCATAGAATAGATCCTGACTGGTTTCTCCCATGCATGGTTTTCAAAGATGGTTCCTTCTGTTCCATAGATCTCCAGACTGTTAAACGGCGGTGTCATCTGTGTGAAACTTACCATAATATCTGCGATTACTCCATTTTCATATTTAGCGATGGCAACCGCATTATCTTCTGCTTTCTCAGGAAGGTTGATCATCTGTTTTGCAAGCACAGAGGTCACTTCCTCACATCTGCTGCCAATGATATATTCGATGGTCGCAAATTTGTGTGCCGCCATATCCATCAGAGCTCCTCCGCCGGCTTTCAGCGGATCGCCTTTCCAGAATCCGCTTTCACTTAATCCCGGAATCTCGTTGACACCTTCATAAGCCCGGATCATACGGATATCGCCGATGAGCCCCTGCGCAACCAGGTCATGGACACATACATGCGCCGGAAGAAATCTGTGGTTTTCTGCAATCATAAATTTCACATGGTTCTTTTCACATGCTTCTATCATCTTTCTGCAGCCTTCCAGAGTCGTTCCCATCGGTTTTTCGCATAGTACATGTTTCCCCTTATTGGCACACTGCACTACAATGTCAGTATGGAAGATATGAGGTACCATAACAAGAACTGCATCGATATCACTTTCCAGCATTTCATCCAATGTTTCGTAAGCGGTCATTTCGTTATGCTCATATCTCTGGGCCATCTTTTGTGCATTTTTATAGTCGACATCATAGATTGCTGTATACTCTATGATCTCAGATTCTTTCACACCGTTGGAATGAAAGAAAAATGCACCGCCCCCTCCGACAACGCCGAATTTTACTTTTTCCATGATTGTTCCTCCTCACATATGATTTGATATTTCATCTAACACTGTTTCCAAAATTCCCATGAATCTGATCGCACCATTTTTAAATCCAGTGTAATCCACGTTTCCAGCCATATGTGCCACAGCCGAATATACTTTGCCTGTCAATATTTCAAGGACGACTTCTTTACGGATCCGGAAAGTCATCTCCGGCCAGTGAAGTTCCCCCCGGTAAACTTTACATTTTCCGTCTTCAAAAATAATTCCATAAGAAAAATCTTCAAAAACAAACTGAAAGCTTTCAGAATATCCCTTCAGCTCAAAAAGCAAGGTATCTTCCGAATTGCAGATCTGCGCAAACAGTTTAAAAACCGCGTCAAAATCCTCTTCCTTTAAAGACTTATCCTTCATCTTTTTGGCAATCTCACTGCACAGAGACAGCTCCAGCTTCTCTTTCTCATCTGCCAATACTTCCATACTTTTTCCTCCTTTAATTTGTCAGCTCATCTTACCTCTTTTATATTTTCAATATATATCACGCCGCGGCGTCCCTGCAACGCCAATCCATCCAACTGTTTCTCAGGGCGCAACAACATGAAAAAAAGACATTCGCCGGGAATGTCTTAAGTTACAGATCAAGTTATTTATACTCAGAAGCATCGCATATCAAAAAAATATATCGTTTTATTTTACTTTTTACTCTGATATAATTAAGTAAATCAGACGTTGAGGAGAAATAGATGAAAGAGAAAAACATAAAAGTTCTAATTGATGGAAAGAATTTCAGTCAACGGGATTTAGCTGTTTGGAAAAAATCCAGATTAAAAAAAGCATATAAAACTTTGCATCTGAAAATCCCACAAAATGTAACATTATCAGAAATGAGTAAGAAATTAACTGAATTAAAAGTTCAATTTTCGGACGATGAAATCCGGATGATTCTGAGAAAGAAACTATTTTTTAGTAGATATGTGATGAAAATTGCCTGTTTACTATCTGGAAAAAAACGACGTGTAGCCAGAACAACAATAATGGCAGAGGGAATATCCGTTGATAAATTCAGTCAAATACTGGATTCGCTAATGGTAGAAGCTTCAAAAAGAAATCGAAAAGTGAATTTATCAGTCTATCCTGAACATTATATCTTAACACCTGATAAAAATGGAATTTTAGAAGTTATTGAAACAACCGGAAATGCCCCAATACCAGTTCAATTCTTTATTTCATTTGGTGATGAAAATGGAATATTAGAACCTGAAAATCCTCAATTCACACACCACTCAGCAGGAGTAGCAAAATTAAAAGATGGAACGATTATTGGTGGTGTAAGGCATCAATTCAGAAATACCTCTGCCGGAATAGAATGTAGATTAGCAGTTGAGTTTCCTGCATTGTGTCCTAAAACAATTGTCAAAGCTCATCAAAAACATTTAGCTGTCGAGTTTACCAATTGGTTGATCTGGATTATTAAAAATCAAAACGGATAGCTTGAATGATTAAGGAGCTGAAAGAAGACAGCATAAAATAAAAATTTAAATCCAGACTCGCAAAATGAAAAGATACCAGTGCTAATTGCATCGGTATCTTAAAAACAAAATTTTCACGTTTTACTTAAGAAACTCAACACACCGAAGTGTGGCAGTCCTTCTATTATTCCTCACAGCTGTACTTCACAAAATACCTTCTTGCCTCGTCTTCTGAGAGGGAAAATCTTTTCATCAGTTTTTGAATGATCTGCTCTTCGCTCTTCTTTTCTTCCAGATTATCAAGAATCAACGCTTGAATGCCAAGCCGGGTTCCTTCTTGCCTGCCTTCCTCTCTGATATAAATCTTCTCTTCCCATTCCTGCATATACTTCACTCCCATCTCTTCACTCGCCTTTATGCTGCTGATCCGCTCATGGATTCTGCCGATTCTGGGACTCTTTGATTCTTTGGCCTGCACTTCATCCGGATTTTCTACATACTTCAGAAAATCAATCAGTTCCTGACTGACTCCTTCTGAATCTTGTCCTTTGGTATTTAGGAAAATACGGGTTGCTCCATCTTCCAACCGGATAGAAGGCTCCTCTTCACATCTCATATGAAAAGTATATCTATATTTTCCTTGTCCAAAGAGGTCAAATGCTCCAATCATAATCATATAAGAGGGATTCATTTTATTGAAATCCGTTTCCCCCAGTTCCAGCAGTGTCACATCCAGATGCGCCTGATAATATCTGCTTCGCTTTGGAAGGTTCCCTTTATTTTTCTTCTGCATCTCTGCATTATAAACTGTGTCTTCTTCATCCTGCGCAAAGATATCAAACCGTGCTGCCCGAAGGTCAGGAGCCGTCCTCTCTTCCTTTTCACTTTCCGATACCCGAAGCACAATCGGCTTCTCTGATTCCAATATAATTTCAAGCATTGCCTGACATGCTTCCAAATCTTCCATCGTCTCATCAAAAAGAAACCGGTCCATCAACGTCAGTTCCTGTAAAGGCGTTATCTTATTTCGTTTATCCATCTACTACCTCCATCTTATCGTGTGTGTATCATAACTTCAACTTTTTTCCATGAAATTTCATTTTTTCTTATAACTATTCAGCCATGCACAGATTGTACAAAAGCTGAATTGTTCTTTTTATACCCGCAATAAGCATCATTCCTTTACATTTCATTCTTCACATTGAAAATCCGGCAGAAACGCCATGAATAGATCATCGGAACAGATCGTTCCTTGAAGTAATGGTATCATAACATACTAATTTCACTTACGCAACAGAAGAACATTGTAACATTGAGGCGCAGAAACGCCCGAGACATCCATATCACCTATGGATGTCTCGTTCCGGTACATATACACCTGTTGTTTTTCTAACAATCAAAGTCGGATCCAGGATCACCCTCTCCGGAACGTAATCTTTATCGTTCAGCTGGCAGAGCATCATCCGAGCCGCCTGGCTGCCCATCTCATCTGCATGCTGGCTCACCGTTGTCAGCTCCACATCCTTCATCGATGAAAAAATGATATCATCAAAACTGACAATCGACAGCATCTCCGGAATTTTAATTCCTTCCTCTTTGCAGCGGTTCAGAAATCCAAGTGCCGTCATGTCATTGACAATCACCATCCCGCTTGGCTTGTCTGTCCACTGATGGATATATTCTCCTGCCAGACGGTATCCTGTCTCCATTTTCAGATCACTGAACATCACATTGTTCGCAGAATCCTCCAGATGATAATTTTTCAACGCCTGTTTATATCCCTCAAACCGCTGCCTTGAAGCTGACGATGTCGTATGTCCGTCGATAAATCCAATCTTTTTATGCCCCAGTTCAATGAGGTGCATGGTTGCTATATAACCGGCCTTAAAATTATCTAACAATACAGACGCGCCTTCATAATGATCCAGCATCCGGTTTACCAGCACCTGTGGAATCGCCAGATTCTCAAGCTCTTCTTCGATCTCTTTCGTCTGGGCTGTAAACAGGATCAAGCCTGCGAAGTTAAACTGTGCTGCCATCCGGATATATTCCACTTCTTTCCCTGCATCATACTCACTGTTAAAAACCATCACCATATAGCCATTTTCATTCAATTCCTTCTGTATCATAAATGCCAGTTCAGAATAAAAAGGATTCCTGATATCCCCTAATACCATTGCTATAAAATTCATCCGGCCTTTACTGAAACTTTGTGCCAGTGTATTTGGCGAATAACCAATCTCCTTGACATAGTCCAGAATTTTTTTCCGGAGTTCTTCCCCTACTCCCGGAGAATGATTCATCGCTCTTGATACAGTCGCCCTTGATACTCCCAGCGCCTCTGCTACATCTGAAATTGTATATCTGTCTTTTTTCATGATTTCCTCATCTCCAAATACTGTCGCTTATGTTTCACGTACTGCAATTATACCCTTATCCAATCATGAAAACAAGATTTTCTAATATTTGTTTCGTTTTTCCCTGTGATTTTGCTTCAAAGTAACGTAATCGGTTTCTCTATAAACTCGTTGTATTTTCCCATTTTTGTGCGTTTTATACAGTTTATAATTAGTTTTTATGTAAATTATATCCAATTGATCTTTTCTTTCTTTCGGTTTATGATGATCTTATCAACGTAATCGGTTTCTCAAAAGGAGGATCCTATGTTTAAAGGAATTGATTTATGGGATAAAAAATATACTTCGGATATGGTATCCCTTCGAATCGGCACCCGCAGTTTTGATACTTACCCAGACCTTCCGGTGAATTTATACGAAGCTCTGTGTATTTCTGCCAAAACATATCCCGATAAGACAGCACTTTCAGATGATAACGGAGTCACCTGTACCTTCAGCGAGCTTCAGAAAAAAACAGATGAGTTTGCCGCTTATCTCTCTGTCTGCCAAAACATAAAAAAAGGAGAACAGGCTGCGATTCTGCTCTACAACAGTATTGAGTTTGCCGTAAGCTTTCTCTCCTTATGCAAACTCGGGGCAGTTGCAGTACTGCTTCCCACCAAATTCAAAAAGAATGAACTTCTTGCACTGTTACATAAAACGGAAGCCAGGCTTCTCATCTGTGATCCTGACTTTAAAGACTGGTTTGACTATCCCCTTGTACTCTCTGATTCCAAAGCTCTATCCTATGGGCTTTCAAAGTATAAGACATCTAAAGATGCCATTCAGTTTTCATCACCCTCCGTCACGGATAATGCAATCATCATGTTTACTTCAGGAACTACTTCTGAAAGTAAGGGGGTTCTGCTGAAGAACTATAATCTCATGCACGCTGTCAAGACATATCAGCGGTTATTGAATGTAACATCTGCAGACTGCTCGGTCATCCCGGTTCCAATGTACCACATTACCGGACTGATTGCCCTGTTCGGGCTTTTTATCTATACCGGCGGAACATTATACCTGCACAAATTCTTTGATGCGGGAAGAGTTTTAAAAACGGTGTATGAAGAAAAGATTACATTTCTCCACGCTTCGCCGACTGTATTTTCTTTGCTTTTGAAGAAAAAAGAGGAGTTTCCTTCCCTGCCAAGCCTGAAGCTTCTGGCCTGCGGAAGCGCGAATATCCCTCCCGAGAGACTGAAACAAATTCACAGCTGGCTGGAGCATGCATCGTTTCGTACCGTGTACGGACTGACTGAAACGTCTTCTCCTGCCACCATCTTTCCGGCCGATGCCGGCACAGATCCAAATGCAGGTTCCTCAGGGCTTCCGATTCCTGGTTCTGAGTTTAAAATCATCGGTGAAGATGGTTCTGAGGTTCCGCCATATACAGTCGGTGAAATCCTGCTCCGGGGAACCATGGTTCTTTCCGAATATTATCACTCGCAGACGGTACAGCCAGATGAACAGGGATGGCTTCGCACCGGAGACCTCGGGTATTTCAACACGGATGGTTTCCTCTTCGTATCCGACCGCAAAAAAGACATGATCAACCGCGGCGGCGAAAAAATCTGGTGTACTGATATTGAGAATGAATTGTACACACTTCCCGGAATTACGGATGCTGCCGTTGTGGGAATTCCGGATGATATTTACGGTGAAATCCCTGCAGCAGCCGTCACTCTTTCTGAGGGCTGTGCCCTTACAGAAACACAGATTCAAGAATACTTACGGCCAAGAATTGCCAAGTATAAAATTCCCACCAAAATTCTGATTCTGGATGAAATTCCTGTCACGAAAAACCTGAAAACGGACAAATCCAGAATTAAGGACCTATTTTACACCCTACAAAAGGAGGAAAAAGAATGAAAAAACCAGATTTTCTAACCGGAGCGGAGGCTGCTTTGCTGATCAGAGATGAAAGCACTGTTGCTACCATTGGCATGACACTTGTATCTGCCTCCGAAACCATACTGAAGGCAATTGAAGCCAGATTTCTGGAAACCGGAAGTCCGCACGGGCTTACCCTTGTCCACTCCTGCGGACAAAGCGACCGTGACCGAGGCATCCAGCATTTTGCACACGAGAATATGCTCTCCTGTATCATCGGCGGGCACTGGGGACTTCAGCCACGGATGATGGATCTGATTTCCCGCAACAAACTTCTTGCATACTGCCTGCCTCAGGGACAATTCGCTCAGCTGTTCCGAAGCATGGCAGGCGGAGAACCCGGGAAGATCAGCAAAGTCGGACTTGGAACCTTCATCGACCCCAGGCTTGACGGCGGTAAAATGAATGAACTTACCAAAGATGCCCCTGATATTGTGGACGTCCTTACGATTGACGGCCAGGAGTATATGCGCTACAAACCGATTCCTCTGGACTATTGCATCATCCGCGGCACTTACGTCGATGAATTGGGAAATCTGACGACAGACGAAGAAGCTATGAGCCTGGAAGTATTTTCTGCTGTACTTGCATGTAAAAAATATGGCGGTACAGTCATTGCCCAGGCCAAGTATAAAGTAAAAGCCGGTACGCTCCACTGTAAACGTGTCACAGTCCCGGGAGTCTTTATTGACGCAGTTGTCATGTGCCCTGACCCTCAGACAGATCACATGCAGACACACAGTTTCGCCTTTGATCCAGCTTACTGCGGAGATATCAAAGTTCCCTCGGACGCTTCGGATGCCCTGCCTCTTACCGTTCGCAAACTGATCGGACGCCGCGCGTTAATGGAACTTTCGAAGGACGATATTCTCAACGTGGGAACCGGTATTCCCAATGATGTTGTAGGCCCGATCCTTGCCGAAGAAGGTGTGGAAGAGGACGTCACCCTGACCGTGGAATCCGGAATATACGGCGGCATTCCCATGGGCGGCGTAGATTTCGGAATTGCCAAAAATAATTATGCGCTTGTAAGACATGATGACCAGTTTGACTATTATAATGGCGCAGGTGTTGACATCACATTCATGGGTGCCGGACAGGTAGATCCCCTTGGAAATGTAAATGCAACAAGACTTGGACCAAATCCAACCGGCGCAGGCGGATTTATCGATATCACCACGAATGCCAAACACGTCGTTTTCTGCTCCACATTTACCGGCAAAGGACTGAAATGTTCCTTCGATGACCAAAAACTTCAGATCATACAGGAAGGTTCGATCATAAAATTTGTCAAACAATTGCAGCAGATCTCCTACAACGGAGAAATTGCAAGAAAAAAAGGACAGAAAATGCACTATGTGACAGAACGTGCCGTATTTGAACTGACCAAAGATGGCTTTGTGCTGACAGAAATTGCACCCGGAATTGATCTCCAGACACAGATTTTGGACCTTATGGAATTTAAACCGCTGATCAGTCCCAATTTACATACTATGAATCCAAACATTTTCAATATAAATGGTCCCTTTGGATTAAAAGATCTTTTGAAACCATCAGAAACGAACAAACAAAATTAGGAGGAAAAGAACATGAGACTGGAAAACAAAGTAGCAATTGTAACCGGAGCCGGCCGTGGATTAGGAAAAGGAATTGCCCTGAAACTTGCAAAAGAAGGTGCGAAAGTAATCGTTGCCGACATCACTCTTGAGACGGCATCAGAAACAGTAGCGGAAATTGAGGCATCCAGCGGGACAGCCAAAGCATTCGCATGCAACATCGCAGTGCAGGAGGAAGTAAAAGCAATGTATGACTTCACACTTGATCAGTTTGGCACACTGGATGTGGTTGTCAACAACGCAGGAATCAACAGAGACGGTATGCTCCACAAAATGTCCGTGGAACAGTGGAACCAGGTCATCGCAGTAAACTTAACCGGAACTTTCTTCTCTGTTCAGTGTGCATCTCAGATTTTAAGAGAAAAAGGAGCGGGCGCCATCATCAACATTGCTTCTGCCAGCTGGCTTGGCAATATCGGACAGGCAAATTATGCTGCTTCCAAAGCGGGGGTTGTAGGGCTTACCAAAACAGCATCCAGAGAACTGGCTAAAAAAGGAGTCACCTGTAATGCCATCTGCCCGGGATTTATCGAGACAGACATGACCAGAGGTGTGCCTGAGAAAGTCTGGGATATCATGGTTGGCAAGATTCCAATGGGAAGAGCCGGCAAGCCATCAGATGTTGCGAATCTTGTTGCATTCCTTTCATCTGACGAGGCCAATTACATCACCGGTGAAGTATTAAATGTCGGTGGCGGAATGATTCTGTAAGAACGGAGGATGAATCAATGGAGAATTTAAAAGAAGTAGTAATCGTAAGTGGTGCAAGGCTTCCGGTCGGATCCTACGGCGGAAGTTTAAAAGATATCTCAGCAATTGACATGGGCGCAATGGTCGTAAAAGAAGCGGTAAAGCGTGCCAATATTAACGGAAATGAAGTAGATGAAGTCATTGTCGGACAAGTCGGACAGATCGCAGAGAACGGATTCATCGCCAGAGCGGTCAGCCTGAAAGCCGGGCTGCCTGAAGAAACCACTTCCTATTCTGTGAACCGGCAGTGCGGTTCCGGGCTTCAGGCCATTGCTGATGGCGTGATGGAAATCCAGACAGGATTCGCAGATGTCGTTGTAGCCGCAGGTTCTGAGAATATCTCTCAGCTGCCTTACTATGTAAAAGATGCACGCTGGGGCGCAAGGATGGGACATAAATCTTTCGAGGACGGTGTCATTGACATCTTAACCTGGCCTCTTGGACCATACCACAACGGCGTGACAGCCGAAAATGTAGCCGAAAAATATCACGTAACCCGCGAGGAACAGGATGCATTCGCATTAGAAAGCCATATGCGTGCCCTGAAAGCAATTGAGTCCGGCGTTTTCAAAGATGAGATCCTCCCGGTAGAGCTGAAAGACCGGAAGGGAAATATCACCGTATTCGATACCGATGAGGGACCAAGAAAAGGATTGACCATCGAAAAACTTCAAAGATTGAAACCATGCTTTGTAGAAAACGGAACTGTCACCGCCGGCAATGCGTCAAGCTTAAATGACGGCGCTGCAGCAGTTGTCTTAATGTCCAGAGAAAAAGCCGAGAGCCTAGGCGTTACCCCTATTCTTTCCATTAAGGGCTACGCCGTAGCCGGGAATGACGGAAGCGTCATGGGATACGCTCCAAAGCTTTCCAGCGAAAAACTGGCTGGCAAACTTGGCCTGAACCTGAGAGAAATCGATATGTTCGAAATCAATGAAGCGTTCGCAAGCCAGGCATTCGCAGTGAGCAGAGACCTGAATCTGGATATGGAAAAAGTAAATATTTACGGCGGCGGAATCTCCATCGGCCATCCGATTGGTGCTACCGGATGTATTTTAACTGTAAAAGTTCTCTACGAACTGATGCACACTGATAAAAAAGACGCTATGATCAGCATGTGCATCGGAGGCGGGCAGGGAATTTCCATGTATTTCACAAAATGCTGATCTTCCAAAAAATAGAACCAGAATATTAAAAACCCGAAGCATCATCCACCGCCATCCACGGATGATGCTTCGGATTTTACTCCAAAGAGTTTGCCACAATTTCTATTCAATTCTGATCAGTTCCACACTTTTTTTTGGTTTCTCCTCTTTTATATCTGTCAATTCTGACGCCAGATCCAACACATCTGTGAATTTATCCAGGTATTCCCTTGGAACATCATCCAGTATTTCAAAGATCCTTTTAAATGCGGTTTCATAAGCAAACTCTGCATAGATTTTATATATCTCTTTTCCGAAATCTGATACTTTTATGATGACATCCTTTTTGTTGTCACTGGTATGATATTTTTCCAGCAATCCTTTTTCCACCATTTTCTTTACATGCTTGGACAATGTACTTTTGGAGATTCCAAGCCTGTACGCAATTTCCATCATATTATCAGATCTCTCTTCATTTTCCAGAATATACTCCAGCACCTGAAGCTGGGACGCTGAAAACGCGATCGGGGTATTATAGTAATGCTCACTTTTATAAGCCTTGGCATATGAATTGCCAAATTTAATTATTTTTTCAACAAACTCCCGGTGCTGCCCCATCCATTCAAGTTTCATCTATGCGTCCTCCATTCATTTTCCTGTACTGAGTATATCAAAACCAGCGAGGTTATTCAAGAAAATGGGCGAAGATCCATATCCTACCCCCAGGTCACTGTATTGACACAGCTGATGATTGTAATCAGCAGCGCATTGATGATTCCCGGCAGATATGGATTCCTTGTCTCCCGGTATATTTTTCTGCTGATCACTACAGAAGCCGGGATCATGACAATCATCGGAAAGAGCCACAGTATATAGGAATGGGCATTATTCTCTGCAAAAAGCACACTGCCTGTGGCACGCAGGTGGACGTACTGAAGAACAACCAGGATCAAAGATGGCAGTACCGCAAAGAGTGCCTGTACAAATGTATTCATTCTCTTATGTTTCTTATCGTCTGATTCATAGTAATGAAAACAATTGACAGAAACTGAACTTGCAATATAGAAAATCATGAATAATACTGCATTCGGAAACAATATCACTGCCGCTTTATCCACGGTAAATGCTTTCGCGGCAAGCACCCAGATACGGAAATCTGTTTTGAAAAAATAATCTGCAGCAAATACCCAAAGATACGTTGTTCCCACGGCAGTCAATGCCAGAATAATTGTTTTTCCCAGTTGTTTCAGACTTATTATCAACCCTGTTTCCGCCAGGAAGAGCTTTGAATTTTCTTTCTCCGCTCCGGATGTAATCAAAAGTCCCAAAATGATAAGCCCTCCGCATGCTGCTGCCCATAGAGCGATTCCAAATGTTGAATTCTGTGCGAACAAAACTTTTCCATTGTCCGAACTTCTTGCGAGTATCACAATCGGAAGATATAAGACTGTACTGATGATCATGCCGGCAATTGCCGTTCCCCATAACCACATTTTTCTCTTCTTAGGCAAAACCCTCGGCGCCGCCTCCTCTTCCATGCAAAGTCCGGCAAACATTGGCTTATGAACCAATACAATCGTAAAATTCAGGGCAAATATTCCAAGCCCGATAAGTCCCAGAAGATTAAATAGTTGTTTCAGTTGCCATACCTGATTTGACGCCGCTATCGGATTCGGTGATTCCAGTGCCCTGTCGAAAAATTCGATCGACGCCTCAGCCGATTTCCTGGAAAAGAGCGACCACGGATGTGTAATACCTGGATTATAGATTACACGCATGGCGTCTTTTCCACCGACAGACTCCTCATATACGGTATTGGCTTTTCTCATCTCTCCCTCATCCGGGCTGTTTCCGAAGTTCAAAAATGACTGGGCGTTATCCGATTTTATGAAGTCCTTTGCCAAAGTTTCGGCTCCATCCCTGTTTACTTCTTTGAATAAAAATTCATCATACTTTCCTGCAATGATTCCGACATCTCTGTTTCCGTACGCATTGATATATTCCTTCGTCTCGGCATCGCTGTATGTTGCGAAACAACTGTTTAAAAGCAATGCGGACACCAGAGGAGTCTCATTCTGATTGTCCATAAGTGTCGCCACGTCACAGTTCATGCCTCCCATCGAATGTCCCGTGACACCGATCCGTCCGGTATCTACATAATCCAGTGTGCTGATCATTTTCAGTGCTTCCGCAACTCCCATAGGAAGAGCGTCTTCCGTCACCAAATTTTCTGAATTTCCATGCGAAAACATGTCAATCGCAAGAACGACGAATCCTCTCCTTGAAAGTTCTACATAATCAATATCCATCATCTCTTTGTTGTTGTACATCCCGTGGCAGGCAATCACCGCCGGAGCCTTCTGCCCGGCTGTTGCTGTCTCAGGTTTCAATAATAAGCCGCTCATTTCATAACCCATGGTTGTTTCAAACTGCAGCTTCTTCACCTTCACCCTGCCCCCGGATGTCTGAATAAACGATGTTCCAAGCATACTTACAATCATAAATAAGATTGCGATTCCACACCATCTGACTGCCCTCTTTTTCCTTTTGTTTTCACTCATTTTTTCTCTCCTTATTTTCCTTTTGAATCTTTATTGTTCGCCTTGGAAACTATTAATCATAATATTTCATACTTTTGTATAAAAGTCAACATTTTTTTAAAGCAGCTTCTGTATCGTCCGTGCTATGCACTGACAATACAGAAGTTCTCATTCTTATTTATTTTATTGATTCACTAAGTCTGGTAAAGATCACACCCAGGCCATATGCACCTGCATCCGGATATCCAATACTTCTCTCACCGACGGTTCCAGCTCTTCCCATACGTGCCACAATCTTCTCAGTAGCTTTCGCACCGTCCACTGCTGCTTTGGCTGCCTTCGCAAAGATTTCTGCAAGAGCCATCTTTCCGGCCTCCGAAGACCACGTATCAGCACATGGTACCAATGCATCAATCAACGTCTTGTCTCCGACAACTGCTCCACGTCCAAAAGAGCGTTCTCCGGTATCCTGTATTCCTTTGACTGCTGCCTGCATCATCTCAGCAAATTCTTCTGCCGTAAGTTCTGCTTTACTGCCGGCGCATTTGCCTGCAGCCCGGAATGCGGAACCCCAGATTGGACCGCTTGCTCCTCCGCAGTATTCCATGATCACGAGGGAACATTCCTCCAGGAACTGTCCGATTGTCGTAATATTTTCAGCCAGAATCCCTTTCCATTCTTTTTTCAGCTGCTTAAATCCCTTAGCAACACTCATTCCGAAGTCACCATCGCCTGCATGAGAGTCGAGTTCACAGAACGGCACTTCGTTTTCTATGATCACTTCGCTCATCTTATCTACAAGGTAGATCATATTATCGAGTGATAATTTTTCATCCTGAATCACCGCACAGGAGGCATCTGTCTCTGCTTCATAGCTTACATTCCCCTCTTCCTGCGGATCATCTGCCACAAGCGCTTCGTAGTGGATATCTTCCTCCGTTCCGCTTACTTTGAATGCCGGAGCATCCGACGGAGCCGTGAGGTATTTTTTCAACTCTTCATCCATTTTAAGGATGGAAAGCGACGCACCTTCCATATCGATACTTGTCATGTAATTGCCTACAAAAACTCTGCTTACATTTAAGTTTCTCTCAGACAGGACTTTCAGGACGGAATTGTTAAACAGATATAATTCCTGCAGAGGAGTTGCCCCGAATCCATTCACAAGAAGTGCCAGTTCGTCCGTACATCCCGCTTCCACTTTCAGTTCTTTCAGCAACGTATCTGCCATGCGCTCTGCCAGTTCATCCGCAGTAGCTGCTTTTTCTCTCTGAATTCCAGGTTCTCCGTGAATTCCGACTCCATATTCCATCTCATCGTCGGCAAGATTAAATGTCGGTGTTCCTTTCGCCGGAACTGTACAGGATGAAAATGCAAATCCGATGCTTTTTACATTCTGAACTGCTTTGCCGGCAATCCGCTTCACTTCTTTTAAGTTGGCCCCTGCTTCCGCAGCCGCACCTGCAATCTTATGTACGAGAACCGTTCCTGCTACCCCGCGGTGTCCTACCGTATACAGACTGTCTTTCACAGCAACATCATCGTCTACTTTGATATAATCTACCGCAATTCCATCCTCTGCTGCCAGATGAGCGGCATTTTTGAAATTCATAATGTCACCGCTGTAGTTCTTGACAATCAGAAGTGTCCCCTTATTCCCTGCCGTCTCTTTGATTGCTTTATAGACCTGTATCTGGGATGGTGAAGCAAACACATCTCCGCAGACAGCCGCATCCAGCATGCCTTTCCCGACAAATCCTGCATGTGCCGGCTCATGTCCGCTTCCGCCTCCGCTGATCAGAGTTACTTTCTCCTGATTGATCGTTTTCTTTTTCAACACTTTATATTTTCTCAGTAATTCTATTTCCGGATGTGCAGCGGCGATTCCGTTGCACATCTCTATCACTACCGTCTCCGGCTGATTGATAATTTTTTTCATCCTATTTACCTCTCTTTGCCTTATACTCTGCTCCGATTTTATCTGCTGTGATAATTGCTGCCGCAACAGATTCTACATCTACAGGGAATGGCATTGCATGGATTGATTCTTCCGGAATACATGCTTTCTCGGCCACTGCCATCAGCTCTTCCTCAGAAATTGTATCTACACCGATATCAGCCAGACACACCGGAAGTCCAAGATCTGTACAGAATTCAAGTACCGTCTCCAGTTCTTCTGTCGGCGCATTCTCGAGTACCAGCTGTGCAACTGTTCCAAATGCAACTTTTTCACCGTGGAAATACTTATGTGTCCCTTCCAGAATGGTGAGTCCGTCATGGATCGCATGTGCTCCGCCAAGGCCCGCACTCTCAAATCCAAGTCCTGATAACAGAATATTTGTCTCGATTATATTTTCAAGAGCCGGCGTTACTTTATTGCATTCACAGGCTTCTTTTGCCTTTCTTCCATCGCTTAACAATGTTTCATAACACAGTTTTGCCAGTGCAAGCGCTGCATTTGTTCCTCTTGCCGCCCCACACATTCCTTCCCGCACTCCACATGGAAGTCCTGCATTGACATTTGAATATGATTTTGAAGTTGCCCGTGCCTCAAAATAAGTAGAAATTGCATCACCCATGCCTGAAATCAAAAATCTTACCGGTGCCTGCGCAATGACAGTTGTATCAATCATAACAACGCTCGGGCTCTGCTTAAAGTATGCATAATCATCAAATGCACCTTCCGGAGTATAGAGGACTGCTGAATGGCTTGTCGGCGCATCTGTCGCTGCAATCGTCGGAACAATAATTAATGCCTCGCCTTCTGCAACACATTTTGCCGTATCAATTGCTTTTCCTCCGCCAAGGCCGATCGTGCAGGCACAGCTGTTCTCTTCTGCTACCTTCTGTAATCTTGCAACTTCCTGGCGTGAACACTCCCCTGTGAATCCACTTTCAATAAATGTAACTCCAAATTTCTCACTGGTTGCATCAAGTTTCTCTTTAACACGTGCAACATCATCCGGGTGTGCGATCAGCAAAGCTGACTTTCCAAATGTCTGGACAAAATATCCCAGATTTAAAATTTCATTTTCACCTTGTACATACTTTGTTGGACAGATAAATGCTTTCCTCATTGTAATAACCTCCATTTTTTCTTCAGCTTTTTAAGTTATTTTTATTATACTTGCACAACAAGGAAAAAGCATCACACATATATATTGTAATATTACAATTATTTATGGTATTATTATGCTATAATCTTATGAAATTGTAATTTCTTGTCATTTTTCACTAAACATTGTTATATTTTTCACTCATTTATATTCATATTGTTTAAAAAGGAGATGCCTATGAATCAAACTTCATTAAAGTTAGAAAAAATACTGGATTTGGAGAAATGGCAGATTTTGCAGGATTCTTTGTCGCAGGTGACACAGCTGGCCATTATCACTGTGGACTATAAAGGAGTGCCGCTCACTACCCACAGCTGCTGCTGTTCCTTCTGTGAACGTGTCAGAAATGACCCTGAATTGTCAAAAAGATGTCAAAAATGCGACTCCCGCGGGGGACTTGAAGCAGTCCGTTCAAACCGTCCGTATCTCTATCTCTGTCATTACAATATTATTGATATTGCAATTCCCATTTCCGTCGATGATAAGTATGTCGGTGCCGTCATGGCAGGGCAGATCCGCCTCGCTTCCCCGGACGTCCCCCAGGAACTGGAACAGATCCACCACTCCCCCACAAGTATTTCCTGTCTTGAAAAGTCTCAGGAACTTCAGGCATTATACGAAGAAATTCCTGTTCTCACCTATGAAAAAGTAACTATGATTTCAGAAATGCTGTTCCATCTATGCAACTACATTGTAGACGAGGCTAAAAATAAAAACTATATCTTAGAAATGTACGAAAGTCTGCGGTCTGTCGAGACTGTACCGGCAGATCCCTCACCTTTACCTCCTGCCACTACAGGCAGCATCGCGCAGCTGAAGGATCTTCTCTCAAACGCAGTGACCAGCACCTACATACATTCATCCTCAGACTTTCCTTCTTCTGTGAAGAATAAACTCCTGCTTCCGGTTTTTGAATATATTTTTTCAAATAAAAATAAGACGCTTTCCCTGGGGGACGCGGCGTCTCTGTGCCATTTAAGCGCAAGCTATTTCAGCCGGATCTTCACGCAGGAAACCGGAGAAAGTTTTACGGTGTACACCGCAAAATTAAAGGTGGAGTGGGCAAAACAGTTATTGGAAAAAACGGATCTTTCCGTGACCCAGATCAGTGATGAACTGGCGTTTAATAATCCAGGATATTTTATCAAAGTGTTCAAAAAATACGAAGGGATTACGCCTTCTGTGTATAAAAAGTATTATCATCCATAATACATCCGAAATAGGCAAAACATATCTGAGAAATTAATACTTGACGCAGTTACCCGGAAAGAAACGATAAGTATCTATGAAATTTTCGAGTCTTCCTCTTATCAAACAATAATCTGGAATTTTATAAAATATAATAAAAAATCGTAGAATATACTTAACTCTTTTGTGTATTAAGTACATTCTACGGTTTTTGTATACCTTTTTATACTTTCTTATTTATGTACATTGGTCAAAAATTGTCTTTCCAAAGATGCATACGCAGTTCTCCTTTTATAAATTTTCTGACTTAATACATCTCTCAAATATCAAAATATCTTCACATATTGTTGCATTAAGTCCAACAAGCGCATTTTTTCCAATTTGATTTGAATATATTGTATGCAGTCGCCAGCCATTAGAAGCATGTTTTTCTATTACACCCTGTAACTTTGCTCTGTCTACGGTTCCACTGCCAGTATTGGGCACAACTGCAACATTATACTCATAATAAGTATTATGCTGGTATTTTTCTTGTCCGGCTTTGAACTTAATACCGCTCATTAATTCACCTTCTGATGAGGTATCATTAGCTTGTTCTCCTCTTAACTCTGCACTGTTCAAATCACATTCTTCAATTAATTCTGTGAGCAATTCTCGAACTGTTCTATCCATTTTGGGATTTTCAAGATATTTCTGAAAATATTTTTTGGATTCATAATAACTCTGAATATTTTTTTTATTATCAAGATACTTTATTTTTGACCTATTCGTTATACATGTATTGCATAACTGTAAGTCTTTATAATGTTCCGATAATGGATGATCTCCTTTTAAAATATTTGTATTTCTTCCACAAATACAGCATTTTGCCATTTTTCTACCTCAAATCTGTCAGTTTTCCAATCCATCAATCTCTGCTATTATTTTTCATAATCTTATTTTTTTATAATTCTATTCAGGCCGAAGTATTTAAAAACAGTCTCTTTCTTTAAAAATCAAATAAAAAACAAAGTTCCTGTTAAAAAATAAATCGTTTCCATCTCTTACTCCTGATAAATCTTCTCTTCCAGTACTCTGATCCCCTGCAGGAACATCCAGCAGACCGGAGTATCAATTCCAAGTTCTTTTCCCATCCGTACCATGCTTCCCGCAAACATATCGATCTCTGTCTTTCTCCCCGCTTCCAGATCCTGAAGAGTGGACGGTTTATTGTCATAAGGAATCCGGCAGACTGTTTCGTACTGCTTTCTCATCTGTTCGTCCGTGATCGTAATCCCTTTTGCCTTTGCAACAGCCTGCACCTCTTTCATTGCAGCCCAGCGGATCTCGTTGGCCTCTTCACTGTCCCGGAATGCTCCGAAAGGTATTCCAAGCAATGCGCAGGTCAGATTTTCTCCTACATTGCACATATACTTAAACCACAGCCCCCACATCATATCTTTTTCTATTTTATATGGGATATCACAGCGTTCCATCAGTTCACTGACCATCTGTACCCGTTCCGTATATATCTCATTTTGGGCTTCTCCGAAATACACCTTGCCCCAGTACGGATCAAAGTCTGCCCTGCCGTCTTTCATGACAATCGACATTCTCATATATGAGTAAAGCACATGATCCCAGCCATAGACGTCTGCTACCTTTTTTTCACTTTCCACGCCGTTCATCACACAGAGTATCTGTGTTTTTTCACCTACAAACATCCGGATATCTTCAATTGCCTGAGAAAGCCCCATATCCTTGACTGCCATGATAATCAGATCCGTCTCACAGCCTTCCCTGGGTGTGCAGATTCGGAAACGATGGTTTACACCATTCACTGTGACACCTTCATTTTCCAGCCTCTCTTTCCGCTTTCCCTGCGCAATGACACAGAAGTTTTCTCTCCCGAGATGCTCCTCAAGCCTCGGCGCAAAAAATACGCCCATCGCTCCAAGTCCAATCAGTGATACATTCTTTATCTTCATATAGATGCCTCCTTTTCAGTCCTTTATAAATACTATATATTCAGCCAGACCAAAAATCAAGACATCCAACGTATGTATTCTTCCTGATTACTCTATTACAATTTCATAATACCCGTCAATTTCCCTGACAGAGGTTCTTCTTCCATGATCTTTCACATACTTTTCTACATTCATTTTCTGATGTGTCTCATCAACTAAAACCTTGACCGCCCCTTTTTCATTCTTCAGCGCCTCTGCTGTGAGCATCAACGGTTCTGGGCACGAAAGCCCCCTTGCATCTACTTCTTTCATTTCACTCTACCTTCTTTCCCAAATTCCATTCTTTCTGCAGCCACTATTTTACTTTTCTTTTATTTGTAAATGCAATGATAAAGCATACAATAATACAAATAATACAAGCCACTTTTCCAGCCATCGGCACAGCTCCTGCCACAATTTTTCCCGTCTCTGCGTTCATTGCTGTTCCGCTTGCCGCCAAACCAAAATTATGGCAAAGTGCTGCTCCGAAAAATAATCCAAGAACTGTCACTGCCGAATCAGAGGATCCCTGCCCTGCCAGAATCAGCTGTCTCAGCGGACACCCACCTGCCAGTACTGCTGCAAATCCAACAGCATACATCCCCAGAATATTCCACAGATGTTCCGAATGTGCAATAATTCCCGGGGTATTAAATCCAACTACAAATCTTCCAGTTGCCACATTAAAAACAAGCATCACAACAAACAGACCAGCAATCACTGAAAATAAATCAAAATTCTTCATAATCACAATATCTCTGATGCTTCCTGCAAAGCACATACGTGATTTCTGTGCAAATGCCCCAAAAATCAATCCGCCAATTAAGGACATTATTATTGGTGCATGAATACTTCCCGGACCGGCAGTACTCGCTTTCAAAAGTGATGTACACAATGCTAAAATCAAGATTCCAGCCATAATTGCCGGCATTACTGCCCCGTTTGCTTTCTGCGTCTCATGAGCGCGTCCAAGACTGAAACCTTTTTTCAGTGCAAATGCTCCTGTGGAAACTCCAAGTACAAAACCAATCAACGCAACCCATGCATTCATATCTCCTGCTGACATACGAATTACCATACGCAGCGGACAGCCTAAAAATACTAAAGACCCTATCATAATAACAATTCCCAGAATGAACCGGATCATTGGCGAAGATCCCGCTGTAGATTTGTATTCCCTCGTTGCCACCGAAATTATAAACGCTCCAAGCACCAGACCTATAATCTCCGGCCTTGCATACTGTACCACTTCCGCCTGGTGCATTCCCAGCGCTCCTGCAGTATCACGTACAAAGCACGCAATACAAAACGCCATATTCGCCGGATTTCCGAAATACGCCAGACACGCTGCCACAATTCCACATACCACTCCTGCGAAAGCTAACTTTTTCTTTGAATCAGATAAATTCATGTCTTTCCCTCCTCGTCTCTCTTCTTCTGTAATGAATATCTCCATCCTTTAGTATATTGATAATGGGAGAATTCGTCTAATTGAAAAGTAGTATATGAAAGTGACATTTATTTCCTTTTTCTATAAGTACACTTTGTCAGGAACACCTTCCAATACAATAAAAATACCGCCTATGTCTGCATAAATCAAACATAGGCGGTGCGATCTATTTTTCTGATGCTTTCCTGCCAAACGCAAGTGCAAGTATCACCATATCGACTCCCTGGAAAATCAGAGTAATCGCAATCAGATATCCAACAGAGAGCATCGTCAGCACAGGATGTCCAATGGAGAGGACTCCGGCAATTACAGACAGCACGCCGCAGACAATCTTAAAGATGCTGTTTCCCTTTGCTTCTTTGTACTTTTTACAGCCAGCAATGATATGAAATACTCCATAAAAGATAATAAATATTCCAACCGTGTATGCCACCATGACATCGGTGAGAGCTCTCTGCATCCCATTAAACAGAAGGATCATTCCCGCAATAATCCCAAGAACACCAAGAATAATCTGCCACACATTCTTTTTCGCTTTTCCAAATTCAAGAACGATCATCTCAATTCCGTTCACCAGCAAAAGCGCTCCAAGCAGCCACCCTATCCCCAGAAATGTCCTGATTGGCACACACATGGCGTAGACACCCAAAATACTCATCAAAACTCCTGTAATAATTCCTGCTATTTTCATTTGTTATTCTCCTTCTTCTCTCGCTTCGCTTACTGCCTCTTCCTGCTTTCGTACTACCGGAATCAGGGCAGATGCAAGTTTCCCTTTCCCCTGTTTCTTCAGATACACGGTGCCTATGACGGAGAACACAACTGCTCCCACAAAATTCACCATCAGGTCTTTCATTGTATCCACCAGGCCAACATCCAGATATCCTCCCAGATTCCAGTTTTCTCCGTTAACTGCCAGCGAATCTACGATCACTTTTACCGGCACATTGGCTCCTGTCGGATTGAGTTTCACGGAACTTACTGCTGGTATAATCCAGTCTTTCTGCATATCCAGTCCAAAGAACCAGTCCATGCCAAACTCAAAGAATTCCCACACAACCCCAGTCGTCATGGAAAAACAGAATGCCACGAACGCCACAAACCCCGGTGACATGCGGATAGAAAATTTCTCACTTCTGTTAAAAATATCAATCAGAGCAAAACCTATGGCAGCCATAAGAAATCCATTCGTGGTATGTAAAATGGTATCCCACAACGGAATTTTTACATAAAATGCATGAATCTCACCCAATATTTCTGCGGAAAAAATAAAAATCAAGATCACTGTTTCCAGGCCTGCCGGAATCGTAACTCCAAGTTTCCGGTCAATCATTCCTGGCACCATAAACAGTAATACTGTCAAAATTCCCAGAAACATATTGTGGTAATTCCCCAGAAAAAACTGCCGTACAATAGACAGCATAACAAGGAATAAAAGCACCGTTTCTACTTTTGTTCTTGTCTTTCTCTTCATCTTTCTCCCCCTTTCCTTTCGTTTTTCTGCTAAATCATAAACATAAAAATATGAAAAATCAATATTTCTGGCAGAAACGTCAATTTTCTGGCAGGAACATCAAAAAATACGTTTTTATGTTATAGAAACGAAGTTCCCCGTATCAAATCGAGTAGGGGGGATTTTCTCTCCCCTCTCAGTCGAGTAAGTAAGAGGACTTTCACCTCAAACTTCTCACGGAACCGTACGTGAAAGTCTCCTTTCATACGGCTCTTATCATTCAACAATACGAATACAAGTTGCTCCAATGAGCAAACAGTTTTGGCTCTCGCTGTCGCACAGTGCAGAGCCATTTTTCTGCTCTACGTCTTCTGCCCCGAAAATTCTTATACTTACACATTGCCCATTTTACAATTCTTCTTTCGATGCACTGCAGCGTCCCTTTCATTGCCGACGGGTTAAATTTACCGAAATAATTCATCCAACCGCGAATTAATGGGTTAAGAATCTCCGCTATGATGTCGATTTTACATCCAGTTTTCTTATGGATTCCCATGCCTTTTACCTTATTACGAAAGTTCTTTGCAGACGCATTGCTCACTGATGCAATAAAATTATGCCTGACCTTTCCATCTTTGCACATAATGTATACTGCTTTGAAAGTATACCCAAGAAAGTCAAACTTTGTAAGTTCTTCTTTTCTGGTTCTATCTTTATCCTTGCAGTATACTATTCTTGTTTTAATAGGGTGTAATTCAAGCCTGCACTCTTCAAATCTAACTGCTACCTTTTCTTTAATGGAGATTGCCTCTTCTTTTGTACGGCAATGTATCACTCCGTCATCAGCATATCTTTCAAATGGTGCTTGCGGAAAATTTCTTTTCATCCACATATCAAAGACGTAATGCAAAAACATATTTGCTAATACCGGACTTATAACTCCGCCTTGAGGTGTTCCAGATTTTCTTTCAATCTTATGTCCTTCCCTTGTTACAAATGGAGCTTCAAGCCATCTTTTGATATACATGCAAACCCATGTTTCTTTTACATGTCTTTCTACCACTCTCATCAGAAGTTCATGGTCTATGTTGTCAAAGAGTCCTTTAACATCCAGTTCGATCACATAGTCATATCTCCAGCATCTCTTTCTGGCAGTTCCTACTGCATCGATTGCAGACTTGTTTGGTCTGTATCCATAAGAGTCCTCGCAAAACATCGGCTCCACCACAGGTTCCACATACATCCTTGCAACCATTTGTGCAATTCTGTCTGCGATAGTTGGGATTCCAAGTGTTCTTGTGCCACCAGTCTTCTTTGGTATTTCTACCGCCAGTACTGGCGATGGAAAATAACTTCCTGAACTCATTCGATTCCATATCTTATAAAGATTGTTATTCAGTTTCTTTTCAAAAGCTTCAAAATCAATCCCATCTATTCCCGCACTGCCTTTATTCGCTTTTACTTTTTTATATGCCTCAATGACTGCTCTTTTTGGTATTTCGTATTGTTTGCTCTCGCTCATCCAATCCTCCTAGTCTCCTAGTTGTTTTCAGTATCAAGCAGAATGATGTTACCCCTTTGCTCTATTGTCATTACAACAACTTCAACGCTACTACGAGTAACTCCGCCCCTGTAGAATACATTTCTACTTTCGACCTCGTCTTTCTGTAACTTGAATCTTTTCGATTTTCATTATTCTACAGGTTCCCATGTTTCACACAGAAGCCTGATACATGCTCATGCCATCTTAATGCCGTTCCACAGATAGTCGGCTTTACAGGTTTCCTCCATCCTCATCCTTACTCAGTGGTGAAAAGTAAGTTTTGCAGAAATCTTACGCTTTCGACACTTCTTCAATGGTTCATTTTCATTCATCTTCATGTATCATATCTGATTGTTTATACAACCTTTTCTCTAATTGCTCACTACCATGACATGAATCACAGCAGCATTAGAGTGATTTGACAGGCTTGCCTGTTCAATTCCTGTCGAAGGGCCTTCCCTCATCTTCCGTATGCCTTGCATGGCACACCACCACCAGTACATGCCGTTCGGCATACGGCGGTTCAACATAACTTCAATGCGTGACGCTCATTATAATAGTCAAGACAGCTTACTAGCCCTGCTCTTCCTAGTACTTCTTTGGAGATTGCTCTGCTGACACACGTTCTGGTCGCAACCCAATAATGGCGGTCTCCGCAGTATGCAGTCAGCCTTGCAAGGTCTTTTCCTATCCCTAACTTCTGCAATCCCCATTGCCGTTTCTTCGGCACTTTCCACTGTTTCCAGATAATGATTCTGAGTCTTGTTCTTAGATGTGCGTCAATCTCTGCCATTGCCGTTTTCATAGAGCCGAGTGCGTAATAGTTTATCCACCCTCTCGTCACCTGGTTGATTTTCCCAATCTTGCTTGTGACTGTTCCAGGCATTTTCCTACCCGTCAGTTCCTTCAGTCTGACTTTGAGTTTCTTCACAGATTCCTGATGAGGTCTGCATTTCCACTCTTTTGTCTTACTGTCCTTGTGAAATCCGAATCCGAGATATTTCAGCTTCTGCGGTCTTGCGATGTGGGTTTTTGTCACGTTGACCTTTAATCCCAGTTTCCTCTGTATCCAATCCGTCACTGTCCGCATGACCCTCTTAGCGCTTGATTCGCTTTTCACTGCTATCACACAGTCATCCGCGTATCTTGTGAACCGAAGTCCTCTCGCTTCGAGTTCTTTATCCAGTTCATTCAGCATAATGTTTGACAGAATTGGCGACAGATTTCCCCCTTGCGGTGTGCCCAGTTTTGTTTCTTTGTATCCCTGTGGCGTCATGACTCCTGCTTTCAGGTATTTGCGAATGAGCGATTCCGTATCGCCGTCTTTGATTATGTCATGGACTAGGCTCATAAGTCTGTCCTGCGGCACATTATCGAAAAATTTCTCTAAGTCGATGTCCACTATCCACTCGTATCCCTCATTCAGATATTCCAGTAATTGCCTGATTGCCATTTCACAGCTTCTGTTCGGTCTGAAGCCATAGCTCCATTCCGAAAACAACGGCTCACACATTGGACTTATTATTTGTGCGATACCTTGCTGAATTACCCTGTCCATTACGGTCGGTATTCCCAGTTTCCTCACTCCTCTGTCTGGCTTGGGTATTTCTACCCTCCTGACTGGCTGGGGTTTATATTCCCTGCGCCTGATTTGCTCCCTGATACTCTCCCAATTCTCTTTGACATAGTCTCCGAGTTCTTCGACCGTCACATCATCTACCCCGCCTGCCCCTTTGTTGGCGCAGACTCTTTTGTAGGCAGCGTTCATGTTGTCTTTGGACAGTATCTTTTCTAACAGTTCTGACATTGCCTTGTGTGCTTTCTCCTTTCCGGTTTCATGGATTCGCCCTATGTGGTGCAGTGTCTGCTCGTTTACGTTTCGCCCTTCCTGCTGTCAGGTATTCCATGAAGCATACATTTGATTACACGGTTACGTTGTTCAGCCCTTTGGCAGTGCCCATTTCAAAGCTCGGCCTACTACGGCTTCTGCTGACTTCTCACAGTTCGTTGTTACTACGGCTAATGAAACCGCCTGCGAGACCTCACGGGATAAGCCTCCCAGTCTTTCCTCATCTACCTGCCTGATTTACGCACATGGGTTACGGTTGCCTTTTGGACTTCGCTGTCTCTAGCCAGCTTATCCGCCATGTACGCCTTATATCAGGTTTCTGTTCGTCAGGCTACGATTTTGCTATCCCTTCTTCTCGCCTGTACCTCACGATGCAAACCTTGGGAGTCGCTATAGGGTTCGTCGGCAACTACGCCCCTTGTGGACTTTCACCACAGACTGACGGCATGCCCGTCATACTAAAAAATGCGGCCACAAATGCGGCCGCAATCACTGATATATTTTAATCAAATCTCTTTTTCAGTGTGAGAATGTTCTTCCCATCCTGATACTCATATGCAATGTCATCCATACTCTTTTTCACCATATAAATTCCCAATCCCCCAATGTCTCTTTCCTCTGCCGGAAGAGACACATCCGGATCCCCCTTCTTAAGAGGATTATAAGGCTTTCCATTGTCCAAAAACTGAATACATACCTGAAGAGGATCACCGCCCACACTGCATCGCACAGTCGCTTCGCCGCTTTCCGGATGATATGCATAGTTTGCAATGTTGACATAGATCTCCTCCACTGCAATATCAATCTGCATCTGCTGCTTCATCGGACATTCATGTGCTCTAAGTTCCTGGTCTATAAAAGCAGCCACCTCTTCAAGCCGTTCCAATTCTGCCGGCACAGTTATCTCTTTCATCTCTTTTCTCCTTTCTCACTCAGACCTCTCTCTTCTGAATCCGAAGCACCAGCATCGTGATATCATCAAATTGAGGTGCCCCCTTTACAAATACATCAATCGATTCCTTGATTCCCGGAAGAATTTCCTGCAGCGGCCTCTTGGCCATCTGGTTCAGTTTCCGCAAAAGCCGTTCCTCCCCATACAGCTCATTCTCCGTATCCGTCGCCTCCGTCACACCGTCCGTGTACAGATACAGCATATCCCCGGGCGCCAGATTTAATACTGCCTGCCGGTATTTTATTCCTTCCATCCCCGCAAGCACGAATCCGGCACGGCTCTTCAGCCAGACAAACTCACCGTCCCCCTGTTTCAAAAGCGGCGGGTTATGGCCCGCATTGACATACGTCAGATCCCCCGACTCCATATCATAGATCCCCATCCAGGCCGTCACGAATAATCCGGCCTCATTTGTCTCACACAGCTGGCGGTTTACATTGGTAAATACTTCGGCCGGGCTTTCCCCCGCCTGGGCATGGTTCTTGATCAGTGTCTTGGCGATCACCATGAAAAGTGCCGCCGGCACTCCTTTCCCGGACACATCCGCAATGACTACCCCCAGATGCGTCTCATCCACAAGGAAGAAATCATAGAAGTCTCCTCCCACCTCTTTTGCCGGCTCCATCGTCGCAAAAATATCGAATTCCGTCCGCTCCGGAAATGCCGGGAAAATGCAGGGAAGCATACTTGCCTGGATCTGTGTCGCCACGTTGAGCTCGGTCGCAATCCGTTCTTTATCTGCCGTGACACTGGCCAGGTTCTCGATGTATTCTTTCAGTTCTTCCGTCATCTTGTTGAACGTTCTTGAAAGAACTCCGATCTCATCTTCCGACTGTATGGAGTCAATCTTCTGGTCCAGCGCTCCCGTCCCGATCCGTTCCACCTGCCCGGTCAGCCGGACAATGGGGTCTGCGATGGAACGGCTGAGTTTTGCAGAAACCAGCCATACGAGAAGCACGATGATTCCCACAATGACCAGGCTCATCACAAGTGCCTGCAGGATTCTTTTCTGGATGGAACCGACAAGCACATCGCTCGATTTTAAAATGGCATCTCCGGTGTCCTTTGCCGGTGCAATGATCTTGTCATAATCCATGACAATCCCCACATACCACCCGGCATTTTTTACCGGCGCATAGCCTGCCACCATATCATCCGTCAGACAGGCACCTGCTCCGCCGTCCATTCCGGATGCGGTCATTTTCTCCGTCAGGCTCTTACTGTCTGACTCTCCAACGACATCCCGAATGGTCTCATCCTCTCTGGAGCCAATGACAAATTCACCGTTCTGGTTCATGACAAATGTATATGCAATGTTCTCTGCCTTCGTAGACAAGATCGAACCGCACATTTCTTCCAGCGGGATATCCGCGGCCACAACTCCCCGGAATACACCGCCTTCATCATACACCGGCACGGAGCATGTGATCGCCATCTTCTGGCTTAAGGCATCCTGGTATACATCGGTCCAGAACACATCCCCGGCCTTTTTGGCCCCCACATACCAGTCCCTTGTCCGGCGGTCAATCCCGCTTCCGGCAGAATAATCCGCCTGTACATTGGAAAGCAGCACCCCGCTCTCCGTCACGTAATAAAAAGCGAAAGTTTCATGTTCCCTGGCAATATCATTGATCCTGTCACGGATGCTTTTGACCTTCTGGAATTCTTCCTCTACCTCCCCGAAAGAAACCCCGGGCTGCAGGTACCACATGGAGTCGTCATATTGAGAACTTCCCCCCGTACCTGCATACATCCCTTCCAGTGAATGCGACAGATATTTCAGGTTGTCAATGATCGACCCGCATTCCGTCTCAATCGTATCTTTATAATTTTCCGCAAATGTCAACACATTCTGCCTGTTTGCCTCGGTCATGATCTTTACATTTTTATGGTAGAGACTGTTGATCTGGTCCTTCTGAGTCTTCACCAGACTGTTCTCAGCCTTTTTAAGCCCCAGGAGATTCACCCCGCTTGTCAGGACTACGCCCAGAAGAGAAATCCCCAGGATGGACCACAAGATTTTTTTACTTAGTTTCATATATCGGCACCTTCTTTTCCTTTGCTGCAAACGCTGTGACTGCAAGATTCGAATATACACTTGCGAATACACAGACGGGGTCAAATATCGTCACTGTGGAGAGACAAATCAGCACAATGACTTCTGACGGGATCCCAAGCGGGGTCAGAATCAGGCTCAGCATACTGACTGCCACAATGCCCGGAACCCCGATAATGGAAATCGAAAACAGGATCGACCCGATCACGATGATCAGGATTGTGTTCAGGTTCATTTCTACCTGATAGATCGTCGTCGCGTACACTGCGGCGATCGCACCGCAGGAGATAATCCCGCTCTGGCAGAGCGTCACTCCGATCGGCATCACGGAGCTTACAATCTTCCGGTCCAGATGCAGATGTGACACTGCGCCCTCCACAGAAACCGGCAGCGCAGCCAGACAGTTCCCTGTCCCGATGGAGATGAACAGGGCTGGTTTCACAGCCTCCCAGTGCTCTTTTAAGCTGCATCCGGCACACTTTTGGATCAGAAGGAAACTCACTGCAATGATAATAAACGAAGAAATATAAATCACCGCCACAAGCTTCATAAGAGAGGGAAGCATTCCCTGCATCCCTTCCCTGGAAAACTGAACCGCGACCAGGGAATACAGGGCAAACGGCAGGATGATCAGCAATTTGCTGATAAAACCGCAGAGTGCTTTATAGATTCCTTCCATTGCCTTTTTCACCGGAAGCCCGTATTTTTCCTCCACCCCGGACAAAAAAATCCCAAGGACAGAGAAGAATAAAATGACCTGGAGTGTATTCCCCTCCGCCATCGCGGCGAAGACATTCACCGGAACAAAGTCCACCAGGAAATCAACGAATGAGAATCCGTCTTTTGTCTCTTCCTTATTTTCTCCGTAGAACGACAGCTCCGTGAATTGTGATCCCCCGCCTGCCTGTTCTTTCTGCAGATTGGCAATCGCTGTCATCGTCTTCTCATCAGGAGCCATGTAATCCCGGAAAGCCAGCCCCGATGCCGTCCCGGAAAATGCAGACAGTAAAAGCGTAAGCACCGTAGCCAGAATCCATTTCCGAAGGCTCCCTTTCAGGTTCCCGTTAAAAAGGTTCCCGATATTGATTGTGATGGTACAGACTACTACAGGGAGAACGCACATGCGTAAAAGCCCCATATAGATGTCCCCGGCCGGTTTCAGGATCCGGGCCGCGCTGCCGGCAGAAAGCCCGGTCAGCCCGCCAAGAACCACCGCGGCCAAAAGCGTCACCGGATTAGCCAGTACCTTTTTTATCTTTTCCATTTTTCTTCCCTGCCTTCACATAGCGCTCTTCCACCTGCTGTTTTGTCTCCAGTTTGGAGGTCCTCAGGTAAGTATTGATATAATTCAGAAGCTGTGGAGTCTCCTGGGATACCCCGACAGCAAACTGGTCATTCACATCCTGAAACGTAAATACCGATGTATAGATACGAAGCGAAGGATCCTTCAGGTACGCAGAGAAAAACTCCAGTTCCCCGCATAAAAATCCTGCCGCTTCTCCGTTTCTTACCATCCGGTATGCATCCTCATAGTCTTTCGCTTCCACCACTTCTGCCTCTGGGAACAGCTCCTTTAACAGACGGACATGGGAAGTTCCCTTTACCGCTGTCAGTTTTACTTTATGCTCTTTCAGATAGGGCAGCGGATTCCCCTCGATCTCTTTTCTGACCAGAAACTGTTTATTCATCATTAATCCCATATGGATGGTCAGATACGGGTCTGAAAATGTCACATACTTTGCCCGCTGGGAAGTCATGCTGTAAGTTGCGATAATCAGATCCACCTCTCTTTTCTGAAGCTTTTCTGTCATATCATCATACGTTTCTGAGGAGCGGTCATAGGTAAGCTTCACTCCCAGGCTGTCCGCAATCCCCTGGGCCAGATCCACATCCACCCCGGAATACTGTCCATCTGCCTCCTCAAAGAACACCAAAAGATCCTGGGCGGGAATCGCAACCACAAGCTCCCCCCGCGTTATAATCCTCTGAATATCCTCAGACATCAGAAGTTTCTGATCGTCTGCTTTCACACAGATTCCCCTGTCCAGAAACAGAAGTACAAGCAAAAGTCCAGCCACTACTGCCAGAACCGCTTTTTCGCCTGTCCTGTTATTTTTTTGCCTTCCTCTGCGTTCCGTATAACCAGAAGATCTCTTCATCCGGGACTCCCTCCTTCTGCAGTTCCCTGATCCGTTTCCCGGGCGAAGCCAGGGAATGAGCCCGCTCTTTGAGCCCGGCAAGGTATTGTTCTTCTCCTCTTCCTCTGTTTTTCAATCCCTTTTCGGCGGTATCAATCAGGCTGCACAGCAGCGCCTGCATCTCTTTTCCTTCCGCAATTTCCTGCTGGCATACTGCCATCCTCCGAAGGGTGGAGTTCGCCGCAGTAATCTGGTTCTTCTCCTTGAACTTTTTAAGGATCTGTTCTGCCTCTTCACAGCAGACGGCAATTCCAAGGTTAAAGGCACAGGGGGCAAAGGTCTCTGTAAGCGGCTGTGTACAGTCCCCACGCACCTCCAGCACGTGATACCCGTTGAGCACTACATTCTGGAAGGACCGGTAGCAGTTCAGTGCTTCCGCGGTATGCCCTTCCTCCTGAAAATACTCCCGTAACGTCACCGGTTCCCGGTACGTAAGTTTCCCGTCTTTTATCTCCACAAACAGTTTCAGCCCCTCCATATATTCTGCCATCTCTTCCATGCCGCCAAATGTCTGGTCCACCGTTCCCGTATTGGGGAGTTCACAGTGTTCCCAGATGTAATCTCTGGCACACAGAATCCCTTCCGGGAATTCCATGCCTTCCGGCAGTGTCCCCTCCACCGGGACAGAATTGGAAAACAACATCCCCCTCACGAAATCCAGCGCATTGAACAGGTTATAGCAGGTAAAAAAATGGTCTTTTTTCAGGTCAATGTGGGTCTGTGTGGAATGCATGTTCGTAAAATACCGTCCGGGATCATGGTACGTGCTCTGCTCGGACACATAGGCCCGGATCATCCGGTAAAATGGGTCATTCGTGTACGCATACATGGGGTACCGGTTCGTCAGGTTGCTTCCCATTCCGGTCAGTCCGAAACCATGCTGCCCATAAAAATCTTCCGCGAAATAAAGAAGCCGGTAGAACCTTTCTGCGATCTTTGTAAGGGACAGACTCTTCCCCATGGAGAATTCAATCATTCCGTAGTGGTAGTCAAAAGAAACCGCATCCCGGTCCTCATTCTCTACGCGGACAAGACAGCCGTCCGTCCCGGTCAGAACTTCATGGAACCCTTCCTCCTCTATAAGCTTCTGTAATAATCTGCATCCTGTTTCCTTCAGATCCGCGTGCCCGTCGAAAGGGATGACCGGAAGTTCCACTTCCACCCCCACATAGTCCGTCTCCTTTTCCATCGCCGGTTTAATAATCTCATTACATATCATGTCATATGCTCTGTCATGCTTCATGTTGTCTTCCTCCCAGATGTCAGCAGTAGTTCTATTCAATGGTAAGAATATCTACAAATCCTGTGACTTCAAATACTTCCATAATGGTTTCATTTACGTTCCTGATTACCATTGCCCCCTGCCTGTTCATCTGCTTCTGCGCTGCCAGAATCACACGAAGACCTGCCGAAGACAGGTAATCAAGAGTTTTAAAATCAAAAGCCAGCTCCTCTACTCCTGCCAGATCACTTTTTATCACTTCCTCAAGCTGTGGTGCAGTGTTCGTATCCAGTCTGCCCTCCAATGTCAATGTCAGTTTTTTTCCCTCTGCGGTTTTGTTGATTGTCATAGTTTCTTCCTCCTGATTTATACTAAATATTTAAAACCTACGTTGTTACTTACCCATAATCTCATGGTTCCGGCTCTGTTTTTACATATGGTGTCGGATGATTTTCTTTGTTGTCGTTTTGTCAAATGCGCTATCCCGGAAAATCACTTTCTTAATCTGTTTATATATCGGCAGCGAACGATTCCTGTCAGCCACCTCAGACCGAATCTGTTTCTGCGGATCGCTGATGTCATACCGCTCAATATAATCCTGATCCGGAAACACTTCTGCACAGATCATCCCATCTTCTGCATATACAATGACCTCTTTTATAAGTAAAATATTCTGCAGTTCATTTTCCAGTTCTTCTGGTGATACATTCTCACCATTGTTCAGGATAATCAGATTTTTCTTTCGTCCGGTGATATACAAAAAGTTATCTTCATCCAGATGTCCGATATCTCCTGTATGAAACCAGCCGTCCACTATTGCTTCTTTTGTCAGGTCCTCCCGTTTATAGTAACCCTGCATAACGATATCCCCCCGTGCACAGATCTCGCCTTCTCCATTTTCATCTGGCTGGTCGATCCGGACCTCACATGCATCTACAACATAACCAATACTTCCGTCTTTATGAAATACATCCCGATTTACCGCTATGATCGGAGAGCACTCAGAAATCCCATATCCATTCAGGAGTTCTATCCCGAAATCCCGGAACCCTTCAATATATTTGGGATTCAGCAAAGCACCTCCGCTGATCACCAATTCTGTCTTTCCTCCCAAAGCTTCCAAAACAGGGGCAAACATTTTCCGCTTAATCAGCGGATCCGTGATTCCTTCTGCCCTGTTTTTCTCAATCATTGCTCTTAACCCTTCTGCTTTATCAGACTCTTCCGCCTCCTTCCATATATTCTTATACAGTGTCTCAACCAGCAGCGGCACAAGAAACAGCACTCTGGATTTAGACAGTTTAAGATCCTCTTTCAGATACCGAAGACTTAAATTAATATATACCGTTCCTCCATAAATGATTGTCAAAAACACTCCTGCTACCATTCCATATGTATGATGCAGCGGCAATAACAGGAGTGAGTCTCCTGAAAAATCACAGTTTTTGGCTGCAGAGGAACAGTCAATTGCGATGTTCTTATGGCTCAGCATAACTCCCTTGCTCTTCCCAGTGGTTCCTGAGGTATATACGATAATTGATACATTGTCCTCGTCTACCTCGTGATCAATATAATCCCTGTTTCCCTCTGTAATCATTTCCATTCCCTGATTCAGAATCCCTGGTATACTGTTCATATTGATGAAGTCAATATTCATTTCTTTTTGGATTTCCTGTATTACATCGATATAAGCATCCGAATAAATCAGTACCCTGCTCTCGCTGTCTGTAAGCAATTCCATAATAGCCTTTGGCGACAGTTCTTTATCCAGAGGCACTGCTATATTATTTCCTCCGATCACCGAAAGAAAAGACAGCAGCCACTGGTAAGAATTTTCACCAAGAATTGCAATTTTTGTCTTCCGGTATCCCTGTGCAAACAGCCATGTTCCATACTGCTGCATCTCATTCAGGAATTGAGACGAACTGATATCGTACTTTTTCTCTTTCCGGTAATCCATATAAGAAAACACTGGTTTGTCCGGCAGTTTTACCGCCCTGTCTTCCATTAGCTGTCTTAAATTCGTATAAGCTGTCACCTCGTAAAGCGGGATTTGTTTATTGTCCATTCTGTGTTCCTTTCTTTCTATAAGTATTTATCTGCTTGCTCAATCATCTGCAGCAATACATCTGAAAGTGTTAATATCCATGTATCACTGAATTTATCTCTGTCATACGCAAACAAAACTTCAATTTTTCTGTCCATCTGAATGAAAATATTAAAGTCATTCATACTCCGGTTATAATTAAAGAGTTCATAAATTCCGTTGTTGTCCCCTGACCCTGGTGTATTCTGAAACGTCATAAAGTACCGGAATGCAGGATGTTTTAAATGCGCTGTCCGCTGTATTTCCGAAGAAGACAGGTAGTTGTAATGCTCGATTTCCAGGTTCATCTGCTGCATTTCTTCCAAGGTTGCTGATTTCTTCATCCGCACTGGCAGTGTTCTGATAAACATCCCAACCATTTCGTCCACATGCGGGATTTCCCCGGGTCTTCCAGAGAAGGTGTAACCAAAACTTACGTCGTCAGTCTCCAGTACCTTCATCAATGTTTTTCCCCATGCGCACTGCATTACAGTGCTGGCTGTTACATTTCTGGCCAGGCACAGCTGTCTTATATTTTCCGCTGTCTCCCCGCCGAGCGTCCATGTGCGGCTTTGATAATCTGCTTTTCCACTTAAAGGCCCATTCATCGGAAATCTGGTATCTAACGCCCCAGACATTTGTTTTTTCCAGAATTCTGTTGCTTTTGTCCGGTTTTGTACTTTTAACCAATGCACATAATCACCGTAACAATCTCTTATTTTCTCTTTTTCATTCCCAAAGATTTGATTTAAGAGAATATCCATACTCCATTTGTCCAGGATGACATGCGAGAATGAGAATAAAACGGCATATGCTTCATTTGTCAGTCTGAAAAGCCTGCATCGGAACATCACTTCTTTTTCAGCATCAAATCCCTGAAAACGATCTGCTTTCATATATCCTTCCAGATAAGTCCTGAGTATTCGGCTGAGTTCTTTTCCTGGTTCCCAGTCCTTGCCGAGATTTCTTATATCCTGATATCTGTAATCAATGCCACTGTTTTTTAATACAATCTGATACACTTGCCGCATATTCTGATGGGCAAAGATGGAACGCAGTACCTGATAATTCTGGGAAATCTCCTCTAACCGCAGTTTGAACTCATCTTCCTTCACCTGGAAAGGCAGCACCAGCATCATCTGCTCATGATAGTACGACTGTTCACGGTAAAACTGGGATAATAAAAGCATTCCCTTCTGCATCTCAGATGCCGGATAAATCACCTCAATCTCTTTTTCTTTCCCGGCCAGTGTGCAAATCCTTTGAAAATCCTTCCGGTCCATTCCTGCACAGCCAAAGTCAGACGGTGTAAATACCTTTTCATTCTTTTCCAAAACAAAGTCTGCTGTTTCAGATAATGCCTGTCCGTAAAGCTGCATAAACCGCTCCATCGTCTCCTGATGATATTCCATCTGATCGTACTCTACACTGAGTGAGAGACAGTTCTGTAAAATCGAACCCGTAATGGCAAGTTTTGTCATACATGGACTATTTTCATCCATATCATATGTATTTTCGATCGACTGACTGGTAAAGAATTCTTCTTCCTGCCCTGCGTTATGATCAAACTCTCCCAGATAATTCATCTGTATCTGCGGAAGAATGTGAAACTCCTGCTCTGTAAAATATTTCAGCACAACATAGGAAAACCCATTCGACGGTATCTGGCAAAGCTGTTCTTTTATGGAATAGAGTGTCTCTTCTGTGGTTTCTCTGCCAGTAAGAATCACTGGATAAAAATCAGTAAACCATCCGACAGTTCTCGATATATCTATCGCTTCATCAAAATTTTCTCTTCCATGGCCTTCCATGAGAATTGAAGTTTTTTCAACTCCAAACTGCCGCTTCAAAACACTCATAAGTGCTGTCAGCAAAAGCTCATTCATCTGGATTCCATAACCACTGGCCGCCGCGTTCTTTATCCTGTCCGTCTGTTCTCTGTCAAAGTCCAAAGACACTCTTTGCTGGTTCTTCAGTCTGCGTGTTCCATTCAGATGGCCATCCGTCGGAAGACTGGTATATTCTTCCTGCATTACACGTCTCCAGTATTCACTTTCGGCCCATATGGCATCACTTTTTACATAACTTTGCAATGCCTTTGTATACGTGAAGTAAGAAGTCGTTTTGGCAGGAAGTATTTCCTGTCCTGCATTGCGCCCCGCAAGATAAAGCTTCTGCAGATCTGCCAGCAGTATTCTCCATGAAACCGTATCTACGACCAGATGATGGATCGAAAGGAACAGCTTATCCCTCCCGGTTCCCCTCAGAATCACTGCATGTAATTTTTCACGGTCCAGTAAATGGCTCACAGACGCTGCTTCCATCTGCATTTTGGCGTCTTTCTCATCTGCTTCTGTCAACCGGTAAAACGATCCTTTCCCTGCTTTTTGAATCTCCTGTATCCATTTCCCATCTTCCTGATAAAATCTGGCACGAAGTTCATCATGATATTCACAAAGTTCCTGAAGTGCATGTTCCATCACTGCGTAGTCCAAACTTCCTTTTGCTTCCAAAAGCACTGACTGATTCCAATGTTGTTTATTCTCAAAATCCAATTCAAAGAAATAGGTCTGGATTCCGCTCAGAGGTGCTTCTCCTGATACGCTGTCTTCTTCTACAATTCCTGCCCTGGTCAGGTATGGAGCCATCTCTCGCGCGCTGGGAGTCTGAAACAGCTGGCGCATCTGCATCCGATATCCATATTCCAGCACCCCGGATGCCACCTGGATTCCCTTAATAGAATCACCGCCAAGTTCAAAAAAGCTGGCATCTGCACTGACTCTGTCCAGCCCCAAAATTTTTGCAAAAACTTCACACAGGGCAGACTCTTTCTCGTTGGCCGGAGCCACATAATGTTCCATTCCTTTAAAATCAATATCCGGCAGTGCTTCTTTATCTATTTTTGCATTCAGGTTCAGAGGCATCTCATCGATCTGCATAAACGCAGAAGGTACCATATATGCCGGCAGCACAGACGCCATGAAATTGCGGAGTTCTGTATGATTAAGCGGCTGTTTTGCTGTATAATAGGCAAACATATACTGGCTGCCTTTGACATTACGCAGTACTACTGCACTGTTTTCAATCTCAGGATAGTCATTCATCACCTTTTCAATCTCTCCAAGTTCAATGCGGTAGCCATGATATTTAATCTGATTATCAATCCTCCCTATAAACTCAATTTCTCCCTGCTCATTCCATTTGGCCATATCACCAGTACAGTACATTCTGCCCTGAGCGTATGGCGTCAGAACAAACCGTTCCTTTGTCAACTGGGGCCGGTTCAAATACCCCCTGGCCACACCATAACCGGCAATACACAGTTCTCCTGCAATGCCGGCAGGCAGCATATTTCTGTGATGATCCACAATGTACACCTGCTCATTAGACAATGGCCTTCCAATGTTGACATAATCTCCGTTCATTTCCAAAAATACAGAGCCCGCCGTCGTTTCTGTAGGTCCATAACCGTTATACAGTTTCGCATGAGTCAGTTTCTTTAATTTTTCCATCCATACCTTCGGGACAGCCTCACCGGCTGCCGTAATACTTGCAAATCCTTTGACTGCATTGGCAAACGGTTCGTACTCCAGATACTGAAGTAATCTGGATGGCGTACATAACAGTGCATCTGCATGATATCTGGTGATCAGACGCTCTAATTCAACCACATCGTTACTCTGCCTGTCATCTGCCAGAATCACTGTTTTCCCGGAAAAGAGAAATGGATAAATCTCAGCTACCGCAATATCAAATGCCAGGCTTCCAATCGCCAGTGACGCATGGCAGCGCTTAGCAATCGTTCTTGCATGAAGGTTGTACGACAGCGGCAGTGCATAATCCATGACACCCCTATGCTCCGCCAGCACCCCTTTCGGTTTTCCTGTAGAACCAGAAGTATAAATCACATAACACAAATTTCTGCCGTTCAGTGGTATATTCAGATTTTCTTCTTCGCTGCATTCCAGCAGAGCCTTCACATTTTCATCGTCCAGCATCAGCATTGCCTGACTGTCTTCCATAATATAATCAATTCTTTGCTGCGGATAATTGCCATCTATCGGAAGGTAAGCCGCGCCTGCTTTCATAATTCCCAGAAATGCTGCCAGCACATCCGTACTTCGTTTCATCTTCACTGCCACAATATCTTCCAAACCAACCTGCATTTTCCGAAGGCCATGTGCAATCCGATTCGCTCTTTTATTCAGTTCTCTGTAAGTCAGGCTTTGATCAGAACTTATCAGCGCAATCTGTTCCGGTGTTTTTTCAACCTGTTTTTCAAACAGGGAAACGATGGTGTCTTCCTGCGGAAACTCCGTTTTCGTCTGGTTAAATTCCTGAATCTGCTGCAGCTGCTCTTCATTCATAATTGACAGTTGAAAGATCTCTTTCGTCCCATCTGCTGCCAGTTTTTCCACCACTGTCTCAAGCGCCATATACAACTGTCTTATCGTTTCTTCCGCATATTTTCCAGAATCATATTCCAAAATCAGTTCCGGCTCTTTCACATTTAATGTAATTGGAAACTTTGCGGACATCTGATCTTCCACCTGCATTTCAACGCTTTCGACACTCGAACTTCCCATCGTGCCCTCTACATTATCTCGGTTTTGATATACATATAAAATTTCCGGTACTAATCCTGTCTCTGAGGAAAATCTCGCGTAGGAATAGGAATCATGCCGCACTGCCTCATAAAACAGTTTCTGCACGTCCTGTACATAATGAGCCTCTTTGTATCTTCTATCTGAATACAAAGAGGCAGTGTCCGTACAAACATCCCTACACTGTTTTTGAACCTCTGATCCGCTCTCCCATCTTCCACCGCGGCAAATATGACATCATCTTTTCTTGTCAGTCTGGAAATCACCAGCGCAAATGCGGCCAGATAGATAGAGGAGGCCGTAACACCGGTATTTACAGCATATTCTTTCAGACGTTTCTGACAGGAATCCGAAATTTTTCCTTCCACTCTTTTCAGTGGACAGTATTCTTTCCTTTGATCCTGATGAACACTGCTCACCTTTTCTGCTCCAGAAAACATCTTCAAAAAGTATGCCCGATCCTCATCTGCTTTTAATTCTTTCTTTTTTTGTTCCAGTATCACATGATCAAATGCAGTATATTCTTCCTTTGTTACACTTTCATTTTCATATGCCCTTTTAATATCTGCCATAAAAATGCTCAGAGATTCTCCATCAAAAATGATATGGTGAATGTCAAAATACAGACAGGTCATCTCCTCATTATAAAAGATGGCAAACTCATATAAAGGCGCCTTTGTCAATTCAAAAGACTGTAAGGTATACTCCTTATCCGGGTGTTCTGAATATTGTACTTTTATTTCCGGGATGAATTCATCATTTCTTACGAACACCGGCCCATGATCTGTCTCCTTTACACAGGTATTCATATAGGAGTGGGCCGCAACTGCCTTTTTACATGCAAGAACAAGTTTCTGGCGGTCTACATCCGCATCCATCCGGTACAGCCCCGGCATATGGTAACGTTTATCCTGAGGATTCTTTATCGTTTCCACATAAACCCCTAACTGATTTTCCGTCAGCGGATATTCCTCTGCTTTTTCGATCTCTGTCTCTTTTGCTTCTGCTTCACTCCTTTGTAAAATCAGACTTTCCAACTGCACCACTGTATGATTCTTCAGAATATCCCGGGAACTCAGTTCAACACCGAATTTCTCATAAAGACCGGTGTTTATTTTGACCGCAAGCAGTGAAGTCATTCCCAAACGGAAGAAATCGGTCGTAATCCCAATCTTCTGAGTTCCAAGTACCTGACTTACAATTTCCAGAATTTCCTCCTGAAGCGCTGTCTCACAAGGCACAATCTCTTCGCTGACCTCTATCTCCGGAAGATTCTGGCGGTCGATTTTCCCTGCCGTAGAAATCGGCATGACATCCAGCTGCATCATCACTGTGGGAAGCATATAATACGTCAGATGTTTTCCCATATAATCGCGCAGTACCTGCACCGGCAGAGGTTCTTTCGCCATATAATAGCCACAGAGATACGCATTTTTCCCGGTGCCGGCCACTTTTACCGCACACGCAGTTACCAATGGATGTGACGACATCACGCTCTCAATTTCATCCAGTTCGATTCTCAGGCCATGAAGTTTAATCTGGCTGTCAATTCTGCCGAGGAAGTCAATTTCACCGTCCCCCGTCAGTCTGGCAAGATCACCGGAATGATACAGAGTGCCTGGATGAAATGGATTCGGCACGAATTTTTCCCTGGTCAGATCTTCCCGTTTTATATAACCAATCCCAACGTTACAGCCGCCGATACAAAGTTCTCCGACGCAGCCCTGTGGCTGCAGATTCATCCATGGGTCCACAACATACATTTTGGCATTGGCAACCGGCTTCCCGATTGTAATTTTCTTTTCCGTCACATACTGATAGGAAGCTGCCAGTGTTGTCTCTGTCGGTCCATAGCCATTTAATATCATTGTATCTGAATATTCTCTGATTTTATCAGTTAACGCATGGTTCAAAGCTTCTCCTGCTACCAGCATCACTTTCACATTTCTCAGGCATTTCGTAAATTCAGGTTCCTCCATGTACTGGCTGATACGGGACGGCGTTCCCTGAATACAGTCCACTTTATGTCTGCCTGCAAACTCCGACAGAATCCGCGGAGAATCAAACGCTTTTTCATCTGCAAATACCAGCTTTCTTCCATAGAATATGGCTGGAAATATCTCACAGATAGAAATGTCGAAGGTAATATTGGAAATTGACAATATTGATTGACAATGCTGATACATCTCACGTACCAGACAATTATGTTCCAGAGGCTTCAGAAAATTAGTCAGATTTCTCTGAATCAGCATTGCTCCCTTCGGCTTGCCTGTTGACCCGGAAGTATAAAGCACATAGCTCAAATCCTCTGATGTCACCTGAAGTTTCGGAGCCTCTGCCTCGTCTTCCAGCTCCAGCTGTGCCAGCACTTCCTCCGTAATCAGCAATTTTGCCCCGCTGTTTTCTATTACATAATCTTTACGTCCCTGCGGCCACACAATATCAACGGGGAGAACCGCCGCACCGGCACGTATAATTCCAAAGATGGCCTTGATCACGCCAATTCCTCTTGGCAGGCAGAAAGCCGCGATGTCACCTCTCCCAATTCCTCTTTTTTTCAGCCCTGCCGCAATTCGTGCTGCTGCTTCACCTAACTGCCGGTAAGTCAGTGCGTCTGTTTCCCCACAAACTACAGCTGCCCGATCAGAATATTTTTCCACTGCGTTTAAAAACATCTGATCCATCGTCATGCTGTGATCATTTTCTACATCCGTATCATTTAATACACGGTACGCTTCCAGATCTTCCTCTTTCGCAAGTGAAAGATGTTCTAATTCCGTCCCTTCGGCTGTCATGAACATATCCAGACAATGCAGAACACTGTCTGTAAATTTACAGATTGTATTCTCCTCATACAAATCACTGCGGTAGTCTATCTGACAAATATCTCCCGATACAGAGAAAGTCAGAGCAAATTTAGCATCCTTTAGTAACACCGGAATCTCCTCTGCTTCAGAATCTTCTAACCGCATCTCTGTTTGCAGATTCTCATTATATACAAAGTGTGTATCCAAATTCATTCCAAACTCATCGGCAAAATCGGTGTACGTATAGCTGGCATTTTGCGATACTTCCAGCATTGTTCTGTGCACCCTTTTAATATACTGGCCGGCCAGTTCCTCTTTGTTCAGTTCCACACACAGCGGTATCGTTCGTACGAACATTCCGACAGAACGCTGGTATCCTGATTTTTCACGCCCATTTTCCACTGTTCCCACCGCAACACGGTGATTTCTGCCATACTTTGCCACTGTGAATAAAAATGCAGACAATAAAAGACTTCCCGGTGTAACCCTTTGTTCTGCCGCAAACTGATTCATCTTGTCAAGCATTTCTTCTGGTATCTTTCTTATATAATATCCAGCATGATTTTTCCCCTGATCCGGATAATCAAAAAATACTTTGCTTCCTTCTTCTACGTCTGCAAACATATTCTGAAAATACGTATGTGCTTTCTCTTTCGCCTGCTCCTGTAATTCTTTCTGCGTAAAAGTAAAGGCATCCTGAATCTCAGGAAGTACCGGATGTCCTTCATATGCAGCTTTTACATCCTCCAAAAAGACTGCATTGGATAAACCATCGAATAAAATGTGATGAAAATCCATAAACAGATAAACTGCCTCTGGCCCTTCGTATACTTCCAGGCGGTACAGCGGTCCTTTTTCTAACACAAATGGGCGGATCAGCCTTTCTCCCTGTATCTCGATCTCAGAAGTCACTTCTTTTTGTTCAAATTCCTGCCCGTCAATCTCTTTTCTCCCGATTGCCACGCCGGCTTCTTCGTTACGCCTGAGGTAGAGATCACTGTCTTGTTTTACAATGTAAGATTTTAAATAAGGGTGTGCTTCCACTGCCGTTTCAAGCGCCTGTAAAAGTCTGTCAATATTGATATTTTTATCAAATTTCAGCAGTGTAGGCATGTTATAGCTGACTGAATTTCTGTCTTTATCATATTCTGTATAAATACCCATCTGACTTTTTGTCAGAGGATACAATTCCTGCGTTTCTCCGGCTCCATCCTCTATCCCTGGTGCGCTTAAAACCAGTTTTTCCAGTTCCTCTACCGTAGAATGCTTCATAATATCTTTGGAAGACAGCTCTACAAGAAACAAATCTGTCAGTCTGCTGTTTATTTTCATGGCTGACAAAGAAGTCATCCCAAGCTGATAAAGATCTGTAGTGATACCAAAGTCTTCCGTTCCCAGAATTTCTGAAAGAATTGAAAAAATCTGTCTCTGGGTTTCGGTTTTGCAGGCTGTCTTTTCTTGTTTTATCTCGATTTTCTGAAGCAATTTGGTGTCAATCTTGCCGTTTTCATTCATCGGCATCTGCTCCAGATAGACGAATACAGAAGGAACCATATATTCCGCAAGTTTCAGGCCCAATTCCTGTTTCAGACTTGCTGCATCCAGCTCACTTTCAGCTGTGTAATAAGCACATAACAAAGCCTGGTTTCCTGTCCCATTGACCAGCACCGCACAGGAATGAATTCCCGGATAATCAGAAATTGCCGCCTCAATTTCACCCAGCTCAATACGCAGTCCCCGCAGTTTGATCTGACCGTCTCCTCTGCCAATGTATTGAATTTCACCATTTTCTGTCCAGTAAACAATATCTCCTGTACGGTACATCCTGCCTTCTTCCGTCTCTATAAAGGCTTTCCTGGTGAGTTCCGGCTGATTCAGATAGCCTCTTGCAACTCCCCTTCCTGTAATACAAAGTTCCCCTGGAACCTGAATTGGAACAGGCTTCAGACATGTATCCAGAATATGGGCTTTTACATTCGAAATCGGTGATCCTATATTAATCTCATCCGAAACGATTTCCTTAAACGTACATCCTGCTGTTGTTTCTGTGGGTCCATATCCATTATATAATCTTGCCGTTGTCACTTCCCGGAGTCTTCTCACCCACTCACTGCTGACAGCCTCTCCTGCAGCCGACACGCTCTTAAAGTCAGCCATCACCTCCGCAAACAGAGGTTCTTCCAAATATTGCAGCAGACGGGTCGGTGTGCACAAAATAAAATCTGCCTGATACTTTCGAATCACAGAAGCAAGTTTTCTGGCGTCTGATATCTGTTCCTCAGAAGCAAGGATCACTGGCTTTCCGCACAGTAGAAATGGGTAAATTTCCGCTACCGCAATATCAAATGCAAGATTCCCTACTGCGACAGAAACGCTGCATTCCTCTACGATTGTATGTATCTGATGATTGTACTGCAGCGGGAGCGCATAGTTCAAAACATTCCCATGTTCCACGAGCACGCCTTTTGGCTTTCCGGTTGAACCAGAAGTATATATACAATAGCAGAGATTTGAACCATTGATTTTGGCATCTTTATATTTATCATCTGTTTCTGACAGCAATTCTCCTATATTATCAGCCTGAATATGGAATGCGGCATTCGAATCTTGTTTTATGTAGTCCACCCTTTCCGCCGGATTCTCAATATCCAGCGGCAGATAAGCGGCTCCTGCTTTCAGCACTCCGAACATGGCACATATAATATCGGTTGTCCTTTTCAGCTGTACGATGACAATATCTTCTTTTTTTACTCCCCGAGCAGCCAGGGCATTCGCGATACGGTTGGATCGTTTGGAAAGTTCCTCAAATGTCAGTTCGCCATCAATTCCATAGACTGCTGTCTCATTCTTATGTTCCGCAGCTGCCCTCTCAAATGCCGACACAATGGTCTCACTTTCAGGAAAACTGTCTTCCGTATGATTAAACTGACAGATCTGCTGCCGTTCTGTTTCAGACGCAATGACAATATCTTCTATTTTTTTCTGCGGATTTTTCAAAAAAGCCTTGATTGTTTCCCAAACGGCATCTAATAAAATCTGCATTGATTTTCTTAAATAAATTCCTTTGTCATATTCCAGACGGATTTTATTTTCAGAAATATCAAAACTGACCGGGAATTTTGCTCTGGCATTTACCTGACTTACCAGAGACTGCATTTTGGCATTTTCCTCCAGAAAGCATAGATCTTCTACATTCTGATTCTGATATACAAACATAATCTCCGGAACAAGCCCATAGTTTCCTGTAAGCCGGGCATAAGGAATCCTGTCATGGGCAATATTTTCATATAGATTCTGTCCCACATTCTGCATCAGGTTGGTCACTGTATCTGACGCGTCTATCCTCTGCCTAAGAAGCAGCGTTTTCACCAGCATTCCCACCGTACTTTCATAACGCGCAAAGGAACGTCCGCTTTCTGCCGCTGCAAGAATAATATCTCCCGTACGGGTATATCTTGAGAGAACTACTTCCACTGCTGAAAGATAAAAGTTCCCCAATGAAACCGCATGCTTTCTGGTAAACTGCTGCATTTCTTCCACTGTCTGCTGCTTAAGTTCCAACACAAGACTTAAAGCTTCATGAACAGGATCATTTCTGTCAGCGCGCAGATGACTGACCTGTTCTGCCCCCTTGAATAACCTGTCATAGTAGTCAGATATCTCCTGACTGACGCTTTGATCCTTTGCTGCCTCTTCCAGTGCGTAGGCAAAACTGTCATGCTTTTCCTGTACCAGTCGTTCCCCATGATATGCCCGGTCTATATCCCTTAACAAAATTTTCATAGATTGCCCGTCACACAAAATATGATGGACATCAAGATAAAAGCACACTTCATTCTCATTATAATAAATTCCGGCCCGGTACAGATCTGGTTCTGTTACATAAAAAGGCTTCACAAATTCGACATTCTGTGGCTCCTCACGATATTCTAAAGTTACCAGAGGATCTTCCACATGCCGTCTTTTCAGCACTGCCTGCCCTGGATACTGTACACCGTTTTTTGAAAAATATGAAAATAAATATGGATGACATTTCAGGGCCTCTTTTACTGCCTTCTGAAGTTTTTCCGGAACAATGTTGGAAGACAGCTGAAAGCAGACAGGGATGTGGTATTGATACTCATCCTGTTTTGTTTCACTTTCCATCCAAATTCCAAGCTGGCTGCCCAGCAAAGGATACTCTTGCGCATTTCCTGCTCCTACAGGTGCAGTCTGAGGTTCTTCTGCCTCTTTGCGGCTGTTTAATAAGCCTTCTATCCCAAGAATTGTTGGATTACGCATCAGTTCATTGGAATTAAGTTCCACACCAAACGCTTCCATAATCATGCTGTTCAGCTTTAAGACCAGAAGTGAAGTCAGACCTGCCTGGAATAAATTCGTACGGATACCGAAGGCTTCCGTATGCAAAACCTCTTTTAAAATAGAGTAAAGCTTCTCCTGCGTCTCTGTCCCACAGGAAATAATTTCCTGGGTCTGCTCTACAGCCGGCAGATTTTTGTAATCTGTCTTTCCTGCAGATGACTTTGGAATTTCTTTCATGTGATACAGCATCGACGGTATCATATAGTAAGTCAGATGATCTGAAAGGTAACTTGTAAGCGCATCCTCATCCAGCGGATTTTCAGCCTCATAATACCCGCACAGCCATGCATCTTTGCCTTCACCCCAGATTTTTACAGCAGCACCGCTGATCCCTGGATATGAAAGAATTACATTCTCGATTTCCGAAATTTCAATTCTAAGGCCGCGCAGTTTTACCTGCTGGTCCATACGGCCGTAAAACTCAAGTTCCCCTTTTGAATTCAGACATGCAAAATCTCCGGTTCTGTAAATTCTGCCATACTCTCTGGTATTCAGAAATTTCTCTTTTGTCATTTCCGGCAGTCCAAGATACCCCTTTCCAACTCCTTTTCCGCCAATACAAAGTTCTCCAACTCTTCCAACAGGAAGAATATTCCCATAGCGGTTCATAATGTACATGGAAACATTGGAAATTGGTTTGCCAATGGTAATCTTATCACCGGATACATAGGAGTAAGACGCACCCATTGTAGTCTCTGTCGGCCCATATCCATTCATCAAAACCGCCGTTGAAATCTCTGACAGTTTCTTTGACAATGTCTGCGGAAACACCTCTGCAGCAGCCATAATCACTTTCATCTGCTTCATGGATGATGCAAAATTGTCATTTTCCAGATATTGCAGCAATCTCGACGGTGTACATTGAAGACAGTCAACCTGGTGCTTTCGGATAGCTTCTGTCATACTTTCAATCGAAGAAAGCATTTTCTCATCCGCCAGGATCAATGTTTTCCCATTTAAAAGGGCAGGAAAATATTCACTGATAGAGATGTCAAACGCCAGATTCCCCATAGAGAGCACTGTCTTGCACTTATCATTGATTTCTTTTACCAGATAATTATATTTTAGAGGCTGTGAAAAATTCACAGCGTTTTGCTGAGTTAACATCACCCCTTTGGGTTTTCCTGTTGAACCAGAAGTATAGATTACGTAGCACAAATCATCTGGTTTTCCCTCAACCGGAATCTCATGCTGCGTATCTAAAGCCAGGCCTTTTAATTTTTCAAAATTATTGTCCGTAATTGTATATACCGCCTGACTGTTTTCCAACACATATTCTCTTCTGTTTTTGGGCCACTCCAAATCCATCGGCAAGAAAGCTGCCCCCGATTTTACAACTCCAAAAACTGCACAGATAAAATCAACACTGCGTTTCATACACAGCGCGACTACATCATTTGGCCCGATCCCATCTGCACGCAGTGCCCTTGCAATCTGATCACTGACCAGATGCAGCTGGCGGTATGATATAGATGTATCCTGGCATACCACTGCCGTTTCCTCTGATTGACGGAATTTTTCAAACATCTGCCCCACGGTCAGACGTGGATCATACTCCACTTCTGTACTGTTAAATTTCTCTATCTGCTTTTTCTCTTTCTGACTGATGATCGAAATATCTTCTAACGAAATCTGCGGTTTTTCCAATATCTGCTCAGCAATCAAAAAAATCGCCTGATGTATTGTTTTTATTTCCTTTTCCGTACATATTTCAGGAAGATAATCATAGGCAATCCGGATATCTCCTTCATAACATTCCGTCACATTTATACATAATTCATACTGACTGGTTCCGTTGTCCATCCACACTGCATCTAATTCTTCGAATTCCATCGGAATGAAATTAAACATGATATGATAAAGTTTCTCTGTCAAATCATGCTTTTCTTTTGCGATCTTCTGGATTTCCTGATATGGAAATCTCTGATGGCGCAGCAGCTGCAGTGAAGTAAATGCCGCGCTTTCACACAGATCAGAAAAAATATCATTTCCATTCACATCCATAACAAATGGGAGCATATTTACAAAAGCACCCATAGTCTTTCTTTCTTTTTCATTCTCCCGGTTAAAGCAGGGGCTCCCAAACGCAATCCTGTCACAGCTCTGTATTTTTGCACAATAAATGGCATACAGAGATATCATCACCGGCATTAAATTCTGTCTGCTCTTTGTTTTCAAATCCTGTAATATTTTCTTCTCTTTTGCTGTCAGGCATTTTTCAAACCTTTTCGCTGCCACACTGTCTGACTGAGATCCCATTGATAGTCTGGCCGGTTCAAATTTTGTCTTCAGGTATTCGTTAAAGAACTGTTCATCCCTCTGGTACTTTCTGCCTTTCAGCTGTTCATTTTCTTTTTCCAGATATGGCGTATAGTCAAACATTCTGTCTTTTGGTTCTT